>NZ_JBSGUQ010000012.1:0-267777 GCF_053608005.1 Lentzea sp. NPDC055074
GCTGCATTTCTACAATCACCACCGAGCCCACTCCGCCCTCGGAGGCCAACCACCCATCACCCGGCTGACCAACCTCCCCGGACATCACACCTAGGGCGTGTCCCGGAAGTCCCGTCGGGCGGCAGTGGCGGCCGAGGGCCACGGAGACGGCACCGCCGCGACGTCCGAATACGCCCGGTATGAGGACGTCGCGGCGGCACCGTCTCCGGGTCTCTCGCCCGCGCCTGCCACCAGACGAACTTCCGGGACACGCCCTAGTGCGACCGGGCCCAGGCCGCGAGCTGCGCACGGGTCGAGAGGTCCAGCGCGGTCTTCACGTTGTGCACATGGGACTCCACGGTGCGGTGCGAGATGCCCAGCTTGCCCGCGACCTGCGCGTTCGTCAGGCCCTGCGCCACCAGTTCGACGACCATCCGCTGCCGGTCGCTGAGCACTGGATGCCGCACTATCTCCTTGTCCAGCGCCGTTTCCAGGGCGTGCCGCACGTCCATCGCCCGGCCCGCTCCGAGGGCTCGCTGGAATGCCGCCGAGGAAAGGGATTCCCGCGCGAGGTCCAGCGCGGCGGTCATCTTCCGCCGCCACCACGGCTCCCACGGGACGACCCACGTCGTGCGCATCTGCTGGCAGGCGGCCAGAAGCCGCACGCCGAGCTCGTGCCGTCCGGACGCCATCGCGACCAGGCCGCGGCCCTCGACCGACTCCAGCGCGGCCCGCGGGGTGTCCGAAGTGAGACGCGCGCTCTCGGCGAAACGGGCGCCCGCCGTCACCAAGTCCCCGCGCTCCAAAGCGATGCAGCCCGCCGTGTGCACCGCGACGGCCACGACGTCCTGCCGTGCATGGACTCTGAGCACCGGCAACGCGTCGTCGACCAGCGCTGCGGCGGCGTTGGCGTCACCCTGGACGAGCAGCGTCCAGCCGAGGTTCTGGCTGGACACGGCGACACTCACGTGGTTGCCGTTGCGTACGCCGTACTCGATCGATCGACGCAGTGCCGCTGCCGCGTTCGGCACATCGCCCAGACCGTCGTAAGCGCCCGCCAACGTTCGGAAGAGCCGGCACATGATCAGCGCCTGCCCGCCGGACTCCGCCGTCTCGACCGCTTCGAGCGCGTGCCGCACCGCCTCGTCGTGCCGTTCCTCGTGGCTCGCCAGCAGGGACGCGTACTCCAGCGCGAGGATCCGGTAGCGGGCGTCGGCGGGCGACTGGTGCAGCACCTGCATCAGCACCGCGCCGGCCTGGGCGAAGTAACCGCGGTCGAAGCAGACCCTCAGCAGCATCGTGGCGAGCATCAGCCGGCGATCGTCCCGCGATGCGACCAGATGGGCGAACGCGTACGCCACGTTGTCGTACTCCTCGTGCAGCGCCCGCACCTGCTCCGGCGTGAGGATCGACGACGCGACGCCGGGTTCGCCCTTCTCGCAGAGCCACGAGAGGATCCGTTCGGCCGTCACCTCGTGCTCGCCGTGCTCCTCCAGCTGCTCGGCGGCGTAGAGGCGGATGGATTCGAGCATCCGGAAGCGGCCGTCGTTCTCCCGCGCCACCAACGACTTCGCCTGCAACGCCGTGAGCAGCCCGATCACCGGGCCGCCGTGCACGACCTCGGCGATCTCCAGCCCGAACCCGCCGGGCAGCAGCGCGAGCCGCCGGAACAGCTCCTGCTCGTCCGCGGTCAGCAGGTCGTGGCTCCACGCGATGGCCCCGCGCAGGCCGTCCAGCAGGTCGAGCCGGTGGTCGAGGCTGGTCGCGAGCTCCGGCAACGGCACGGAGAGCTTCGCGGCCAGTTCCACCGCGAGCGGCACGCCGTCCAGCCGTGCGCAGATCGCCTCGATCACGTCGGGGTCGCCGCTCGTGCCGGCACGGTCGACGAACAACCTCGCCGCATCGGCCTCCAAGCCCCGCAACGGGTAGACGACCTCGCCGACGGACCTCAACGCCTCCCGGCTGGTCGCCAGGACCTGCACGTGCGGACACCGCGACAGCAGCGCGTCCACCACCGCGCAGCACTCCTCGACGAGGTGCTCGCAGTTGTCGACCAGCAACAGGATCCGCCGGTTGCCGAGCTCCTGCAGCAACGTCGTCCGCAGCGCGACGCCCGCTTGCTGGTACACCCCAACGGCTTCCGCGAACGCCTCCACCACCTGCCCCGGCCGGCTCAGCCTGCCCAGCTCGACGGTGCGGACCTCGGCCCGTCTCGCCCGGCGCGCCAGCTCGACCGCGAGCCGGGTCTTCCCGACCCCGGCCGATCCGACGAGCGTGAGCATCCTGTGCTTGCGCAGCAACAGGAGCAGCTCCGCCAGCTCGCTCGCCCTGCCGACGAACGCGTCGGCGTGAGCGGGCAGCTCGGCGACCACAGTGGACGTACCGGCGGAACGCCTCCGGTAGGCGCGCTGGCGGCACGCGTTCGAGCAGTACCGCGCTCGCGACGGCAGGGGCGCGAACCCCGTGCCACAGCTCGCGCAGACGCCCATCGCAAGAGGGTACGACCGTTTCGGCGTCTCAGTTGGAAAGTGTGTGTAGGTCGACCTGGAGCCTGGTGCCCGACACCAGCTCCGCGAGCTCGATCCGATCCTTCGACCGCGAGAGCCAGCCGCTCCGGATCCGCTGCACCACCTGCGTCTTCGTGACGTCGGCGGCCTCGGCCTCGATCACGACGTCCTCGCCGTTCTCCAGATGGATGACGGCCTTCGTGAACCTCGGTGCGTGCGGCACGAACTCACCGGTGCCGGGCACCGCCGGGTACATCCCGAGCGCGCTGAACACGTACCAGGCCGACATCGTGCCGAGGTCGTCGTTGCCCGTGACGCCCGCGGGGCCGTTGACGAACAACGTCTGCGCGGCCCGCACGACCACGGACGTCTTCTCCGGCTTGCCGATCAGCGCGTACATCCACGGCGCGTGCAGGTCCGGTTCGTTGTTCGGGTTGTAGCGGAACTGGTTGTAGTAGTCGTACGGCCCGACGACCCATTTCTCGCGGACGGTCCGCTTCGGGTCGACGAGCAGGTCGGCGTACGCGAAGAAGTCGTCCAGCCGCGCCTCGGCCGCCGCCTCGCCCCCGAGCGCCGTGACCAGCCCGGTGATGTCGTGCTGGCACAGCCACTGGTACTGCCACGCCGTGCCCTCGTGGAACCCCTCGGGCCCCTGCGGCGTATACGGCGTGAGCCAGGCGCCGTTCCCCAGCTTGGGTCGCGGGAAGCCGGTGAAGCCCCGGTCCGTGACGCTGCTGTCCCAGAGGGTGCGGTGGTTGAGGCCTCGCGCGCGCAGCCGTTCCGCGTCCTCCTCGTGACCCAGCGCGTCGGCCATGATCGCGAGCGTGGCGTCGGCCAGCGCGTACTCCAGGGTCGCCGACGCGCCGTGGTGCGGGTCGGTGTCCTGACCCTTCTTCGGGAAGCGCTTGTCGTACTGGACGAACCCCTTGGCGAGGTAGTTCGGGTTGCCGGACCTGCCCTGGAACCTGCTCGCGGCCGGCGGGACCCCGTCCGCGTTCTGCAGCAACGCCTGGTACACCTGCTCCTCGAACCCGTCGAGGTGGCCGAAGCGCCACAGGTCGACGAGGAACGGCGTGACCGGGTCGCCGGTCATGCAGTTCGTCTCCTGGTTCGCGTACGCCCAGCGCGGCAGCCAGCCGCCCTGCTCGTGGATCGCCAGGACGCTCCGCGCGATGTCCTTGCTCCGCTTGGTGCGGAGCAGCGCGAGGAGCTGGTTGTGCGCGCGATAGGTGTCCCACAGCGAGTAGTACTCGTAGTACGTCCAGCCGTCGGCCTGGTGGACCTGGTTGTCGAAGCCGCGGTACCTGCCGTCCGCGTCGCTGCCGGTCAACGGCTGCAGCAGCACGTGGTAGAGCGCGGTGTAGAAGACCGCGCGCTCGTCCCAGTCCTCAGTCTCGATCTCGATGCAGCCCAGCTCCGCGCGCCACGCTTCCTGGGCCTCGTTGCGCAGGTCGTCGAACGTCTTGCCGTCGGTCTCGGTCTCCAGGTTGTTCGTGGCGCCGCGCTCGTCCACTTGGGACAGTGCGGTCGTGGCCGTGACCGGGCCGGGCTCGAACGTCACCCAGGCACCCCGCAGGCCGGCACCCCCCGCGGACTCCCGCTGCCCCGGCCTGGGTCCCGCCGGACCCCACGTGCCGAACTGCGTGAACGGGCGGTCGAACCTGGTGGTGAAGTACGTGACGTACGGACGGCCGCCGCAGAACGCCTGCGTCTCCACGGTTCCGACGATCGTGCGGTCGTCCACGACCCGGACGGAGCTGGCGCTGACCGGCTCCTTGTCGTTGGCCTGCCCGACGTTGACGAGCAGTGTGCCCTTGACGCCGCCGGGGAACGTGTAGCGCTCGACGCCGGCCCGCGTGGTCGCGGTGCACTCGACGGTGATGTCGCGGTCCAGCCTGACCTTGTAGTAGCCGGGTTTGCCGATCTCGCCGTCGTGCGTGTACGCGCTGGCGTACCGCTTGTGGTCGAAGCTCTGCGGCAGCGCGGTGACCGGGAGGATCGGGACGAGACCGCCCTGCTCCCAGCAGCCCGCGCCGGACAGGAAGAAGTGCCCGAAGCCGCGGATCTGCTGGTCGTCGTAGCGGTAGCCCGCGTAGTGGGAGCCGACCGGGCTCGAGTGCGCCTTGCCGAACGGCAGGGACGCGCCGGGGAACGTGTTGCCCTCGTCCTTCGTGCCGATGAAGGTGTTGACCGACTCGATGGGATCCAGTGCTTCCACGACAGTCACCCTAGATGTGATTCCGGGCCCCGGCGGGTCGGCCGGGTGGTCCGGTCGGGTGGTGAGGGACCGGACCGGGGTGGTACCGCCGCCGCATGCACACCCCGGCCCGGGGGCCTTCTCGCCGGACCGCGCCGCCCCCAGAGCCGACAACGCTGTCCGTCACCAGATCATCGCTGAGCGCACACGGGCAAGGTCAAGACCATGACGATCACTTGTCCGATTCCGGACATCAACACACGTTGTGGCGGGCGCTGAACCGGTGAGGAAACGGTTGACAAGGCCGTAAAGCCGGGGTGAGATACGGCCACTATGACAACGTTGTCCCCCAGCGGGCCCGTAGCCGGTCAGCGCAAGGTACGTCGCGCGACGATGAACGACGTCGCGCGGCTCGCGGGCGTGAGCATCAAGACCGTCTCGCGCGTGGTCAACGACGAGCCGGGCGTGCACCCGTCCACCGCCGAGCGCGTGCTCGCGGCCATCGACCAGCTCGGGTTCCGGCGGAACCTGAGCGCCCGCAACCTGCGCCGGGGCTCGTCCACCGGCACGATCGGGCTGGTGCTGGAGGACGTCGGCAACCCGTTCTACTCCGGCGTGACCCGCGCTGTCGAGGAAATCGCCCGTCTGCGCGGCAGACAGGTGATCTCGGGCTCGTCCGACGAGGATCCCGGGCGTGAGCGCGAGCTGGCGCTGGAGTTCTGCAGCAGACGCGTGGACGGGCTGCTGATCGTGCCCGCCGGCCTGCAGCACAGCTACCTGGTGCCGGAGATGCGCGCCGGGACGCCCGTGGTGTTCCTGGACCGGCCCGCGGGTGACGTCGTGGCCGACACGGTGCTGGTGGACAACATCGGCGGCACCGTCGAGGCGGTCACGCACCTGGCCGCGCACGGGCACCGCCGCATCGCGTTCCTCGGCGACGCGCCGGACATCTTCACCGCCAACGAGCGCCTGCGCGGTTACCGCGAGGGGTGCGTGCGGGCCGGCATCGGGTACCACGAGGAGCTCGTGGCGATGGGGCCGCACGACGAGAGCAGCGTCGCGACCACGTTGCAACGGCTGCAGACCATGCGTGAGCCCGCGACGGCCGTCGTGGCCGGCAACAACCGCATCACCGTGTACGTCCTGCGCGCGCTCGCGGGCGTCGCGGAACGGCCCGCCCTGGTGGGCTTCGACGACTTCGAACTCGCCGACCTGCTGTCGCCGCCGGTGACCGTGATCGCGCACGACGCGAGCGCGCTCGGCAAGGCGGCCACCGATTTGTTGTTCGCCCGCTTGGACGGCGACAACTCACCACCGCGCCGCGTCGTGCTGCCGGTGCGCTTGGTGCCACGAGGATCCGGGGAGGTCCACGCGTGAGTTCTGGTGTTCTCCACCAGCCTGTCAACTTGCCCGCCAACCAGCCGAAGCAGTTCTACCGCGGCGGTGAGGCGATCGCCGCGCTGCGCGGCGGCACGAGCGGCGACTTCGGCCCCGAGGACTGGGTGGCGTCCACGACGACGCTCTACGGCCGCAGCGACGCCGGGTTGACAACGTTGCCGAACGGCGTGCTCCTGCGCGACGCGGTGCAGGCGGACCCGGCGGGATGGCTCGGCGCGGACCACGCGGCGAAGTTCGGCGGCGACACGGCACTGCTGGTCAAGCTGCTCGACGCGGGCCAGCGCCTGCCGGTGCACTGCCACCCGTCGAACGCCTTCGCGTCCTCGCACCTGAACTGCCGCCACGGCAAGACGGAGGCGTGGATCGTCGTCGGCACGACCGGCCCGGACCCGACCGTCTACATCGGATTCCGCGACGACGTGCCGGCCGAGACCGTCACCGAGTGGGTCGCCACGCAGAACACCAAGGCGATGCTCGACGCCCTGAACCCGGTGTGCGTCCGGGCCGGGGACACGGTGTTCGTGCCCGCCGGTGTGCCGCACGCGATCGGCGAGGGCGTCTTCATCGTCGAACTGCAGCAGCCCACGGACTTCTCGGTGACGCTGGAGTGGCAGGGCTTCCTCGCCAACGGCGACATCGGCCACCTCGGCCTCGGGTACGACGTCGCGCTCGACTGCGTCGACCGGCAGGGCTGGAGCGGCAAGCTCGAGGAGCTGGTGCGCCAGACGTCCGAGAAGTGGGCGCCGTCGGTCGATCTCCTCGGCCGCGACGCGGACCCGTTCTTCCAGGCCGACCGTCTGCACGTGGAGGGCTCCTTCGCACTGGAGCCGTCGTTCGCCGTGCTGGTCGTGCTGGAGGGGTCCGGCAAGCTCGGCGAGCAGGAGGTGCGCAAGGGCAGCACCCTCGTCGTGCCGCACGCGGCCGGTGAGCTCGCGCTGTCCGGTGACCTGGTGGCGATCCGCTGCCGACCGCCCGTTCTATCCACTGTGTCGTCGATGGAGGATGTGACCGCGTGAGCCAGCCGTTGCTGGAGGCTCGTGATCTCACGAAGAACTACGGCACCGTGGAAGCTCTCCGCGGTGCCTCGTTCACCGCGTACCCCGGCGAGGTCGTGTCGCTGATCGGCGACAACGGCGCGGGCAAGTCCACCCTGGTGAAGTGCCTGTCCGGGGTGGAGCAGCCGACCAGCGGCACGCTGACGTTCGACGGCGCGCCGCTGCGCCTGAGCTCCCCCAACGACGCCCGGGACCTGGGCATCGAGACGGTGTTCCAGGACCTCGCGGTCGCGCCGGACCTCGACCCGGCCGCGAACATGTTCCTGGGCCGGGAGATCCTCAAGCCCGGCATTCTCGGCCTCCTCGGCGTGCTCGACAAGAAGGCCATGCGCAAGCAGGCCACCGAGCACTTCACCCGGTTCGGCGCGACGCTGCAGAGCATCGACGTGCCGATCGCGTCGTTGTCCGGCGGCCAGCGCCAGTCGGTCGCCGTCGCACGGTCGGTGGCATGGGCGTCGAAGCTCGTGTTCATGGACGAGCCGACGGCCGCACTCGGTGTGGTGCAACGGGAACGCGTGCTGGACGTGATCAAGCGCGTCCGCGACGAGGGCGTCGCCGTCGTGCTGATCTCGCACAACATGCCCGAGGTGCTGTCGGTCTCCGACCGCGTCGAGGTGCTGCGCCTCGGCCGTCGCGTGGCCCGGTTCAAGGCTTCCGAGACCAGCGTGGAAGAGCTCGTCGGGGCGATGACCGGCGCGCTGACCCAGGAGGACGCAGCCTGATGACCAATGAGAAGACAACGTTGTCATCTCTCCTGGACGAGCAGCGCACCCCGTTGCTCAAGCGGCTGACCGGCGCGAACACGCTGTGGATCGGTCTGGTGCTGCTCGTCCTCGTCGCCACGTTCGGCGCGATCCGGCCGGACGCGGTCTTCCAGGTGACCACGCTGCAGTTCCTGCTCGCGGAGACCGCCGTGCTGCTGGTGCTGTCGGTCGGCATGACATTCGTGATCATCACGTCCGGCATCGACCTGTCCGTCGGCTCGGTGCTGGTGTTCGCGAGCGTGTCGTCCGCGATGGCGATGAACGCGGTGTCCGGCGGTGACGCGACGAACGCCGGCTGGGGCGTCATCGGGTTCGGCCTGCTGGTCGCGGTCGTCAGCGGCTCGCTCTGGGGCCTGCTCAACGGCCTGCTGATCTCGCGCGCGAAGATCCCGCCGCTGATCGTGACGCTGGGCTCGTTCGGCGCGGCGCAGGGCGCGGCCCTGTTGCTGAACAACGGTTCCAACGTCTCCGGCATCCCGGACAAGCTCAACACCACCTTTGGTTCCGGCACGTGGTTCGGCATCCCGAACATCGTGATCGTGGCGGCGGTCGTCACCGCCCTCGGCGCGTTGTTGCTGTCCACCACGCGGTTCGGCCGCTACACGTACGCGGTCGGCTCGAACGAGGAGGCGGCGAGGCGCGTGGGCATCTCGGTGCACGGGCACCTGACGAAGGTGTACCTGCTCGCCGGCACGCTGGCGGGCCTCGCGGGGTTCATGGGCAACGCGTTCTTCCGCGTCGCGGTCGTCACCGGCCACGAGACGGACAACCTGAACGCGATCGCCGCCGTCGTCCTGGGCGGGACGAGCATCTTCGGCGGCATGGGGTCGGTGCTGGGCACGGTGTTCGGCGTGTTCATCCCGGCGGTGCTGGAGAAGGGCCTCGTGATCATCGGGGTCAAGGAGTTCTGGCAGCCGATCGCCGTCGCGATCGTGCTGGTGGCCGCCGTGTGGCTGGACCAGACACGGCGTCGGGCGCGCAACCAACGTTAGGAAAGGTGCCGGACCAATGAAGATCCGCTCCGCAGTGGTCGTCTCAGCCGCCTTCCTGCTCGCCGCGTGTGGCGGGGGTGGACAGATCGGTGACTCGAACTCGGGAGACTCGGCCGCGAACAAGAAGCTGGTGCTGATCCCCGGCATCACCGCCGAGCCGTTCTACATCTCGATGCAGTGCGGTTTCGAGGAGGCGGCGAAGGCCGCGGGCTACGAGTTCGACACCCAGGCCCCCGCGAAGTTCGACGCGGCCCAGCAGACCCCGATCGTCACCGGCATCCTCGCGTCGAAGCCGGCCGCGGTCCTCATCGCGCCGACCGACGACAAGGCCATGGCCGGGCCGATGAAGCAGCTCAAGGACGCGGGCATCAAGGTCGTCGAGGTCGACACCAAGCTGCAGGACGCCTCGATCGGCGTGTCCTCGATCTCGTCCGACAACGAGCAGGGCGGCAAGCTCGCGGCCGAGACCCTGAACAAGCTCGCCGCCGGCAAGTCCGGCTCCGTGCTGGTGCTCAACACCAAGGCGGGCACCTCCACGACGGACGCGCGCGCCAAGGGCTTCGAGGACGCCATCAAGGCGTACCCGAACCTCAAGTACATCGGCCAGCAGTACACCGACAACGAGCCCGCCACCGCGGCCTCGAAGGTGACCGCGACCCTGGCCGCGAACCCGGACCTGATCGGCGTGTTCGCGACCAACCTCAACTCCGGTGAGGGCGCGGCGACCGGGCTGCGCAACGCGGGCAAGACCGGCGCGGTGAACCTGGTCGGCTTCGACGCCTCGCCGAACCAGGTCAAGGACCTGCAGGCGGGCACCGTGCAGGCCCTGATCGCGCAGGACCCGGCCACGATCGGCAAGCAGGGCGTCGAGCAGGCGCTGGCCGCGATCGACGGCAAGGAGAACAAGCGCAACATCGAGACCGACCTCGTCGCCATCACGAAGGACGACGCGTCGGCGAACTCGAAGTACTTTTACAAGGAGAAGTGCTGACGGTTCAGCTCGCTGCGGAGGGCCGTTCCCACCTGGGGACGGCCCTCAGTCCGTTCAGGGTCCGATGACGCATGTCATGGCCGTTTGGCCGCGTTGGGCTAAGACCCAAGTCGTACAAGCCGGTCATCCTTCAGCCGATGCTCAGCTCCCCCGAACCCGATGAGCTGTAAGCACATTGGAGGGGGCTCGAATGCTACGAAGGACCACAGCGGCGGCACTCACCGCCGTCACGGCCACATCGCTGCTCGTCGCACCACAGGCGCTGGCAGCACCACCACAACAGATCCAGTGGCAGAAGTGCTTCGACACGCCACCGCCGGGACTTCCGCCGGGCGGCGAACGACTGGAGTGCGGCAGCTTCACCGCGCCGATGGACTGGAACAACCCGCGCAACGGCAAGACCATCACGATCGCGGTCAGCCGGCTCACGCCGAAGAACGGCACGGCGAAGAGCACCGTCTTCACCAACCCCGGCGGTCCGGGCGGCCCAGGGCGCACGATCCCGCTGCTCTACCTCGACCGGCCCAAGCTCAGCGAGAACGCCGAGATCATCGGCATCGACGTGCGCGGCACCGGCGCGAGCAGCAACGTCACGTGCGGCAGCTTCAACGCCGACGGGCAGGCCGATCCGCGTGACCGCGGCAAGGCGAACCTCGACCTGCTCTACGGCAGCATGGAGCTGCTCGCGAAGTTCTGCCAGACCAAGTCCGGCGAGTTCGGCAGGTACGTCTCCACCGACCAGACGGTGAAGGACCTCGACCTGCTGCGCCAGGTGCTCGGCAAGAAGAAGGTCAGCTGGCTCGGGTACTCGGGCGGCAGCTGGATGGGCGCCTACTACGCCACCTACTTCCCCAAGACCCTCGACAAGATCGTGCTGGACTCCAACGTCGACTTCACGTTGCCGTGGCAGCCGATCTTCGACGACTGGGGCATGGCCTTCGAACGCCGGTTCCGCACCGACTTCCTGCCGTGGGTGGCGAAGTACGACGACGTCTACCACCTCGGCAAGACCGGTGAGGAGGTCCGCCAGTCGTACGAACGCACCCGCGCCCAGCTCAACGCGCAGCCGGTCACGCGGCCGGAGGGCGTGTACAACGGCGTGACGCTCGACTTCCTGCTGCGTGGCACGCTCTACAGCAAGGACAGCTTCGCCGACGGTGCGCGGACGTTCGCGGAACTGGCGGGAACGGTGCCCGCGCAGATGAAGGCGCTGGCAAGCTACCCGGACGCCCAGATGGGCACCGCGTACTCGATCCTCTGCAACGACACGCCGTTCCACGGCGGCAGGAAGTACCTGGAGCGCGACGGTGCGCGCGACGGCGCCCGGTGGCCACTGGTCGGGTACACCCAGATCGCCGGCCCGTGCGCGTTCTGGGACCGGCCGAACGTGAAGCTCAGGCAGCCGACCGGGATCGGCGTCGCTCCGACCTTGATGGTGCAGTCGGTGCGCGACCCCGCGACACCGATCGAGCAGGCGCAACGAGCACACCGGAACTTCCAGAACTCCGTGCTGCTCACCGTGGAGGACGAAGGTGACCACGGCATCTACGGATTCGGCAACCCGTGCGTGAACGACGTCGTCGAGCGCTACCTCGTCGACGGCGTCACGCCCACCCAGGACCTGAAGTGCCCCGGCGTTCCGCTGCCCGCTCCGGGCGAGACCAGCGGCACCTCGCTCGCGGACGCACGCAGGCTCGCCACCCAGCTCGGCATGTAGAAGGGGGAAACGCATGTACCGCAAAAGAATCGCAGCAACGCTGACCGCGGTCACGGCCACCTCGCTGCTGATCGCCCCGCAGGCCCAGGCGGCCGGCCTGGCAGACCAGAAGATCACCTGGCAGCAGTGCACCGACGAGCCCGGCTTCGAACGGCTCCAGTGCGGCAGCTTCACCGCGCCGATGGACTGGAACAACCCGCGCAACGGCAAGACCATCACGATCGCCGTGAGCCGCACGGTGCCGGTGAACGGCAAGGCGAAGACCGCGGTCTTCACCAACCCCGGCGGTCCCGGTGGCGAAGGCCGCACACTGCCGCTGGTCTACCTCAACCGGCCGAAGCTCAGCGAGAACGCCGAGATCTACGGCATCGACGTGCGCGGCACGGGCGCCAGCAGCAACGTCACCTGCGGCCTGTACGACACGCTCGGCTCGACGGACCCGCGCGACCGCAGCAAGGCCAACCTCGACCTGATCTACAGCGGCATGGAGCTGCAGGCCGAGTTCTGCCAGACCAAGTCCGGCGAGCTCGGCAGGTACGTCACCACCGACCAGACCGTGAAGGACCTCGACCTGCTGCGCCAGGTGCTGGGGCGCAAGAAGGTCGACTGGCTCGGTTACTCCGGCGGCAGCTGGATGGGCGCCTACTACGCGACGTACTTCCCCAAGACGCTCGACAAGATCGTGCTGGACTCGAACACCGAGTTCACCGCGCCGTGGCAGACGGTCTTCGGCGACTTCGGCATGGGCTTCGAGCGGCGCTTTCGCGTCGACTTCGCGCCGTGGGTCGCCCAGCACGACGACGTCTACCACCTCGGCGAGACCGGTGAAGAGGTGCGGCAGAGCTACGAGCGGACACGTGCGAAGCTCGCCGAGCAGCCCGTCACGCTGCCCGACGGCACGTACTACCCGGTCACGCTGGACCTGGTGCTCGTCCAGGGCCAGTACAGCAAGTACGCGTTCGACGGCGCCGCACGCAAGCTCGCCGAGCTGGCCGGCACGCTGCCGGCGCCGCTGACAGCGCAGGCCAGCTACCCGGACGCGCAGAACGCCACGCTGCACTCGATCGTCTGCAACGACACGAAGTTCCGCGGCGACCGGAAGTTCCTGGAACGCGACGCGGCCCGCGACGGCGCGAAGTGGCCGCTGCTGGGCTACTACCAGATCATGGGCCCCTGCGCGTACTGGGACCGCCCGGACGTCACCCTCAAGCGCCCCAACGGAATCGGCGTCACGCCGACGCTGATGGTGCAGTCCGAGCGCGACGCGCCGACGCCGATCGAGGGTGCACGCAAGGCGCACGCCGGGTTCGCCGGGTCGAAGATGCTGACCGTGAAGGACGAGGGTGACCACGGCATCTACGGGTTCGACAACGCCTGCGTGAACGACGTCGTCGAGCGCTACCTCGTCGACCGCGTCACTCCCTCGAAGGACCTGTCCTGCCCCGGTGTGCCGCTGCCCGAACCAGGTCAGCAGCAGGCCGGTCCGCTGGAGCAGGCACGCACGCTCGCGACCCGGTTGGGCTGGTGACGTGATGAGGAAGCACCTCGCGGCAGTGGCCGCCGCAACCGTGGTCACCACCCTGCTCGTGGCACCGCAGGCTTCAGCGAGCGCGTCGTTCGTGGACCAGCGGATCGCGTGGGAGCCGTGCTCCAGCGAACCGGGCTTCGAACGGCTCCAGTGCGGCTGGTTCACCGCGCCGATGGACTGGGACAACCCGCGCAACGGCAAGACCATCACCATCGCGATCAGCCGCACGGTGCCGGTGGACGGCAAGGCGAAGACCACCGTCTTCACCAACCCCGGCGGACCGGGCGGCGCCGGCCGCACGTTGCCGATGATCTACCTGAACCGGCCCAAGCTCAGCGACAACGCCGAGATCTACGGCATCGACGTGCGCGGCACCGGTGGCAGCGACAACGTCACCTGCGGCAACTACCAGCACCGGCTCGCCACCGACTGGCGTGACCGCAGCAAGGCGAACCTCGACCTGATCTACGGCGGCATGGAGCTGCAGGCCAAGTTCTGCCAGACCAAGTCCGGTGAGCTCGGCCGGTACATCACCACCGAACAGACAGTCCGCGACCTCGACCTGCTGCGCCAGGTGCTCGGCAAGAAGAAGGTCAGCTGGATCGGCTACTCCGGCGGCAGCTGGATGGGCGCCTACTACGCCACCTACTTCCCGAAGACGCTCGACAAGGTCGTCCTCGACTCGAACACCGAGTTCACGGAGTCGTGGCAGAAGGTCTTCGACAACCTGCCGCCCGGAGCCGAGCTCCGGTTCCGCACCGACTTCCTGCCGTGGGTCGCGAAGTACGACTCCGTGTTCGGGCTCGGCAGGACCGCGGAGGAGGTGCGGCAGAAGTACGAGTCCACGCGGGCACGGCTGGCCGAACAGCCCGTCACGCTCCCGGACGGCACCGTCGTCACGCCGGTGCTGCTGGACGCCCTGATCTTCACCGGGCTGTACAGCAAGGGCTCGTTCGAGGGCACGGCGCAGCTGTTCGCGTACCTCGCTCAGCCCGGCGCGCTGACCACGGCGGCCCCGAAGCACTACCCGGACTCGTTGATGGGCACGCAGATGTCGATCCTGTGCAACGACACCCCGTTCCGCGGGGACCGGAAGTCGCTGGAACGCGAGGGGAACGCGAGCGTGAAGAAGTACTCGCTCGTCGGCGGCTACCAGATCACCGGGCCGTGCGCCTGGTGGGACCGGCCGGACGTGAACCTCAAGCGCCCCAACGGCAAGGGCATGGACTCCGCGCTGATGGTGCAGTCGGTGCGCGACCCCGCGACGCCTCTCGCAGGCGCGCAACGGGCGCACGCCAAGTTCGCCAACTCGCGCATGCTGACCGTCGAGGACGAGGGTGACCACGGCCTCTACGGGTTCGGCAACGAGTGCGTCGGCGACGTGGTGGAGAGCTACCTCGTCGACGGCGTGGTGCCGGCGAAGGACCTGAGCTGTCCCGGCGTGCCGCTGCCGGCACCCGGCGAGAGCACGGCCAACCCGCTCGTCGAGGCGGCGGAGCTGGCGGCTCAGCTCGGCTGGTGAACCTCCAGCACCGCCTGGGAGAACGTCGTGTACCAGGAGCTTTCGGTGAACGCCGGACCGGTCTCCTCGCCGAGGTAGAGGTCGATGTGCCTCTCCCCGCCGAGGCCCGGCGTGAACTCGTCGGTGATCTCCCACGACGAGGACGCGAGCTTCTGGCACACGGCGGCGTCGACGTTGCCGCCCTCGGGGGTCTGTCCACACGAGACGAGCTTGATCCGTGAGCCCGTCCTCACCCCGTCGGCGGCAGCGGAGACGAAGGGCCTCAACGGCTTGCCGAACGAGTCACGCGGCTCGGTGTCGAGCCAGTAGCCCTTGTCGTAGGACCAGTTGAGGTACCGGCCGTCCGCCGTGCGGCCGGTACCCTCGTCCTTCACCGCCTTCGCGAACGACTGCGGGAACGTGCCGAGCACGTCGTTCCCGTTCTCGCAGTCGATGACCGGGCACCCCCGCACGGGTGCGGCCAGTCCACTGTGGAACGACTCGACGGCCGTGTAGTAGACGGTGACCTCCCAGCCCTCGTCCGTGGACGGCTCGGGCTGGGGCGCACCGGGAGCCGAACATCCGGCCAGCGCCACCACCAGCGCCCACGCCCAGCGCACAACGACCTCCTGGTCGGCCGGGAGATCCCGCAGAGATCTCCCGGCCTCGTTCGGGATCAGCCGGCCATCACGGTGCCGACGGACACGAACTGGTAGCCCGCGCCCTTCAGCCCCGAGACGGTCTGCTGCAGGTACCCGGTACCGAGGTACGGGTGGTAGAAGAAGCTCGCGACACCATCATCGACCACCTTGAGCTGGTTCGCCGTCTTGACCAGGTCGGCCGGCAGGCGGGCGGGGTGGTTGTTGAACGGCTCGGGCTCGACGTTGCCCACCGCCTCCGGCGCCACCACGGAGCCGTAGACGTCGCGGACCAGGTACGGGAAGTACTGGCCGTAGATCTTGTCGTACTGCGGCGTGCCGGTGCCGCACGCGCCACCGGGGCAGTACCCGCCGAAGTACAGGCCGCGGTCGTAGCGTTTGCCGAAGTTCTGCTGGATGACCTGGTAGTCCACCGCGGACGCGGCGTAGTGCGGCGGCTCGAAGATGGCGGGCTTCGCGAACCCGGCCAGCGCGAACGCCGTCGTCGCCGAGTTGATCCGGCCCTGCATCCACGCCGCCGAGTCACCGGGGACCGGTCCGTCGTAGATCACGCTGTCGTTCTCGTTGACGTGGGCCATGTAGAACTCGAAGTCGTTGCCGCTGCGGCCGTCGTACGGGTTGACGGTCTTCCCGAACTGGTGCGTGTAGCCGTGCATCAGGATCGTGCCGCCGCGCTGGACCATGTACCGCAACGCACTCATGACCTGTGGCTTCTGCACCAGGTTCGCTGCCTCCGGCACACCGTTGTTGTCGGCGCCCAGCGGGTTCTCGTAGCGCGGGTAGACCGCGATGGTGAACGGCACGTTCTGCGACTTGAGGTAGTCGGCGATCGCGCGCAGCTCGTTCGGGTCGGCGTCGGGGCCGACGTCCTCGATGCGCACCAGTGCCCGCTTGCGGTCGGCCATCGCCGGGTTCGAGACCTTGCTGATCAGGTCCGCCGCGGCCAGGTAGCGGTCGCCGTGGTCGACGTAGCTGAACGGGATCTCGCCGATGTAGGTCAGGTTCCTGGCCTTGGTGGCCCAGTTGATCGGGCCGGCGGCCGACCCGGTCGCGATCGCCGGTGCCGACGCGATCGCCGGGTCGGTGATCGAGGTGATCATCAGGCCGGACGGGGCGGCGAGCGGGTTGCGGCCGAGGTCTGTGTTCTCGTACCGGACCGTGTTCGCGGCGCCGAAGTCGTACTGGACCCAGTTCCAGCCGTAGGTCGTGGCGAAGCTGGGCGCGCGGGCGGTGAGCTGCCAGATGTTGCTCGCCATCCACAGGACCGGCTTGCTGCCCGCCAGCACGTCGTCGAGGAACGCGACCGGGATCGGCTCGTCGTAGGTCGAGCCGATGTAGATCACGCCGGTGTAGCCGGACATCTCACCGGCCAGGTAGGACCCGACCGGGTGCATGACGTACGGGCTGCCGTGCGAGACGAGGTTGCCCGTCTGCACCGCGTACGCCTCGCCGAGCCAGCTCCACGCTCCGGTGCTGTCGTAGAGCACCAACGTCTTCTGCGTCGACTTCGCGCCGGGCGCTCCCCCGCCGTTCGTACCGGTCGCCGCCGCGGCCAGCGCCTGCGTGCCCACGGCGGACGACACCGCGGTGGGCTGCGTCGTGCGCTTCGCGATGCGCGTGCTCGTCGCCGCGGGCTTGGTCTGCGGCTTGGGCGGCGCCGGCAGCGCGTTCTCGACGAGCTCGCCGACCGGGTCCAGGTCGAGCGGGACGGGCGCCGCCTGAGCGGGCGCCGGGATCATCGCGACCGCGAGCGCCACTCCTGCCGCGGCCTTGAAAAGTCGGCTTCTCATGCCACATCAACCTCTCCGGACAGGCGCACGGTGGCGCTGCCCGCGTACGGGGCGAACTCAGCGGGTCGCTGCTGCTGCAGGCCCAGCAGCCAGGCCAGTGCCTGTTCGGTGCGCACGGAGGCGAGCCCGTCGCCGAACGGGTTGCCGTCGGCGGTCATGGCCTCCCGCGCGGAGGGGTTGTCGAGCAGCTGGAGCGTCAGCGCCGTGATGCGCTCGCGGTCGGTGCCGACGAGGACGGCACAGCCGGAGTTGACGGCCTCCATGCGCTCGGTCACGTCGCGCAGCACCAGCGCCGGGACGCCGAACGACGGCGCCTCCTCCTGGATGCCGCCCGAGTCGGACAGCACCAGCGTGCACTGGGCGAGCAGCCTGGCCATCTGCGCGTACGGCAGCGGGTCGGTGATCGTGACACGGGGGACGCCGCCGAGCACGTCCAGCACCTGCCGGCGCACGGCGGGGTTCGGGTGGGCGGGGAGCACGACCTCGACGTCGGGCCGGGACGTCACGATGTCCGCGACGGCGTGCAGCACGTGGTCGAGGGGCTCGCCCCACGACTCGCGGCGGTGCGCGGTGACGAGCACGAGCCGCGACTGTCCGCTGTGGACCCGGTTCTCGATCTCCTGCAGCCTGCCGTCGCCGTAGGGCGCGCGGCGGGCGGCGACGTCGAGCACGGCGTCCACGACGGTGTTGCCGATCGTCAGGACGTTGTTGCCCTGCAACGACTCCGCGGCGAGGTGCGCGGCCGAGTCGGCGGTCGGGGCGAGGTGCAGCGACGCGAGCTGGCCGACCATCTTGCGGTTCCCCTCCTCGGGGAACGGCGAGGTGAGGTCGTGCGAGCGCAGGCCGGCCTCGAGGTGCACGACGGGGATCTGCCGCCAGAACGCGGCGAGCGCGCCCGCGAGCGTCGTCGTCGTGTCGCCTTGCACGAGCACCGCGCCCGGCGCGCGTTCGGTGAAGAGCCGGTCGAGCTCCTCGATCAGCTGGCTGGTCAGCTCGGCCTGGCCACCCGTGACGCGGTTCAGCTTGAGTCTGACGTCGGCCGCGAAGCCGAACGACTCCAGCGCCTGGTCGACCATCTCCGGGTGCTGACCGGAGTTCACGAGCACGGGCCGGATACGACCGCAGGCGAACATGGCGGCGGCAACGGGTGCCATCTTCACGGCTTCCGGGCGCGTTCCCGCGACCAGGAAAACCTCGGGAACCTCACCCCGAGAGAACTGACGAGGGCCGGGCACCAGGGCACTTAGTCCCATCTTCTACCTCTTTGGACGTCTAGGCACGCGCGGCGAACGTGCGCCTTCAGCGCGGTGGATGAGCACCGCTGACAATCAATTGGCACCCCGCCTCGCGAAGGTACCGCCATATCGGTGATCGACTTTGCGAACCTCGTGTAACAAAGGTCCATTCGTCCCCGATATGGCCGGTTGACGCTCTCCCGCGTCAGCCCCTAGTCTCGCCTCGAACACCAGCTCCTGGCCCTGCTGTCTGGTATTTCGTACCGGCCCAGCGCTTCGTTACCGGGAGCAGCAATGACCCGACTTCACACGAGAATCCCTGTTGTTGCCAACGCAACCGCTTTTGTAGACAGGTTTGTGTCATGACGGACACGACACAATTCGCGACGTTCATGCTCGTTCTGCTGGTGTTTTGGCCCAGTTACAACCTGGTGCTCGCACTGTTCGTCTGGTGGCGCCCGAAACCGGGCGGACCGGAGGTTCCGTCACGGCATCCGCTGCAGTACTGGATCATCATTCCGGCATTGAACGAGGAACGTGTCGTAGCCAACACGGTGCGCTCCGCACTCGCATTGGACGGTGCGCGCACACCCGTTCAAGTGGTCGTCGTCGACGACGGCTCCGACGACCGCACCCCGCACGTGCTGGCCGAGATCGACGACCACCGGCTGCACGTGCTCCGACGCGTCCCGCCGGAAGCCCGCAAGGGCAAGGGCGAGGCGCTGAACCACGCATTCGCCTACATCCGCGGCATCGCGGAGGAGGCCGGCACGGTCCACCGCACGATCGTCGGCGTGATCGACGGCGACGGCCGCGGTGAGCCCGGCATGCTGTCCGAGATCTCCGCGTACTTCGCGCACCGCGGAGTGGGCGCCGTGCAGTGCCGTGTCCGGATTCACAACCGCACCAACCTGCTGGCGTTCCTGCAGGACCTGGAGTTCAGCTGCGTGGTGGACGCATCGCAGTCGCTGCGGGACGTCCTGGGCACGGTCGGGCTCGGCGGCAACGGCCAGTTCGTGCGTCTCAAGACGTTGATGGGCCTCGGCGACGCGCCGTGGTCGGCGTGCCTGGTCGAGGACCTGGAACTGGGCCTGCGCGTCCACCTGACCGGCCAGAGGATCCGGTACGCCACACACGCGACGATCACCCAGCAGGGCCTCGTCGACGTGCAACGGCTGCTGCGCCAGCGCACCCGCTGGGGCCAGGGCAACCTGCAGTGCCTCAGCTACGTGCCGAAGCTCGTGCGGGCCAGGCACGTGGGGTCCTTCGCGCTGATGGAGTTCCTGCAGTACCTGCTGACGCCGTGGCTGGTCGCGCCGATGACGTTGCTCATCACCGCGTTGGTGGGCTTCGGCTTCTACGCCCAGTTCGCCGGGCACGAGATCGCCGGCTTCACCACGGACGGCGCGAACGTGGCGCTGGCGTTCGGGATCTGGCTGGTGGCGCTGGTGCTGCCCGGCCTGATCTGGGGTGTCGTGCACCGGCTCAAGCACGGTGACGAACCGCTGTGGAGATGCCTGCTGGTCGGGCTGGCCTATCCGCTGTTCCTGATCCTGGGCTCGGTCTCCACGTTGCGCGCGCTGTACCGGCACTTCGCCGGGCGCAACACGTGGGCGAAGACGGAACGCCTCGCGGAGAAGGAAGTTCCGGTGGTGGCGGTGCAGCCGATGCCGAAGATCGCTTAGGAGTTCCTAGAACGTGCCGGGGTGGGTGCGTCTGCGCCGGGCCGCGTAGACACCCGCCTCGGTGCGGCGGTCGAAGCCCAGCTTGTGCAACAGCGACGAGACGTAGTTCTTCACGGTCTTCTCCGCGAGGAACAGGCGGTTCGCGATCTGCCTGTTCGTCATGCCCTCCGCGATCAGGTCGAGGATGCGGCGTTCCTGCGGGCTCAGCGCGGCGTAGCGCGGATCTTCCTCCGGGCCGCCGCGAAGCCGTTGCAGGACGGTGGCCGTGACGCCGGCGTGCAGCAGCGACCCGCCCGAGGCGAGCGTGCGGACGGCGGCCACGAGATCGTTGCCGGACACCTCCTTCAGCATGTACCCGGACGCCCCGGCCATGATCGCGCCGAACAGCGCCTCATCGTCCGAATAGGACGTGAGCATCAGGCACGCGGGCGGCGGCTGCACGAGGCTCCTGATCTCCCGGCACACCGTGACGCCGTCGCCGTCGGGCAACCGCACGTCGATGATCGCCACGTCGGGCCTCAGCCGCGGCGCCTGCGCGACCGCGGCCGTCGCGCTGTCCGCCTGGCCGACGACCTCGATGTCCTCCGCCTGCGCCAGCAACTGGACGAGCCCACGCCGCACTATCTCGTGGTCGTCCACCAACAGCACCGCTATCGCCATCTCGCCTCCTGCAGGACCAGCGGAACGAACCAGGTGATGCTCACCCCCGCGCCGGGGATCGAGTCGACCGCGCAGTCGCCGTGGTGGCGCCGCGCCCGAGCCGCCATGTTCGCGAGTCCTCCGGCGTGATGGGGCACGCCGGGGGAATCGTCAGCCAACGGCAAGCCCCTGCCGTCGTCCTTGACCATGAGCTCGAGACTCGTCACGGTGCGATCGACGATCACGGTGACAGCGACGTGCTTGGCCCTCGCGTGGCGCACGACGTTCGTGAGCGCCTCCCTCAGCGTCGCGAGGAGGTCGGGCCGGACCTGGTCCGGCACCACGGTGTCCAACGGCCCTTCGAGCGACACGTCCGGCTCGAACCCCAGCAGCCGTGCGGACTCGTGCACCGCGTTGAGCAGCTGGCCGCGCAGGCTCGCGCCTCCGGAAGGCGGTTCCTGCAGGGAGAAGATGGTGCGGCGGATCTCGCGGATGGTGTGGTCGACCTCTTCCACGAACCCGCTGATCCGCTCGGTGACCTGGGGCCTGTCGCTCATCCCCGTGAGGCCCTGCAGGCCGAGGCCGAGGCCGAACAGCCGCTGGATGACCAGGTCGTGCAGGTCCCGTGCAATGCGGTCACGGTCCTCCAGCACGGCGAGCCGCTCCGTGTCCCCGCGCGCCCGCGTGAACTCCAGCACCAGCGCGGCCTGCGCGGCGAAGGCCTCGATGAGGTCGGGGTCGTCGAAGCTGGGCTCGGTCTCCGCCCTCGCCACGATCAGCACGCCGATCGTCCGTTCCCCCACCGTGAGAGGCACGACCGCGCACGGCCCGGGCACCGCCTCCAGCCTGCCCTCGTCGTGGCACTCGCCCTGCCCCGACTCGTAGACCCGGTAGCTGACGGCGCCCTCCTTCGGCACCCGCAGGCCCTCGGCGTCGTACCGGCCGCCGTCGGTCACCTCGATGACGAGGTCACCGTTGTGGTCGGGCAGGACCACGGCCGCGAACTCGGCGTTCGCCGTCCGGCGCGCGGTCCTCGCCACGAGGTACAGCGCGTCCCTGCCGGTCGTGCCGAGCAGGAGCCTGGTCGTCACCTCGGCGGCGGCCCTGAGCCAGTCCTCGCGCTTGCGGGTCTGCTCGTAGCGGTCGAGGTGGCCGACCGCACTGCCCGCAGCCGTCGCCAGCGCGGTGAGGATGTCGCGGTCCTGGGCGGTGAACTGCGGTTTCCCGCTCAGGAAGAGGTTGCCGAACGTCTCGTCGTGGACCTTGATCGGAGCACCCAGGAAGTCGGCCACGCCGATCGAGCGCGGGTCGCCGGACGTGATCTGGACCTGGCCGCCGTGGGTGGCGGTGAACTCGGTGAGCTCCTTGTGGCCCTCGACCACGGCCAACGCGCCGTAGGGGGCCTCGATCAGGTCGCACGCCGACTCGACGACGTGGCGCAGGAGATCGGGGAGGGTGTCGTCCTCGGCGAAGGACAGCACAACGTCCAGCACGCGCTGCTCTGTGCTCACGTTGCCGCCCACGGCTTCACCCCTTGGGGGGATAGAAGTGACACCGTACGAACGACTGAGGGTAACTCCCCTGAGTAGTCAAGGGGGAGACCATCACTGCAAACAGTGAACTTTGGGACTACTGAGAGTAGAGGTACGTCTTGTTTGGCAGACGCTCACGCTCAGTGCAGGCCGACCGTGAAGCCCTCGTCGACGACACCGCGGTAGATCTGCGGCGCGAACGTGCGCAGCCCGTGGTCGAGCGGCGCGATGAACCCGGCCGAGTCACCGAGCGGCAGCCGGTACCCGTTCTGCACCCGGTGGAACTCCCACAGGGGTTCCATCGTCGGGTGCGCGGGCCGGAACCGCTGCGGGTCGCGCGGGTGCAGGTCCACGCGCACCAGCGTGCGGCGCACCAACGCGTCCGCGAGCTGGACGGCGCGTTCCCGGGTCCGGGAGATCGAGATCGCCCCCAGCTCCTGCCAGGCCACGGCCCACGGCATGCCCTGCGGGTCGTCCAGGCGGATGCCCTGCTGCTCGATGACCAGCTTGCGGGGGCGGGAGATCGTCTTCCACTTGACCACGGCCATCACGCCGATGCCGGTGAAGGCGAAGCCGATGACCGCCGCGATGCTGCCGCCCACCGGTTCGCCGTCCACGAACGCGGTGACGGCGCCGACCAGGGCGAGGATGCCCAGGACGCCGGCGACCGAGCCGCCGACCAGGACTTTGCGGGTATCGCTCTTGCCCAGGTCGACGACGACGGGCGGAGGCGCTCCCCAAGCGGTCATGGCCGCAGGTTACCGCTGATCAACACCTCTGCGGCGGCGAACGGGTCGAGCTCACCCCCGACGACGCGCTCGGCCAGCCGGTCGACCGGACCGAACCGGGTGCGGACCCGTTCGACGGCGATCGCCTCGATCTCGGCACCCGCGCGGCGCAGGCGGCGTTCCCGGAGTTCACCGTGCTCGGCCATCCACGAGCGGTGCTCGGCGAGTGCCTCGACGACGCGGTCGAGGCCCTCCATGCGCGCGGCCACCGTCTTCACGACGGGCGGGCGCCACAGCGGGCCTTCGCGGTCGCGCCGGCCCAGGGAGATCATGTACTTGAGGTCGCGCGCGGTCTGGTCGGCGCCGTCGCGGTCGGCCTTGTTGACCACGAAGACGTCCGCGATCTCCAGGATGCCCGCCTTCGCGGCCTGGATGCCGTCGCCCATGCCCGGCGCGAGCAGCACGACCGTGGTGTCGGCCAGCGCGACGATCTCGACCTCGGACTGACCCACGCCGACGGTCTCCACCAGGATCACGTCGAACCCGGCGGCGTCGAGCACGCGCAACGCCTGCGGGGTGGCCCAGGACAGGCCGCCGAGGTGACCGCGGGTGGCCATCGAGCGGATGAAGACGCCGGGGTCGGTGGCGTGGTCGCCCATGCGCACCCGGTCCCCCAGCAGCGCACCGCCGGAGAACGGGCTGGACGGGTCGACGGCGATCACCGCGACGCGCTTGCCCTCGGCGCGATAAGCGCGCACGAGGGCGTTCGTGGAGGTCGACTTCCCCACGCCGGGAGCACCGGTCAGGCCGATGACCTGGGCGTTGCCGGTGTGCGGGGCGAGCGCCGCGGCGACCTCCGGGAGGGCCGAGCTCGCCTGTTCCACCAGCGAGATCAGCCTGGCGACCGCGCGCGGCTCGCCGTCACGCGCGCGGTCGACCAGTCCTGCTACGTCAACAGCTGTGCCCACAGGCGCGGACACTAGGCCTTGGCGGGCACTCGGATGATCAGAGCGTCGCCCTGACCACCACCACCGCACAGCGCCGCGGCACCCACGCCGCCGCCGCGCCGCTGCAGCTCGAGAGCGAGGTGCAGGGCGATGCGGGCGCCGGACATGCCGATCGGGTGGCCGAGCGCGATGGCGCCGCCGTTGACGTTGACCTTGTCCTCGGAGATCCCGAGCTGACGGGAGGAGACGATGCCGACCGCCGCGAACGCCTCGTTGATCTCGATGAGGTCGAGGGAGGCGGGGTCGATGCCCTCCTTGGCGCAGGCGGCCTTGATGGCGTTGGACGGCTGCTCGTGCAGCGAGGCGTCCGGGCCCGCGACGACGCCGTGGGCGCCGATCTCCGCGATCCACTCGAGGCCCAGCTCCTCGGCCTTCGCCTTGCTCATCACGACCACGGCGGCCGCGCCGTCGGAGATCTGCGACGCGGAGCCGGCGGTGATGGTGCCGTCCGCGGCGAACGCCGGCCGCAGCTTGCCGAGCGAGTCGGCGGTGGTGTCGGCGCGCACGCCCTCGTCCGTGCTGAACAGGACCGGGTCGCCCTTGCGCTGCGGGATGGAGACCGGTGCGATCTCGGCCTCGAAGACACCGTTCTCGGCGGCCTTGGCGGCGAGCTGGTGCGACCGCGCGGAGAACGCGTCCTGCTCCTCGCGCGTGACGCCGTAGCGGCCGTTGTACTTCTCGGTCGAGACGCCCATCGCGACCTGGTCGAACGCGCAGAACAGGCCGTCGAGCGCCATGTGGTCCTGCATCGTCACGTCGCCGTACTTGAACCCGCCGCGCGACTTCGGCAGCAGGTGCGGCGCCTGCGTCATCGACTCCTGGCCACCGGCCACGACGACGTCGAACTCGCCGGCGCGGATCAGCTGGTCCGCCAGCGCGATCGCGTCGATGCCGGACAGGCACACCTTGTTGATGGTCAGTGCGGGCACGCTCATCGGGATGCCCGCGGCCACCGCGGCCTGGCGGGCGGGGATCTGGCCCGCGCCGGCGGTGAGCACCTGACCCATGATCACGTACTGCACCTGCTCGGGGGCGACGCCCGCGCGCTCCAGTGCCGCCTTGATCGCGACGCCACCCAGCTGGGCGCCCGAGAAGTCCTTGAGCGATCCCAGCAGTCGGCCCATCGGGGTACGCGCCCCGGCGACGATCACGGAACCGGACACAACTGCCTCCATTGGAAGAGCGAACGGTCGTTAACTAGGCACCATACCTGGGGCTACTGGGCGGTAATCGTGTGAGACCCCGCACAACGCCACCTGCACCGATCACGTGGATACGCTTGGCCACCATGAACGCAGACATCGCTCGATTCGTGACCGCGATCGACCACGTGGGCATCGCGGTGCCCGACCTCGACGTGGCCATCGCGTTCTACCGGGACAACTTCGGTCTCGAGGTGGCGCACGAAGAGGTGAACGAGGAGCAGGGCGTGCGCGAGGCGATGCTGCACGCGCCCGGCGACTCGGGGGGCACCGCGATCCAGCTGCTGGCCCCGTTGAACGAGGACTCGACGATCGCCAAGTTCATCGGCCGCTCGGGCCCCGGCCTGCAGCAGCTCGCCTACCGGGTGTCCGATGTGGACGTCGCGGCGGACGCGCTGCGGGGGAAGGGCCTGCGTCTGCTCTACGACGCGGCCAAGCGCGGTACGTCGAACAGCAGGGTCAACTTCGTGCACCCCAAGGACGCGGGTGGCGTGCTCATCGAGCTGGTCGAGCCCGCCGCTCAGCCGGCGCACTAGCGCACAGTTCCCTTCGATCGACCCCTCCTCGTCGCTGACCGCGCCACCGGGTGCCGGTGGGTCACGGTCAGCGCGAGGAGGGCCGCGAAGCCGACGAATCCTCCACGCCTTCCCCCACGAGTGTGTGGGCCCAAGACATTCCCGGGTCCACGACGAGCGGATACAGCAGCGCCAGCCCGGTCACCACGTCTGAGTGGAATCCCTCACAAGCGGGATTCTGAATCGGTTACTACTGAGTAACCTCCGGCAACCTGCGACTATCCCTCACTAGGGAAGGAATGCCGCCGTGCAGAAGATCCTTGACGCGATCCTGGCCGACGAGCTGGACGCCATCGGTTCGTTGGACGTTCCGGAGAGCTATCGGGGCGTGACCGTGCACGCGGACGAGGCCGACATGTTCTCCGGCCTCGAGACGCGGGACAAAGACCCGCGCAAGTCGCTGCACATCGACGAGGTCGCCACGCCGGAGCTCGGTCCGGGCGAGGCCCTGGTCGCCGTCATGGCGTCCGCGATCAACTACAACACCGTGTGGACCTCGATCTTCGAGCCGGTGTCCACGTTCGGATTCCTGAAGAAGCTGGGCGGCCGCCACGACCTGCCGTACCACGTCGTGGGATCGGACCTGGCCGGCGTCGTCGTGCGCACCGGTCCCGGCGTCACCGCCTGGAAGCCGGGCGACCGCGTCGTGGCGCACTGCCTGGACGTGCCGCTGGAGGCGCCGGACGGCCACAACGACACGATGCTCGACCCCCAGCAGCGGATCTGGGGCTTCGAGACGAACTTCGGTGGCCTCGCGGACCTCGCGCTGGTGAAGTCGAACCAGCTGATGCCGATGCCCAAGCACCTCACGTGGGAGGAGGCGGCGTCGCCGGGCCTGGTGAACTCCACCGCGTACCGGCAGCTCGTCTCGACCAACGGCGCGAACATGAAGCAGGGCGACACCGTGCTGATCTGGGGCGCCTCGGGCGGCCTCGGTTCGTACGCCACGCAGTTCGCGCTGAACGGTGGCGCCACGCCCATCTGCGTCGTCTCCTCGCCGGAGAAGGCGGAGATCGTTCGTTCCATGGGTGCCGAACTGATCATCGATCGTTCGGCGGAGGGCTACAAGTTCTGGAAGAACGAGCACGAGCAGGACCCGCGGGAGTGGAAGCGGCTGGGCGCGAAGATCCGCGAGCTGACCGGCGGCGAGGACCCGGACATCGTGTTCGAGCACCCCGGCCGGGAGACGTTCGGCGCGTCGGTGTTCGTGGCGCGCAAGGGCGGCAAGATCGTGACGTGCGCGTCGACCTCCGGGTACATGCACCAGTACGACAACCGCTACCTGTGGATGAACCTCAAGCACATCCTGTCGTCCCACTTCGCGAACTACCGCGAGGCGTGGGAGGCGAACCGCTTGATCGCCAAGGGAAAGATCCACCCGACGGTGTCCAAGGTGTACTCAATGGACGAAACGGGCCAGGCCGCGCACGACGTGCACCGCAACGCGCACCAGGGCAAGGTCGGCGTGCTCTGCCTTGCACCCGAAGAAGGTCTTGGTGTGCTGGATCACGAACTGCGCGCGAAGCACCTCACAGCTATCAATCGATTCCGGGGTGTGTGACCTTCCGGGGCCACTCGAACGGGTAGCGTGAGGGGCATGGGCCTCGCCGACGACCGTGACCTCGTCCCACTGGGATCCGGCTTCGACATCGTCAAGCGCGGGTACGACCGCGCTCAGGTCGAGGATCATCTCGAACGCCTCGACTCGGACCTGCGGCTGCTCGCCGCGGACCGCGATGCCGCCGTCTCCCAGACGTCCGACCTGGCGCGCCAGCTGGAAGCCGCACGCTCGGAGATCACCGAGATGCGCAACCAGGTGGAGCGCCTGTCGCTGCCGCCGACGACGCTGGAGGGGCTCTCCGAGCGCCTCCAGCGCATGCTGCGGCTGGCCCAGGACGAGGCCAACGAGATCAAGGCCCGTGCCGAGGCGGAGGGCGGGCACATCCGCGCCAAGGCGGAAGCCGACGCGGGTGTGCTGCGCCAGCGCTACGAGACGCTGATCGCGGAGCTGGACGAGCGCCGCGCCGCCATGGAGGCCGAGCACAAGGGCGTCCTGGAGACCGCGCGCACCGAGGCCGAGAAGATCGTCTCCGAGGCCGAGAGCGCCGCCCGCAAGATCGCCGACGAGTCCGAGCAGCGCCGCGTGACCGTCGAGGAGGACTTCGAGATCGCGATGGCCGCCCGCCGGTCCGAGGCGATGGCAACGTTGGCGACGCAGGAGGCCACCTCCAAGAGCGAGGCGGACCGCCGTATGCGCGAGGCCGCCGAGGAGGCCGCCCGCGTCCGAGCCGCGATCGCCCAGGAACAGGCCACCTCGAAGGCCGACGCCGAACGCCGCGTGCGTGAGGCCACCGAAGAGGCGAACCGCCGCCGCCACGACTCGGTCACCGAGGCCACCGCGCGCATCCAGGAAGCGACCGACGAGTCGAACCGTCGCGTGCGCGAGGCCACCGAAGAAGCGAACCGCCGCACCACCGCCGCCACACAGCGCGTCGAGCAGCTCCGCAACCTGCGCAACCGCTTGTCGCACCAGCTGCACAACGTGCGGACGGCGCTGCAGGAGGTCGTGCCGCTGCTCGACCCGGTGGAGGAGGAGAAGCCGGCGGCTCAGGCCAAGCCCGCCGCTCCGGCACCGCAGGCCCCGCCGCCCGCGCCCGCCGCGCAGGGACCGGGTGCTCCGGCACCGGCCCAGCCCGCTCCGGCCCAGCCAGCTCCGGCCCAGCCAGCACCGGCCCAGCCCGCTCCGGCCCAGCCCGCTGCGGCACCGCAGGCTCCGGCTCAGGCCGCTCCGGCTCAGGCCAAGCAGGCCGCGCCCGCACAGGCGCAGCAGGCCGCGCCGAACAAGCCGGCCCAGGCCCCGCCGACGCCTCAGCTCGACGGCCCGACGGCCCAGATCGCGCGTCCGCAGACCGCCAAGAAGTCCTGACGCCGCACGCTCTCGCAGGGGTCCCCCGCCCAGGGGGACCCCTGATTTCAATTATCCCAGCCGGCACCGACAATTTCGGGTCCGCGCAGGTCAGGCCGTGACCTCGTAGATCGCCGGCATCGGCATCGCGCGGCAGGACTCCCAGTCCGCGTGATGCCCTGCCGCGATCAACGCCCGTGACAGGAACGTCCCGTGCGACCCGACGAGCACGGTCACGTCCGGGTACTCGACAGCCATGCGCGCCAACGCTTTCCCGGCCCGCACGGTCAGCGCGTCCAGGCTCTCCCCCGCCCCGTGCGCAGACTCCGGACGCGCCCAGCTGCGGGCGTACGGCTCCTCCCAGTCCGCGCTCGGCAGCAACCCCGACTCCCACTCCCGCAGCTCGGGCCACGTCGTGACCTCCAGGCCCAGCGCACGAGCCGCGGGCGTGACGGTCTGCACCGCGCGCGTCTGCGGGCTCGACAGCACCGCCTCCGGCGCGTAGGCGACCAGGATCGGCACCAACGCCTCCGCCGCTTCCAGCCCTGCCGGGGCCAGCGGGCGCCGGTCGTCGTCGGGCACACCGCGACGCGGCGGAACGGACTGCGCGTGGCGCACCAATACGATTCGTGTGGTCACAACACACCATCTTGGGGGAACAGGATGTTCGTGAAATCGCTGGGCACCGACGGTGCCGAGCTCAGGCCGCTGGACCCGTGGCAGGCCGAGGAGTTCTTCGCTCACGTGGAGCGCGGCCGGGAGTTCATCGGGCAGCACATCGGCTTCGCCGACAAGGCGAAGGACCTGGAGAGCGCCCGGGAACTGCTGCAGGACTACGCGGACAAGGCGGCCGCCGACGTCGGGCGGATCTTCGGGATCTGGGTCGGCGACAAGCTGGTCGGCGGCGTGCTGATCCGGGTGATGGACATCCCGCAGGGCCGCGCCGAGATCGGCGTCTGGCTGGAGCCGGCCGCGACCGGCAAGGGGCTGATCACGCGCGCGTCGAGGATCCTGATCGACTGGCTGATTCGCGAGCGCGGCGTGCATCGGGTTGAGTGGCTGGTGTCGTCGGCGAACGCACCCAGCATCGCGGTCGCGCGGCGGCTCGGCATGAGCAAGGACGGGGTGCTGCGCTCGTACTTCCTGTTCCGCGGGGTTCGCCAGGACCTCGAGGTCTGGTCGTTGCTGGCGCCGGAGTGGGAGAGCTGATGGACGATCTGGTGCTGCTGCACGCCTTTCCGCTCGACGCGCGGATGTGGGACGTGCCGGGCGCGCTGACGCCGTCGTTGCGCGGCCACGGCGAGCCCGATCTCGACACCGTCGCCGCCACGGTGCTCGGTGTGCTCGACGAGCGGAAGCTCGACAGCGTCGTGCTGGGCGGCTGCTCGATGGGCGGCTACGTGGCGATGGCGTTGCTCAGGCGTGCGCCGGAACGGGTGAAGGGCCTGGTCTTCATCGACACCAAGCACACCGCGGACGCACCGGAAGCGGCCGCGAACCGGCACGCGATGGCCGACCGCGTCGAACGCGAGGGCGTCGGCGAGTGGCTGGTCGACGCGATGCTGCCGAACCTGCTCGGACCGGACGCCTCGGACACGGCGCGGGCGTCCGTGCGCACCATGATCCTCGAACAGCGGGCCGAGGACGTGGCGTGGTGGCAGCGCGCGATGGCGAAGCGTCCGGACTCGACGGACGTGCTGGAGTCGCTGAACATCCCGTCGCTGGTGCTGGTGGGTGAGCACGACAAGCTCACGCCACCGGACGTGGCCGCGAAGCTCGCGGTGACGTTGATGCACTCCACCAGCGAACGCATCGAGGACGCGGGCCACCTGCCGCCCGTCGAACGGCCGGACGAGTTCCGCGGCCGGCTGGAGCGGTGGCGCGAGCGGGTCGGGATCTGAGGGACTACCAGCGGCGCGCGGTCGGGCCACGTCGGCCGCGCGAGTCCCAGCACGCCTGGTGCCAGTGCCGGCGTTCCTCCACCGAACCCGTGTCCTGCGCGGGCCACGCCACGACGTGCGCGACGCCGGGCCGGATCTCGTGGTCGCAGCCGGGGCAGCGGTAGGTCTTCTGCGCCTGCGCGCCCGAGATCGCGCGGACCAGCCAGTCGCCGTCCGGGCCCGACTCGGCGCGCGCCCAGCCGACACCACCACCAAGGGGCCGGGGGGATTCGGGCTTGGGGCTGTTACGACGTGGCACGGCACCACGGTAACCGCTCGTAGAATCAGGGCGTGCCGACCTACGAGTTCCGTTGCCGAACCTGCGACGACACCTTCGACGTGCAGCGACCGATGAGCGAGTCGTCCTCGCCGGCGAGCTGCCCCGAGGGCCATCCCGACACGGTGAAGCTGCTGTCCATGGCCGGGATCGGCGGCACGCAGCAGGCCGCGCCCGGTGGTGGAGGCGGCGGTGGGTGCTGCGGCGGAGGCTGCTGCGGTTAGGACGTCTCGCGGTCGATCATGACCTCGGCGATCTTGCGGCCCTGGTCGCAGACCGTGCCGAACTTGCCGGTCGAGTCGATGATGATGATCCCGAGCCCGCCACCGTCGTAGGGCAGGGTCAGCACGCACGACGGTTCGACGTCCTGCTCGTCGGTGCGGTCGAGGTAAGAGACCTTGTGGCCCTTGACGTCCCACTCGCCGGTGGTGCGCTCGATCTTGATCTGCTTGCTGTCGCGGAACCGCAGGGAGACGCCGACCTCGACGTCGTCGACCTTCGCCGTCCAGCGGCACGACTCCTCGAACGTCGAGTCGTAGTTGATCTGCGTGGGCGGCGTCTCGGCCTTGGCACCGGGGTAGGGCAGGTCCGTCCACTTGAGCTTGGCGCAGTTCGGCGTGATCTCGCCGTCGACCGGCGCTGTCTCCGGGTCCTCGGACTCGCTGGGCTCGGTGCTCGGGTCCGTGCTCGGGTCCGTGGACCCCTCCTGGTCGAACGGGGAGGACACGTCGAGCGGAGCCTGCGCGACCGGACTGCCCTCGACGACCGCCCGCGCACAACCGGACGCGAGCACGAGGACAGCCAACAGGAGCACCAGTCGCCGCATGGCACCACCATGCCAGACGGGACATGGTGCCCCTGTGAACGGCTCACGAGTAGTCGCGGAACCCCTTGCCCGTCTTGCGACCGAGACGACCGGCCGTGACCAGGTGTTCCAGCAACGGCGCCGGTGCGAAGCCGGGCTCGCGGAACTCGTTGTAGAGCGTCCGCTCGATCGCCAGCGACACGTCCAGCCCCACGACGTCGAGCAGTGCGAACGGCCCCATCGGCAGGCCGCAGCCGACCTTCATGGCGTTGTCGATGTCGTCGGCCTCGGCGTAGTGCGCCTCCAGCATCTTCACCGCGTCGTTCAGGTACGGGAAGAGCAGGGCGTTGACGATGAAGCCCGCCACGTCGCCGCAGTGCACCGGGTGCTTGCCGAGATCCAGGCAGATCCTGCGGGCCGTCGCGACCACGTCGGCGCCCGTGGAGATCGTCTCGACGACCTCCACCAGCTTCATGACCTGCGCGGGGTTGAAGAAGTGCAGCCCCACGACGTCCGCGGGCCTGCTGGTGGCCGCCGCGACCTCGATGACCGGCAGCGACGACGTGGTCGTCGCGAGCACGGCGCCGGGCTTGCACACCTCGTCGAGCGCCGCGAAGACCTCCTTCTTGATCCCGATCTCCTCGGCCACCGCCTCGACGATCAGGTCGCAGTCCGCGAGCTCGACGAACTCCACGGCAGGCGAGATGCGCGCCAGCGTCGCGTCACGGTCCTGCTCGGACAACCGCCCCTTGCTGACCGCGCGCTCCAACGACTTGCGCACCGCGCCGATCGCCTTCTCGGCCTTGTCGATGCTGCGCGCCCGCAACACGACGTCGTACCCGCGCTTGGCGAACACCTCGACGATGCCCGTCGCCATCGTGCCCGTGCCGATGACACCGACCCGCTGGACTTCCCGCGCCTGCACGGCACTGTCCACTTCGGACGGCGTGTGCACGTCGTCGACGACCACCGGCGAGTCGGGCCCGTCGTAGGTGTAGAAACCGCGCCCGGACTTCCGCCCGAGCAGCCCGGCCGTGATCATCTGCTTCAGCAACGGCGCCGGCGAGTGCAACCGGTTGCGAGACTGGTGGTACATCGTGTCGAGGATCTCGTACGCGGTGTCGAGCCCGATGAGGTCCAACAGCGCCAACGGCCCCATCGGATAGCCACAGCCGTACCGCATGGCCGCGTCAAGATCCTCACGCGTCGCGTACTTGGACTCCAGCATCTTCACGGCGTGGTTGAGGTACGGGAAGAGAAGGGCGTTCGCGATGAACCCGGCCCTGTCCCCGATCACGACCGGCGACTTGCCCAGCCGCTCCGCGAACGCCACCACGTCCGTGATGACGTCCGGCTCCGTGACGACCGTGCGCACGACCTCGACCAGCTTGAGGACCTGCGTGGGGTTGAAGAAGTGCAGCCCCACGACCTTGCCGGGCCGCTTCGTGACGACACCGATCTCGGTGATCGACAACGACGACGTGTTGGACGCGATGATCGCCTCGGGCTTCAGGACCCTGTCGAGCTCCTTGAAGATCCGGGCCTTCAGCGCGACGTTCTCCGGCACCGCCTCGATGACGAGATCGCAGTCCGCAAGACTGCCCAGCTCGAGACTGGTCGTGACCAGCCCCTCGATCGCGGCCTTCTCGTCCAAGGTCAGCTTCTCGCGCTTCACGGCCCGCTGCGTCGAGTGCTCGAGGTGCCCGAGGCCGCGCTCGACGCCGGCCGCGTCGACCTCCACCACCTTCACCACGAGCCCGGTGCGCGCGAGTACCTCCACGATGCCCGCGCCCATGGTTCCGAAGCCGACGACTCCGACGGTGTTGATCTCGCGCGCCACTGCAGACCTCCCTGCGGGGTAAAGCGTGGGCTACCAAGGAGTAACTTGCGGGCGACTATGCCACTCCCAGCGCGGGGCGGCGTCGTGAGCTTCGCCATCGGGATCGAAACAGTTATCGGTCTAGCGGGCTGAGCGAGAAGGTCTTTTGCCTGATGAACCCGTGTGGGGGAACAGGGAGTTGAGCCGATCGAGGCGGGGTGCGGGCTCGGGTGGGGTGGCGGGCGGGTGCGCGGCGGCGAGGGCCTTTGGGACGGCTGGGCGGAAGCGGCCGAGCGGAAGCGGCCAGGCGAGGGCGGCCAGGCGAACGCGGCTGGACGCGAGCAGCCGAGCAGGAGCAGCTGAGCAGGAGCGCTGAGTGGGAGCGGCTGAGTGGGAGCGGCTGAGTGGGCAGCCAGATGGGCGCGGCTGGTTGGAAGCGGCCGACGAAGGCTGCGCAGCGGAAGCGACGGGGCGAGAGCGGCAGGGTGCGGCAGCCGAACGAAAGCGGCCGAGTGAACTCAGCTGGATGGGCGCAGCCGGGTGGGAGCGGCCGGGTGGGAGCGGCCGACGAAGGCTGCGCAGCGGAAGCGACGGGGCGAGAGCGGCAGGGTGCCGCTGCCGAACGAAAGCGGCCGAGTGAACTCAGCTGGATGGGCGCAGCCGGGTGAGAGCGGCCAGGGTGAGAGCGGCCGGGACGGGGACAGCTGGCAATGTCGCCCCAGGCAGAAGCCCCAGGTGGTTCGCGCCAAGCAGGCCTCAACACCGTGCGGCGCAACAAGGCCGCGCCTCCACCACGGCGCGTCACGACAGGCCTGACCGCCGACACCGCACGGCAGCCCGCACCTCCGCGGCCCCTCTTGCCCGCGCATTCGCCACCGCGCGACTCCGCCGCCGCCCGCTAGCCCGCGTGTCCGCTACCGCACGACAGCTCGCACCTCCCGCCGCCGCTCGCTCGACCGCCACCGCATGACTGCGCGCGACTCCGCAGCCGCCCGCTTGCCGCGCATCCGCCACCGCACGACAGCCCGCGCCTGCCACCGCCTGCCCGCTCGTCCGCCACCGCCCGCTAGCCGCGCATCCGCCGCCCGCGCATCGGCCACCGCACTACAGCCCGCGCGTCCGCCTCCGCACGACAGCCCGCGCGTCCCGCTACCGCGCGACAGCCCACACCTCCGGCACCTCCCGGCGCGAGGCCCAGCAACCCACCGCAGGCCCGAAGGGCCGTCAGTCGTCGAACCCCCTCTCCGCGAGCTCCTCGATGCGGCGCACCGCCTCCCCCGCGTCCTTCCCCGTCGCCACCACGGTGATCGACTTGCCGCCGGGCACGCTCAGCCCCATCAGGGCCAGCACGCTGGCCGCGTTCGCCTCCTCCTCGCCGTAGCGGACGACCACGTCGGCGTCGAGCTCTGCGACCGTGCGGGCCAGCAGTGCCGCTGGGCGGGCGTGGAGGCCCACCTCGTTGGTCAGCGGTATCTCCGCCGTCACCGCGTCTGACACCAGGTGCAGTGCCGGACGGGCCGGGGTGGCTACCGGGGCCTCGCCCGAGGCGCCTTCGGCCGCGCCTGCCACGTCGGCCATCGGGGCGCCTCCCTGGGCGGCCACTGCCGCGGCCACCGCGCCTTCCACCAGTGGGGCGTCCACCACCGTGTAGCGGGACGGGTCGTCCGCCGACTCCACCGCCATCTCGGCCGTCATCTTGGCGCTGCCCAGGTCGTAGAGCACCACTACGCCCGCCCCCGCGTCCGCGTCTGCCAGGGCCTCGACCACGGCGCCGTAGTCGGTGCCCAGGCCGCCTTCCTCGGTGCCGCCGACCGGGAGCACCGCCACGTCGGGCGCCATCTGGGTGGCCAGCTCTGCCACTCCGTTGGCCAGCATGTCGCTGTGCGAGACGACCACCAGGCCCACTCGGCTCGTGTCCGTCATGCCTTCGCCGCCGCGTCCGCGAAGGCGCGCAGGAGCAGCGCCGTCGACCTCGAGCCCGGGTCCATGTGGCCCGCGCTGCGCTCGCCCAGGTACGAGGCTCGGCCCTTGCGGGCCACCATCGGCACCGTCGAGGAGGCCCCCTCGGCTGCCGCGTCCGCCGCCGCGGAGAGGGCGGCGGCCACCGAGCCCTCGGCGCGCGCCGCTGCCGCCACGGCGGGGGTGAGGGCGTCGACCATCGTCTTGTCGCCCACCACGGCCTTCCCGCGGGCCACGACGCCGTCCAGCGCCGCTTGCAGAGCCCGTGCCACGGCGGCGGCGTCCAGCTCCGCCAGATCACCCACGGCCGAGGAGGCGCGTAGGAAAGCCGTGCCGTACAACGGGCCCGCCGCGCCGCCCACCGTCGAGATCAGGGTGGTGGCGACCAGCTTCAGCACCTTGGCCGGTGTGTCCGGCGGTTCGGTGTCCAAACGGGACAGCACCGCGGTGAAGCCGCGCTTCATGTTCTCGCCGTGGTCGGCGTCGCCGATCGCCTGGTCCAGGCGCACCAGCTCGTCACGGTGCTCCTGGACGACGGCCGCGCCGGCTCGGATGGCCGCGATGACGTCCGCTGCCGTGCACCCCACCTCAGACTCCCCACCGCAGTGCGGGCGTGTGGACCGGCGCGTCCCACAGCTCGACCATCTCGTCGTCGAGGCGGAGCAACGTGAGGCTCATGCCCTGCATCTCCAGGCTCGTGATGTACGGCCCGACCAGCCTTCGTTCCACCGTGATCCCCCGATCCGCCAGCAGCTGTTCCGCGATGCCGTGCGCCAGGTACAGCTCGAGCAGCGGCGTGCCGCCCATCCCGTTCGTGAACAGCAGCACCCGGTCGCCGGAGGCGAACGGCAGGTCCTCGAGGATCGGCTCCAGCAGCGCCGACACCATCTCGGACGCCGTCCCTGTCGGCACCTTCTGCCTGCCCGGCTCGCCGTGGATGCCGATGCCGATCTCCATCTCGTCGTCGGCCAGCTCGAACGACGGCTCTCCCACGTGCGGCACCGTGCACGCGGTCAGCGCGAGGCCCATCGACCGCACCGACGCGATCACGCGCAACGCCAACGCCTCGCAGGCGGCCAGATCGTCACCGCGCTCCGCCGCCGCGCCCACGATCTTCTCCAGCAGCACCGTGCCGCCGACGCCGCGACGCCCGGCCGTGTACGACGAGTCCTGCACCGCCACGTCGTCGTCGATCACGACCGACCGGACCTCCGACTCCGCGAGCTCCGCCGCCATCTCGAAGTTCAGCACGTCGCCCGTGTAGTTCTTCACGACCAGCAACGCCCCCGCGCCACCGTCGGTCCGCGCGATCGCGTCGACCACCTGGTCCGACGTCGGCGACGTGAACACCGGCCCCGGACAGGCCGCGGCGAGCATGCCCCGCCCGACGAACCCGCCGTGCAGCGGCTCGTGGCCCGACCCACCCCCGGAGATGAGCGCGACCTTGCCCTGCACCGGCCCGCCTGCGCGCACGACGACCGCTGGGTCGTCGTGGACGGTCAGCAGATCGGAATGGGCTGCCTGCATCCCCCGCAGCGCTTCCTGCACCACGGTTTCCGGATCGTTGATGATCTTCTTCATCGTTGCGCCCTTCCGATCGGCGGTGACCGTGTTCCTTCTTACTCCGGGGGTCTGACACTCGGAACTGGCAAAGGACCCGGCTACCGTTAGCCTGCCCTAATAAATGCAGGTCAACATCACGTTCCGTAGTGGAGGAACAACGTCGTGTCGAAGAGAGCAGCGCTGCTCGTAGCAGTCGCCCTGACCCTGACCGCCTGCACCAGTGCGCCGGACAAGCCGACCGTCGCCCAAGGTGGAGAGGACTTCGGCAAGGCGACCGAGCTGAGCAACGGGTTCGGCACGACGCAGAAGCCCGGCGAGTTCCCCCGCACGATCAAGCACGCGATGGGTGAGACCAAGCTCGAGAAGAAACCCGAACGGGTGGTCGTGCTCGACACGGGCGAGCTCGACAACGTCGTGGCGCTCGGCATCAAGCCCGTCGGCATCGCCTACACCGACGGCTCCCCGACCATGCCGTCCTACATCGGCGACAAGGGCGGTACGCCGGAGAACGTCGGCACGACCAACAACCTCAACCTCGAGGCGATCACCAAGCTGAACCCGGACCTCATCCTGGGCACGCAGCTACGCGCGGAGGCCCTCTACCCGAAGCTCTCCGCGATCGCCCCGACCGTCTTCGCCGTGCGTCCCGGCTACGTGTGGAAGGAGAACTTCCTCCTCAACGCCGCCGCGCTCGACCGCCAGGCCGACGCCGCGAAGATGCTCGAGGACTACACGAACAAGGCCGTCGAGACCGGCAACGCCATCGAGAAGAAGCTCGGCGTGCGCCCGGCGGTCACGGCGCTGCGCTTCATGCCGGGCCGCATCCGCCTGTACGCCAAGAAGTCCTTCATCGGCACGATCCTGATCGACGCCAAGATCGGGCAGCCGAGCCCGTCCCAGGTGGACGACCTGGCCGCCGAGGTCAGCGCGGAGCAGATCAGCAAGGCCGACGGCGACTTCATCCTCTACTCCACCTACGGCGACCCGGCCAAGACCGCCCAGGCGTCCGTCCTCGGCGGTCCCTTGTGGACCGGCCTGAACGCCGTCAAGGCGGGCAAGGCCAAGCCGGTCCTCGACGAGACCTACTTCCTCGGTCTCGGCGTGCTCGCCGCGAACGTGGTCCTCGACGACATGAAGACCCAGCTCGGCGCCTAGAGAACCCCGAGCGGATGCTCTTCGGCGACTCAGCGACTCAGCGAGTCAGCGAGTCAGCGAGTCAGCGAGTCAGCGACCGAAGAGCATCCGCGCGAGGCGCAGCATCTGCTTGCCCGCCATGGACGACCGGTCGAACGTCGCCATGTCGATCAGGGACTTGAACTTCAGCTTCGTCACGGCCTTGGCGTAGGAGAACTCGCGCAGCCCGTCCTCACCGTGGATGCGCCCGAACCCGGAGTCGCCGACCCCGCCGAACGGCAGCCCGGGAACCGCCGCGTAGGTCAGCACGGAGTTGACCGACACCATCCCGACCCGCAGCTCGGCCGCCAGCTCCTCCCCGCGCGCCTTGGAGAACACGGCGGCCCCCAGCCCGTACTTCGACTGGTTCGCCAGCCGCACGCCCTCCAGCGCGTTCGGCACCCGGTTGATCACCACGGTCGGCCCGAAGGTCTCCTCGGTGACGGCCAGCGAGTCCTCCGGCACGTCGACCAGCACCACCGGCTCGACGTACGGCGGCCTGATCGAGTCCGGACCGCCCACCAGCGCCTTGCCGCCGCGGTCCAGCGCGTCCTGCACGTGCTCGCGGATGATCTCCACCTGCGACGGCATCGTGATCGGCCCGAGGTTCGCGTTCGGCTCGCCACCCGGCTTGAGCTTGTTCGCCCGCTTCACCACGATCTCGGTGAACGCGTCGGCGACGTCCTCGGCCACGTAGATCCGCTCGACACCCGCGCACGTCTGGCCGGCGTTCGACACCGCGCCCCAGATCGCGGCCTCGGCGGCGGCGGTCAGGTCGGCGTCCGAGTCGACGATCAGCGCGTCCTTGCCACCGCACTCGACCAGCACCGGCGTCAGCGACGCGGCGGCCGCGGCCATGACCTTCTTGCCTGTCCGCGTGGAACCGGTGAACGCGATCTTGTCGACACCCGCCCCGACGAGCGCGGCACCCGTCTCACCGAAGCCCGTGACCACCTGGAACACCGGGTACTCCGGCACCGCCTCGGTGAACGTCGACGCGAGGAACGTGCCCACCCCCGGCGTGAACTCCGACGGCTTGAACACCACGGCATTGCCCGCGGACAACGCGTACGAGATCGAACCCATCGGCGTGTGCGCGGGGTAGTTCCACGGCCCGATGACGCCGATGACGCCCAACGGCCGGTACTCCACCGTCGCGCTGTGGTTGAACATCAGCATTCCCGAGGACACACGGCGCTTGCCCAGCACACGACCGGCGTGCCGCGAGGCCCAGTGCAGGTGGTCCATCACCAGCGCGACCTCGACGCGGGAGTCGTCCGCGGGCTTGCCCGTCTCCGAGCTGATCAACGCGATGAACTCGTCCGAGCGCTGCGAGAGGATCTTGCGCCACGCGTCGAGCTTGGTCTTGCGGCCCTCGAACCCGAGTCCCGCCCACCACGCCGCGGCCTCGCGTGCCGAGGACACCGCGTCCTCGACCTCGGCGGCCGTGTGGATCGGGTGGTGCGCGACGACCTCACCCGTGCGCGGGTCCAGTGATGCGAACCGCCGCTGCTCGCCATCGGCCGACAGCGCGCTGTCCGAAGCGGTCTGCGTCATGGGGGGTCCTCCAGGTACTCGCGAGTAACCCCGACACTAACGCGTGCACGGGAAACTTTCAGCCCCCGCCTGGTCGCGCGCGGGAGGTCAGGCCTGGGGCAGCGCGGGAAGAACCGCCTTGGCGAACGCTTGCGCCGCCTGGCAGCGATCCAGCTCCTTCTCCTTCGAGGCCGCGACCGTGAACTCCACGATCTCCCCCGCGTCGGTCTGGTCCTTCGTCCGGACCAGCACCAGCTCGCACGTCGGGTACGAGCTGTCCCTGAACGACTGGTAGCCCTTCACCCCGCCACCGAGATCGGTCTCGACGGACCTGCTGTCGAACTTGCCGTCCTTCGGGATGCGCGCCGTCTTGAACTCGATCTGCATCTGCGCGCTCTGCCCCGACCAGGAGCACTGGTGCAGCCCGAACGGCAACGCACGCGGCGAGGCACCGAGCACGGGCGCGAGAGTCGACCTCTCGACGATCGCGCACGGGTCGACCTCGACCGGTGAGCCCTTCGGCGGGCTGTACTTCTGCGGGTTGCCCCTGAGCTTGCGCACGGCGCCTTCCAGCACCTTGCGGCCCGGCTCGCACGCCTCGCTGCCATTGGTGCCGGTGCTCGTCTGCAGTCGCACGGCCCGTGCAGGGCTCTCCTGCGTCACGACCGAGATGAAGCACGACGTGTTGTTCAGCTTCTGCTCGGCGCTCTTGAGGCCGGCGATCTGCTTGGTCGCGTTCTTCAGCTCCGTCGACGTCAGCGAGTACCCGATGTCGATCGTGATGCTGAGCGTCTTGCCGGCCTTGTCCTTCATGTAGTTGGCGCAGCGCGTGTAGGAGCTGCTCGTGTACCTCGACGGCGTGCCGACCGTCTGCAGCACGTCCTTGTCGATCAACGCGCACGGGTTGATCAGCCGCAGCCGTTCCGCCGCGAACGCCGGGTCGACGGGCTTGCCCGGCTCGGCCGACGGCTTGGTCGACGGATCGGTCGTGGTCGCGTCCGCACCCGCCTGCACGGTGCGGCGCGGAGAGTTGGTCTTGGCAAGACCCGGCCCGGTCGCACAGCCGGCCATCAGCAACGCGGCGGCGGCGACCACAGCGGTGGCACGAAAACGAGGCACGACGTGCACGGTAGCGACCTTTGCGCGCGTTCGTGGGCGGTACCCCGAGTTGGCCCGTGGCACATGTCACCCAGCGCTACGGGAACGATTCAGAAGATCGACGCGATGTACAGAGTGAAGACCCCGACAGAAGGAGAGACGTGCGAAACCGAATTCGCCGCGCAATCACCTGGCTCGACGCGTGGACGATCGAGGCCTTCAACCCTGTTTACCCTGGTCGTCCCCAGTCATAGCTCCTTGAGCGGCTCTTTGTCCGTGTCCGCGAACTGAGGCCGCAGCGTCGCCCACGCGGCGAACGCCGCCGCCAGCACCACCATGGCGACGCCGGCCCACAGGTTGATGTTGACCCCTTCGGCCTTCTTCAGGTCCTCGTCGGTAGTGAACCCGAACCCGATGACGACCAGTACAACGCCGTACAGGCCGAAGAGGAAAGCGATGATCAGTCGCAGGTCGAACAACCTCATGGCAGCCTCCCTCAGCCGAAGATGAAGTAGAGAACGGTCGTCAGGGCCAGCACTCCGCCACCCAGCAGGGCGGGCGAGCGGTACCAGCCCGCGTCCTCACCGGTGGTGGAGTGCGCCCTGTCCGCCTTGGGCGTCAGGCTGTAGACCAGCCCGCCGAGCTCGCTGTCCGGCTTCGGCCTCGTGACGAGGCTGACCCCGAAGCTCACGACGATGTCGACCACGAACGCGAGACCCGCGCCGAGGAAGCTCGCGCCCTGGCCCGGCAGCTCCAGCAGCTCGATGCCGAACGACGGCTCCGAGATCGCGTAGATGAAGATCGCCGTGAACGTACCGGCGAGCAGGCCGACCCAACCGGCGGTCGGCGTCATCCGCTTCCAGAACATGCCGAGGATGAACGTCGCGAACAGCGGTGCGTTGAAGAACGAGAACAGCGCCTGGATGTAGTCCATGATGTTGGACCCGCCGAGCGAGGCCGCGATGAACGCCGTGCCGATCGCGAGGACGCACGCGCCGACCGTGGCCAGCCGCCCGACCCGCAGGTAGTACTCGTCCGGCCGGTCCTTCTTGATGTAGTCCTGCCAGAGGTCGTACGTGAAGACGGTGTTGAACGAGCTGACGTTCGCCGCCACACCGGCCATGAAGCTCGCCAGCAGACCCGTGATCGCGATGCCGAGGATGCCGTTGGGCAGCAGGTCGCGCATCAGCAGCGGCAGCACGTTGTTGTAGACCACGCCGCTGCTCGTGTCACCGGCCTTGAGCTGCGCCATCTCCGGCACGATCACCGCGGCGATGATGCCGGGGATGATGATGATCGCCGGGATCAACGCCTTCGGGTACGCGCCGATGATCGGCGTCCGCTTGGCCGCGGACATCGACTTGGCGCTCATCGCGCGCTGCACCTCGGCGAAGTTCGTCGTCCAGTAACCGAACGACAGCACGAAGCCGAGACCGAACACCAAACCGATGACACTCCACACCGGGTGGTTGATGCCGGTGAGTTCGGTCGCGGGCCAGGCGGACAGCTGCTCCTGGTCCGTCACCTTCTCGACGAGCCCCTGCCAGCCGCCGACCTTGATCAGGCCGACGATCGTCAACGGCGCCAGCGCGGCCACGATGACGAAGAACTGCAGCACCTCGTTGTAGATGGCGGCACTGAGACCACCGAGCGTCGTGTAGGCGAGGACGACGAGCGCCGCGACGCAGATGGACACCGGCAGCGGCCACCCGAGCAGCGCGTCGATGATCACCGCGAGCGCGAAGAGGTTGATGCCCGCGATCAGGATCTGCGCGACGGCGAAGCTGATCGCGTTGACGAGGTGGGCCGGCTTGCCGAACCGGCGGCGCATGAACTCGGGAACACTGCGCACTTTCGAGCCGTAGTAGAACGGCATCATCACCAGACCGAGGAACACCATCGCGGGGATGGCGCCGATCCAGTAGTAGTGCACGGTCGCCATGCCGTACTGCGCGCCGTTCGCCGTCATGCCCATCAGCTCGAGCGCGCCGAGGTTCGCGGAGATGAACGCGAGCCCGGTGACCCACGCCGGCAGCGAGCGGCCGGACAGCAGGAAGTCGAGGCTGGAGGAGACGGATCGTCGCGCCATCACGCCGATGCCGAGAACCACCACGAAGTAGATCAACAACAACGCGTAGTCGATCGGTCCCGCGTCCAGCCGCAGGTCCGCCTCAGCCAAGATCGACACCGTCCACCTCCCAAAGACTCAAACAAAGTCGAACACCATCGACCAGGAGAGGACATTACTCCGGGCGCAGCGGGACTTACCCCGTGTGGTTGATCACCAAACCACGAGGTTTGAGGGGACGCTCGTCGAAGTCGCAGACGTGCGAAAACGGGATGCGCGTGGGTGGCGGTTTCGCCGAAACTCACGCCGTGAACGAACCGAGCGAGCACGAGGACGCGGCGCTGACGTTGCTGGAGTCGCTGTCCGACGAGACGCTCGCGGAGCTCATGGACCTGGTCGTGGCGGGCAGACCGGTGTGGGCGATCAGACTCGCCCATCAAGCGTCAGGCCCGGACCACTCGCTCTCCGCGGCGATCCAGGCCGTCGGCATGTTCCTCTGAGACGTCAGAACAGCCGGAACTCGTCCGGCTCGATCCCGCGCAACGCGTCGTAGTCCAGCACCACGCACCGGATCCCGCGGTCCTCCGCCAGCACCCGAGCCTGCGGCTTGATCTGCTGCGCCGCGAACACCCCGGCGACCGGCGCCAGCAACGGGTCGCGGTTGAGCAGCTCCAGATACCTGGTCAGCTGCTCGACGCCGTCGATCTCCCCGCGCCGCTTGATCTCCACGGCGACCGACTTGCCGACGGAGTCGCGGCACATCAGGTCGACCGGGCCGATCGGCGTCGGGAACTCGCGGCGCACCAGCGTCCAGCCCTCGCCCAGGGTGGTGACGTGCTCGGCGAGGAGCTTCTGCAGGTCGGCCTCGACGCCGTCCTTCTGCAGGCCGGGCTCGGGGCCGAGCTCGTGCTTGGAGTCGTGCATCACCTCTTCGAGGGTGATGATCAGTTTCTCCCCCGACTTGTTCTGCACCGTCCAGATGTCCGGATCTTCGATGAGCCAGCAGGGCGGGCTCATCCAGTTCAACGGCTTGAACGCGCGGTCGTCCGAGTGGATCGACACCGAACCGTCGGCCTTGATCAGCAACAGGCGCTGAGCCATGGGCAGATGGGCGGTGAGCCGTCCGACGTAGTCGACCTGGCAGCGAGCGATGACGAGACGCACCGCGACAGGCTACGGGGTGCGTCCAGAATCCGGTCGTTAGGTACGGTCCGTGGCGTGGAAAGCCTCGGCACCCGTCAGGTGTACGCAAATCCGTGGATGACCGTTCGCGAGGACGAGATCCAACGCGCGGACGGCTCGAGCGGCATCTACGGCGTGGTCGACAAGCCCGACTTCGCGCTGATCATCCCGCTGGACGGCGAACGCGTGCGGCTCGTCGAGCAGTTCCGCTACCCGATCGGGCTGCGCCGCTGGGAGTTCCCCCAGGGCACCGCACCCGACCGCGCCGACTCCGACCCGGTGCAGCTCGCCACCCGCGAACTGCGCGAGGAGACCGGGCTGCGGGCCGGCCGGATGATCGAGCTCGGGCTGCTCGACGTCGCGCCCGGCATGTCGTCGCAGCGCGGACGGGTGTTCCTCGCGACCAACCTCACCGAGGGCTTCCACGAGCGGGAGCACGAGGAGCAGGACATGCGGTCGCGGTGGTTCCCGCGCGCGGAGTTCGAGTCGATGATCGCGAAGGGCGAGATCACCGACGCCCAGTCGATCGCCGCGTACACGCTTCTCCTGCTGCACGAGCACTCTCAGCCCTGAAAGGCCGCCCGGTAGCTCTGCGGTGAGGTGCCGGCGATCCGCTTGAACCTGTCGCGGAACGCCGTGGCCGACCCGAACCCGACGCGGCTCGCGATCAGCTCGACCGGGTCCTTCGTCGTCTCCAGCAGGTGCTGGGCCTGCCTCACGCGCGCCCGGTGCAGCCACTGCAACGGCGTCGTGCCGGTCTGCTCGCGGAACCGCCGGTTCAACGTCCGCGTGCTCATGCCCGCCTGCCTGGCCAGGTCCTCCAGCGTCAGCTCGCGGGACGCGTTGGCATCCATCCACAGCAGCAGGGGTTCGAGCTCCGCTCCCTGAGGCGCCACCGGTGGCGTCACGATGAACTGCGCCTGCCCTCCCTCGCGTTCCAGCGGCATCACGGCGAAGCGCGCCGCGTCGGCCGCGACGGCGGACCCGTGGTCACGCCGGATCATGTGCAGGCAGAGGTCGAGGCCCGCGGCGGCACCTGCGGACGTCAGGAACTGGCCGTTGTCGACGTACAGCACGTCCGGATCGACCTCCAGCGCCGGAAAACGCGCCGCCAGCTCCTCGGCGCCGAGCCAGTGCGTGGTCACGCGGAGCCCGTCCAGCAGCCCGGTCTCGGCGAACACGAAGGCACCCGTGCAGATCGACGCGATCCGGGCACCCCGGGCCGCGGCCCGGCGCAACGCCTCGACCAGCTGCCGGGGCACCACCATCGCCGGGTCGTGCCCCGGCAGCACGATCGTGTCCACCTCGGACAGCAGCTCCAAGCCGTGCGGGACCTTGATCTCGAAACAGCCCGCGTCGACCGTCCTCTTCGGACCGCAGACCCGCACGCGGTACCGGCCGACCCAGTTGAACGCGTCGACCGGCGTCGCGAAGTCGAACGGGACCACGCTGTCCATCGCCACCACTGCCACCTCGTGCACGTCCACCACCGTAGCTGGCGAGAATCCGTTGGAACATGGCATTCCAGCCAGTTCTCGACGGGTTCCGGCCCTCCTACGGTTCTGATCACCGACGTGAGGGAGCAGGTGCTGTGAAAGCTCAAGTGGTGTTGTTCGACGGCTTCGACCCGTTGGACGTGATCGGCCCGTACGAGACGTTGACCGCGGGCGGGATCCCGACCGAACTGGTGGCGGTCGAAGGGCCGCGCGAGGTCCCGGCCGGTCTCGGCCTGTTGTCCCTCGATGCGACGGCCCAGCTCGACCCCGGTGTCGGCATCATCGTCGTGCCCGGCGCGGCGGCCCACCAGGACGAGGAGATCTTCGCCCTGCTCAGCGCGGGTGCCGTCACGGTCGGTCCCGCGCTCAAGGACACCAGCGCACTACTCGCGACCGTGTGCGGAGGCTCGTTGCTGCTCGGCATCGCCGGCCTGATCAAGGGCCGCAACGCCACCACGAACCACCTCGGCCTGCACGCGCTGGAGTCCATGGGCGTGAACGCGGTCCACGCCCGCATCGTCGACGACGGCGACCTGGTCACCGCCGCCGGCGTCACGTCGGGCGTCGACCTCGGCCTCTACCTGCTCGAACGCGAGGTCGGCGCCCAGCGAGCGCTGCAGGTCGAGACGCTGTTCGCCCACGAGCGCCGCGGCACGGTGTGGAGCGCGGCGTGAGCAAGTTCTTCCTCTCGCTGCACGTCCTGGCCGCGATCATCGCGATCGGCCCGGTCACCGTCGCCGCCAGCATGTTCCCGAAGGCCGTCACCACGACCGGCAACCCCGAGCTCCTGCACCGGATCTGCCGCGTCTACGCGCTCGTCGGCATCTCGGTGCCGGTCTTCGGGTTCGCGACGGCGGGCGTGATGGGCGTGACCGGCCACCCCTGGGTGATCGTGTCGATCGCGCTCACCACCGCCGCCGCGTTCGTGCTGGCCCTCAAGATCCTTCCCGGTCAGGAGAAGGCGTTGAAGACCAAGGACGTCAAGCGGTTGGCCATGTACACGGGGATCTTCAACCTGTTGTGGGCGACCGTGACAGTGCTGATGATCCTCCGGCCGGGCTCGACGACCGGCGCCTAACGCTGGTTCACCGGCCGCACGACGATCTCGTTGACGTCGACCTCCGAAGGCTGCGAGATCGCGTAGGCGATGGCGTCACCGATGGCGGACGCCGGCAGCGCGATCTTGCGGAAGTCCTCCATCAGGTCCGCCGCGAAGTCCTCGGTGATGGTGTCCGCCAGCTCGGACTCCGTGACACCGGGCGAGATCACGGTGACGCGCACGTCGTCGCGTTCCTGGCGCAGGCCCTCGGAGATCGCCCACACCGCGTACTTCGTCGCGCAGTACACGGCGGCGGTCGGCATGACCATGTGCGCGCCAATCGAGGCGACGTTCACGACGTGCCCGCCGCCGGTGAACCGGGGCAGCACGGCGGCGACGCCGTACAGGACACCCTTGATGTTCACGTCCACCATGCGGTCCCACTCGTCGACCTTCAACGAGTCCATGAGGGACAAGGGCATCACACCGGCGTTGTTCACCAGCACGTCGACCCGCCCGTACCGTTCCACCGCCGCGTCCACAAAGGACTGGAAGGACTCGCGCGACGTCACGTCCAGCGGCGCGTACGCACCGCCGATCTCCTCGGCCAGCGCGGCCAGCCGGTCCTCGCGCCGCGCCCCGAGGAACACCTGATGTCCTGCCGCGGCCAGAACTCGGGCCGTGGCCTCGCCGATGCCGCTGGAAGCTCCACTGATCAGAACGACTTTGCTCATGCCGACAACGATCGGCGCGGATCACGACCTCGACCAGGACACCTTCTCCCTAGGAGTGCCACACCCAGGCAGACGACCCGCGCTCCGAATATCCTCGGAACCATGCTCGGCGAGTTCCTGAAAGCCCACCGCGCCCGCGTGAACCCCCAGGACGCGGGCCTGCCGAGCCACACCCAGCGCAAGGTCAAGGGCCTGCGGCGGGAGGAGGTCGCGGTGCTCGCCGGAGTCAGCGCCGACTACTACGCCCGCCTCGAACAGGGCCGCGAGACCAACCCGTCGGCGCAGGTCCTCGACGCCCTCAGCCGAGCGCTGCACCTCGACACCGACGCCCGCGCACACCTGCACCGCCTCGCCGGAGTCGTCGCCGACGAAGGCCACACGACCGACAAGGTCAGCCCCGAGCTGCGGCGGCTCATGAGCGGCATGCACGACATGCCGGCGTTCGTGATGAACGGGTTCCTGGACATGCTGGCCTCGAACGCACTGGCCGAGGCCCTCTACGAGCCCTTCACCCCCGCCGACAACGCGGCCAGGATGACGTTCCTCGACCCGGCGGCCGCGAGCTTCTACCCGCGCTGGAACTGGGTCGCGCAGAGCACCGTCGCACACCTGCGGCAGACCGCCGACCCGAAGTCCACGCGTCTCCAGCAGATGGTCGCGGAACTGAACCAGAACCCGGTCTTCAAAGAGCTCTGGGAGCACCACGAGGTGCGCGGGAAGACCCAGGACGCCAAGGAGTTCGTGCATCCCGCGGTAGGCCCGCTCAAGCTGACCTACCACTCGTTCGACGTCCGGGAGGCGCCCGGCCAGTTCCTCGTGGTCTACCAGGCCGAGCCGGGCCCGAACGCCGACGCGCTGAGGCTCCTCGCGACTAGTCGGGCCACACGGGCGGCCGCTTCTCCAGGAACGACGCCCGTCCCTCTTTGGCTGACGGGGACTGCGAGGTCTCGGCCATGACGGACAGCGCGATCTCGTACCCGTCGGCCTCCGGCCGGTCGAGCTGCGCGTAGACGGTCCGCTTGCCGATGGCCTTCGACGCCCGGCTCCCCCGCGTGGCCCGCGCCAGCAGATCGTCGACTTCCACGTCCAACCGGTCCAAGGGCACGGCCCGGTTGATCAGCCCCCATTCCACCGCGGTGGCCGCGTCGATCACGTCCCCGGTCAGCACCAGCTCCATCAACCGCTTGCGCCCGATCGACCGCGCCACGGGCACCGCGGGCGTGTGGCAGAACCACCCGGCCTTGCCACCGGGCAACGAGAAACCGGCCGTGTCCGCCGCCATCGCGAGATCGCACGACGCCACCAGCTGACACCCGGCCGCCGTCGCCAGCCCCTGCACGCGCGCGATCACGACCTGCGGCGCGGACTGGATGGTCTTCATCAGCACGGTGCACAGCTCCAGCAGCTGCCGCACACCCTCCTCGTCACGGGCGTGCACGTCCGCGAAGTCGTGCCCGGCGGAGAACACCGGCCCGTCGGCGGCCAGCACGATGCCGGCCGCGTCCGACGTGCTCACCTCGCGGAACGCCTCGAGCAGCTCGCTCAGGTGCTCCGCGGACAGCGCGTTGCGCTTGGCCGCGCGGTTCATCGTGATCCGGACTACCGACCCGTCCCGCGCAACGTCGACCATGCCGCGACAGTAAGGCCCTAGCCGAGCCCGCGCACCTCCCGGATCACGGTGACGATCTCGTCCATGATCTCGGTCAGCTCGTAGTCCTTGGGCGTGAACACCCGCGCCACCCCGCGCTCGCGCAGCTTGGCGGCGTCGTCCGGCGGGATGATGCCGCCCACGATCACCGGGATGTCCCCGGCACCGGCCGCGCGCAGCCCGTCGACCACCGCGGGCACCACCTCGAGGTGCGAACCCGACAGGATCGAGAGGCCCACGACGTGCACGTCCTCCTGCACGGCCGCCGACACGATCTGCGACGGCGTGAGGCGGATGCCCTGGTAGACGACCTCGAAGCCGACGTCGCGGGCGCGCACGGCGACCTGCTCGGCACCGTTGGAGTGGCCGTCGAGACCCGGCTTGCCGACGAGCATGCGCAGGCGCTCGCCCAGCTCCTCGCCGGTGGACCGCACCCGGTCGCGCACACGCGCGATCTCCGAGCCCGCCTCGCCGGACGCCGAGGCGCCGGAAACACCTGTGGGGGCACGGTATTCGCCGAACGTCTCGCGCAGGGCCTGCGACCACTCGCCCGTCGTCACGCCGGCGCGGGCACAGGCCAGCGTCACCTCGACGAGGTTCTGGTCGGTCTTCGCGGCCTCGCGCAACGCGTCCAGAGATGCTTCGACAGCGGCGTTGTCCCGCGAAGCGCGCCACTGCTGGATGGCCTCGACGGCGTGCAGCTCGACGATCGGGTCGATCGTCTCGATCGCGTTCGCGCCCTCGGCCTGCAACGGCGACGGCTCGGTCGTGTCGAACTTGTTGACGCCGACGACGATGTCCTCGCCCGCCTCGACGCGGCGGCGGCGATCCGCCAGCGAGGACACCAGGTTCGACTTCATGTAGCCGGACTCGACGGCCGCGACGGCACCGCCCATCGCCTGCACGCGGTCGATCTCCTCCCGCGCGCCGGCGAGGATCTCGTTCACCTTCGCCTCGATGACCGGTGAGCCGTCGAAGATGTCCGCGTACTCCAGCAGGTCCGTCTCGTAGGCGAGCACCTGCTGCATGCGCAACGCCCACTGCTGGTCCCACGGGCGCGGCAGGCCGAGGGCCTCGTTCCACGCGGGGAGCTGGATGGCACGCGCACGGGCGTTGCGGGACAACGAGACCGCGAGCATCTCCAGCACGATGCGCTGGACGTTGTTCTCCGGCTGCGCCTCGGTGAGTCCGAGCGAGTTGACCTGGACGCCGTAGCGGAACCGGCGGTGCTTCGGGTTCTCGACGCCGTACCGCTCCAGCGTGATCTCGTCCCACAGCTGGGCGAACGCGCGCATCTTGCACATCTCCTCGATGAACCGCACACCGGCGTTCACGAAGAAGGAGATGCGGGCGACGACCTCACCGAACTTCTCCTGCGGCACCTGACCGGAGTCGCGCACCGAGTCGAGGACGGCGATCGCCGTGCACATCGCGTACGCGACCTCCTGCGCCGGCGTCGCGCCGACCTCCTGGAGGTGGTAGCTGCAGATGTTGATCGGGTTCCACTTCGGCACGTTCGACACGGTCCACGCGACCATGTCGGTGATCAGCCTCAGCGACGGTCCCGGCGGGAACACGTACGTGCCGCGGGACAGGTACTCCTTGATGATGTCGTTCTGCGTGGTGCCGGCCAGTGCCGACGGGTCCGCGCCCTGCTCCTCGGCCACGGTGACGTACATGGCGAGCAGCCACATGGCCGTCGCGTTGATCGTCATCGACGTGTTGGCTTCGCCGAGCGGGATCTGGTCGAAGAGCTGCCGCATGTCGCCGATGTGGCTGATCGGCACGCCGACCTTGCCGACCTCGCCCTTCGCGAGCTCGTCGTCGGGGTCGTAGCCGGTCTGCGTCGGCAGGTCGAACGCCACGGACAGGCCGGTCTGGCCCTTGGACAGGTTCCGCCGGTAGAGCGCGTTGGAAGCGGCCGCAGAGGAGTGCCCCGCGTACGTCCGCATCACCCAGGGGCGGTCGCGTTCCCGGTCAGCTGGGTACGGCACAGCAACCTCCCACATCGTCGTTCACCGGAGCGTACTGGCCGGTAACAGTTGCTGCGCGTGCGATTGCTCACTGAATCGAGACCACTGGGAGCATGATGAAGAGGTGACGGGCTTCTACCAGACAGGGATCGTGTTCGCGGTTCTCGCCTTGCTGGCTGTGGTGTTGCGGTACTTCGCGGGCAACGACAAACGGCCAGTGCCGGATCTGGACGGCACGGACTTCGGGTTGCTCAGCGAGGTCGCGGTCGTGCCCACGGAGGAGGCCGCGAACGTCCTCGTGCAGAAGCTCAAGCGCAACGGCGTGCGAGCCACGCGTTCACGGCACGCGCCCTACCAGGTGATGGTGTTCCCGGCGGACGTCCCGAACGCGCGGCTCGTGCTCAGGACGTGAGTTCGCGTCGGTCGTCCGGTTGTCTCTTTCCGTCAACCGCCGGAGGCGATTCGGCGGAAAGCGACGGCCGGATGACCGACTTCCCGGCGAACCTCACCGCGCGAGCGGGCGAGCGCAATCAGATGCTGACGCGCTCGACGTCCGCGCCGAGCTTGCGCAGGTTCTCCACGAACCCGGGGTAGCCGCGCTCGATGTGGAAGATCTCGTAGACCTCGGTGGCCCCGTCAGCGCACAGACCAGCGAGAACGAGCCCGGCACCGGCACGGATGTCCGACGCCCACACGGGCGCGCTCGACAGCTTCTCGATGCCGCGGATCACGGCGTGGTGGCCGTCCGTGCGCGCGTCGGCCCCGAGCCGGATCATCTCGTCGATGAACCGGAACCGGGACTCGAACAGGTTCTCGGTGATCATCGCGGTGCCCTCGGAGACCGTGGACAGCGCGATCGCGAACGGCTGGTTGTCCGTGGCGAAGCCGGGGTACGGCAGCGTCACGAAGTCGACGGCCTTGGGCCGGCCCTCCATGACCACGCGGAAGCCCTCGTCCTCGCCGCCCTCGTAGACGGTGACCTCGGCGCCGGCCATGCGCAGCTTCTCGAGCACGAGGTCGAGGTGGTGCGGGTTCACGCCGCGAACCCGCACGTCGCCGCGCGTCATGGCGGCGGCGAAGCCCCAGGTGGCGCCCACGATCCGGTCACCGATCACGCGGTGCTCGGTCGGCTTGAGCTCGGTGACGCCGTGCACCGTCAACGTGGACGTGCCGGCGCCCTCGACCTTCGCGCCCATCTGGTTGAGCATCAGGCAGAGGTCGACGATCTCGGGCTCGCGCGCGGCGTTGTCGATGACCGTCGTGCCGGTGGCCAGCACGGCCGCCATCAGGATGTTCTCGGTGGCACCCATGCTCGGGAAGTCGAGCCAGATCTGCGTGCCGTGCAGCCCTTCGGCCTCGGCGACGATGCAGCCGTGCTCGATCCACGTGGTCGCGCCGAGCTTCTCGAGCCCGCTCTGGTGCATGTCGAGCGGCCGCGAGCCGATCGCGTCACCGCCGGGCAGCGCCACGACGGCACGCTTGCAGCGCCCGACGAGCGGTCCGAGCACGCAGATGCTCGCGCGCAGCTTGCCCATCGCCTCGGAGTCGGCCCGGTGGCTCAGCTCGGCGGGCGTCGTGATCCTCGCCACGTCACCCTCGAGCTCGACCTCGCAGCCGAGACTGCGCAACGCGTCCGCCATCAGCGGCACGTCGAGGATGTCCGGGCAGTTCGTGATGGTCGTCGTGCCCTCAGCCAGGAGGGCCGCGGCCATCAGCTTGAGCACGCTGTTCTTGGCGCCGACGACATCGACCTCGCCGACCAGCCTTGCGCCACCGTGTACCCGGAAATGCTCGCTCACGCGGCAATCCTACGTACGCCCATAGAGTGCCGGACATGGCGGTACATCTCACCAAGATCTACACGCGGGTCGGCGACGACGGCACGACCGGCCTGGGCGACTTCTCCCGCGTCCCGAAGACCTCACCACGCATCGAGGCCTACGCGGACGTCGACGAAACGAACGCGTCCCTGGGCGTGGCCCTGGCCCTCGGCCAGCTCGCCCCGGACGTCTTCGACGTGGTGCGCAAAGTCCAGAACGACCTCTTCGACGTCGGAGCGGACCTCTGCACGCCGATCGTGCCGGACCCCAAGTACCCGCCGTTGCGCGTGACCCAGGCGTACGTGGACCGTCTGGAGGGCTACTGCGACACGTTCAACGAACGGCTGGGCAAGCTCGACTCGTTCATCCTGAACGGCGGCACCCCCGGAGCGGCCCTGCTGCACCAGGCGCGCACCATCGCCCGCCGGGCGGAGCGCCGCGCGTGGTCGTTGATCGAGGACGACGCGGAGCACACGAACGTCCTCACGGCCAAGTACCTGAACCGGCTCTCGGACCTGCTGTTCATCCTGGCGAGGGTGGCGAACCCGGACGGCGACGTCCTCTGGCAGCCGGGCGAGAACGCCTGAGACACGACGAAGGGCGCGTTCCCTGCGGGGAACGCGCCCTTCACGTCTGTGCTCAGGAAGCCCAGGGAATCGAACGCCCCGGAGGCGAGGACTCGAGCCAGGACAGGAAACCGGTCAGCGCGTCCGGCCCCATCGCGATCTCGACCTCACCGTTGGCGGACCGGCACCGCAGCACCGTCGCCCCCACCGGCATGGCGTAGGCCTCCGGCCCGGTGGGCTCGCGACGTGCGTCGATCTCCAGCCCGTCGCGCGTGATCAGCTCGTTCGGCCCCGACCCGAGCGACAACACCCGGAACCAGGCGAACGAGTCTCCCCGGTAGTGCCCCACGCCCAGGTGCCATCCACGACCGCGGTCGTCGAAGACGCTCCGCAGTGCGACGTGCACCCCGCCCTCGCGCAGCAACCGGATCCGGCGCCAGGCGAAGTAGGCGATGACGATCGCCACCCCAAGAAGGATCAGGCCGGCAATCTCGGTGATCCCCACGGCTGCGGCCTCGTGCCCGGTCTCAGGCCGACTGTTCCACGGCCCGCACGCGCGCTGCCGCACGTGCGCGCTCTGCGTCGTCCGCGTCCTGCAGCGCCGAACGCGCCGCGTCCACGTCGATCTCGCCCGCGAGCTCGGCGTCCTCGGCGAGAATCGACACGCCGGTGCCGGTCACGGAGAGGAAGCCACCGTGCACGGCGGCGGTGACCAGGCCACCGTCGGTCGTGCGCACGCGCACCACGCCACCCTCGACCAGCTGGCCGAGCACGGGCTCGTGACCGGGCAGGATGCCGATCTCGCCCTCGGTGGTCTGCGCCGAAACAGAGGTGGCCTTACCGGACCACAAACGGCGTTCAACGGCGACCAGTTCAACGGTCATCTCGGCCACGCGTATCTCCCTCGTCGTCTGGAGTCGATCTGAGTCTAAACGGTCGCCTGACAACCTTGCCGCCCCGCCCGGTGTCAGTACCTTCGACGACCGCCGAAGGGGGGACATGCAGGACTTCGAGGACTTCGTGGCGTTGCGTTCGCAGGCCTTGCTGCGCACGGCATATCTGCTGTGCGGCGGCGACAGGGGCGCCGCTGAGGACATTCTGCAGGACGTCCTCATGAGCATGTACGGCAAGTGGCGCCGGATCAGGTCCTCACCGGAGGCGTACGCCCGCGCGGGGCTCGCCAACGCGGCCGCCAACCGCTGGCGTAGGCGGTCCCGCAAGCCGGAGGCGCCGCTCGAACTGGGCGCGGTCCCGACAGCACACGGGCACGAACAACAGGTCGTGGACGCGGACAGCGTGGTGCGCGCGCTGGCGCAGCTGCCGAAGAAGATGCGCGCCGTTCTGGTGCTGCGGTTCTTCGACGACCTCAGCGAGGCCGAGACGGCACGGGCGCTCGGCTGCGGCATCGGCACGGTGAAGAGCCAGACCTCGCGCGGCCTCGCCCGCATGCGTGAACTGATGGGTGAGCAGGTGCTGACGTGGAACTGAAGCAGGCGATGGAGGCCGCGACGGCGGAGCTCGACGTGCGGCCGGGGTTCGTGGGGGACGTGATGGCGGGGGGACGACGGATGCACACGCGCAGGCTCGTGGCGGTGACCGCGGCGGTGGCGCTGCTCGCGGGGGTGACGACGGGGGTGGTGCTGACCAGGACGCCGGACGAGCCGCCGGACCCGCGGCTGACGGCGGCGACGGCCGGCCCGCTCGCCGGCGACGCCGAGTTCCTCGCGACCGCGCTGCACCTGTGGACCGAGGCGCAGGAGGACCAGCCGTGGAAGCGGGACGAGCCCGTGACCGAGGTCTCGTCGAAGCCGAACGTCTTCTGGACCGGGCAGACGCCCACGGGCCCTGCGGCACTGGTCGCGCAGCAGGTGCGGGTCCGCACCTCGGAGCACCCCGCGACGCTCGTCGGTCTGGTCGCCGACGGCAAGGTGGTCGACCGCGAGGTCGTGCTCGCGGAGGCCAGGGACCGCGAGGCCGGGCTCTACCGCTTCGGTCCCCTCGGCGACCAGTACGTGGTGCTCACCCTCGGCAAGACGGTGTCCTGGTCGCAGAGCCCGCAGCGCGGTCCGAACAACCGCCTGACCCGCACCTGGGCCGCCGCGCCCCAGGACGGGGACGGCGTGGTCTTCACCGTCGCCCCGGCCGAGAACCGGCCCGTGTTCGTGCGCGGCGACTCCGTTCCCGCGCCCGACGACTTCACCCAGCCCGCGATCATCAGCGGTGACCTCGAACCGGACCGCCCGTTCGAGCCCCACCCCGGCCTGGGCTGGGAGGGGAGCTTCTGCGCCACGGACTTCCCGGAGCAGACGCCGGAGCAGCGGAAGCGCTGGCAGAGCATGACGATGCAGTCGGTGCGGCACGAACTCCAGAAGCGCGCCGCGCTCGACTACGTCACCACCTGGGACGGGACCGCGGACTGGAGCGTCTGCGCGTGGCTGCTCGACGGCCGGTACGCCCTGATGTTCGAGTCGTACGGACAGTTGTTCGGCGCGCTCTACAAGCCGGACGGCACGTTCAGCACCCCCGTCGTCGGCGGCAAGGCGACCAAGGGCGAGCCCGCGGTGCTGCGGATGCCGGACGACCTGGGCACGATCGTCGCCGACGTCGGCGCCACCGTCGGCCCCCAGGAACGCGACCACGCCTGGCTGGCCCCGATGGGCACCACGGAGGTCACCGTGCGCCAGAAGGGCGTGCCCAGGGTGATCCCGCTGCGCTAGCCGTGCCAGGAACGCCAGAGCGTCGCGTAGGCGCCGTCTCGGGCGACCAGGTCGTCGTGCGAACCCAGCTCCACGATCCGCCCCGCGTCGACGACCGCGATCCGGTCGGCGTCACGCGCGGTCTGCAACCGGTGCGCGATCGCGATCACCGTGCGCTTCTCCCGCACGGCCGCGATCGCGCGTTCCGCGTGGCGGGCCGTGGCCGGGTCGAGCGACGACGTGGCCTCGTCCAGCACGAGCGTGTGCGGATCGGCGACCTCGACGCGGGCGAGCGCCAACTGCTGCGCCTGTGCGGGATCCAGCTCCAACCCGCCCGCGCCGAGCTGCGTGTCGAGGCCTTCGGGCAGTTCCTCGAACCACTGCGCGTCCACGGTGCGCAGCGCTTCGAGCAGCCGTTCGTCCGGCACGTCCGGGGCCGCCAGCGCGAGGTTCTCCCTGACCGTGCCGATGAACACGTGGTGTTCCTGCGTCACCAGCACGATCCGCTGCTCTCCCGCGGCCGCGAGGTCCGCGACGGGCACACCGCCGACCAGGACGGATCCCTCCCCCGGCCGGTCGACGCCCGCGATCAGCCGGCCCAGCGTCGACTTGCCCGCGCCGGAGACGCCGACGATCGCCAGCCGTTCTCCCTGCTGCACCACGAGATCGACGCCGTGCAGCACCTCATGGCCGTCCACATAGGAGTAGCGGACGCCGCTCACCTCGATGCGGTCGCCGTCCGGCTCCCCGACGACGGGCGGGGGTTCGCCGTGAGCCCCGATGCCCTCGATCCGCGCGAACGACGCACCGCCGCGCTGCAGGAACTCGACCCAGAACAGGATGCGGTCCATCGGCTCGACCAGCCGCCAGACCCAGAGCACGGCCGTGACGACGACCTCGATCCGCACGCCGTCGGACACGTAGAAGAAGCCGCCGACGAGCAGCACCAGCACGGCCGGCAGCACGTTCACGAACGTGGTCACCGGGAACAGCACGTTCCTCAGCGCGAGCGTCCGCAGCCGCGTCCGGTACGACCGGGCGATGGTGGCGTCCACCGCCGCGACCATCCGATCCCTCAGGCCGTACGTCTCGATCGTCCGGCTGCCCTCGCCGACCGCCGCGGACATCTCCGCCACGTCGCCGGTGGCCTCGCTCTCCGCGAGGTACGCCTCCCGCGCGCGGGACAGGTACCAGCGCACCACCCACACCACGAACGGCACGCCGGCCAGCGAGACGAGGCCGAGCACCGGGTCCAGCCAGAACACCGCGACGAACACGACCAGGAGGTGCACGACGCCCGCGAGCACCTCGGGCACGCCGTCCCGCAAGGCCAGTCCGACCGTGCCGACGTCGCTCGTCACCCGCGTCAACAGGTCTCCGGTGCCCAGCCTGTCGACCACGCGCGCGGGCAACGCCAGCGTGCGCGTCACCGCCTCCTCGCGCAACGAGGCCAGGAACCGTTCGCCGAGCCTCGCCGTCAGCAAGGCGCTGTACCGCACCAGCAACAGGTGCGCGACGGCCGCGCCGAGCACCCCGAGCGCCAACGCGTCCACAGTGGACAGCGTCAGCGAGCCGTCCTCCACCCCGCCGATGATCCTGCCGAGCAGGTAGGGCCCGACGAGCCCCGACGACGCCGAGAGCGCGGTGAGCACGAGCACTCCAGCCAGCGCGGGACGTTCGCCGCGGAGCAGCCGCCCGGCCGCCTGCCGCACCTCACGGCGACCCGCGATCGGCAACCTCGTCATCGGGTCTCCTCCAGGTGCACGACCTGATCCGCCTGCCCCGCCCACAACGGCGACGCCGACACCACGACGGTGGTCCGTCCCGACCGTCTCTCCCGCACCCTCTTCGCCACCGCCGCCTCGGTCACCGCGTCGAGCGCGGACGTCGGCTCGACCAGCACGAGCAGGTCCGGTTCGCTCAGCAACGCCCGCACGAGCCGCAGCCGTTGGCGCTGACCGCCGGACACGTTGCGCCCCTGCGACTCCAGGTGCGAGTCGAGCCCGTCCGGCATGGCCTCCACGACGTCCACCGCGGCCGCCGCGTACAACGCCTCGTCGAGTTCGGCGTCGCCGTGCACGCCCACCGACACCGCCTCGCGCACCGGCCCCGCGAACAGGTAGTCGTCGTTGTCCGCCACCACCCCGGGCAACCGGTCGACGGCCTCCCTGGCCAGCGTCGCGTTCGCCGAGACGACCACCGTCAACGCCCCGGCCTTCACGTCCAGCGGCTCGGCCCCGGCGTCCTCCTCGTCGGGCCGCAGCCGGAGGACGTCGACGACCCGCCGCGCCGACACCAGCGCCCGCGGGATCGCGTCCGCCCCCTCCATGAAGAAGCCGACCGGCACCGTCAGCGTCGTGACGTACAGGTAGACCGCGACCGTCTCCTCGATCGTGATGGCACCGCTCACCACCATCCGCGCGACGATCCACGTGACCACGGCGAGGAACACCGCGGGCAGCCCCCACGTCAGCGCCTGCACCCAGCTCAGCCACGCCGACACCCGGTAACCGTCCGCGGTGACCTCCCGGGACAGGGCCCGGAACCGCGTCTCGAACGCCGGCTTCCCACCGATCCCGGACAGCACCCGCAGCCCGCCCACGATGTCCCCGGCCCGCGAGCTCAGCTCCCCCTGCCGCTGCCGGTAGTCGGCCTCCACAGCGTGCAACCGCCGCAGCACCGGCCCGGTCACCACCGCGAGCACCGGCACCCCGAGCAACACCACGACGGCGACCAAGGGCGAGATCCGCACCAGCAACACCGCCGTGGCCACGTACGCGACCACGGCCCCCACCCCGGGCCCGGTACTGGTCAACGCGTGCGCGATCCGCGCAGTGTCCCCGTTCTGCAGGTACGTCAGCTCCCCCGTGGACAGCTTCCGCCGCACCACCCCGCCCAGCCGGGTGACGTGCCGGACGACGACCTGAGCCGTGCGCAACGCAGCATCGGTCCGCACCAACGTCATCGTGCGATGCCGCGCGATGAACACCAACGCCATCCCGACGGCCACCGCGAGCAGAGCACCGCACCACCCGAGCAACGCGCCCCGGTCACCACCCCGGAGCCCGTCCTCGACGGCTCGCGAGATCACGTACGGCGGCAGGACGAGCAAGCACATCGACAGCGAGCCCCACCACGCCCCGGCGAGCACCCGCCACCGCTGCACGCGCACGAGCCACCACAGGTACCGCCAGGGGGAACGAACGTCAGGCGTTCCGGGGTCGTCGTGAGGAACGTGTCGCGCCATACGACGACCTTGCCATCACCCGGCCGACCCCACGACCGATTTCGCCTTCAGCCCAATCGCACCAACGGCCGTTGCGCCCAACGCAGCCACGAACGCAAACGCGTAGAAGCCCCACGGATGCGCCAACCCAGCCGTGAGCAACGCACCGCCGAGTAACGGCCCACTGATGGCACCCAACCGCCCAACCCCAGCGGCCCACCCGATGCCCGTGGCCCGGTTCTCCTCGTAAACCCGCCCCGCATAGGCATAAACGAGCACCTGGGCGCTGAACACGAAGCACCCGGCCAAAAACACGGCGACGTAAACCCCGACCCCGGGCAACTTGATGCTCAACAGGGCCAGAAACACCACAGCAGCAGCAAACCACCCGATGGCAGCAGGCCGGACCCCAACCCGGTCGGCAACAGCGCCGGCGATCAAAAGCCCGACCACAGCACCAATGTTGAGCGTCAACAACAACGCCAACGCAGTCCCCAACTCATACCCGGCACTGCGCATGATCTGCGGCAACCAGGTGTTCAACCCGTACACGAGCAACAGCCCCATGAACGAGGCGACCCAGAACGCCACAGTCGCCCGCCGAAGCCCAGGCCGGAACAACGACCCGACAGCCTCCAACGCGGGAGCCCGCCGCACCACGGTCTCCGGCAAGTGCTTGACCATCAAGGGAATCAACACCAACGCGGGCAACGCCCCCACCACGAACAGAGACCGCCACCCCAGCTGGGGGATGAGCACGATCCCCAGCAACGCCGTGATGACAGCACCGACGTGGTACCCAGTCATGATGAGCGTGGTGGCCCGCCCACCCTGCTGAGGCCGAGCCTCGTTGACCAAAGCGATGGCGGTGGGCAGACACCCACCAAGCCCAAGCCCGGCAAGGAACCGAAGCACACCAAAGGTCGTGGCGTCAGGCGCGAACGCACAGGCCAATGTGAACACGGAGAACCCGGCCACCGCGAAAATCATCACCTTGCGACGCCCAACGACGTCAGTGATGGTCCCGATGACCAACGCCCCGAGCATCATCCCGACCAACCCGGCCGTCGACACAGCACTGGCCGACGCGGTGGTGAGCAGCTTTTCCTGCAACAGCACAGGAATCACCGTGCCGAGCACCACGAGGTCAAAGCCGTCCAGCAGAACCGCAGTCCAGCAGAGCGGCAACACCCACTTGTTCACGAGCACTCTCCTCGCCCCCGACACCTGGCTTGAGCTGCCGTGAATGGTGCGACGAGAGCCCGACAAGCGGGAGCCCGGTTTCCACTGAACGGAAATCCGATGACGCACCAACACCCACACACAGCGACGCAAGCAAGCCCGAATGAGCAAAAGAGCCAGGTCAGCCCAACAGCCGCAATGCGAAGCGAGCCAGAACGAGCAAAGGGCCAGGCCAGCCAACAGTGGCGATGCGAAGCGAGCCCGCACGAGCCAAAGGGCAAGGTCAGCCCGAGCAGTGGCGATGCGGAGCGAGCCGTCCGAACCTGCTGCCTGCATGTAAAGCGGTAAGCCCCTCGACTGGCGATTGGGGCTTTACCTCGAGGGGCGGGATGCCACCCTCTCGGGCACGGCCGGGCGCTTTTCAGCCCGGCCTTTTCCGGCCGTCAAGCATCCCGCCAGAGGCTCGAGGTCAAGCCCCAATCGCAGCCCTTGATTCGTCACTGCCTGACGGACCACCCACGCAAGGCGACTCGCCATCAAAGCAAGGCGCCCCCTCCGCTGGAACAGGAACAGTCCGCACGCAACAGCACCACGCGACAGCCCCACAGCCCCCCAAACAAACCCAAAGGGCCGCCCCTCCACAATGGAGAGACGGCCCAAGAGTTCAAACAGAAGCTCAGTTACCAGCAAGCTTCTTGGCGTTGGCCTCGACGTCGTCCAACCCGCCGCAGGAGAAGAACGCCTGCTCCGGGAAGTGGTCGAACTCGCCCTTGCAGACCCGGTCGAAAGCCTCGACCGTCTCCTTGATCGGAACGAACGACCCCTTCTGACCGGTGAACTTCTCCGCGACGAAGAAGTTCTGGCCGAGGAAGCGCTCGAGACGACGCGCGCGACCGACGAGGACCTTGTCCTCCTCGGAGAGCTCGTCCATACCGAGGATGGCGATGATGTCCTGCAGCTCCTTGTACTTCTGCAGGATCCTCTTCACCTCCTGCGCGACCCGGTAGTGCTCCTCGCCGACGATCGACGGCTCGAGGATTCGAGACGACGACGACAGCGGGTCGACGGCCGGGTAGATGCCCTTCTGGGAGATCGGACGGGAAAGCTCCGTCGTCGCGTCCAGGTGGGCGAAGGTGGTCGCCGGGGCGGGGTCGGTGTAGTCGTCAGCGGGCACGTAGATGGCCTGCAGCGACGTGATCGACCTACCGCGCGTCGAGGTGATGCGCTCCTGGAGCTCACCCATCTCGTCGGCCAGCGTGGGCTGGTAACCCACGGCGGAAGGCATGCGGCCCAGCAGGGTCGACACCTCGGAACCGGCCTGGGTGAAGCGGAAGATGTTGTCGATGAAGAGCAGCACGTCCTGGTTCTGCACGTCGCGGAAGTACTCCGCCATCGTGAGAGCGGACAGCGCGACGCGCATACGCGTGCCGGGCGGCTCGTCCATCTGACCGAAGACGAGAGCGGTGTCCGGGAGAACACCCATCTCTTCCATCTCGAGGTGGAGGTCGGTGCCCTCACGGGTGCGCTCGCCGACGCCGGCGAACACGGAGGTACCGGAGAACTCGCGGGCAATACGCGTGATCATCTCCTGGATGAGCACGGTCTTGCCGACACCCGCACCGCCGAACAGGCCGATCTTGCCACCCTTGACGTACGGGGTGAGCAGGTCGATGACCTTGACGCCGGTCTCGAGGATTTCGGTCTTGCCCTCGAGCTGGTCGAACGACGGAGCCTTGCGGTGGATGCCCCACTGCTCGCCGTCGCGGCCGAGGCCGGGCACGTCGAGGCAGTCACCGAGGGCGTTGAACACGTGGCCCTTGACGACGTCACCGACGGGCACCGAGATGGCCTTGCCGGTGTCGGTCACGGGCGCGCCGCGGACCAGACCGTCGGTCGGCTGCATCGAGATGGTGCGGACGAGGTTGTCGCCGAGGTGCTGCGCGACCTCGAGGGTCAGCGTCTTGGCGACGGCCTCGAACGTGATCTCCACGTTCAGGGCGTTGAACAGCTCGGGCACGGCGTCGCGCGGGAACTCCACGTCGACGACCGCACCGATCACCCGGACCACACGGCCGGTGCGGGTGGTGGTGGCAGTAGCACTCATGTCACTCATCACTTCCTGCGCCACCGGTAAGCGCGGCAGCGCCACCGACGATCTCGCTGATCTCCTGGGTGATCTGGGCCTGACGGGCCGAGTTCGCCGCCCGGCTGAGGTTCCGGACCAGCTCCGTCGCGTTGTCCGTCGCGGCCTTCATGGCCGTACGACGGGCAGCCGACTCCGAAGCCGCCGCCTCGAGCATGGCGGAGAACAGGCGAGTCTTGACGTACTTGGGCAACATCGCGCCCAGCAGCGTCTCCGCACTGGGCTCGAAGTCGTACACCGCACGCGGACCCTTGGGGGTCTCGCCGGTGTACTCGACGTCCATCGGCGCGATCCGCCTGGCGGCCGGCGTCTGGACCAGCATGGACTTGAACTCGGTGTACACGACGTGGATCTCGTCCACGCCCTGCGCGCCGTTCTCCGTGCCCTCCAGGAACGCCTCCACCACCGCGTCACCGGCTTCGACCGCGTTCACGTAGTGCGGGGTCTGCGAGAACCCGCTCCACGCGCCCGTGACCTCGCGGCGGCGGAACTGGTAGTAGCCCTGGCCCTTGCGGCCGGTCACGTACAGCACCGGCTCCTTGCCCTCGGACCGGAGCAGCTGCAGCAGCTGCTCGGCGGCCTTGAGCACGTTGGCGTTGTAACCGCCGCACATGCCCTTGTCGCTCGTGATCACCAGCACCGCGGCGCGCTTCGGGTTCGTGCGCTCCGTCAGCAGCGGGTGGTCGAGGTTCGCCGAGGCCTCGGCCAACGCGGAGAGCACGTTAGTGATCTCTTCCGCGTACGGCCGGGAGGCCGCGACCCTGGTCTGCGCCTTCGCGAGGCGAGACGTCGCGATGAGCTCGTAGGCCTTCGTGATCTTCTTGGTCGAGTTGACCGTTCGGATCCGTTGGCGGAGCTCCCGAATCTGTGCGCCCATGGCTCAGATCACTTCTTGGTCGGCTCGGGCTTGTTGACCTTCACCGATTCCTGGCCGACCTTGTCGGCGTCGAGCGCCTTCTCGGGGGCCTCGTTGACGATGGTCGAGCCATCCGTTGCGGTGAACTGCTTCTTGAACTCGGTCACGGCGTCGGCCACGCGACGCTGGGCGTCGTCACCGAACTGCTTGGTCTCGACGATCGAGGCCAGCAGGTCGGAGTGGTTGCGGCGCAGCGAGTCCTTGAAGTCCGCTACGAAGCGGCGGATGTCCGCGACGGGCACGTCGTCCAGGTGGCCCTTGGTCGCGGCGTAGATCTCGACGACCTGCTCCTCGACGGGGACCGGGGAGTACTGGCCCTGCTTGAGCAGCTCGACCAGACGGGCACCGCGGTCCAGCTGGGCGCGCGACGCGGCGTCGAGGTCGGACGCGAACGCGGAGAAGGCCTCCAGCTCGCGGAACTGCGACAGGTCGAGACGCAGCGAGCCCGCGACCGACTTCATCGCCTTGATCTGCGCGGCACCACCGACGCGGGAGACCGAGATACCCACGTTGACGGCCGGGCGGACACCGGCGTTGAACAGGTCGGACTCGAGGAAGCACTGACCGTCGGTGATCGAGATGACGTTGGTCGGGATGTACGCCGACACGTCGTTCGCCTTGGTCTCGATGATCGGGAGACCCGTCATCGAGCCGCCGCCCATCTCGTCCGACAGCTTCGCGCAACGCTCGAGGAGACGCGAGTGCAAGTAGAAGACGTCGCCGGGGTAGGCCTCGCGGCCCGGCGGGCGACGCAGCAGCAGCGAGATCGCGCGGTACGCCTCGGCCTGCTTGGTCAGGTCGTCGAAGATGATCAGGACGTGCTTGCCCTGGTACATCCAGTGCTGGCCGATGGACGAACCGGTGTACGGCGCGAGCCACTTGAAGCCGGCGGAGTCAGAAGCGGGGGAGGCGACGATCGTCGTGTACTCGAGCGCGCCCGCCTCCTCCAGCGCGGTCTTGACGCCCGCGATGGTGGAGCCCTTCTGGCCGATGGCGACGTACACGCAGCGGACCTGCTGCTTGGGGTCGCCCGACTCCCAGGCCTTCTTCTGGTTGATGATCGTGTCGATGCAGACCGCGGTCTTGCCGGTCTTGCGGTCGCCGATGATCAGCTGGCGCTGGCCGCGGCCGATCGGGGTCATCGCGTCGATGGCCTTGATGCCGGTCTGCATCGGCTCCGACACCGGCTGGCGCTGCAGCACGGAGGCGGCCTGCAGCTCCAGGGCGCGGGTGTCGTCCGCGACGATGTCGCCGAGGCCGTCGATCGGCTCGCCGAGCGGGTTGACGACGCGACCGAGGAAGCCGTCGCCGACCGGCACGGAGAGGACCTTGCCCGTCCGGCGGACTTCCTGGCCCTCTTCGATCTTGTCGTAGTCACCGAGGATGACCGCACCGATGTTGCGGACCTCGAGGTTCAGGGCGACGCCGAGGACGCCACCGGGGAACTCGAGCAGCTCGTTGGTCATCGTGCCCGGAAGGCCCTCGACGATGGCGATGCCGTCGTAGGTCTCGGAGACGGTACCGACCTCTTCCCGGCTGACCTCCGGGGAGTAGCTCGAGACGTACTTCTCGATCGCACTGCGGATCTCGTCCGACGAGATCGTCAGCTCCGCCATGTCGTTCCTGCTCTCACTTCTTCGTTCTTGGGAAAGGGCTCGGGGGCTAGCTGGCGAGATTGCGGCGCAGTGCCGCCAACCGGCCGGCGATGCTTCCGTCGATGATCTCGTCGCCGATCTTGATCGAGAGGCCGCCACCCAGCGAGGGGTCGACCTCCACGTGCAGAGCGATCGGGCGCGAGTAGATCGTGGTCAGCGTCGCGGTCAAGCGGTCGACCTGCTCGGCGGTCAGCTCCACCGCGGACTTCACGTGCGCGACGGAACGCTGACGGCGCTTGGCCGCCAGGTCGGCGAGCTCGGAGAGCCCGTCCGCCACGCGCACTCCGCGGGGGTGGCGCACCAGCTGGTCCACCAGCGTCTTGGTGACCGGGCTGACCTTCCCCTCGATCAGGGAGTCGACCAGCGCGACCTTGCCGGAGGCGTCACCGGCGGGGTCCGCCAGCAACAGCTCGAGCTCGTTCGAACCAGCCACGATGCGGCCGAGCCGGAACAGCTCGTCCTCGGTCGAGTCGAGCTGACCGTCGCGCTCGGCACGCACCAGCAGCGTGGTGCGGGCGAGCGACTCGACACCGTCGACGAGCTCGCGCGGGCTGGACCAGCGCGCGGTCACGACGGCGACCAGGATCTGCAGGGTCGCGTCGCTCACCTTGCCCGAGAACAGGCCACGGGCCAGCTGCTCGCGACCGGCCGCCTCGGACGAGGCGTCGGCGAGCGAGCCGCGCAGCGTCCGCTGCTGGATGAGCAGGCCGAGCACGGCGAAGAGCTCCTCGCCGAGCGTGGCGAGGTCGTCCGTCGACGTGGTGGCGTCGGCCAGCTCCAGCAGCCGCAGTTCCGCGGCTGCCAGAGCTTCACGACTTGCGGCATGCAACGTCATCGGCAGCCTCTACTTGCTCGCGGGCGCCGCGACGGCGTCCAGCTCGTTGAGGAAGCGGTCGACGGTGCCACGGCGACGGGAGTCGTCCTCGAGGGACTCGCCCACGACCTTGCTCGCCAGCTCGACGGCAGTGCGGCCGAGATCGGCGCGCAGCTCCGCGACGATCTGGGCGCGCTGGGCGTCCAGCTGGTGCTGGCCCTGCGCGACGATGCGCGCGGACTCGGCCTGCGCCTGCTCACGCAGCTCCTCGACGATCTGCAGGCCTTCGGCCCGTGCGTCGTCGCGGATGCGCGCGGCCTCGGCGCGAGCCTCGGCCAGCTGCTCCTTGTACTGCTCGAGCGCGCGCTGAGCGTCGGCCTGAGCCTGCTCCGCCTTCTCGATGCCACCCTCGATCTTGGCCGTCCGCTCCGCGTACAGCGCCTCGAAGCGCGGTGACACGAACTTCTTGATGACGAAGAAGAGGAGCAGGAACGCGACGAGACCGAGGATGATCTCCGAGGTGTGCGGAATGACCGGGTTGACCGGACCCTCCGCCGCCAGGATGAGGGTGTCCATCACGGTTTCTCCTAACGCGATCTGGATTCGGTCAGGCAGTCGCGATGAAGTACACGACGAAGCCGATCAGCGCGAGGACCTCGACGATGGCGAAGGTGGTCCACGCGAGACCGAGCAGAACGCCGCGGGCCTCGGGCTGGCGGGCGGTGCCGCTGATGACCGAGGAGAAGATCAGACCCACGCCGATGCCGGGGCCGATGGCCGCGAGACCGTAACCGATGGCCGCGAGACCCGGGTTGATGGAGCCGGCGTCCTGGGCAATCTGGAGAGCGCTCACTGTTGCTGTTCCCTTTCCAACTCGGTCCGCGAGAGTTCGCGGATCGGAGGCTTTGTGCTGTTTCTCAGTGCTCTTCTGCCAGCGCCATGCCGATGTAGCTGGCAGACAGCAGCGCGAAGATGTAGGCCTGCAGGCACATGATCAGTGCCTCCAGGAAGGTCAGCGCGATGGCGAAGGCGAAGGACACCGGCGCCACGATGACGGTGATCCCGCCATTGAGCAGCAGGAACTCACCGGCCAGGGTGAAGACCAGCAGCAGGAGGTGACCCGCGAACATGGCAGCGAAAACTCGGATCGCCAGCGTGAGCGGGTTCAGGATGAACTTCTGGAAGAACTCGATCGGGATCAGCAGCGGGAGCACGAACCACGGTGCGCCCGGCGGAACCGTCTGGTGCTTCAAGTAACCCACGAAACCGTGCCGCTTGAACCCGACGAAGTGGTACACCGGGTAAACGACGAACAACGAAACGGCGAGCGGGAAGCCGATGTGGGACATCGTGGGGAACTGCACGAGCGGGATGAGCCCGAACAGGTTGTTCACCAGGATGAAGGTGAAGATCGTGAGGATCAGCGGGACGAAGGGCTTGAAGTCCTTCGCACCGATCTGCTCCCGGGCGATGTTGTTGCGCCCGAAGTCGTAAAGCGACTCGGCGGCGAACTGGAACTTGCCGGGAACGACCTTCAGGTTGCGGGTGGCCGCAATGAAGAAGGCGCCGATGATCAAGATCGACAGCACCAGCAGGACCATCGGCTTCGTGACCGAGCCGAAGATCGGCGGGAGGAAGAAGTCCTTCACACCGGGAGCGACGAACTCACTCCCCGAAGCCAGCAACTTGGTCACTGTGTTCCTTCCGGTTCTCCCGGCCGGCGTTCACTCCGCCGGGGGAATCGTCACGATCTGGACTTAACGTACCTTACGGTTCGCAAGCGACTACCAGAGGCACCCCTGCTATCGGGTGTCCCTGGTCACGCGGACCATATCAGCAGGTCTAGGCGCCTTCGGAGGCGGGGACCACCATCTGACTACGGCTCCGCTTGGAGGCTCTGGCCTCCAGGAACGACGTCACGAGCACCGTCGCCACCAGGGTGATTCCCAGCGCCTTGGGTTCGAGCCACGACTGGTTGCGCAGCAGGATCACGGCGAGTAGCAGCACGATCAACTTGCCCATGAATCCGCCGAGTGCGGCGACCATCACGAACATCGGATCGAGTGCCGCGGTCTTGCGCATCAAGAACAGCGTGCCAAGGCTCGAACCGATGGCGATGGCACCACCGATCAATGATCCGAAGAGACCAGCGGTCCCCCAGATCACAGTTGACACGACGACGCCGAGGACAAACGTGCCGAGTGCGGCCCACGCGGCCTCTCGGAACATTTCCCCGGCGAGTCGCTGGACGGTCAGCTCGTGCGTGACGGCCTTGTCCGCGTCGCTCATGTCCCGAAGTGTAGGAACTCGCACGACCGGCTCTGCAGGCAGCCCTCGTTAACGGCGGTTAAGCGGCCCCAAACAAGATGGCCTGTTTCGTCAGGACTTTCGCGCGTCCCGCAGCCTGGGAATGACCGAGACCACGAACGTCACGATCAATCCGATGACGAAGCACGTGGCCACGATGATGGGGTCGAACAGCGTGAGCGCCACGGCACCGAACGCCAGCACACCGGCCCACAAGTAGATGAGCAGCACGGCGCGGCGTTGTGAGTGCCCGATCTCCAGCAGCCGGTGGTGCAGGTGCATCTTGTCCGGGGAGAACGGGCTCTCGCCGCGTCTGGTGCGGCGGATGATCGCCATCAGCAGGTCGAGCAGCGGCACGAACAGCACCGCGGCGACCACGATCAGCGGCGAGAGCAGACCGAGCAGGTCGGCGGCGCTGCCGGTGGCCTGGTTGATCTTGCCGGACGCGCTGGTAGTGGCGGCGGCGAGCATGAGGCCGATGAGCATGGAGCCCGAGTCGCCCATGAAGATGCGCGCGGGGTTGAAGTTGTGCGGCAGGAACCCGAGGCACGCACCGGCCAGCACGGCGGCGATCAGCGCCGGCGGGTAGGCCTCGACGGCGCCCTGCCGTTCGACGAGCAGGCCGATCGAGAACGCGGCCGTCGCGGCGGCGGCGATGAGGCCGATGCCGGCGGCGAGCCCGTCGAGGCCGTCGACGAAGTTCATCGCGTTGATCATCGTGACCGCGAGCAGCACGGTCAGGAGCGCGCCCTGGTTCTGGTCGAGCGAGATGGTCGCGCCGCCGTCCCACGGCACCCACGCGATCATCCACTGCAGACCGAACAACACGAGGATGCCCGCCGCGGTGACCTGGCCCGCGAGCTTGGTGAGCGAGTCGAGCTCGAACCTGTCGTCGATCGCGCCCACGAGCACGATGACGCCGCCCGCGACGATGACGCCCCACGGGTCGTTGGAGAAGTCGAACGCCGCCCGCAGCACCGGCAACTGGTGCGCCACGAACATGCCGGCGAGCACACCGCCGTAGATGGCGACACCACCCATGCGCGGCATCGGCTGCACGTGCACGTCTCGTTGCCGCGGGTAGGCCACCGCCCCGAGCCGGAAAGCCATGGCGCGCACCAGGCCCACGAGCAGGAACGTCACCACGGCAGCGATCAACGCGACGAGCAGGTACTCGCGCACGGGAAGGACGAACGAGGATGCGGGCCCCACGGGCCTACCAATCAATCGGGGGTGTTCGGGGTGCTCACCACGGTACTCGCGGCGACCATGATCAATTGTGGCAGCCGCGCACTACCGCGCGACCTCGACCTCGATGCCGAGAACCTCGTTGACGTCTTCCTTGGTGACCGCACCTTCGCGCAGGATCAGCGCGTCGGGCCCGGTGAGGTCGACGATGGTCGAGGCGACGTTCTCGCCGCTCAGCCCGCCGTCGAGGTACACGGGCACCGCGTCCCCGAGCTGGTCACGAGCCTCCTGCGCACTGGCCGCGGGAGCATGCCCGGTCCTGTTCGCACTCGACACGGCCATCGGCCCGACGTCGCGAAGCAGTTCCAGCGCAACCGGATGCAACGGCATGCGCAACATGACGGTTCCGCGCGTCTGCCCCAGATCCCACGCGAGACTCGGCGCGTGCGGCAGCACGATGCTCAACCCACCGGGCCAGAAGGCCTCGATGAGGGCCCGCGCCTGCCGGGGCACGCTGAGAACCAGCCCGTCGATGGTGGTCCAGGACCCGACGAGCACGGGCACGGGCATGTCGGGCCCGCGTCCCTTGGCGTCGAGAAGACTCCGGACGGCTTCAGCGTCGAACGCGTCGCAGCCGATCCCGTAGACGGTGTCGGTGGGCAGGACGACGAGGCGTCCGCTCCGCACCGCACCGGCGGCGGCGGCAAGTCCCGCCGCCCGGTTGCCAGGTTCGCTGCAGTCGTAGACCGTGCTCACCTCGGTGAGCCTAGCCAGCCTTCCCGACCGGGTGACGCAAGGCCCGCTCTCCCACCGCCGCAGACCCGCGTCCACGTTCTCACTTGACGCACCCGCAGGCCCTCCGACCAGGCAAGGTTTCAGCTCAAACGGGTTAAGTAGTTCAACGCATCCCCCAAACGGACGCGCAACTGTAAGGTCATGGGTCGACCACAGAGCGCAATGGGGGAGGTCGAGCTTCGATGTCTGAAGAAGTGGTGACGAGCGGCAAGGTCGGCGGTTTCGCCGACAAGGCGTCCGGGGGCGCTTGGGACAGCATCTTCAGCGGCGGCCTGAACGCCATCATGGACGCCGGCAAGGCGGTCGCGGTCGCCGTCGAGACCCAGCAACTCTCCGTCGACCCGCAGCTGGTCGACGCGATGATCAAGAAGCTCACCGCGATGCAGGACGAGGTCGAGAAGATCCTGCGCAAGCGGGCCAACCTCAGCCTTCAGATGAAGCTCGGAGGCGGGTACGCCGAGAACATCGCCAAGTCCAACACGGACTTCGGCACTGCTGCGATCAAGCAGATCGAGGACGTCGCGCGGGCGATCGAGTCGCTGAAGACGCAGATCGACAAGAGCCGCGCGTCCTACGAGAACGTGGACCAGGCAGCTTCCGACTCGCTCGAGAAAATCAACGGGAAGTCATGAAACGCATCCTCATCGCCACCCTGATCGGACTCGCCGCGCTCACCGCGGGCTGCACCGGCACGAAGGGCGAGGCCACTCCGGCGCCCACCACAGGGGGCAGCACGCCGACGAGCAACGGCAACGCGTCGTCCGGTCTGAAGTCGCTCAAGCCCTGCGACCTGCTGACCGATTCCGAAGCATCCGGATTCGGCTTCAAGCTCCCCGGCGAGGAGTCCAAGGTCGGCGCCTCGAACACGTGCGACTGGACCATCCCCGGAGGGGGCGGCCTGAACGCGGGCATCTTCGCCGACACGAGCGTGAGGGACCTGAACATCCAGGGCGACAAGGTCTCCGACGTCAAGGTCGGCCGGTTCACGGCGACCAAGGCGGAGGCTCAGGACGGCTCCAAGGACACGTGTGCCGTCGTGATCGCCGCCAGTGACACGTCGTCCGTCGCGGTCATCGGGACCGTGAAGGTCGCGTCCGGCGACACCGCGGCCGCGTGCGAACGCGCGTCGAAAGCCGCCGACCTGATCGCAGCGAAGCTGCCGTAACAACGCCCGAGGGGGGAATCTCATGGCGCCCGTCAAGGCCGCTGTTCCGACGCCGAACGACAACTACCCAGGCCAGCAGCACGAACACATGAAGGGCCTGGTCACCCAGAACTACGCCCCTGACACCGCGAGCGCGACCGCCGATGTGTGGAGGGCGTTCGGCACCACGTTCAAGGAACTGGCGACCGACTTCGACATCCTGGTCAACGGTTCGCAGAGCGCGTGGACGGGACGGGCGGCGGACGGTGTCCGGCAGGCACTGACCAAGATCGGCACGTTCGCGGACCAGACCGGCGAAGGCTTCACGCGCACCTCGGACGCCATCGAGCAGCAACGAGATGCGGCCGTGCAGGCGAATCGCAGCATGCCCGAGCCGGTCAAGTTCAGCCCCATGGACACGCTCAAGAAGTTCGCGGTCCCGGCGGTCATCTTCCCGCCGGCCATGGTCGGCGCGCCCTTCGAGATGATGGCGCAGCACAGCGCGCAGCAAGAGGCCAAGGCCGAAGCCGTCCAGGTCATGCAGACGCGGGACAGCACGATGATGGCCGCCGCGATGTCCATGCCCGCCATGGAGTCCACCCCGCAGGTCACGCAGGACCAGGGCGTCACGCAGACGAGCAGCACCACGCACTCGCAGAGCCTGAGCAACTCCAGCACGTTCACGCCGCGGTCCACCAACACGGGCATGCCGGGCATCCCGTCGCCGAACCTCGGCAACAACACGACGAACCCCTCGTGGGTGGCTCCGGGCCTCACCAACCCCGGCAACCCGCCGAACACCCCGCCCGGTGGCCCGATTCGGCCGCCCGTCGGCCCTCCCGGCACGCTGCCGCCGGGGATGCTCCCTCCCGGCATGCGACCGCCCGGTGGCGGCCAGACCGGCAGGCCCGGCGGTGGCGGTCCCGGCGGACCCGGTGGCGGACGCGGCGGTCCCGGCGGTGGTGGTCCAGGCGGTGGCGGTGCGGGTGGCCGCGGCATGGGCCCCGGCGGCATGGCCGGCGTGGGCGGTTCGGGTCGTGGCATGGGCAGCTTCGGGCCCGCCACGCCTGGCGGTAGCGCGGGTGTTGCCGGAGGTCCTGGTGGTGGCGTCGCCGCTGGTGCGGGTGCCGCCGGTCGCGGGGCCGCCGGTGCTGCCGGTGGCATGGGCGCCGGGGGTGGCGCCGGTGCCGGCAAGGGTGGCGAGGAGGACAAGGAGCACAAGTCCAACTACCTCGTGCCGTCCGACGAGTTCTTCGACGACGATCGCATGGTCGCGCCGCCGGTGATCGGCGGATGAGGCAGATCGCGCAGCTCTCCCTGCCCGCGTTCGAGGTCCTCTGGGAGGGCCTGCGGGCGGGGAGCGTCCCGTACCCCTTCGAGGTCGGCCAGCACGGCGAGACGCTCGACGAGCGCGCCCGCATCAAGGCGGCCGTGCACGCCGACCTCGAACGTCGCGAGCTGGTCCGGCGCGGACGACCGGAGCCGGACCTCGAGGACGCGTTGAACCTGTTGGCGCGCCCCGATCTCCGCGTCGTCGCACTCTGCATCCCGGACATGAACCAGCAGAAGCTGGTGCGCGCCAGCGTGGTGGCACGCGGCGGTTACGCGGTGCTGGTGACTCAAGAGGACACCGGCATCACGTTGAACCTGTTGCAGCCCAACGAGATCGCCACCAGTCTCGCCAACGCCATGCCCTTGGGCAGGCCCGGCCCGGGCAAGCTCGTCACCGTGCCGGCCCAGGCGTTCGAAGCCCAGCCACAGCAAGAGGGCTTCCGGCAGGCGGTCCGCACGATGGAGAACGACGACGTCCGCCTCGCCAAGCAGATGCTGACCGGGCCCGCCATCGGCAACGGCCACTTCCTCGTGCAGAAGGGACAGGGCCGCACCAAACGGGACTTCCCGCCGGTCACCTGGATCGACACGCGCCAGGGCCGCTACTCCAACGTCGAGACCCGCAAGGGCTGGTACACGATCAGCCCCGCCGACAACACGGGCCTCGCCCGGCATCTCGGTCAGATCCTTGCGATGACGAGCGAACGATGAACCCGAGAAGATGATCGCGGGCCTGGGCGAAGTACGACGAACTGGAGAACGAGGGCCGGACTTTCTCGCGGCAGCAAGGGTCGTTGGACGAATGACCACTGTCAGGCCGCCGTTATAGCCGAAGAAGCTCCTGCTCGCGGCCGTCAGCATCGCCGTGCCGACGGCCACGGGTGTCCTGAGCGGCACCGCGAAGCTGGGACTCGTCATCCCATGCCTGCCGTCGCGCTCTTCGTCGCCGGCTTCTTCCCCGCGAGCATCGGCGGGCACTCCCTCTGGCTCACCGCGTTCGGCGAGACCGTGCACTGCTGCGTCGACAGCGTCGAGCGGCACAAGAGCACACGGGGTTCCGGCTCGTTCAGCGCACACCTGCGCTGCGGCGACAGGGAACTGGCCCTGTCCCCGACGCAGTCGGGGAAAGTCGAGCAGGTCGGCACCGAACTGGACGTCGTCGCCGACAGGACGGGCTTATTCAGCAGAGCGGAAGTAGGCGCACACGCGGTCACGCGCGAGGCGGCGGTTCCTCGAGCGCGTGACCGCGTGCCCTCCCCACCGCGAACATACGACCATTCGGCCTCAAGGTGACTAAACGTCGCGTTATTGGCCAGGTTTTGTCCACTTCACGTGGCGGTCACCACTCGGCAACACGCCCGCAATGCGGACAATTGCCCCCCTTTCGGCGCATTGACAATTGGCAATTCCACGACCTGCACCCAATTCTGATCAGGAACGACTATCGTGCCAGCAGAACGACCAATTGAGTGTTGTTCGTTTGTCTCATCATGCCCCTGACCAGCACAAACACAGAGTGCTCGATTCAATGACAGAAAGTAGACAGGACGATGTCAACTCCCGCGCCGACGAAGGGAAAGGATTCTCCCCGGTTGCGCGACGACACGACCCGCTTCCTCTGCGGAGCCGCTCACCGCGACGAGGAGTTCGCGGATTCCGCCATTCGCGAGTACCTCGTGGAGGCCACTCGGTCGATTCCTCGTTCGCCCGGCGTCAACTCCGGCGCGGTGTTGCGGGAGGCGGTGGCGGCGCGCACGCGGCGGAAGGTTCGCGACGCGGTGTTGCTGGTGCTGGCGGTGGTGACGCTGTTCGCCGCGAGCGGGACGCTGCTCGTCGGCTGGCTGGTGGTCGCCTCGATCGCGGCGCTCGGGACCGGGGCGCGGATGGCGTTCACTCGTCCGCGGCGGGTCGTGCGGCGCGGGCCGGCCGTGCTCGGCTCGATCGCCAGCGCGATCGCGCTCTTCTTCGTGCTGTTCAAGTTCATCGAAGAGCTCGACGCCAGCAGCAGCTACTCCAGCAGGTACTGCAGGCCCAGGTACGAGGACTGCGTGGAGGACAGCAGCGGCGCCGGGGTCGCGATCTTGATCATCGCGATCGTGCTGATCTTCGCGGTGCTGTTCGCCGACCGGGTCGTGACCTGGTTGCTGGTGACGAAGAGCTTCCGGCGCGCCGGGTTCCGCACCAGCCGGGGCGAGCGGGAGCTGTGGCGCAACGAATGGGCGTTCAGGGGGCTTGGGCACTCGAGCTACGCCGCAGCGCTCGGGCTGTACCCGATCGAGGAGAACGACGAGCCTGAGGATCCGGGCGAGGCGCAGGTGATCGTCTACCACGGTTACCGCCCGTTCGTCGGCTCCGGCACGATGTTCGAACCGTGGTCCATGGCGCTGCCCCTCAAGCCCGCCGAGGAGAAGACCGGCGCGCCGCTGCCCGGGTTCGCCCTTCCGGAACTCTACGAACGCATCACGGCCGAGCTGGTCAAGACCGGTCGTTCGCCGTCGCTCTCACCGGCGCACCGGCTGCGCGGCTTGAAGACCGGCGACCGGGTCGTCATCTCCTCGGTCGAGCTGATCGACCACATCGACGACGACGAAGCCCGGATCGTGTTGCCCGACAAGGACCATTCACCCGAGGAAGCGGTCGCCCGGTCCGTTGTGGACGATCTGATCGCCAGGCCGATGGAGTGGATGCGCTACTTCCGCTCGTTCCAGGTCGAGACGTGGGACCGCGACGTGGTCGTCTCGGCGTACCTGACGTTCGGGCTCGACGACGAGATGCTCTACGTCGAGTGGACCCCCTGCATCCTGCACCCGATCCACGCCGAGCACCGGAAGATCGACGTGCTGCCGGAGCAGTCGCTGCGCCCGTTCGTCGACGCGATCGTGGACCTGCTGAGGTTCCCCGCCTCCATCCCGAAGCGGTTCGCGACGGCGGTCGGCTGGATGACCCCCATCCCCCAGGCGGAAGGCACCTACGTCGCGGAACGCTACGGCGCCAGCAACAGCCTCCGCGAGCTCGCGAGCAGGAGCGAGGTCGACAACTACTTCCAGCTCACCGACGTCGAGCGCTACATCAAGGTGCTGGAGTCACGGCTGCTGCGCACGCTCGGCGAGTTCCTGGAGAGCAAGGGCATCTCGGTCACCGAGTTCATGGAACAGGCCATGCAGGTGACGAGCAACAACGTGCACATCACCGGCCCGGTGATCTCCAGCAACATCGGCACGTCCGGCAAGGCACGCACGGGGAAGACGAGCGTCAAGGGAAGCTCATGAACGAACGCAACTTCGAGATCCAGGGACCGGTCATCGGCAGCAACGTCGGCACCAGCGGGCGCGCCAGGACCGGGGACGTCCACATCGGACACATCAAGGACGTGAGCTCCGTGCTGCGGCTGCTCGACGAGCTGCGCGAGGACCTGAACGTGGCCCAGGCCGCCACGTCCACGATCGAGGTGGTGGACGACCTCCGCGCCGAAGCCCGCAAACCCCAGCCCAGCAAGGACGTCGCGGAACACCTGATGGACAAGCTGGCCGACCGCGGCCTCGGCGAGCAGATGAAGGACCTGTCGAAGGCCTTCGACGCGCTGTTCTAGGAGCTCAGCCGACCTTGCGGGCGGTCGCGAACCGCGGCCGTCCCGCCAGGTCCAGATGATCGACGGCGTCCGTGAGCGACCGGCGCGCGGCCAGCAGCGCCGGCACGGACTCCCCCTGCGTGTCGTCGTGCTCGATGCCGACGGACCCACCGGGCTTCAGCCACCGCGCCGCCGCCCACACGACGTGCCGGATCACGTCCAGCCCGTCCTCGCCCGAGAACACCGCGTGGTGCGGATCGTGCTCGCCGACCTCGGGCTGCACCGGGGTTCCCTCTGGCACGTAAGGCGGATTGCACACCACGAGATCCACCTGGCCGTCCAGGTCGGACAGCAGCGACGGGTCGGTGGCGTCACCGAAGTGCAGCCGGATCGGCGTGTCCCCGGCGGCCACCCGCGCGTCGGCGTTGCGGCGCGTCCACGACAGCGCCTGCGGATCGATCTCCACCGCGTGCACCACCGCGTCGGGCCGGGCGGCCGCGATCGACAACGCCAGCGCGCCCGTTCCCGTGCAGAGGTCCACGACCACCGGCGAGGACACCCCCGCCAGCGCCTTCAGGCCCCACTCCATCAGCAGCTCGGTCTCGGGCCGCGGCACGAACACCCCGGGCCCGACCTCGACGGAGATGGCGCCCATCGGCGCCCAGCCGAGGATGTGCTGCAACGGGATCCGCGAGGCGCGGACGCGGACCAGCTTGTGCAGCTGGTCGATCACGGACGGATCGACCAGCGGGATGAGCGGCAGCCGCCCGCGCTCGACGCCGAGCACGTGCGCGGCCAGGTACTCCGCGTCGACGCGCGGACTGTCCACGCCCGCCTCGGCGAGGATCTTGGCCGCCTCGGAGACGGCGAGGCGGAGCGGCTGCCGGTTCATCATCGAAGACATCGGAAAGAAGCTATCTCAGAAGTTGATCATGTGCCCGGCCAGGCCGTGCACCGCTTCCTTGACCGCCTCGGACAGCGTCGGGTGCGCGTGGACGTTGCGCGCGACCTCGTGGACCGTGAGATCCCACTGCTGCGCCAGCGTGAGCTCGGGCAGGAGCTCGGTCGCCTCGGGGCCGATGATGTGGCCGCCGAGCAGCTCGCCGTGCTTGCCGTCGCTGATCAGCTTCACGAAGCCGCCGGGCTCCGCGAGACCGTGGGCCTTGCCGTTCGCCGTGAACGGGAACTTCGCGACCTGGACGTCGTAGCCCTTCTCGCGCGCCTGCTTCTCCGTGTAGCCGAACGAGGCGATCTGCGGCTGGCAGAACGTCGCCCGCGGGATCATCACGTAGTCGAGCTCCATGGTCTCGGCGCCCGCGATGGTCTCCGAGGCGATGATGCCCATGGACTCGGCGGTGTGCGCGAGCATCAGCTTCGCCGTGACGTCGCCGATCGCGAAGATGTGCGGCACGGACGTGCGGCCGCGGCCGTCGATGTCGATCGCACCGCGGTCGGTGAGCTTCACGCCGGTGTTCTCGAGGCCGTAGCCCTCGACGCGCGGCACGAAACCGATGGCCTGCATGACCTTGTCGGTCTCGATGACCTCTTCGGCGCCGTTCTTCGAGACGGTGACGCGGACCTTCGGGCCCGACTCGTCGATCGACTCGACGCGCGTGCCGACGCGCACGTCGACGCCCAGCTTCTTGTAGCGCTTGAGCAGCTCGGCGGACACCTCTTCGTCCTCGAGCGGCACCATCCGGTCGAGGAACTCGACGATGGTCACCTTCACGCCGTAGTTGTGCATGACGTAGGCGAACTCGACGCCGATCGCGCCCGCGCCGGCGATGACGATCGACTCGGGCAGGTCCTCGGTCATGATCTGCTCTTCGTACGTCACGACGCGGTCGGACTTCTGCGTGTTCGGCAGCATCCGGGTCGTGGCGCCCACGGCGATGATCGCGTGGCCGAAGGTGATGGTCTCGTCCCCGACCGTCAGCGTGTGGTCGTCGGTGAAGTTGGCCCACCCGTTGTACTCGGTGATGCCGTTCTTCTTCATCAGGAAGTGCACGCCCTTGACGCGCCCGTCCGCGACCTTGCGGCTGCGCTGCCACGCCGCGCTGTAGTCGAAGCTGACGGTGCCGTCGACCTTGATGCCGAACGTCTTCTGCTCGTGCGTGAAGATGTGCGCCAGCTCAGCGTTGCGAAGGAGTGCCTTCGACGGGATGCAGCCCACGTTAAGGCAGACACCGCCCCAGTACTTCTCCTCCACGATGGCGGTCTTCAGCCCGAGCTGAGCCGCACGGATCGCGGCGACGTAGCCGCCCGGACCCGCACCCACGACGACGACATCAAAGTGTGCGCTCATAAGCACACAACCTAGCTCCCGAGCTGCTCCCGCAAGAACTCAACCGTCCGTTTCCAGGCGTTCGCGCGCGCGTGCGCGGTGGCCTGCGGCGTACCACCACCCGAGAAGGTGACACCGGGCCCCGGATAGGTCACGTCGGTGGCCGGCCGGTGCGGCGGGCCCGCGATCAGGTGTCCTGCCTCGGGATACACGACGTGCTCGTGCGGGAACGGGTGCTCGTGGTCCTTCAGCCGCCGCATCGCGACGTCGCTGAGCTCGGTGCTGGGCCATCCGTCGTCCTGTCCGGACGAGATGAGCAACACACCCCCGGCGATCCGTTCGACGGCGATCTCGGTGTCCTCGGGGATGCCGTCCTCGGTGCTGAACGCGAGCTTCAACGGCACCGGTTCGCCGTTGACCATCCTGGACCGCAGCTCGTCGCCGATCTCGTAGGGCAGGTACGGCAGCGGCTCGCCCTTGAGCGTCCACGACGCGGCCTCGTACGAGAGCTTCTGCAGCAGGTTGCCGCCGGGGCCGATGCCCTGAGTGACCACACCGCTGCCGACCACGCTCACGACCGCACTGACCTGGGGGAACGTGGCGCCGATCAGCAGCGCCAGCTCACCGCCGCGCGACCCGCCGACGACGCCGATCTCCCCTGCGCGATCACTCAGGTAGTCGATGGCCTTGCCGAAGTACTCCAGTGGCACGTCGACGAGGTGCTCGGGCAGGCCCTTGAGGCCGAAGTAGCCGAGGGCGAACGTGACGAACCCGTGCGCGGCCAGCAGCGCCGCGTCGGTCTCGTGGAGACCGCCCTCGGACCCGCTGAGCACGATGACGCCCGGCAGCTCGCCTCCGTCGTCCTCAGGGGCGAAGAGGGTGCCCACCAGTCCGTGCTCTCGGACTTCGAGCCGTTCGACGCCCTCGGGGACCTTCTGCCGCTCGAGCACGCGGTCTCCCACGCCCTCCACGGAGATCACCGTGGGGCCGGCCTTGCCGCCCGTGCGTTCCAACGACCAGAAGAGGCCCATCGGATCGACGCCGCGATAGCTGCCATCGGTCGGTGCGTGCCTCGTCAGATCGACGACACCACGGTCGTCGGCGTCGAACTCGGCATGAGAGGAACGATCACCCGTGGAGAGCTGCACGGTGATCGACTGCCCGGGTTTCAGCCCGGCGACGACCACGTCGACCGGGTGGTCGAGGGGCGCTGTCTGCGGATTCACCAGGATCTCGGCCACAACGCGCCCCTCTCACGTCGGATTACCCGCCTGCGAGCCGTTCTGCCCGGTCGGCGGCGGCCAGTGCGTCGACCACCGCGTCCAGGTCACCGTCGAGGACCTGGTCCAGGTTATGCGCTTTGTACCCAACCCGGTGGTCGGAGATGCGTGATTCGGGGAAGTTGTAGGTCCGGACCCGCTCGCTGCGGTCGACCGTGCGGATCTGCGTGCGCCGCGCGTCCGACTGCTCCTGCGCCTTCTGCTCCTCGGCGAGGGCGATCAGGCGGCTCTGCAGCACCTGCATGGCGCGGGCCTTGTTCTGGAGCTGGCTGCGCTCGTTCTGGCAGGACGTGACGATGCCGGTCGGCAGGTGCGTGATGCGGACCGCGGAGTCGGTGGTGTTGACCGACTGGCCGCCCTTGCCCGAGCTGCGGTAGACGTCGATCCGCAGGTCCTTCTCGTCGATCTCGACGGCGGCGGTCTCCTCGGTCTCGGGGAAGACGAGGACACCGGCGGCGGACGTGTGGATGCGCCCCTGCGACTCGGTGACGGGCACGCGCTGCACGCGGTGCACGCCGCCCTCCCACTTCAGCCGGCTCCACACCCCGTCCGGCACGGCGCTCTTGGTCTTGATGGAGACCGTGACGTCCTTGAACCCGCCGAGGTCGGAGTCGGTGCCGTCGAGCATCTCGACCTTCCAGCCCTGACGCTCCGCGTACCGCGTGTACATGCGCAGCAGGTCACCGGCGAACAGCGCGGACTCCTCGCCACCCTCGCCGGACTTGATCTCCAGCAGCACGTCGTCGCCGTCGTGCGGGTCGCGCGGCAGCAGCAGTTCGGTGAGCTTCTCCTCCAGCCTGGGGAGCTGCCCCTCGATCTGGTCGACCTCCTCCTGGAACGACCGGTCCTCGGCCGCGAGCTCCTTGGCCGCCTCGAGGTCGTTCTTCACCTGCTCGATCTCCCTGGCCGTCTTCACGATCGGGCCGAGCGCGGCGTACCGCTTGCCGAGCTTGCGCGCTCCCACCTGGTCAGCGTGCACGGAGGGGTCGGCGAGCTTCTTCTCCAGCTCGTCGTACTCGGCGAGCAAGCTGTCCAGCGACTGCGACACGTCTCCTGCTTTCGTTCGGGATTCCCTGGAAACGGCGACGGCGCCCTCCCCGGCCTCGTGAGGCCGGGTCAGGCGCCGTGAAAGCAGCTACTTGTTGCGCTTGCCGTAACGCGCCTCGAAGCGCGCCACGCGACCGCCGGTGTCCAGGATGCGCTGCTTGCCCGTGTAGAACGGGTGGCAGTTGGAGCACATCTCGACGCGAACCTCGGACGCCGAGGTGGTGCTGCGCGTGGTGAACGCGTTGCCGCAGCTACAGGTCACTTCGGTGACGGTGTACTCGGGGTGGATGCCAGTCTTCAAGATCTTGTCCCTTTCAAGGATGGCCGCCGGGTCCCAGTTGGTGAACGGGTGAACCGGAGCCGGACTCGACCATTTAGTTTGCCAGACCGTTCAACACGTGCAAAAACGTGGTTGTTCCCCTGGGGTGGTCGTGGCTTACGTCACAGCCACTTAACCTCCCTGGTACGCCGTTCGGCGCAAGGTGTGGCCGTTCGGCCAGATGCGGCTCTGTGTTGTTGGTGGGTGTCCATCAGACTGTGTCGCGTGTTTTGCACCTCTGAGCGGCCGATGGACCAGCGCGTGTGGCTGGTCCTGCCGTTCGCGTTCGCCGCTGCGGTGTTCGGGCTGATGGGGGCCGTTGGGCTGCTCACCGGGGCTTGGGCGACCGTGCCGTTGTCGTCCGTTGTCTCCGGGGCCGGGGTGGCTGTGGCCGCCGCTGTGTCCGGCGGGGTCCGGTGGCGGCGGGCCTGGATGCGCAGGATTCGGTGGTTCTACCTGGGCGCGGTGCTGGTGCTCGGGGTGCTGGTCGGGGCGGTGGAGGTTCCCGCTCTGGCCGCGACCTTGGTGGGGATGCCGGTGCTGGTGGGGCTGGTGTTCCAGTTGTTGGTGCAGAGCGACGAGAGCCGGCAGACCGCTGGGTGTCGGTGACGACCTCCACGTCCGGCCGCGTGGGTGCGGTTGGTTCGGCATTCGAGTGACAGGACATGAAAAAGCCCCCGCTGACCTGCAGCGGGGGCTTTTTCACGTGAAACTCACGCGGGTCAGTCCTGCTCGGCACCCGGCGTCGTCTTCGCCACCTGCATCAGGAACTCGATGTTGGTGCGGGACTTGCGCAGCCGGTCCAGCAGGAGGTCGATCGCCTGCTGGCCGTCGAGGGCGTGGAGCACTCGGCGGAGCTTGTGCGTGACGGCCATCTCGTCCGGCGAGAGCAGGAGCTCTTCCTTGCGGGTGCCGGAGCTGTCGACGTCGACGGCCGGGAAGGTGCGCTTGTCGGCGATCTTGCGGTCGAGCTTGAGCTCGGCGTTGCCGGTGCCCTTGAACTCTTCGAAGATCACCGAGTCACCGGCGGAGCCGGTCTCGACCAGGGCCGTCGCGATGACGGTGAGCGAGCCGCCGCCCTCGATGTTGCGGGCCGCACCCAGGAAGCGCTTCGGCGGGTACAGCGCCGTCGAGTCGACACCACCGGACAGGATTCGGCCGGAGGCCGGGGCTGCCAGGTTGTAGGCACGGCCCAGACGCGTGATCGAGTCGAGCAGCACGACGACGTCGTGGCCCATCTCGACCAGGCGCTTGGCGCGCTCGATCGCCAGCTCGGAGATCGTGGTGTGGTCCGACGGTGGACGGTCGAAGGTCGAGGCGATGACCTCGCCCTTCACCGAGCGCTGCATGTCGGTGACCTCTTCCGGACGCTCGTCCACCAGGACGACCATCAGGTGGCACTCGGGGTTGTTCGTCGTGATCGCGTTCGCGATCGACTGCAGCACCGAGGTCTTGCCGGCCTTCGGCGGCGACACGATCAGGGCGCGCTGGCCCTTGCCGATCGGCATCACCAGGTCGATGACACGGGTGGTGAGGATGTGCGGCTCGGTCTCCAGGCGCAGACGCTCGTTCGGGTAGAGCGGCGTCAGCTTGGTGAAGTCCGGGCGGTTGCGCGCCTCTTCCGGGTCCAGGCCGTTGATCTTGTCGACGCGGACCAGCGGGTTGAACTTCTGGCGCTGCTGCTCACCGTCGCGCGGCTGGCGGACGGCACCGGTGAGGGCGTCGCCACGGCGCAGGCCGTACTTGCGGACGAGCGAGAGCGAGACGTAGACGTCGTTCGAGCCGGCGAGGTAGCCGGAGGTGCGGACGAACGCGTAGTTCTCCAGCACGTCCAGGATGCCCGCGACCGGGAGCAGGACGTCGTCGTCGCGCACCTCGGTCTCACGGTCGACACGACCGCCGCCACCCTGCTCGTCGCCACGGCCACCGCGCCTGCGGCGGTCGCGGAAGCGGCCACGACGACCACCGTCGTCGTCACCGTCGGGCTGGCCGCCACCCTGGCGGTCTCCGCCGCGGTCACCGCGGTCGGAGCGCTCGCCGCGATCGCGGTTGCGGTCACGGCCGCCCCGCTCGTTGCGGTCGCCGCGCTCACCACGGTCGGAACGCTCACCACGGTCGGAACGCTCACCACGGTCCGAACGCTCGGAGCGCTCACCGCGGTCCTGGCGCTCGCCGCGGTCGGAACGCTCACCACGGTCGGAACGCTCGGCGCGTTCGCCCCGCTCAGGACGCTCGGAACGCTGCTGCTGCTCCTGCTGCGGCTGGCCCTCGCCCTCGGCGTTGCCGCCGCCACGGCCGGAGCGGCGGCGACGGTTTCCGCGGCGCCCCCCGTCCTCGGACGAGCGGGAGTCGTCGGACGCGGCGGGCTCGGCGGCGGGCTTCTCCGCTACCTCGAGCTGCTGCTGAACAGGCTTCTCGACGGTCTTCTCGACCTTCGCGGCGGGCTTCTCGGCGGGCGCCTCGGCCTTCGCGGCGACCTTGTCGGCCTTCGCGGCCTTCTCGGCCTTCGCCGGGGCTCCGGAGCCCTGCTTCTCCTTGATGGCCGCGATCAGGTCGCCCTTGCGCAGGCCTGCGGTTCCGGTGATGCCCATTTGGCCGGCGAGCTCGCGCAGTTCAGCGAGCACCATGCCGGACAGACCCGCGCGGCGGCGCGGCGTCGTGCCGTTCGATGGGGTGGACAGAGCGTTCTCCTCGGCTCCAGAACCAGCGGCAGCTGCGACTTCGCTGCTCAGCAAATCGGTGTTGGTCACACATGTCCTTCCTGACCAGGCCCCGCCTCCTACGCGGCCCAGCGGACCCGCCTTCCCACTTCAGCGGGGAACGGCGGTCAAGTCCGATGAAGACGGAAGCACGACGGCTTCCCTCGAGCACGGGACTTTTCTCAGATCACGGCGATCGGGTGCCTTTTCGCGTCCGCCCCGCCCGCACGGCACAGAGCCGGAACACAAAAGGATTGCGACCCGGAACGAGTGTCCGAGCGCGACACCGGCGCCCGTGCGCGCAGTGACTGATCGCCCCCGAGGGTAGACGCCGCTCCCCCGGCATGCAACAACCGGGGTCGGGCGTGTCAGTCCAATGGCCGAACGCGCACGCCAGAGGAGTCGACGTCGAGTCTGCGCACGTCGAAGCCGTGCGTGTCGACCTCGGCCGGAAGATCACCGAAGGCGATCACGGTGGGTCCCGCCCCGCTCACGCAGGCGGGAACTCCGAGCTTGCGAAGATCGTTGATCACCCGAACGGTGTCCGGCCATGCGGGCTCTCGGTAGTTCTGGTGGAGTCGATCCTCAGTAGCAGCAAGGAGAACCGTCGGGTCGACGGTCAGCGCGTGCACCGCGAGGGCGGCTCGCCCGGCGGCGTGCGCGGCGTCCGCGTGCGGTACTTCGGCCGGAAGCAGGCCGCGCGTCGTCTTGGTGGACGACTCCTGCGACGGGATGAGGACGACCGGGCGTACGCGTGCGTCCGCGTCCATCCGCACGGCGCGGTATCGCTCTCCTTCAGACCACGCAACGACAACGCCGCCGAACAGGGACGCCGCGGCGTTGTCCGCGTGCCCCTCGAACTCGGCGGCGATTTGCAATGCGTCCGTGTCCAACTCGCGACCCAACAGGGTGAATCCGGCTGCGACGCCCGCCACGATCGCGGCGGCCGACGAGCCCAGTCCCCGTGCGTGCGGGATGGTGTTGCGGCACCTCAGGGCCAGGCCACCGGTGTAGCCGGTGGCGCGGACGGCCCGCACGACGAGATGGGTCTCGTCGAGCGGGACATCGCCGGATCCGGCACCGTCGACCGTGATCGAGAGGCCGTCGACACCGTCGCCGCCGGCCACCTCCACGTCGTCGTACATGCCGAGCGCCATGCCCAGCGCGTCGAACCCCGAACCGAGGTTCGCGGTCGACGCGGGGACGGAGACGAGGAACTTCACGCCAGCTCCAGGGCGTGCGCGACGGCGCCGGGGTCGACCGGGACGGGCTCGACCTCGGTGGTGCCGAGCAACGCGGTGTCGGGGTCCTTCAGGCCGTGGCCGGTGACGGTGCACACAACCGTCGAGCCCTTCGGCAGCCTGCCGTCCTCGGCGGTCATCAGCAGACCGGCGATGGACGCGGCCGACGCCGGCTCGACGAAGATGCCCTCGGACGACGCCAGCAGGCGGTACGCGCTGAGGATCTGCTCGTCGGTGACGGCGTCGATCAGGCCGCCGGACTCGTCGCGCGCCTTGATCGCACCCGTCCACGACGCCGGCGACCCGATCCGGATCGCCGTCGCGATGGTCTCCGGGTTCGGCACCGGCTGACCGGACACCAGCGGAGCCGCGCCGGCCGCCTGGAACCCGAACATGCGGGGCAGGCCCTGGTCGTAGGACGTGTAGCCCTTCCAGTACGCGGTGATGTTGCCCGCGTTGCCGACCGGCAGGCAGTGCACGTCCGGCGCCTGGCCGAGCACGTCGCAGACCTCCCACGCGGCGGTCTGCTGGCCCACGAGGCGCACCGGGTTGACCGAGTTCACCAGCGTGACCGGGTACTCGGCCGCGGTCTTCGACGCGAGCTCCAGGCAGTCGTCGAAGTTGCCGTCGATCTGCAGGATCTTCGCGCCGTGCATGACGGCCTGCGCGAGCTTGCCCATCGCGATCTTGCCGCTGGGCACCAGCACGGCCGCCGTCAGGCCCGCCTTGGCCGCGTAGGCCGCCGCGGACGCCGACGTGTTGCCGGTGGAGGCGCAGATGACCGCCTTCAGGCCGGAGGCGAGCGCGTACGTCATGGCCACGGTCATGCCGCGGTCCTTGAACGAGCCGGTCGGGTTCGCGCCCTCGACCTTGACCCACACGTCCGAACCGGTCGCCGCGGAGAGGCGCTTCGCGTGCACCAGCGGCGTGCCGCCCTCGTGCAGCGTCACGACCTCGGCGCCCTCGGGGATCTCGATGCGGTCCCGGTAGGCGTTGATGAGCCCGGGCCAGCCCGCTCTGACAGCACTCACTCTTCGCCCTCCACCCTCATGACGCTGACGACGTCCCGCACCACGGGGAGGCCACCGATTTTGTCCACAGTGGACCGCAGCGCGGCGTCGGTCGCCGCGTGCGTGACGATCACCAGGCTGGCGTCCTCGATCCGGCCTTCCTGGCGGACAGCGGCGATGCTGACGTCGTGCTCGGCGAACACCGCGGCGACCTGCGAGAGGACACCGGGCTTGTCCGCCACGTCGAGGCTGATGTGGTAGCGGGTGGGCGTGTTCCCCATGGGCTGCGCGGTGAGCGCGGCGTAGGCCGACTCACGCGGACCGTGCCCGCTCGCGACCATGTTGCGCGCCACGGCGACCAGGTCGCCGACGACCGCGCTGGCCGTGGGGGCGCCGCCGGCGCCCTGCCCGTAGAACATCATCTCCCCCGCCGCGTCGGCTTCGACGAACACCGCGTTGAACGCGCCGTTGACCGAGGCCAGCGGATGCGTCCTGGGGATCATCGCCGGGTGCACTCGAACGGCGACTGACTCCTGGCCGGACGGGCTGACCACGCGTTCGCAGATCGCGAGCAGCTTCACCGTGCGGCCGAGGCCCTTGGCCGCCGCGATGTCCGCCGCGGACACCGAACGGATGCCCTCGCGGTACACGTCCGACGCCGTCACACGAGTGTGGAACGCAAGGGACGCAAGGATCGCGGCCTTCGAGGCGGCGTCGAACCCGTCGACGTCCGCGGTCGGGTCGGCCTCGGCGTAACCGAGGCGCGAGGCCTCCTCGAGCGTCTCGCCGTACCCCGCGCCCGTGGCGTCCATCGCGGACAGGATGAAGTTCGTCGTGCCGTTCACGATGCCCATGACGCGCGTGATCCGGTCTCCCGCAAGGGATTCCCGCAACGGGCGCAGCAACGGGATCGCACCGGCGACGGCGGCCTCGAAGTAGAGGTCCGCCCCGGACGCGTCCGCTGCCTCGAACAGGTCCGAGCCGTGCTCGGCCAGCAGTGCCTTGTTCGCCGTGACGACCGACTTGCCGGCCCGCAGCGCCTGCAGCAGCAGGCCGCGCGTCGGGTCGATGCCGCCGATGACCTCGACGACCACGTCCACGTCGTCCGACTTCACGAGCGTCTCGGCGTCCGTGGTGAGCAGGTGCTCCGGCACCTCGCGGTGCTTGTTCGGCCTGCGCACGGCGATGCCCACGAGCTCGACCGGCGCGCCGATGCGCTGCTTGAGGTCCTCGGCCTGGTCCGTCAGCAGCCGGACTACCTCCGTGCCCACCGTGCCGCACCCCAGCAACGCGACGCGAATAGGTTTCACGTGACCCGGCTCCTTCGATGACACAGCCCTATACCTCCAGACGGAACAGATCGTCCTCGGTCTCGCGACGCAGCAACAGCCGCGCCTCCCCATCGGTCACCGCGGCGAGCGCGGGCCGTGGAAGTCGGTTGTACCCGCTCGCCATCGAGTAGCAGTAGGCCCCTGTGGCAGCGATCGCAACCAGGTCACCCGGTGCGAGATCGTCGGGCAGCCAGCAGTCCCGGACCACGATGTCGCCGGACTCGCAGTGCTTGCCCACCACACGACACAGCACGGCCCTCGACTCGGGCTCGGACGCGCGTGAGACGAGCTTGCAGTCGTAGACCGCGTCGTACAGGGCGGTGCGGATGTTGTCGCTCATGCCGCCGTCGACGCTGACGTACCGGCGCCGCGCGCCACCGTCGAGCTCGATGTCCTTGATGGTGCCGACCTCGTACACGGTGACCGTGCCGGGGCCGACGATCGCGCGGCCGGGCTCGACCGCGATGCGAGGCATCTCCAGGCCGTTGTGCTCGCACTCCTTCTGCACGATGTTGTGCAGCTGCCGCGCGAGCTCGGCGGGCGGGGGCGGGTCGTCGTCCGGCGTGTACGCGATGCCGAGACCGCCGCCGAGGTCGACGACGTTCAACGACGGCACGGCGCCGTGCTCGGCGCGGATGTCGGCGAGCAGGCCGATCACGCGGCGCGCGGCGACCTCGAACCCGGACGCGTCGAAGATCTGCGAGCCGATGTGGCTGTGCAGGCCGACGAGCTCGAGACCGGCGGCCTTGAGCACGCGGCGGACGGCCTCGGCCGCGTCGCCGGAGGACAGCGAGAAGCCGAACTTCTGGTCCTCGTGCGCGGTCGCGATGAACTCGTGCGTGTGCGCCTCGACGCCGACCGTCACGCGGATCAGCACCTTCTGCACCACACCGCGTTCGCGCGCGATCTGGTCGAGCCGCGCGATCTCGTGGTACGAGTCGACGACGATCCCGCCGACGCCCGCCTCGACGGCCGCGATCAGCTCGGGAACGCTCTTGTTGTTGCCGTGCAACGCGATCCGCTCGGCCGGGAACTCGGCGCGCAACGCGATGGCGAGCTCGCCGCCGCTGCAGACGTCGATGGAGAGGCCCTCTTCAGCCACCCACTTCGCGACCTGCACGCTCAGGAACGCCTTGGACGCGTAGTGCACGAGCGTCGGGTCGCCGAACGCCTCGGCGTGCTCGCGGCACCGTGCGCGGAAGTCCTGCTCGTCCATGACGAACAACGGGGTGCCGTACTGCTCGGCGAGCGCGCGCACGTCCACGCCCGCGAGCTCCAGCACGCCCGCGTCGTTGCGCTTGGCGTTGCGGGGCCACACGGTGGGGTGCAGGTGGTCGAGCTGGTCGGTGGAGGAGGGACGGTCGCCGGCGGTGCTGCCGGGTGCCGTGACGTCGGCGTGCCGAGGTCCGGCGGGGTGTGCTCGCATTACATTCGCTCCGGTGCGGTGACGCCGAGCAGGCCGAGGCCGGCTCCGAAAACGTGCTTGGTGGCGGCGCAGAGCGTCAGCCTCGCCTGGTGCAACGGGGTGGTCTCCTCGTCGCCCTGGGGAAGGACGCGCACGCCGTTCCTGCGGTCGTAGAAGCGGTGGAACGATCCGGCCAGCTCTTCGAGGTAGCGCGCCACCCGGTGGGGTTCGCGCAGCTCGGCCGCGGTGGCCACCACCTTGGGGAACTCCCCGATCGTGCGGATCAGGTCGCCTTCGCGCTCGTGCACCAGCAGCGAGAGGTCGTCTCCCTGGGTGACGCCGAGGTCGGCGGCGTTGCGCAGCACCCCGGAGATGCGGGCGTGCGCGTACTGGACGTAGTAGACCGGGTTGTCGTTGCTGTGCTTGCGCAGCAGGTCGAGGTCGATGTCGAGGCTGGAGTCGACGGACGAGCGGATCATGGCGTAGCGGGCCGCGTCGACGCCGACCGCCTCGACCAGGTCCTCCATCGTGATGACGGTGCCCGCGCGTTTGCTCATCCGGACGGGCTGGCCGTCGCTGACGAGGTTCACGAGCTGCCCGATCAGCACCTCGACGCTGTCCGGGTCGTCGCCCAGCGCTGCCGCCGCGGCCTTGAGGCGCGCGATGTAGCCGTGGTGGTCCGCGCCGAGCATGTAGATGCACAGGTCGAAGCCGCGGCCGCGCTTGTCGACGAGGTACGCGATGTCGCCCGCGATGTACGCCGGGTCGCCGTCGCTCTTGATGACGACGCGGTCCTTGTCGTCACCGAAGTCCGTGGACCGCAGCCACCAGGCGCCGTCCTTCTCGTACAGCGAGCCGTTGGCCTTGAGCTTCGCGACCGCCTCGTCCACGCGGCCGCTCTGGTGCAGCGAGTCCTCGTGGAAGTAGACGTCGAAGTCGGTGCCGAACTCGTGCAGGCTGCGCTTGATCTCCTCGAACATGAGCCCGACGCCGACCTGGCGGACGGTCTCCGGGTCGGTCAGGGCACCCGGTTCGCGGCGCAGGACCTCGGCGGCGATGTCGCTCACGTACGTGCCCGCGTAGCCGTCCTCGGGGGCCGGCTCGCCCTTCGCCGCGGCGATCAGCGACCGGACGAACCTGTCGATCTGCGCGCCGGCGTCGTTGAAGTAGTACTCGCGGGTCACCTGGGCGCCGCGGGCCTTCAGGACCTCGCCCAGCGCGTCTCCGACCGCGGCCCAGCGCGCGCCGCCGAGGTGGATCGGGCCCGTCGGGTTCGCGGAGACGAACTCCAGGTTGATGCGCTTGCCGGCCAGCTCCGAGCCCGTGCCGTAGAAGTCCTCCAGAGCGGCACGAACGATCGCTCCCTGGGCCTCGGAGGCGATCGTGAGGTTCAGGAAGCCCGGACCGGCCACGTCGGCCTTCGCGATGGCGTCCTGGGTCAGCAGGGCCTCCGCGAGCCACGTCGCGAACTCGCGCGGCGGCACACCGGCCTTCTTGGCGAGCTGCAGGGCGACGTTGGTGGCGTAGTCCCCGTGTTCGGGGTTCCTGGGTCGCTCGACCGTCACCTGCTCGGGCAGAGCGGCGGTGTCCAGACCGCGCTCGGTCAGCAACCGGGCAACCGTGGTCCGAACCAGATCGGCGAGCACTTCAGGGGTCACGCCCCGAGAGTCTAGAGATGCGTTGTCGCAGGTCTCGACCGGGTTACCGGGTCTCGGAGGGTGAGACGGCAAGTGTTAACGCGCACGTGGTAATGCCCTGCGCTGACAGTGATCAGACACGATGTCCCTACACTGGCGCCGGTTGACCAGGACGACATCTGAGGCGGACATGACCAGCGGCAAGAAGACGAAGGCCACACGCAACAGCGTGGCCGCAGCCCGTTCCTCGGTGGTGGCGAGCAAGCCGAAGCCGTGGGGCACGATCATCGCGGTGATCGCGGTGCTGGGCCTCGCGGGCGGTGTTTTCGGGTATGCGTACTCGCAGATCCACGCGAACAACGTCAAAGAGGCCGCCCTGGCCAAGTGGAAGCCCTCGGACACGAACAAGGACCCGTCGACCGCGCTCGCGGGCATCGTGGTCAAGGAGTACAAGGGCTCCCGCCACGTAGAGCCGACCCAGCGCGTCGCGTACGACCAGACTCCCGCCTTCGGTGGCCCGCACGACGCCCAGTGGGCCGACTGCACCGGCGTCGTCTACGACAAGGCCGTCCGCACGGAGAACATGGTCCACGGCCTCGAGCACGGCGCCGTCTGGATCGCGTACAACCCGGACCAGGTCAAGGACGACGCGCTCAACAAGCTGAAGGCCAAGGTCGAGGGCATCCCGTACATGATGCTGTCGCCGTTCCCCGGCCTCGACAAGCCGGTCTCCCTGCAGTCCTGGGGCCACCAGCTGAAGGTCGAGAAGGCCGACGACGAGCGCATCGACCAGTTCATCTCGTCGCTGCTGCGCAACTCGAACACCTACCCAGAGGTCGGCGCGTCGTGTGAGAACACGGCGTTCCTGTCGAACCCGGCCCCGTTCGTGGCCGAGAAGCCGGGCGCCGACGCCGTGCCGATGGACGGCGGCAAGGACGACTCCGTGACCGAGGGCCAGCCGCAGCAGAACCCCAGCACGCCTCCGTCGGGCTCCGCCTCGACGCCGCCGTCGAGCTGATGACGGTTCCCGACACCGACGAGACGTCCGGCCGCCCCTCGGGTGCGGTCCGGACCCTCGTCATCGCCGCCGCGGTCCTCGCCGTGCTCCTGCTGGGCGCGGCGGTGGGCCTGCTCGTGAAGCTCCCCGGTTCCACCTCCCCGTCCGCGGCACCGGCCTCCGGTTCCGTGGACGTCGGGTTCTGCCAGGACATGTCCATGCACCACCTGCAGGGCATCCAGATGGCGAACATCGCCAGGGACCGCTCGACCAACCCGGAGATCCGCCAGCTCGCGTTCGACATCTCCTCCACCCAGCTCGAACAGGTGGGGCGGATGAAGGGCTGGCTGATGATGTGGAACGAGCACGAGCAGAACATCTCCGGCGTCTACATGAAGTGGATGGACGCGGCGGGGGTGCACGGCCACGGCGCCACCACGCCCGAGGCCGGCAAGCCGATCATGCCCGGCATGGCCATGACCGACGAGCTGACCAAGCTGCGGACGATGCCCGCCGGGAACGAGTTCGACGTGTACTGGCTGCAGCTGATGCTCCGCCACCACATGGGCGGCGCGCCGATGGCCGAGTACGCCTCGTCCGCCGCCGGTCAGACGTTCGTGAGGACGCTGGCCGACAACATGCTGAAGTCGCAGTCCGCCGAGACCGAGCTGATGAAGGACTACCTGGCGAAGCGCGGAGCCGCCCCGCTGCCGTAGCCGTTGAGTCGTGCGTGAAGGGCCGTCCGTTCACCGGGCGGCCCTTTCGCTTGTCCGGGCCATGGACAACCGCCTACCCCTGAGTAACGTGGGTCACACCTACCGGGAGGTAACCCATGACCGTCGACGAGCGCGCGGCCAGGAAGGTCGCCGAACAAGCACGGGAAACCCGCTGGCAGCGACCGAGCTTCGGCAAGGAGCTCTTCCTCGGTCACTTCCGCATCGACCTCGTCCACCCGCATCCGAGCGGCACGGCCGAGGACCGCGAACGAGGTGAGGCCTTCCTGGAGAAGCTCCGGAAGTTCACCGAGGCCCACATCGACAACACCGTCATCGAACGCGACGCCCAGATCCCCGACGACGTCCTGAAGGGCCTCAAGGACCTCGGCGCGTTCGGCATGAAGATCAAGCCCGAGTACGGCGGCGTCGGCCTGACGCAGGTCTACTACAACAAGGCGCTGATGCTGGTCGGGTCCGCCAACCCGGCCATCGGCGCCATGCTGTCGGCCCACCAGTCCATCGGCGTGCCGCAGCCGATCGCGATGTTCGGCAGCCCCGAGCAGAAGCAGGAGTTCCTGCCCCGGTGCGCCAAGGGCGAGATCACCGCGTTCCTGCTGACCGAACCGGACGTCGGCTCCGACCCGGCCCGCCTCGGCACGATCGCCACCCCGGACGGCGACGACTACGTGCTCGACGGCGTGAAGCTGTGGACCACCAACGGTGTCGTGGCCGATCTCCTGGTCGTCATGGCCCAGGTGCCGGGCAAGGGCATCACGGCGTTCGTGGTCGAGGGCGACTCCGAGGGCATCACCGTCGAGAACCGCAACGCGTTCATGGGCCTGAGAGGCCTGGAGAACGGCGTGACGAGGTTCCACCACGTCCGGGTGCCGAAGAAGAACGTCATCGGCAAGGAGGGCGCCGGGCTCAAGATCGCGCTGGCCACCCTGAACACCGGCCGGCTGAGCCTGCCCGCGCTCTGCGCCGGGTCGGCGAAGTGGTGTCTCAAGGTCGCCCGCGAGTGGTCGTCGGCCCGCGTCCAGTGGGGTCTGCCGGTGGGCAGGCACGAGGCCGTCGCCGGCAAGATCGCCTACATCGCGGCCACGGCGTACGCGCTGGAAGCAGTGCTGGACCTCAGTTCCGAGCTGGCCGACGCGGGCAAGCACGACATCCGCATCGAGGCCGCCCTCGCGAAGCTCTACGCCTCGGAGAAGGCCTGGCTGGTGGCCGACGAGCTGGTGCAGATCCGCGGCGGCCGCGGCTACGAGACCGCGGAGAGCCAGGCGGCGCGCGGGGAACGCGGTGTGGCGGCGGAGCAGGTCCTGCGCGACCTCCGCATCAACCGCATCTTCGAGGGCTCGACCGAGATCATGCACCTGCTGATCGCGCGCGAGGCCGTGGACGCGCACCTGTCCGTGGCGGGCGACATCATCGACCCGGACGCCGACCGCAACGCGAAGATGAAGGCCGCTGCCAAAGCGGGCGGTTTCTACGCCAAATGGCTGCCCACGCTCGTCGTCGGCAAGGGCCAGACCCCGGTGGGCTACACGGAGTTCGGGCCGCTCGCGAAGCACCTGCGGTTCGTCGAACGGTCGGCGCGCAAGCTGGCGCGGCAGACGTTCTACGCCATGTCGCGGTGGCAAGGGAAGATGGAGCGCAAGCAGCGGTTCCTGAGCCGGATCGTGGACATCGGGGCCGAGCTGTTCGCGATCAGCGCCGCGTGCGTGCGGGCCGCGCAGGACGAGAACCCGAACGCCCGGCAGCTCGCCGACGCGTTCTCCAAGCAGGCGCGGATCCGGGTGGACGAGCTGTTCGAGAAGCTGTGGAAGAACACCGACGACAGCGACCAGGTGCTGGCCCGGCAGGTCCTCGACGGCGCCTACACGTGGCTCGAGGACGGCATCATCGACGCGTCCATCCCCGGCGGCTGGATCGCGGACTCCACCCACCACGAGTCGACGGCGGACAACGTCCACCGGCCGACACCCCGATAACTCCCCGTTGCTGCACTGGGCAGGCTGATGGTGGTGCGGGCGCGGCACCTGCCCAGTGCACGGCCGGTAGGGGGCTACGTCCCCCGCATCCCCCTACCGACTCCCCTTGCAACGGAAGGACACAACCCTCCAGGAGGAGGTGCCGGTAACGCTAAGCCACAAAACACCGTTAACAGTTACGACAATTGAGTGAACTACCAGGTGAGGGGTACTCAACTACTCTCAGAGAGTAACTTCGAAGACCAATTGACGAGCGGCTTCGAGGCCCATCGCGAGGGCCCCGGAGAGCACCGCCCCGTCCCCCAGCGAGCCCGCCACGATCCGGGGTGCCAGCGGTGTCATCGTCCGCAGCGAGGCCTCCAGCGGTTCGAGCAGCAGGTCGACGTTCGACCCGACTCCGCCACCCAGGACGACGAGCTCCGGATCGATCACCGCGGTGACGGCGGCCACGAGGAACGCGAGCCGTTCCGCCTCCTGCCGCACGACCTCGGCGGCCACGGCGTTGCCGGAACGCGCCTGCGAGAACACCTCCCGAGCCGTCCGCGCCGTCAGTCCGCCTTCTCTTGCCCGCGCCAGGACGGATCCCGCCGACGCCGCGTCCTCGAACTGTCCACGACGGACGTCCGAAGCGGACTCCCCGTACGGCAGGAACCCGACCTCGCCGGCCGCCCCGTGCGCGCCGCGGAAGAGCTTGCCGTCCACGACGATCCCCATGCCGACGCCGGTGCCGACCGTCGCGCACACGAACACCCGCGCGTCCTTGGCCGCCCCGTAGACGTGTTCGCCCAGCGCCGCCAGGTTCGCGTCGTTCTCCACGAGCATCACGGACCCGAGCGCGGCCTCCAGCCCGTCGAGGACGCCGTTCGACTCCCAGCCCGGCAGCTGCGGCGCGTGGCGCACGACCCGCGTCCGTTGGTCGATCACTCCGGGGCTGCCGATCACCTTCACGACGACGTCCGTGAGAGCGATCCCAGCGTCCTCCACCGTGCGTGCCGCCAGCTCGGTCACGGTGCGCACCAGGGCGGCAGCCGACCGGCTGCGGTTGCGTTCGTCCACGCGGGCCACGACGGATCCGCCCAGATCGGCCACGGCCGCCCGGATCCGTTCCCTGCCGATGTCGACGCCCAGCACGTACCCGGCGGTGGGATTCGGTTCGTAGACCACCGCTGACCGGCCAGGACCCGTCGTCGTGCGGCCGGTCGGACGGACCAGCGCGTGCCGTTCGAGGTCGGCGAGAGCCTGCCCCACCGTCGGCTTGGACAGCCCGGTGTCCTTGGCGATCTGCGGGCGGGTGGCGGCACCCAGACGGCGCAGCCGGTCGAGCACAGCGCGTTGGTTGAGCACGCGCATGCCCGCCGGGGTACCCACCTCTGGCGGCTTGCGGTCGCTCACCGGCCGATTCTAGATCTTGATCCACCGGCTTTGCCCGCAACTGTTGAAGAGACAGGTTGCACGACAATTCCCGTCTTGTCCCTTGACAACGATGTCACGTGCAGAAACGCTCCCTCCCAAATGGGGCAGGCGGGCGGAAGGGTTGCAATGAGGCACCTGCGCAAGAGACGAACTACGACCCTGTTGAGCGTTGCGATTACTGCGACACTGGTGAGCGGCGTCACCAACGGCTACGCGGCCGCCGCACCAGAGGAGCCAGGAGTGGGTTTTTCGTCGTCCTTTGAGGACGGTCAGCCACAACCGTCGTGGTCCAACACGGTCGAGACCGACGCGTCGGGGCAGCCGAAGGCGGCGGGCGTGATCGGATCGGACGGCTCGGGCATCCCCGGCAACGTCTCCGACAAGGTGATCGACGTCCAGGTCAACGGGGAGAACGGGCCCGCCGAGGGCAAGGAGAACCTGGTCGACGGAAACGTCAACAGCAAGTGGCTCGTCTTCGCGAACACCGGCTGGGCGACGTTCAAGTTCGACGAGGCGCGCACGATCAGGAAGTACGCGTTGTCCTCGGCCAACGACTCACCTGAGCGCGACCCGAAGAACTGGACGCTGCAGGGCTCGGCCAACGGCACCGACTGGACCGTGCTCGACACCCGCACCGGTGAGACGTTCCCAGAGCGCTTCCAGACCAAGACCTACGACATCGCGGCGCCGCAGTCGTTCCAGCACTACAAGCTCGACGTGACGCTGAACAACGGCTCCACGAACATCGTGCAGCTCGCCGAGGTGCAGCTGTCCGACGGGTCCACGAACCCGCCGTCACCCATCATGCGCAGCGTCGTCGGCAACGGCCCGACGGGCGGCTACACGGCCAAGTCACGCGCTGGCTGGACCGGTGTCAAGGCGTTCCGCACCCAGGGCCGGCACACGACCGAGGGCCGCGCCTACAGCTACAACAAGGTCTTCGACGTCGACGTCCCGGTCAACGCCAAGACCGAGCTGTCGTACATGATCTTCCCGGACTTCATCAACGACAACCTGAACTACCCGAGCACGTACTCGTCGGTGGACCTCGCGTTCTCCGACGGCACGTACCTGAGCGACCTCAAGGCCGTGGACCAGCACGGCGCGACGCTGTCGCCGCAGGGTCAGGGCGCGGGCAAGTTCCTGTACGCCAACCAGTGGAACAAGGTGGCGTCCACGATCGGCGCGGTCGCGGCCGGCAAGACGATCAAGCGGATCCTGGTGGCCTACGACGGCCCGAAGGGTCCGACGGACCTCGGTGCCTGGTACGACGACATCCGCATCGGCGACGTCGTGACCAAGCAGTACGCGAAGCCGTCGGACTACGTGCTGACCACGCGCGGCACGAACTCGAACGGCTCGTTCTCGCGGGGCAACAACTTCCCGGCGACGGCGGTGCCGCACGGCTTCAACTTCTGGACCCCGATGACCAACGCGGGTTCGCAGAGCTGGCTGTACGAGTACGCGCAGCGCAACAACGCGCAGAACCTGCCGACGCTGCAGGCGTTCACGACGTCCCACGAGCCCAGCCCGTGGATGGGTGACCGCCAGACGTTCCAGGTCATGCCGTCGAACATCGCGCCGACCCAGGACCGCGCGCTGCGTGCGCTGCCGTTCCGGCACGACAACGAGGTCGCGAAGGCGCACTACTACGGCGTGACGTTCGAGAACGGCATGAAGACCGAGATCGCGCCGACGGACCACGCGGCGGTGTTCCGGTTCACGTTCACCGACGAGGGCCAGAAGAACCTCGTGTTCGACAACGTGAACAACCTCGGTGGTGTCACCCTCGACGCCGCTTCCGGGGTCGTCACGGGCTACTCGGACGTCAAGAGCGGCCTCTCCACCGGCGCGACCCGCCTGTTCGTCTACGGCAAGGTCGACAAGGCGGTGACGGCGAGCGGCAAGCTCACCGGCTCGGGCCGTGACAACGTGGGCGGCTACTTCTCGTTCGGCGACAAGACCGTCGAGCTGCGGATCGCCACCTCGCTGATCTCCGTCGACCAGGCGAAGTCGAACCTGGAGCAGGAGGTCAGCGGCTCGGACACGTTCGAGTCGGTGCGCGACCGCGCGCAGGCCGCGTGGGACAAGATCCTCGGCATCATCACGGTCGAGGGCGCGTCCGAAGACCAGCTGATCACGATGTACTCCAACATGTACCGGCTCTACCTCTACCCGAACTCGGGCTTCGAGAAGGTCGGCGACAAGATCCAGTACGCGTCCCCGGTGTCGCCGCCGGTCGGTGAGAGCACTCCCACGAAGACCGGTGCGAAGATCGTGGACGGCAAGGTCTACGTCAACAACGGGTTCTGGGACACCTACCGCACGACCTGGCCCGCCTACTCGCTGTTCACGCCGTCCAAGGCAGGCGAGATGGCCGAGGGCTTCGTCCAGCAGTACAAGGACGGCGGCTGGATCTCGCGCTGGTCCTCCCCCGGTTACGCGGACCTGATGACCGGCACGAGCTCCGACGTGGCGTTCGCGGACGCCTACCTCAAGGGTGTGTCGAACTTCGACATCAAGGCGGCCTACGACGCCGCGGTGAAGAACGCGTCGGTCGTGCCGCCGAGCAACAACGTCGGCCGCAAGGGCATGGACCGGTCGGTCTTCCTCGGCTGGACCGCCAACGACCAGCTGCACGAGGCGTGGTCGTGGGCGATCGAGGGCTACCTCAACGACTTCGGCATCGCGTCGATGGCGAAGGCGCTGCACGAGAAGACGGGCGAGAAGCGGTACGCCGAGGAGTACGAGTACTTCCTCAACCGCGCCCAGAACTACGTGCTGACGTTCGACAAGCGGATCGACTTCTTCCAGGGCCGCAACACCGACGGTTCGTGGCGCGTCGAGGACCCGGCGAAGTACAACCCGCAGGACTGGCGCTACGACTACACCGAGACGAACGGCTGGAACATGGCGTTCACGGTGCCGCACGACGGGCAGGGTCTCGCGAACCTGTACGGCGGACGGGACAAGCTGGCGCAGAAGCTCGACTCGTTCTTCACCCTGCCGGAGACCGCGAAGTTCCCCGGCGGCTACGGCGGCGTGATCCACGAGATGATCGAGGCGCGGGACGTGCGGATGGGCCAGTACGGCCACTCCAACCAGCCGTCGCACCACATCGCCTACATGTACAACTACGCGGGCAAGCCCTCGGGCACCCAGGAGAAGGTGCGCGAGATCCTGTCGCGCCTGTACGTGGGCTCGCAGCAGGGCCAGGGCTACGCGGGTGACGAGGACAACGGCGAGATGTCGGCCTGGTACCTCTTCTCCTCGCTGGGCTTCTACCCGCTGCAGATGGGCAAGCCGGCCTACGCGGTCGGTTCGCCGCTGTTCACCAAGGCGACCGTGAAGCTCGAGAATGGCAAGAAGCTCGTCGTCAACGCGCCGAAGAACAACGCGAAGAACATCTACGTGCAGGGCGTGAAGGTCAACGGCAAGGCGTGGAACAAGACGTCGCTGCCGCACGACGTGCTCGCGGCCGGTGCGACGATCGACTTCGACATGGGCCCGAAGCCTTCTGCCTGGGGCACCGGCGTCAACGACGTGCCGGACTCGATCACCACGGGTGACGCGGTCCCGACGCCGTTGCGCGACGTCTCCTCGGGCGTTTCGGTTGCCGCTCTGGTGGACAACAACTCCTCGACCTCAGCGACGGTCCGTTCGTTCGACTTCAAGGCCGCGGACGTGAAGGAGAAGGCGGAGTTCTACACGTTGACCAACGCCAAGACGGGCACGTCGCCGTCGGCGTGGGAGCTGAAGGGCTCCTACGACGGCAAGACGTGGTCGACGGTCGACAAGCGTTCCGCCGAGAACTTCCAGTGGCAGCAGTACACGCGCTCGTTCAAGATCGCCTCGCCGGGCCGGTACAACTTCTACCGGCTGGAGTTCTCCGGCGACGTGGCCCTGGCCGAGTTCGAGCTGATGTCGAAGCCGCTGCCGGCCGCCGCCACCACGGTGACGGGCACGGTCAACGGTCCGCTGCAGGTCAAGGGCGTGACCTATGTGGACGGTGCGACGGTGAACGGCCCGGTGACGGTCGCCCGCGGTGCCACGCTGTACGTCTTCGGCGGGGAGATCAAGGGCCCGATCTCGGCGGCGGACGCGGCGTCGGTGGTGCTGGTCGGCGTGAAGGTCGGCGGTCCGGTCTCGGTCCACGGCTCCTCGACGGAGGTCGCGGTCGAGAACTCGACGGTCGGTGGCCCTGTGTCACTGACGTCGAACAAGACCAGGTCAGTGGTGGCGGCCACGTCGGTCGGCGGGCCGTTGTCCTGCACGGGCAACAACCCGGCGCCGTCGAACAACGGCTTCGCGAACGACGTGAAGGGTCCGAAGGCAGGACAGTGCGCTGGGCTGTAACGCCCAACTGACCCTCGTGGTCGCGAGGAAGGCCGCGTTCCGTCACGGAGCGCGGCCTTTCCCGTTCACCTGAAAGGATCTAGCCCCATCGGACATACTCCGATGAGATCTTGGCTATTCACGCGTGGTGTCTGGGGAGGCTGTTGTGGTGCCGTTCGAACGAGGCCGTGTCTGGGTCGCGGTGCCACATCCCCGCGAGCCGCTCGTTCCGTCACGAACGGGCGCGCAGTCCACTAAGGACGGGATCCGCGACCTGCCCCGTTCACCAGCTGAGCTCCCGGCACCGCTGCGCTGACGAGCCGCCCTCGACCTGCAACGTGGCGTGCTCGATGTGGTACTTGGTGGCCAGCAACGACTGCGCCTCCTTCAGCACGATGGCGTGATCGGCGTCCTCAGCGGTAGCGAGGTGGGCAGAACACACTTCCATGCCGCTGGTGAGCGTCCACACGTGCAGGTCGTGCGCCTCCGTCACCCCGGGGATCTCCGTGAGCGCGGTCTGCATCTCCGTCACGTCGAGCCGCACCGGCGCGTGCTGGAACAGGATGTGCAGCGCGTTCTTGGCAAGGCTGTAGGTCCGCGGCAACACCCACACACCGATCAGCACACCCATGATCGGATCGGCGTACTTCCACCCCGTCGTGATGGTGACAAGAGCCGAGATGAGCACGCCCACAGACCCGATCAGGTCGGCCAGCACCTCGAGGTAGGCACCCTTGACGTTGATGCTGTCCTTCGCACCTTCCTTCAACACGCTGAAGGAGACGAGGTTCGCCGCGAGCCCGAGAGTCGCAGCGATGAGAACAGGCCACCCAGGCACACTCGGCGGGTCCTGAAAGCGCCCCACGGCCTCCCAGATCACGTACCCGGCCACCCCGAAGAGCAACACCGCGTTGGCCAGCGCAGCCAGCACCTCGGCGCGGTAGAAGCCGAACGTGCGGTTCTTCCCGGCCTTGGCCCGCTGAGCGACCATGATCGCCGCCAACGCCATCCCGACCCCGAGCACGTCGGTGAGCATGTGCGCGGCATCGGAGATCAGGGCAAGAGACGACGTCGCAAAGCCGACGACGAACTCCACCACCATGAAGACAGCACCGATGCCGAACGCGATCCAGAGCTTGCCGGCGTGCTGCCCGCTGGCGCTCGCCGATCCGTGCCCATGCCCGTGACCCATGCTTCGGAACATATAGCGACATGCGCATGAGTGCAATCCGACGTATTCCCCGTCACGGCCGTCGAGTGACGGAGGCCACTGTCCGCGGTTGCCGGGGGTAGGTGTGAAACGGGGTGGCGGGAGTGCGCTAGGATCTTCCACGTAGCTACGGCCCCCGTAGCTCAGGGGATAGAGCACCGCCCTCCGGAGGCGGGAGCGCAGGTTCGAATCCTGCCGGGGGCACCGAAGTCGAGGGCGATCTGTGTTCGCGGAGTGCGCGAACCGGGTCGCCTTCGGGCGTTTTCTGGGGGCCGAGCCCCCAGACCCCAGCCGGGGGCAAGCCCCCGGACCCCCGTAGGTTACCCATTCAGATGAGCTGGCCCCGTGGGGACGTTGGTCCTGCGTACGGCTTGAACCGTGGTTGTGGCGTCGTGGTTCATGGCCTCACGAACCTGGTCCTTGCGTAGCGCCCCACTCCACCGCCGGCGCGGCCGGTCTGTGCTGTGGAGCTGGCAGGATGTGGTGCAGGGGGCGTGCTTGTCGGACGCGCGGTCCCTTTCCTGGGCCGAGGATTGGACGCAATGGGACGCTCGTCGGTGTTCACCTTCCAGTACATCGCCGTCGACACGGAGGCTGGCGTCACGCCGGAGGAGTTCGAGACCTTCGTGCGCGCTGAAGGCGTTCACCTGCCGTTGTACCCGGGGTGGCGGTGGACTCTGCTGCGCGGGTTGCGCGGAGAGCGGACCGGGCAGTACCTGATGTTGTACGAGATCGAGAGCGCCGAGCAACGCGACCTCTACGTCACAGCCCGGGGTGAGCAGACCGAGCTGGCCCGGCAGTTCTGGGCGCGGCACCCCGAGGCGGAGGCCGTGCTGGCGCAATGGCGGCGGCTCGGCACGTTCGGCGAGCTGCCGACGTTGTTCACCGACTACCGGCTGCTGGCCGACAACCCGCGGAGCACGGTCACGCCCGGCCCCCGCTACCGCGACCGCCAGGGGGAGGAGCCCGTCGCGCGGGTCGTCGGGATCCACAACCTGGCGTTGCGCGCCGGTGTGACCGAGGAGATGTTCGACCGCTTCATCGCCGAGAACCACCACCGGATCGACGACTACCCGGACTGGCGGTTCCACGTGCTCAAGGGCGAGCGGGGCAACCGCCTCGACCAGTACGTGATGATGATGGAGATCGCGAGCCTGGACGCGCTGGACGTCTTCTACCCCGAGCCCGACATCGCGACCGGCGAGGCCGCGGAGTTCGCGGCCGCCCACCGCGACACCAAGCAGATGTACGAGGAGTGGAAGCAGCTGGCCTCGTTCTCGGGCTCGCCGCAGATCTACACGGACTACCTGGCCGTCGCGGAGAACCCGGCGTAGCCCCGCACGACCGGGACGAGCCTGGCACGGGTGCTGGGTTCGAGGACCGAGAGATCTAACCGCCGGAGCGCCCGGTCTGGATGGCGGCCCGCCGGGGCACCACACGAACGGCTCGTTGCTCGCCGGGTCGTTCGTTCACGTCCCGCGCCGCTCACCTGGACGGCCGCAGGTAGCTCGTGTCGCCGAAGTCCTCGTCGTCATCGGGCCGGTTCTGGTCGTCGCGCAGACGGCTCAACCGGCGCTCCCCCTCGGCGGCGAGGCGCTCGCGCTCCTCTTCCGGCATCTCCTTCAAGCGGGCGGCCGCCTCCCGCACGCCTGGCGTGAGGGCTTGGTTGAACAGCGGGCTCGCCACCGCTTCTCGCAGGCCCCGGCGGCCCGTGAGGACGTCGTCCACGAGTTTGCCGAACGCCGGGTCTCCCGAGCGGTCTCGGAGGATCTTCAGCGACTCGCGCAGCACCTGGGAGCGGGCCGCGTCGCCTCGGGCGATGTCGAGCAGTGGCTCCGGCTTGGTCATGTCAGGCTCCGGGGTGGTCGTAGGCGCCCTTGGGCAGCGGATGGTCCTTCATGTCGTGGAGCAGGCTCAGATAGCCGGCGATCGTGCCGGTGACGCCCGTGCAGATCGTCCACGCCATGCCGTGCGCCTTGCAGATGTCGCCCCACACCGAGATCGCCTTCATCGCGGTCGCGACCATGGCCGCGCCGCCCGCGATCGCACCGACCACGGTCCAGGACGCCGCCGCGGTCGCCGCGGCCTCGATGGCCCAGGCGATGACGAGGTCGAGCAGGAGTTCCAGGAGGCTGACGATCGTCTTCGCGACACCCCACACGCCGAAGGCCGCCTGCTCGAACTGGTGGCCGGTGCTGTTGAGTGCGCTGATCTGAGCGCGCAGAGCCGTTGGCAGTTGGTCGAAGTAGGTGTGCGCCGCGTCGGCCGCGTTGCCCTGCCAGCCCTTGAACATCGTGTCGACGCCGCCGGACACGCTGCCGGCGAAGGACTCGTTGAACCTGCCCAGGTTCTTGAGCGCGCTGCCCGCTCTGGCGACGGCCTCCCAGTCGCCCGCGATCTCCTTGGCGACCCACTCGGCCGGGTTGACGCCGAACAGGGTGTCGCAGCCGACGTAGATCCAGTGCCCGAGGCTGAAGTAGTCCGGGAACGACAGGATCTTGTCGAACGTCTCCGGGATCATCTGTTCGCTGGTGGGTGCGACCAGGGCGGCCGAGGGGGTGGTCATGCGCACGCTCCGGTCACTTGCTCGGGTAGGTGGCGTCGAGGCGCCGCTCTTCTTTGTCGTCGGTGGCGCGGTACATCTGCGCGGACTTGTGCAGTTCGGCCGCAGACTTCGCCACGACGTCGGCCAGCCGGTCGAGCGAGCCCGACACAGCGGATCTGGTGTCGTTGTTGGCGTTCGCGATGTTGGCGAACATGCGCGCATCGCCGTAGTCGTACGACAGGTGCTTGTGCAGGTAGTCCTTCGCCGCGGTCACGTCGCCGGCGAGTCCTTCGAGAACGGCCGCGAACGTGTCCAAACTCGACGGTTCCACCTTGAAGTCCATCCGCACACCTCCTGTTGACCTGACAGTGTCCGAGTGATCACGTAAGGTAGCGGAGCTGGGGATGAGGTGCTCGTCGAGCGGAGGCAAGCGTGGCCACCGGCACGTACCGATGGGGCCTGATGTTCCGCACGCTGTGGATCGCGGTTTTCACGCCGATCCTCATCGGACTGCTGGCCGGTGGGATCCTCGGACACCCCGTGTTCCTGGGCGTGTTCGTGATCTGGCTCGGCGTGCTCGCCTGCGTGCTCAGAGCGGAAGCGCTCAACGCCAGGGCACGCGCACAAGAAACACCGAGCGCCGGGTTGCTGGGCGCGCGGGCCGGATGGATGTTGCTCGCCCTGGTGCTCGTCTTCGGCAGCGCTGGGCTGGTTCGGGCGGTGCTGGGTTAGGCCGTGCTCGCGGCGATGTCCTGCACGGCCTGACACGCGCTCGGCACCGGGTCCAGCTCGTTGACGCGCCCGGCCAACTGGCAGAGCAGCCCCTTGAACGTCTCACGATCTGACGCTGACAGCCCGGACAGCACGTGCGCCTCGGCGTGCGAAAGCCGGAGGTCCAGGTCGGCCAGCCGTGCGCGCCCCACGTCGGTCGCCACGACCAGGCGGGTACGGCGGTCGGCGGGGGCCGGCTTCCGAGAGACCAACGAGGCTCGCTCCAGGTCGTCCAGGAGATAGGTCATGACCGTGCGGTCGATGCCCAGCTGCTGGCAGAGCGCGGACTGGCTTTCTGGCTGGTCACGGGTGGCGGCGGTGAGGATCTGGTAGCCGCGGTGGCCGCCGGGCAGGTCGCCCACGGCCGCGTTCGTGGCCTTGATGAAGGCGCGGAACACCACACCGAGGGTCCAGCCGAAGTCGTCCTCCAGAGCGGTCACCTCACCAATGATAGCCACGACAGAACGTCTGTCCAACAGAACATCTGCGTGGCATACTTTCGGCATGACAGATTATGGCCACCCGCTGGAGTTCGGGGTGTTCCTGCCTCCCGGGGCCGCGGAGTTCGCGGAGACGTTGCGGCTCGCGCAGGCCGCTGACCGGCTTGGGCTCGAGCTCGTGAGCATCCAGGACCACCCGTACAACGCGGCCAACCTCGACACGTGGACGTCGTTGGCGGTCATTGCTGCGTCGACGACCAACGTGCGTGTGTTTCCCAACGTTGCGAACTTGCCGCTGAGGCCGCCGGCTGTCCTTGCGCGCGCTGCGGCGAGTCTTGACGTCATCACGGGTGGGCGCGTTGAGCTTGGGCTTGGCGCTGGGGCGTTCTGGGACGCCATTGCCGCCATGGGTGGGCCCCATCGGACGGCGCCGGAATCTGTCGAGGCGCTGGAGGAAGCCATCGCGGTGATCAGGGCGTTGTGGACGCCAGGGCGCGGGGTTCGCTTGCAGGGCAAGCACTACTCGCTCAACGGGGTGCGGCCCGGGCCGTTTCCGGCGCACGACATCGGCATCTGGCTCGGTGCGTACAAGAAGCGGATGCTTCGGCTCACCGGGCAGAAGGCGGACGGGTGGTTGCCTTCCAGTCCGTACGCGCCGCCGCAGGAGCTCAAGGCGATGAACGCCATCATCGACGAGGCGGCGTACGAGGCTGGGCGCTCACCCAAGGACATCCGCAGGATCTACAACATCACGCCCGAACTCACCGCCAACCAACTCGCGGAACTCGCGCTCAACGACGGTATGAGCGGGTTCGTGCTGATGGTCAACACCGACGACGAGCTGAGAAAGTTCGCTGAGGAGGTTGCGCCGGCCGTGCGCGAGCTTGCGCAGAAGGAACGTGGTTCGAAAATCGCATGGGACGAGTCGACGCGCCCAAAAGGGCCGGCGCCTGAAGCGGACGCCGTCTACAGCGCTTCGGGCAGGGCGATGGGGCGTCAGCTGATCGGGGTGCACAACCACCTGCGGGAGGAGCTGACGAAGGTCCGGTCGATCATCCAGCAGGCCGCGGACGGGATGATCGGCATCGGCGAGGCGCGGTCCGAGATCAACACGATGACCATGCGCCAGAACAACTGGACGATGGGCGCGTACTGCGAGACCTACTGCCGGCTCGTCACGATCCACCACACGCTCGAGGACACGAGCCTCTACCCGCAGCTCCGGGAAGGCGATCCGCGGCTCGGGCCGGTGCTCGACCGGCTGACCGAGGAGCACCAGGTCATCCACGAGGTGCTCGAACGGCTCGACGCCGCACTGGTCGCCACGGTCGCGCAGCCGGAAAGAATCACCGAGGTGCAGAAAGCGGTCGACCTGCTCACGGAGACGTTGCTCTCTCATCTGTCCTATGAGGAGGGCGAACTGGTCGAGCCGATGGCTCGCATCCCGTACCACCACTGAGTGCACTTGGGCGTGTGAAGCAGCAGACCGCGCACCACTGCCAACAGACTGGGGTGCGTGGACACCAGGAAACGAGTCGATCCCGTCCGGCGCGGTCGCACCATCCTGGGGGCGTCGTTGCTGCTCACAGCCGTCGCCGCGGGGACGAGAGCCGCCGTCGGGTTCAGCTACGCGCCCGAGATGGAGTCCGCGATCCGCGCGAAGAACGGGCTCGACCTCACGATCGCGCTGCACACCGGGCTGACGTACGCGTGGCTGGTGTTCGCCGTCGGCACCGCGATCGCCGCGCTTCCGTTGCTGGTCAACGGCACGGGCCGGACGTTCGCGGCCGGTGTCTGCTACGCGCTCGGCCTGCCGTTGCTGCTGTTGAGCATCGGCGTGATCGCGCCCGTCGGCACGGTCCAGACGCTGACGTGGCTGGCGTGCGGGACGGTGCTTCTGCTGGCGTGCTTCGTGATGCTCACGTCCGGGCCGGTGCAGCAGGCTCCGGACCGGCACAGGCCGGTCCGGAGCCGTCACCGCTAGCCGGTCACCGTGCAGGTCGCGGTCGCGGACCTGCCCGGGTTGCTCTCCGACACGGCCTTCAGCGTCACCTTCGACATGACCTGCCCGTTGCCCTTCGACGCGTGCACCGGCACGGTGACCTGGCCGCCGAACTTGGCCGTGGCCAGCGCGTTCGGCACCGAGACGGTCCAGCCGTTCGACGCCGTCGCGGTCACGCGGTAGACGTCGCCGTCGAGGTACTGGTCGACGGGCTCCGGGTGCTGGCCGCCGGGAGGTGCCGTGCGGCCGGTGTTGGTCAGCGGGAAGCGGCACGTGGCCACACCCGACCCGTCCACCCGAGCTGCGGTCGGGGTGACGCGGACGCCGCGCTGCTGCGGTCCGGCGCCGTCGAGCGACCGGATCGCCACCGTGTAGGACAGCACGCCGCGCGAGTCGCGTTGCAGGTCCAGCACGTAGAAGTGCAGGCGGTTGGCCGTGTCGACGAACTCGAACTCGCTGCCGGAGTTCGTGCCCGCGTGGAACAGCGCGTCGGACAGCTGGCGGTAGTCGCCGATCGTGATCGGGACCTTGGTGCCGTCGGGCAGGACGTAGTCGGTCATGCCGATGTCCTGCGGGTTCGCGTCGATCACCCACGTGAACGGTGCGGCGTCGACGTTCTTGGTCTTGGCCAGCAGCACGCCGGAGTCCGGGGTGAACGAGTCGGCGCCCATCCGGTCCACGACCTCGAGCGTGTAGTTGTTGTAGCCGCCTCCGTCGCAGAACGGGTTGGTGGAGACGTTGCACGACGGCGTCTTGTCGCCGGTGCCCAGCGCGAGGTTGATGCCCGTCAGGCCGGTGGCACCGGGGTTGACCTCGCGGGCGGTGATCTTCGCGACGACCGTGCCGGAACCGGCCAGGGCCTCGCGGGACAACCGCAGGACGTTCTTCTCGTCGACGATGCCGAGCTTGATCTTGTTGCGCAGGGTCTGCTGCGCACCGAGCGACCCTCCGCCGGTCGCCGGGATGGTCCACCGCGAGTGCGGGCCACCGGGGCCGTTGAACGAGCCGCGCGACAGCATGTCCCACGGGCCGCTGTAGTCACGGCGCGGCGGGCTGCCGTACGGGTTGTTGTAGTTGTCGCCGATGCCGAGGATGTGGCTCAGCTCGTGCGCGTAGACGCCCTGGCCGGAGCTCTCCGCCTGGGTCGACGAGCCGCCGCCCGCGTTGGGCCAGATCGACGAGCCCGCGGCCCACGACGTCCAGTCGACGTACCGGGTGCTCGACCAGTTCGGCAGCGCGGGGTCCGGCGGGCCGAAGTCGTCGGTCACGTCCTCCTTGGTCCGGAACTTCATCATCCCGAACTCCTGCCAGGTGCCGGACTCGTCCTGGCCCGCCGACAGGTAGTAGATGAAGTCGTAGCCCGCCGGCACCTCCGCGCCGACGTCGGCGACCCACGCGGCACGGCCGTCGGTGCGGATGTTGCGGTTGCAGGAGTCGCCCGCGGGACACCCGGTTCCGCCCTGGAACTCCATGGCGTACTCGTGGTCCTTGCCCGGCATCGTGTACGGGCCGAACGCCTTCAGCTCGACGCCGTAGCGCCCGCCGGAGGTCTCCATCCAGTACTCGTGCACGGTGTGGCCGCGGTTCAGGGTGTTCGGCTTGTTCAGGAAGTCCTGGTAGAACTGCCCGACCTGGGCGCGCGGCACGCCCGCGGCCTCCGCGCTCGGGTTGCCGAACACCGTGGAGTTCTTGGCCTGCGTGACGACGAACGGCTGGTTCGGGTAGTCCAGCAGGACCAGCGCGCCCTTGAAGTTGCGCACCGAACCCTTGACCGCCGGGTCGGCCCAGTTCGTCCCGGGAATCTTCTTGTAGTCCCGTTCCCACGTCATGTGGTCGGGGTTGACCCAGTTCTGCGGGTCGACCGGGCCCGGGAAACCGGCCTGCGCGAGCACGCGGGCGGAGTCCCTGGACTGCTGCCACGGCTGTTGCTGCGGCCAGTGGTCGTACTGCCAGTGGTTCGTGGGTTCTTCCGGAGCGGCGACCGAGTTGCCGGCGTTGAACATCGCGATCGAGAGGAGCGCGGTGATCAGCAGGGCAGGGCGCCGGTGTGTGCGCTTCATCCCCCCAACCTGGTGCAGAGCCGCCCGTGCCAACCACCGTCGATCGTCTGTCACTCAACGGAATTCGGGCAGATCGACGCGAACGGACGCACCGCGCGGCCTCGGCACGAACCGCACGCTGCCGCCGTGCACCGCGACGACGTCCGCCACGATCGCCAGCCCCAGGCCGGATCCGGGCAGGCCACGGGCGTCCGGCGCGCGCCAGAACCGTTCGAACGCCGAGGTCCTGTGCTCGAACGGCACACCGGGCCCCTCGTCGCTGACGGTCAGCCAGCCCGGCTTCGAGCGGACGGTGATCGTCGAGCTCGCCGGCGAGAACTTCACGGCGTTGTCGAGCAGGTTGAGCACGCTGCGTTCCAGCGCGCCGGCGTCGCCGACGATCGACCAGTCCGCGCGGTCGACGTCGAAGAGGTGGTCGTGGGCACGGCTGCGGGCGCGTGTCACGGCACGGTCGATCACCCCGGCCACGTCGACGGGTTCGCTGGCCAGCTCCCGGTCGTCCCGCGCGAGCACGACGAGCTCGGTGACCAGGTCGCTGAACTCCTGGCTCTGGGCCTGCAGGCGGTCGAGGACCTCGGCGCGCTGGGGCAACGGGCGGCCGGTGCGTTCGCTGCGCACCAGCAGGTCGATGTTGGTGCGCAGGCTGGTCAACGGCGTGCGCAGCTCGTGTGCGGCGTCGTTGACGAGATCTCGCTGGCGGCGGCGCGACTCGGCCAGGGCGGCGGTCATCGACGTGAACGCGCGGCCGAGCCTGCCCACCTCGTCCTGGCCGTCCACCGAGATCGGCGTGGTGAGGTCCTCGGTGCGCGCGATGTGCTCGGCGGCCTCGGTGAGGCGCTCCATCGGGGCCAGGGCGCGGCGGGTCAGCCAGAGTCCCGCACCGGCCACGAGCAGCACGCCGAAGATCGACACCGCGATCAGGACGCCGGCGAGCGTGGTCAGGGTGGTGTCGATCTCCGCGGTGCTGCGGCTCAGGATCAGCACGTCACCGTTGTCGATCGGCTGCAGCAGAACGCGTGCCTCGGCGCCGGACTCGGTCACGCCGTCGCGGAACGTCTGCGTCGTGACGAAGTCGGCGGCTGTGGTCACGACGGGGTCGACACCGGGCGGCGCGCAGCTCCGGCCGTCGGAGCTCAGGGTCTGGATGCCCTGCAGGACCTGCTTGAGCCCCTGCACGGGCACGCCCACGTCGCACCGGATGGTGATCCGAGGTGGCGGCATGCTCGCGAGCAACGACTTGTCGAGCTGCGAGCTGATGTTGTGCTCGGTGGCGAGCCACGTGACGACGCTGATCCCGGCGATCGCGACCGCCACGACGAACGCGGTGATCAGCGCGAGCCTGCTGCGCAGGAGAACCGGACGGCTCATGGTGACTCGCGCAGGATGAAACCCATGCCCCGCACGGTGTGCAGCAGGCGGGGACGGCCGCCCGACTCGGTCTTGCGGCGCAGGTAGCCGATGTACACGTCGAGCAGGTTGGTGCCCTGGTCCTTGCCCCACACGGCGTGCTTGAGGTGCTGCTTGGTCAGCAGCCGGTCCGGGTCGCCGAGGAACACGGCGAGCAGGTCGAACTCGGTCGGGGTCAGGTCGAGCCGTTCCCCGCCGCGCACGACCTCGCGCGCCCGCGGGTCCATCGTGAGGTCGGCGAACTGGAGCAGCCGGGGCGCCGGGCGGTGCCGGTTCTGCTTGAGCAACGCCCGGACGCGGGCCAGGAGCTCCTCCAGCGCGAAGGGTTTGACCAGGTAGTCGTCGGCGCCGGCGTCGAGGCCGGTGACCCGATCCCCCAGCGCGTCGCGGGCGGTGAGCATGAGCACGGGCAGGCGCTCCCCGGCGGCACGCAGGCGGCGGCAGGCCTCGGAGCCGTCCAGGTTGGGCATCATCAGGTCGAGGATCGCCAGATCGGCGTGGTGCACGAGCGGGAGCGCCTCGGCGCCGTCCGTGGCCGTGGTGACCTCGTAGCCCTCGAACTCGAGGCTGCGCCGCAGACTGTCCCGCACGTCCGGGTCGTCGTCCACCACGAGCAGTCTCATGCGAAGGACGGTAGAGCCGTTCGCTGTGAGCCAGCTGTGCATCCGCGCTCTCACGATTCTCTCAGCAGAAGCCAAGGCCGTTCTCACAGAACCGTCAGCAGGCTCGATCCCACAACGGTCACAGCTGTGTCCACTGTGGAATGGAGATGACATGGCGGTGAGCACCGCACAGGCGACCGCGACGGTCGACATCATGATCCCGGTCTACAACGAGGAACGCGCGCTGCCCGGCTGCGTCGAGGTGCTGCACGGGTTCCTGAGCGAGCAGTTCCCGTTCGACTGGTCGATCGTGGTCGTCGACAACGCGAGCACGGACCACACGCTCGAGGTCGCGGAGAAGCTGGCCTCGAAGTACGAACGGGTGCGCGTGCACCACCTCGACCGCAAGGGCCGCGGACTGGCGCTCAGGGAGTCGTGGGGTGCCAGCGAGGCGGCGGTCGTCGTCTACATGGACGTCGACCTGTCGACGGGACTCGACGGCTTGCTGCCGTTGGTCGCGCCGCTGCTCAACGGGCACTCGGACCTCGCGATCGGCTCACGGCTCGCGCCGGGTTCGCGCACCGTGCGCGGGCCGCGCAGAGAGCTGGTGTCGCGGGCCTACAACGCGTTGATCAGGCTCACGCACGGCGCCCGCTTCAGCGACGCCCAGTGCGGGTTCAAGGCCGCGCGCACCGAGGTCGTCCGGCCGTTGCTCGGTCAGGCGCGCGACGAGGCGTGGTTCTTCGACACCGAGCTGCTGCTCCTGGCCGAGCACAACGGCCTGCGCGTGCACGAGGTGCCGGTCGACTGGGTCGAGGACGTCGACAGCCGGGTCGACGTGGTCGGCACCGCGATCGACGACATCAAGGGACTGGTCCGCGTCGCTCGCGCCAAGGCCAACGGCACCGCACTGGTGAACGGGCTGCCGCGCCGGCCACTCCCCCGCGCGATCCACCCGGACGCCGTGCTGAGCCGCAGCGAGGGCGGGCTCTCCTGGCAGGTGCTGTCGTTCGCGGTGATCGGGGTGATCTCCACGCTCGCGAACCTGGCTCTGTACGGCGCTTTCCGGCTGTGGTGGCCGGTGCTGGTGGCGAACCTCGCCGCATTGGTGATCACGACGTTGTTCAACACGGAGGCAAACCGGCGCTTCACCTTCACGGCTCGCAACACCGGCCGCGGCAGAACACACCTGCAAGGCCTTGTGGTGTTCGGGCTCTACTACGCGTTCACATCGGCCGCGTTGCTCGTGTTGGACGCGGTCTCCGCCTCCCCCTCTCGCACCCTCGAACTGATGGTGCTGCTCGGCTCCTCCGCGCTGGGCACGGTGGGACGTTTCTTCCTTCTGCGGAGCTGGGTGTTCCGCCGCAACGACCGAGAGGACCGGGCATGACCGCCACTGCCGAGGTGGCAGTTCCTGCTGGCGAGACCCCGTCGGACCGCCCTTCCCGTTGGCCCGCTTGGGCTCTCGTGGCGATCTGCGTGCTGGCCGGTGTGCTGTACGTGTGGGCGATCGGCGCCGGCCAGGTCGGCAACTCCTACTACGCGGCGGCCGCGAAGTCGATGTCGACGTCGTTCACCAACTTCCTGTTCGGGTCGTTCGACCCGGCCGGGGTGGTGACCGTCGACAAGCCGCCGATGTCGTTGTGGCCGCAGGCCGTGTCCGTGTGGATCTTCGGGTTCCACGGGTGGGCGGTGCTGCTGCCGCAGGTGGTCGAGGGCGTCGCGGCGGTGTTCCTGTTGCACCGCACCGTCCGGCTGTGGGCGGGTGAGAACGTGGCGCTGCTCGCGGCGTTGATCTTCACGCTGACGCCGATCACCGTGGCGATCAACCGCGACAACAACCCGGACACGTTGCTGGTGCTGCTGCTCGTCGCTGCCGCCTACGCGTTCACGATGTCGGTCAAGGCCTCCGAGACCCGGCCGCGGACGAAGTGGTTGCTGTGGTGTGCTTTTTTCATCGGGTGCGGGTTCCTCACCAAGATGCTGCAGGCGTGGATCGTGGTGCCGGGGTTCGCCCTGGCCTATCTGGTCGGCACTTCCGGGGCGCTGAAGCGGCGGGTCCTCGACGTGCTCGGCGCCGGCGCGGTGCTCGTGGTGTCGTCGTTCTGGTGGGTGGCGCTGCACGCGTTCTGGCCTGGTGCCAAGCCGTACGTCGGCGGGAGCACGGACGGGGGCGCGTGGGACCTGATCATCGGCTACAACGGCCTCGGGCGGGTGTTCGGCGGCAGCGGCAACCGAGGTGGCGGCAGCATGCCGGTTCCCAGCGGGGCGGTGCCGACAGGACAGGGTCCGATGGAGTTCGGCGGGCCCGGTGGTGCGATGTTCGGCGGGCAGCCCGGTGCCACGCGGATGTTCGACGCCTCGGTCGGCGGGCAGATCTCGTGGCTGCTGCCGTTGTGCCTGCTGGTGCTGGCCGCCGTCGCGGTGGCGGGCGTGCTGCGGTGGCGGCGAGGGGTTCCCGGTGACGCGGCCGAGCGCGCGGGCTGGTTCCTGTGGGGTGGCTGGTTGCTGGTGACGGCGGCGGTGTTCAGCTTCGCGCAGGGCATCTTCCACCCGTACTACACGACGATGCTGGCGCCCGCCGTCGCCGCGATCAGCGCGGCCGGGATCGTGATGTTCTGGCGTGCCAGGAGTGTCGTGCGCTTCCTGCTGCCGGTCTCGGTCGTGATCACGGCCGGGTGGGCGTTCGTCGTGGTCTCGCGCGACACGTCCTGGCACGGCTGGACGCGCTGGGCGGTGCTCGGGGTCGCGGTCGTCGCCGTGGTCGTGCTCCTGGTCGGGCTGCACCGGGCCGGGCTGGTGGCCTCGGTCGTCGCGGTGCTGCTGGTGCCCGCCGTGTGGTCGACGGCCACCGCCGCGACGGCCAGTCCGAACGGCGTGATGCCCGCGGCCGGTCCGGCGCAACGGGAGGGCGGCATGATCTTCAGCGGCACGCGGCCGCCGGGCGGCAACCGGCCCGCTCGTCCACAGATCGGCATGATGCCCGGTGGGCGGGAGCTGACCGACGAGCAGAGGCGGATCCTCAGCTACGCCAAGGAGAACAGCGGCGGTGCGAAGATCACCCTCGCGGTCGCCGGGTCGGCGCAGATGGCCTCGCCGTTCATCATGAACTCCGACGAGGTCGTGATCGGCATGGGCGGGTTCTCCGGCTCGGACGACGCGCCGTCGGTCGACCAGCTGCAGGCCTGGGTGAGCAGTGGCGATCTCAAGTTCGTGCTCGGCGGTGGCGACCGGATGGGTGCCCGTGGTCCTGACGGCCGCGGCGACAACGGCCGTCAGGAGTGGATCGGCGCGCACTGCTCCGCAGTGGACCCGAGCGCCTACGGTGGCGGGTCCGGCCAGGAGCTCCTGGAGTGCCGCGCGTGAGGGTCAGGGCGCGAGTGCCCAGGCCTGCTGCGCGCTGGCCTTGCAGAAGGCGAGCCACCGGCTCTGCGTGGTGATCGCGCCGTCGGAGCCGGCACGGGCGAGGGCGGTGGAGGAGTTCGCCTGCGTCTGCGGGCCCCAGTCGCCGTCGATGCCCGTTGTGATGCCCCAGATGTACTGGCAGGCGGCCTGGACGAAGTAGGTCTGGGTCGCCGAGCCGGTGTTGAAGCTGGAGTCGCCGCTGCCCGAGATCGCGTTGTCGACGTGGGCGTGGTTGTGGTGCTCGGCGTTGTCCAGGTACGAGATGACGTGCCGGAAGTGGTGGTGCAGCGACGCCATCGTGCCCCAGTACCGGATCCGCGCGGTGCGCAGCGCGTCGCCGGTGGAGTTCTTCCACTGGTCGTAGCGGGCGTTGAAGGCGGTGAACGTCGCGCCCGTGTCGCGGTTCGTGATGAGCATGCGCGCGAGGTCGAACGCCCTGCCCTCACCGTGCATGCCGGACTTGTTCACGTACGCGCCGTACGAGTAGATCTTGTGCGGCGCGGTCCAGTGGTAGGGCGTCCAGTTGCGCCAGTGGACGTGCCACTGCTCCAGGCGGGAGTAGAAGCCCGCCTCGTAGCGGAACGACGTCGCGGCGCCGTTCACCTCGTAGAACGTCGGCTGCGAGTTGATCTCGCTGTGGGTGACGAGGGTCGCCGCGGAGGCGCTCCCGGTGCCGAGCAGAACCGCCGCTGAGCCCGCCACACCTGCGGCGAGGATGCTCCGGCGCGACATAGATCCGTCCATGCCCGGAGTCTTTCGCCGGGCATGGACGCGTTCCCTAGTCCTGAGGACAGTCTTCGACCTCGACCGGCACTTCCTCGCCGGCCTGCCGCAGTTCTTCGAGCACGCGGCGCACCTGCTCCTCGCTCGCACCGAACATGAAGCACATGTCCGCGACGGTAGGCCCGCCGCGCTTGCCGGGGCTTCTCGATTCCTGCTCGCTCTTCCGGTTTGGCGGGTTTTCGCGACCAACACGGGTGAAACTGCGGGCGAAATTTGCAGGCGCACGGCGCATCCAGGCTCGTGACGTGCTGGGATGCACCATGACTGATCGCGGCGACCGCATCGTGAGCGTGCTCGAGGAGGCCTTCGCCGGTCTCATGGCGGCCGACCCCGCCGCGTTCCGGCACAAGTTCCGCAAGATGGCGGCCGAGCCGTTCGCGTTCTACCGCGGCAGCGCGTGCCTGTTCTACGCCGACATGGCCGACCTGCCCGACGAGTGGGCCGACGAGCGCACCGGCCGCATCTGGATCCAGGGCGACCTGCACGCGCAGAACTTCGGCACGTACATGGACTCCGAGGGCACGCTGGTGTTCGACGTGAACGACTTCGACGAGGCCTACCTCGGCTCGTTCACGTGGGACCTGCGCCGCTTCGCCGCCTCGATGGCCCTGCTCGGCTGGCGCAAGGCCCTGCCCGACAGCGTGATCACGGACCTGATCCGCACCTACGTCGCCGCGTACGTCGCCCAGGTCCGCTCGTTCGCCGAGCACCCCGACGACGAGCTCTTCAGCCTCCGCCTCGACAGCACCGAGGGGACGCTGCACCGCGTCCTGCAGCGCGCCCGCCTCGCCACGCGGATCGGCCTGCTGGAGGAGAAGACCGTGATCGTCGACTACGAACGCCGCTTCCGCCGCGACCGCGAGGGCACCCACGAGCTGTCCGAGGACGTACTCGAGTCCGTCGCCCGCGCCTTCGCGTCCTACCTGGACACCATCCCGACCGGCAAGCGCGCATCGAGCCGCACCTACGCCGTGAAGGACGTGGTGGGCCGCAGCGGGTTCGGCATTGGATCGGCCGGCCTGCACGCCTACAACATCCTGGTCGAGGGTCGCTCCCAGGCGTTGGAGAACGACGTCGTGCTGTCGATGAAGCAGGCCAACGTCGCCGCGCCCAGCCGCATCGTCCCCGACGCCCGGATCCGCGACTACTTCACCGACCACGGCCACCGCACCGCCGTGTCGCAGCGGGCGCTGCAGGCGCACGCCGACCCGTGGCTCGGCCACACCGAGATCGACGGTGTCGGGTACGTCGTCTCCGAGCTCTCGCCGTACGAGGCGGACCTCGACTGGTCGGACCTGACCGAACCCGCCGACATGCTCCCCGTGCTCGGCTACCTGGGACGAGCCACCGCGAAGATGCACTGCGTGGCCGACTCGGACTCCTCTCAGACCCTCGTCGACTTCCAGTGCGAGGAGGCGATCGCGGCCGTCATCGGGGACCGGGACGAGGCCTTCACCGAGTCGATCGTCGAGTTCGCGCTCGACTACGCGCGGCAGACGCGGGAGGACCACCGGCTGTTCGTGGACGCGTTCCGGGACGGGCGGATCAAGGGCGTGGGTTCAACAGCCTGACCTGGACGGTGATTCCGCACAGCGGCGTGATTCAGACGACAATGCGCATATTCGTTAGATGGATACTCTGATGAATATGCGCATCCTCTTCTCGAGCGTCCCCCAGCACGGCCACCTGCTCCCCCTCTTCCCGCTCGCGCGGGCGTTCGAGGAACGTGGCCACGAGGTCGCCGTCCTCACCGCGGCCGGCATGGCGCCGGTGATCGAGGCGCAGGGGCTCGGGCACCTGCCGGCCGGACCGCTGCCGGACGTGCTGTTCGCCGAGGTCGCGCGCCGGACCGGTGCCGATCCGGCCGGCGCGCCCACGCCGGACTCGGTGGCGGAGTTCTTCGCCGGCACCCGGATCGACCTCACGGCGGACGAGGCGCTGGCCGCCGCGAAGGACTTCGAGCCGGACCTCGTCGTGGCCGAGCTGTGCGACTTCGTGGGGCCGTTGGTGGCCGCTGCCACCGGCACGCCGGTCGCGACCCTCGCGTTCGGGCCGCCGCTGCCGCCGGTGTTCACTGAAGCCATGGAAACCCTGGCGCGCACGCGGCACGAGGCGCGTGACCTGCCTTGGCAGCCGCGGAGGTGGCTGCTCGACACGTGGCCCGCGTCGATGCGCGCGGACGCGTGGCAGCGGCCTGAGGGCTGGCTGCCGCTGCGTCCCGAGGCGTTCCGGGAGCCCGGCGCGCCGTCCGCGACGCCGCCGGTGTCGGCACGGCCTCGGGTGCTGGTGACCTTCGGGACGTTCTTCGGCGACCCCGCGAAGCTCAGCCCGCTGCTGCGCGCGCTGTCCGCGGTGGACGCCGATGTCGTCGTGACGCTGGGCCTCGTGTCGAAGCCCGAGGAGTTCGACGTCGACCACGAGCGGCTCACGTTCGTCGGCTTCACGCCGATGGAGGACCTGCTCGACGGCGTGGACTTGGTGGTGACGCACGGCGGTGCGGGCACGACGTCGGCCGCGTTGATGAAGGGCGTGCCGCTGGTGGTGCTGCCGCAGGGTGCCGACCAGTTCTTGCAGGCCGAGAGGGTGGCCGCGGCGCGGGCCGGTATCGCGCTCGCTCCGGACGCGCAGACGCCTCAGGCGTTGGCCGCCGCGGTGCGCACGGTCCTCGGTGATGTGACCATCCGGGAGAACGTCACCACGATCGCGAAGGAGATCGCCGCCATGCCCGACGCCCACGAGGTGGCCGCGACACTGGAAAGCCGCCTGTGACGAGGCAGTACCGCTCTCCGCGCCGCGCGCAGGACGCCGCCGACACCCGTCGGGACATCCTGCGCGCGGCCACGGAGTTGTTCTCCGCCAACGGGTACGCGCGCGTCACGGTCGCGGAGATCGCCAAACGCGCGGGGGTGGCACCGCAGACGGTCTACTCGAGCGCGGGCAGCAAGTCCGAGATCCTGAACGAGGTCGTGAGCGAGTCCATCGCCCGGAGCGGTTCGGCCGCGGTCACGGAGGAGATCCGGCGGACCGAGGGCATCGCCGCCGCGCTCACGTTGCTGGCCAGGGGAACCCGGCTGTGCAACGAGAGCGAGCAGCAGGTCGTCGAGGTGCTGTTCGCGGCGATCCCCGCGCACGAGGACGGTGCCGCGCTCTGGGCGCACAGCACGGGCGGCTATCGGCTCGCGCTGCGGGACACCGCGCTTCACCTGCGGGACAAGGGACTGCTGAAGATCGACGTCGAGCGGGCCACGGACGTGCTGTGGTTCTGCTTCGGGTTCGGGGCGTGGCGAACTCTGGTCAGGGAGTGCGGGTGGTCGTGGGACGACGCCGAGAAGTGGCTGGCCCAGCAGGCCATCACCTCGTTCACCCACTGAGTCCCTAGCGGACGAGCCCGTGATGGCGGTTCGTCCACGCCGCGACGGCCGGGAGCACGTCCGTGATCCACTCGCGGGCGGCGGCCGTGAGTTCGTAGCGGGCCGCGCGGCGGAGCACGAAGCCGTTGTCCTGCAGCCGTTCCAGGGTGAGGATGACCTTCGGGCCGAGGAACGAGAGCAGCTCCTCCGCCGTCTTGGGGCCGTCGGACAGCGCGACGAGGACCTGCGGCAGCTGGTCGCTGCTCATCAGGTCCTGCAACGCGAGCAGGTGGTGCAGGGCCGCGGACTCCACCTTGCGCTCGGCGCCGAACGTGCTCGGGTCGTGCACCTGGACGCGGGCCCGGCCGGCTCGCTTGGCGCGTTGCAGGGCCGCGTCGGTGTCGCGGACCAGGTCGATCAGCGTGTCCTCGGGGGTCGGCACGTGTGACGCCACGCCGATGGACGCCGTCTGGCCGTGCAGGGTGACGTGGTAGCCGTCGTTCGTGGTGATCTCGGTCTGCAGTGCGCTGATGCCGCGCAGGATGCGTTCGGCCACGAGGGCCGCTTCTCCGCCCGTGGTGCGGGGCAGCAGCACGAGGAACTCATCGCCACCGTGGCGGCACACGAGGTCCGTCGGGCGCGTGTGAGTGGCCAGCACGGCGGCGACCTCGCTCAGCACCACGTCGCCCGCGGGGTGGCCGTAGTCGTCGTTGATCTTCTTGAAGCGGTCGAGGTCGATCATGAGCAGCGCGACCTGCTCCCATCGGCGCTGGGCTCGGCGGTACGTCGCGGGCGCTTGGTCGTCCCAGCCCCACCGGCCGAGGAGGCCCGTCAGGCGGTCAGTCGCCCACGCGCCAACGGGTTGTGCGCACGAGCCACAGCGAGAGGGTGCGCTTTCGTCGTGCAGGCGCAGAGAACCGTGGTCCACCGGCAGCCCCATACGCGCAGTCGTCATGAGTCCCCCCAGACTTCAGCTCTGACTGGCCCGATCTGCCCCTTTCAACTGAGGTGACGTCGTTCGGATCAAACGCGACACAACAGTGCAAGCGGCGGAGTGTGATCATAGGGCTACCGACAGGTGGATTCAACCCTTGTGATGCCATATGCTCTCTTGGTTCCACAGCAGTGGAAAGATCCCCGGGCCCTTGGTCGCTCCAGCGGAGGTGTGGCGTGAGGCCGTTCGCCGAGGTCCTCAACGAGCTGTGCACCAACCCGCCCGACGGCCGGGGCAAGGTGACCAACGTAGCGCTCGCCGCCGCCGTGAAGTCACGAGGCGGGGACATCGGGCACGGCTACATCTCGCAGCTGCGGCTCGGCGTGAAGGACAACCCGACGTGCCAGGCGATCGTCGACCTCGCCGGTGCGCTCGCCGTTCATCCCGCGGTGTTCCTCGGTGGGCGCCGTGAGCTGCACACGGCCGAACAACCCGGTTGGCGCCCAACGGCGGTGAGCACGCTCTTCGAAGCTGTGCACCCGCCGGACCGCGGCCCCTGGTCACCGGAGGAGGTCGCGACCGCGATCAGCTCGTCCGGCCAGTTCGGCAGCATCTCCGCCAGCTACATCCGCGAGCTCCTGAGCAACACCAGCGACAACCCGCGGCTCAAGCACATCCTCGGGCTGGCCGACCACTTCGGCGCCGACCCGGCGTACTTCTTCGACGACGACCTCGCGGCGCGCGTCGACTCGGAGCTGACGGACTTCCTGGCCCTGCGCGAACTCGGGGTCGTCGAGTTCGTCACCCGTCTGGCCGAACGCACGGGCGATCTGTCCCCACAGGCCAGGGCCGCTGCGGTAGAAGGGTTCCGGCAGGCGCTCGAGGTCGGCGAGGGCTGGTCGTTCCCCCTGAACAGCCGCCGCTCCTCCGCGGACCACACTTGATGACGACGCCGGCGTGAAGATCTCGGCCTGGACCGCTGCAGACGACATCGAGAGGAGGCGACGGGTGAACCGCAGGAAACTGCGCAAGCTGGTCGACGAGGTCGCCCGGGACCTCGGCCTGCCGCCCGACGCCACGCACCAGGAAGCCAGCCGCAGGGTCTGCGAGCTGATGAGCGAACGACTGGGGCGTGCCGTCGACGTCCGGTTCGCCGCCATCACGAACGCGGTCTGCCTGAGCGGTGCGACCGCGTTGCTCGAGAACGGCACGTACCTCGTCATCTGCGCGGACTCCCCGTCCTGGTACCACCGCCTGCACGTGCTGCTGCACGAGTTCGCGCACGTGTTGCTCAAGCATCAGCCCGTCGCGCTCACACGGGACGAAGGCATGCGCCGGCTCGCACCGCACCTGCTGCCGCGGATGGCGAAGATCATCGCTGGACGGACGACGCTGACCGAGGACGAGGAGCGCGAGGCCGAGAACCTCGCCGACCACCTGCTGGAAAGGCTGACGGAGCACCGGGTGTGGGCCGACACGGCCACCACCGAGGAGCCCGCGCACGTGCGGCGGGTGGCCGAGTCCCTCGAGGGAAGATCCCGCTGGGTGCGTCGTGGCGATCTTTAACCTGATCTACCTCTCGTGCGGCGTCGTCGGCCTGTTCCTCCTCGCGTACAAGATCCGCGCGCTGCGGTCGAGCTGGGGCAACCCCCGTGTCGTCGCGTTGATCTCCACCGTCTTCTTCTCGGCCTTCGCACTGCTCTTCGCGGCGCCCGCGAACATCAGCTGGATCAACCGGACGAGCGGCGTGCCGAACTTCGCCGCCCTGCTCGTCTACGGCCTCGTGGTCTGCTTCGCCGGGTCGGCGTTCGCGTTGGTGCTGTACTGGCGGTACCCGGCGGCCCAGGCATGGCAACGGGTCCGGCTGATCGTCGTCAGCTACAGCACGATCGTCGCCGCGATGGTCGTGCTGTTCTTCAAGTCCGAGGTCGGCGAGGAACGTCAGGTCGACTTCGACACGTTCTACGCCACACAGCCGACGATCGCGGTCTTCCTGTTCATCTACCTCGTCGCGACCGCGGTCGGCTGCGGTGGTCAGGCCTACCACTGCTGGCAGGGCTCGCGGGACGAGGCGATCTCCGCGCGGCCGTGGCTGCGTCTCGGGCTGCGCTGGTACTGCGCGGCGGCGTTGTTCCCCATGATGTTCGCGGTCATCAAGCTGTTCGTGCTGCTGATGGACTGGGCCGGTGAGCGCAGCTTCGACGTGCTGAGCACGACCGCGCCGCTGATGGCGTCGCTGTCGATGATCCCGCTGGTGATCGCGATGGCCCTGCCGGTCTTCGGGCCGCGCCGCCCGTCGCCCTCGCTGTGGGTGCGGCGCTGGCGCACGTACTTCGCGCTGCGGCCGTTGCACCGCGCGCTGGTGCACGTGAACCCCGGCATCGTGCTGGTGGCGCCGGGCAAGTTCCTCAACCCGCACCACCGCGTGCGCCGGCAGATCATCGAGCTCAACGACTGGCGCTGGGCGCTCACGCCGTACTTCGACCTGACCGTCGGCGAGGCCGCGAAGTCCCTGGCGCGCGAGGCCTCGCTGACCACCGACGAACTGGCCGCCGTCGTGGAGGCCGCCCAGCTGCGGGCCGCGGGCTCGTCCGACGGCCGCGCGCGGGAGCCGCAGCGCCGTCCCGCCTCGGTGATCGTCGACGGCACCGACCTCGCCGCCGAGCACGACCGGTGGGTCCGGATCTCGCGTGCGTACCAGCACTCGCCGATAGTCGACGCCGCCGTCGCCGACGCACGCGTGGCAGCAGCAGGGGGAATGGATTAGATGGCACCCACACACGCCGTGGTCCTCGGCGGTGGACTCGCGGGCATGCTCGCGGCGTCCGTCCTCGTCAAGCACATCGACGAGGTCACCGTGGTGGAGCGAGACAAGCTGCCGGACGGCCCGGCACCGCGTTCCGGCGTGCCCCAGGCCCGGCACGCGCACCTGCTGATGTCCGGTGGCGCGCGGGCGATCGAGACGGTGCTGCCCGGCACGCTGGACGCGCTGATCGCCGCCGGGGCGCACCGGGTCGGCGTGCCGAACGACCTGGTGTCGCTGAGCGCCCAGGGCTGGGTGCCGCGGTTCCCCGAGATGCAGTTCATCGTCTCGTGCAGCCGCACGCTGCTGGACTGGGTGGTGCGCCGCCAGGCGTTGCGGGACAACAAGATCTCGGTGCTGACCGGGACCGAGCCGGTGTCGTTGCTCGGCGACCGGGACGCGGTGACCGGGGTGCTGGTCGAGGACCGGATCTCGCGCACGCAGGTGACGCTGGAGGCGGACCTGGTCGTGGACGCGACCGGGCGCGGCTCGCGGCTGCCCGCGTGGCTGGCCGGGTTCGGGCTGCCCGAGGTGGCGTCCGAGAGCGTCGACTCCGGCCTCGCCTACGCCACCAGGATCTTCCAGGCACCTCCGACGGCGGCGTCCGGTTTCCCGATCGTCAACGTGCAGGCGAACCCGCGCGACCCGTTCCCCGGTTGCACGGCGACGCTGCTGCCGATCGAGGACGGCAAGTGGCTGGTGACGCTGTCCGGGACTCGCGGCGGTGAGCCGACGACCGACGAGTCGCAGTTCGTCGCGTTCGCCCGGTCGGTGCGCAACCCGGTCGTCGGTGAGCTGATCGCGTCGGCCGAGCCTCTGTCGCCGGTCTACGGGGCGCACGGCACCGCGAACCGGCGGATGTACTTCGAGCGCTTGAAGTCGTGGCCGCGCGGCCTGCTGGCGCTGGGCGACTCGGTGGCCACGTACAACCCCGTCTACGGGCACGGGATGTCGATCGCGGCGCAGAGTGCCCTGGTGCTGGACGACGGACTCGCGGCAGGGCACTCCGCGCAGCAGATCCAGCGCGGCATCGGCAAGGTGGTCGACGGGGCGTGGGCAATGGCCACCAACCAGGACATCCTCTATCCGGGGGCGGTCGGGAAGCCGTTGCCGCTGGCCGGGCGGGTGTTGCAGCGGTACGTGGACCGGCTGGTGCGCACGGCTACCACGGAGGCTCCGGTGACTCGGGCGTTCCTGGACGCGTTCACCTTGTCCGCTCCCATGGCCAAGCTGCTCAGTCCGCGGATGATCTGGGCGACGTTGCGAGGACCGCGCTCGGAGTCGCCGGAGCCGACCCTGACCGCGGACGAACGGGATCGGGTCACGTCCGCGGAGTGAAGTCCGCGCTCTGCACGTAGGCCATGGCCTCGACGAACGCCGGGTCGGTCATCCTGGCGTTCATCTCCTCCTCGGTGGGCTGCACGATCCGCTGGTGGAGCCACCACAGGTTGCCGAACGGGTCGGCGAAGCGGCTGACCCGATCACCCCAGAACAGCTCGGTGGGTTCCGTGACGATCCTGCTGCCCCTGGCGACCGCGCGTTTCAGCGTGGTCGCGTCGTCGGCGACGTAGAGGCGCAGGAACGCGGGCGTGGACGGCCAGTTCGGCACGTCGAAGAGCATCACGACCGAGTCGCCGATGCGGACCTCGGCGTGGCCGATCTGTGGTGCCTCGCCGACGCGGCCCAGTTCGGTCGCGTCGAACACGTCCGTGATGAAGTCGATCAGCTCGGCCGTCCGGCCTCGGGTGATCAGCCACGGCGTCACGGTGTGGTAGCCCTCGGGCACTACGTTCATCTGGTCTCCCCTTTGCTCGTCGGGACGACCGTATGGCGCATGTAGGACGGGTTCGGTCCTAGTTCTGGGCTAGCTTCTCGGCATGAGTGATGCGGCTCGGTTGTTGCGCCTGTTGTCGTTGCTGCAGACACCGCGCGAGTGGCCCGGCAGCGAGCTCGCGGTCCGGCTGGAGGTCACGCCGCGGACGGTGCGGCGGGACGTCGACCGGTTGCGCGACCTCGGGTACCCCGTCGAGGCCTCGATGGGGGTGCTCGGCGGCTATCGGCTCGTCGCGGGCACGGCCATGCCGCCGCTGCTGCTCGACGACGAGGAGGCCGTCGCGATCGCGGTCGGACTGCGCACCGCCGCCCGGCAACCGGTGGCGGGCATCGCCGAGGCGTCGTTGCGCGCGCTGGCGAAGCTCCAACAGGTGCTGCCGCCACGGCTCGCTCGGCGGGTCTCGTCGCTCACGTCGGCCACCGCGACCGGGCCGGCCTCGTTCGCCTCGCTGGTCGACCCCGGCCAGCTGACGGTGATCGCCGGCGCGATCGCCGCTCGCGAGCGGGTGCGGTTCGGGTATGTGGCCAACGAGAACGTCGTGTCCAAGCGGCACGTGGAGCCCATTCAGCTGGTAGCGCTCGGCCGGCGCTGGTACCTCCTCGCCTTCGACGTGGAACGGGACGACTGGCGGATCTTCCGGCTGGACCGGGTGTCGGCCGCGCTGGCCACCGGGGCTCGCTTCACACCCCGCGTGCCGCCTGGCGGGGACGCGACGGAGTTCGTCACGCGCAAGATGTACGACTCCGCGCCCACCTTCCGGGCCCGTGTGACCCTGCGGTTGCCGGTGGAGCTGGCTCGGGCCCGGCTGGCGGACTTCGCCGGCGAACTGGTCGCTGTCGATGACGGGGCTTGCTCGTGGCACAGCGTCGAGGACACCGTGGACTACCTGGCGTTCCGGCTGACCTTGCTGGGGTGCGACTTCGTGGTGCACGGGCCCGATGAGCTGGTGGAGCACCTGCGGGGGCTGGGCGAGCGGATCAGCCGGGCCGTGGGGTGAGCGGGACAGGCCCGCCCCGGGTGAGCTGAGCCGGGTGAGCTGCCGGGCGACGGTGGCGGGGAGAACGGCGAGCCGCGGTGGCCGGCGAGGGTGAGGCACCGGCCACCGCCGCGGCCCGTCACCCGCCTGGCGGCCCCGCTCTCACCCCCAGCACCGGCTGCCCGCCCACCACCCCCTCGTAGGACCTGTCCCACGGCCAGCGCCCCGACTCATCGGCGTGCACGAGCTGCAGGGCCTCGATGCCCTCGCCGTACAGCCGCGCGGACACCAGCAGATGGGCCCAGGGGCGGGCCACGCGCACCACCTCCAGCAGCGGGCCGCCGGGCACGGTGAAGCGGTGGCCCGGGGCCGGCAGGCCGCTGTGCACCAGGTGTTCCGCCATGTCGTCCAGCAGGCGGCCCGCCTCCAGGACGGCCATGCCCGTCACCACCAGCTCCGGGAGGCCCCTCGGGGTCAGGCCCACCGTGTACGCCCACGGCGGGTGGGCTCGGTCCCGTTCTATCGCCTGGACGGCCCAGCCCCGGACGTCGATGCAGCGGCGCAGGGTGGCCAGGTGTTCCTGCATGCGGTCGGCGGGGTGGTCGCAGTCCCAGCACATGGTGGTCTCCTCGGATCGGTGGTGGATCCAGTGTGCCGAGGAGCACCGACAAGATCGTTTGAGCAGTTCGTTGACAGAAAGTGGACAAACGATCTGTGGGCCGTCTGGATCGTTAATCTGCGACGCACGGAGGATCGTGCATGCGCCAACGAACGCCTTTCATCGCGTTGGTCGCGGCTGTGCTCGTCGCGGCCGCGGGCAGTGTGATGTCATTCGCGTCCGCCGCGAAGCGCCTGTCCGCGCTGGAGGTCCGCCACGGCGAACCCACCGCGGGAGAGCGGAACCAGTCAGGACCGGAAGTCGCCGCAGATTCGTCCACAAAGGACCGCTCAGCTGCTCGGAGCTGCGGGGACTGAATGCACTTCGAACCCGGCACTCCTCTCGCGGACGCGGTCAAGGCCGCCAGGTCCGCCGCGCTGCGCGGCAACGTCCTCGGCGTCGACCTCGCCTACCGGAGGGCCGCGAAGATCAGTCCGGCCGTCGCCCACGACCACTGCGCGACGCTGCTCGAGCTCGGGGCCATCGCCAAGGCCGGGCAGCGGTGCGACGAGTACCTGATCGCCGGCAACGACACCGGGCTGCGCATCCTCCGGGCCCAGATCCGCAGTGCCGCAACGGATCACGTCGCGGCCGAGCAGGACGTGCGGGAGCTGCGCAAGCTCAAGCTCACCGAGCTGGAACAGGCCCGGCTCGCCAGGGTCGCCGCGCTGGCCGCCGCCGACCGCTACGACTACCCCACCGCGGAGAGCGAGCTCGACGCCGCCGAACGCCACTTCCGCCGTGCCGGACGACCCGAGCACCTCGAGCACATCGGCAGGGACCGGCTGCTGCTGGACGTGCGCCGGGGCACGCGCGTGTCGCGGCTGCGCGGCAGGGCTCCCCACACGCCGGCCGAGTTCCTGCAGCACGCCGCCGCCCTGCGCCGCGAGGTCCGGTACGAGGAAGCACTGGCGTTGATGACCAGGTGCGTCACCAGCTACCAGATCGAACCCACGCTGAGGTTCGCCGTCCTGTACGAGCTGACGGTGCTGCTCGTCATGACCAGGCAGGCGGGCACGGCACGCAGACTTTTCCCGCTGCTGGCCGCCACGGCCGGTCCGGAGGTGATCTCGCAGCTGCCGGACGCCACCCGCGCGCTCCGGCCCGAACGCCGCCTCACCCACGTGCGCCGCCTGATCGCCGAGGACGAGCTGCTCAAGGCGGAAGGCATGCTGGGCGAGGGGAACTCGCCGCTGTGGCATCTGACCGCCGCCGAGCTCGCCTATGCGCAGGGCCGGCTCGAACAGGCCGCGCGGCACTTCGAGATCGCGAGCAGGGCCGACCACGCCGAGCTCACCGCGCTGGCGCTGCGCAAGCTCGGCGACACGTTCGCCGACGCGGGTCACGAGGACCTGGCCGCCCGGCACTGGGCCGAGTCGCACCGCGTCGAGGAGTCCCTCGCGGACCACCGGGACAGCCCCAGCGTCCGGCTGCGGATGCTGCGCACGGCCCCCGACGTGCGGGACGGCCGGGTGCGCGCGGCGGCCAGGCGGGCCCGGCGCGACGGCGGCAAAGCGCTGGCGGGGCTGGTGGTCGCCGTCGAGGCGGCCAGGCGACCGCCGCGCGACCTCCCCGGCCTCGCCGCCCTCGCGGCGGCCCGGTGCTGGCTCGCCGGGACGACGAGGCACCTGCCGCGCGACCAGGTCGTGTGGATGACGCACGCGACACCGGACCAGCTCCACCACGTGATCATCGGCCGCAAGGTCACGCACGTCACGACCTCGGTCCACATCGGCGACCTCACCGACACGGTCCGCCGGCTCAGGGCGTGGAAACCCAAGTACGACAAGGCGATTCTCGGCGCGCTGCTCACCGAGCTGGCCGGTCTGACCGGCCTCGCGGACGTCGTCGCGGCCCTGCCTCCCAGGACGCGCAGGATCGTCGTGGTGGCGGACGACGTGTTCGCGGACGTCCCTCTCGCCGGTCTGCCCGTCCCCGGCACGACCCTCTTCCTCGGCACCACCTACGCGCTCTCCACGCTGCCGAGCCTGTCCGCGCTGAGACCTCTGCAACGCAGCTCCCGCAAGCAAAGGGGCGACGAGGCGACGGTCTGCACGACAGCCTCCGGGCTGCACCGAACTCTCGCAGAAGGCCAAGCCCAACGCATCCGCATCGACGCCCATGGCGCACACGACCGCATGAACCCCGCACAGTCGTGGCTGCAGTTCCCCGACGAACGGGTGTCCGCGGAAGCGTTGGGAAGGCTGGACTTCGGCGTGTGCGGCACGGTCGTGCTCGGCGCCTGCGAGCCCGGCATCGTCCGCGCGGCACGGACGGCGGGGGCGGGCGCGGTCGTCTCCGCCCGCTGGCAGCCCGACGGGGAGACTGCGCGCAAGGTGCTCGACGCGTTCGACCGCCATCTGACCCGGCTTCCCCGAGATCGCGCTCTGCAGCACGCACTACGAGAAGTCGCCGATCGGCACCCGGCCGACTGGGCGTGCTGGTCCCTGCACGGTGACGCGGGCCATCAGACCTCAGCGGGCCCGCTGCGCAGAAGACTGAGGAAGAACGGAGACCCCGTGCCGCTCGAAACCCGCCCCAAGGTGTTCCTGTCGTTCGCCGGCAAGGACCGCGCACACGCCGAGCAACTCCGTGCCGAGCTGGAGTCCCGCAACGTCAACGCCTACCTGGACGAGAACGAGAGCGCGCCCGGCGGCAACGCCGCCACTGCCATCGACGAGGCCCTGGCCACCTCGGACTACTACGTCCTGCTGTGGTCGGCGAACACCCCTCAGCGCGAGCTGGCCGCGACGGAGTGGACGGCGGCGTTCAACCTGGAGATGACCCGCCGCCGCGCCTTCCTCTTCATCGTGCGGCTCGACGAGGAACCGCTGCCGCCGCTGCTCGCACCGCGCAAGCACATCGACCTCGTGGACGCCGCCGACCGCCTCGTCGCGATCTGGCGCTCGGACCGCAAGTCGGAGCTTCCCGTGTTCCCCCAACCGGTCCCGCCGAAGCCGGACGGTCCGACCGTCGCGATCTCGGTGCGCAGCCACGACCTCGGCACCACGCACGTCGTGATGACACCGCTGCACCTCACCGGCGCCTCGCTCTACCAGGCGGTGTTCGCCGCGATGCAGCTGCCGACCGAGCAGGTCACGTTCGACGGCACGATCGGGATGCGGTTCACCTACGAGCTGTACCAGCAGAACGAACCGATCCCCACCGACGAGTCCACTGTGGAGCTGGCGTCGGACGTGGTGGACATCGCCGTGCGCGTCGAGTCGTACGGCGGACGCGCCGCGCACAACACCAAAGAACTCCACCAGGACGAGGAGCTCGACGAGGGCTTGGACGTCGACCAACAACGCATGCTGCTGGTCGCCGCCTTCCGCCACCTGCTCCCCTAGCCTCCGATCGGGTGAACTCCCTTCGCTTCGTCAGCCTTCGCTGGTGTCAACGCCTGTAACCGGTGAAGGTCGCCCTCGGGCGGTGAACGACACGAGCGGACGCTGAAGGGAAGGCCGTTGAGCGCACCGGATCTGGGCTTCGCGGAGTTCTTCCGCCGATGCCGGCCCGTGGTCACCAAGACGCTCACGGCCCTGAGCTGCGACAACCGTGTGGTCGACGACATCGCGCAGGACGCGTTGCTGATCGCACGGCACCGATGGAGCGACATCCACGCGTACGACAAACCCGAGGCGTGGGTGCTCAAGGTCGCGATACGGCTCATGCGACGGCGGCAGCAGCACGACCACGAGACGCCACTGGCCGAGGTGCCGGACGTCGTGCAGCCGGATTTCGAAGCACCGGAAGCCGACGCGTTGCACGCCGCGTTGCGCGAGCTCTCCCCCAGACACCGCGAGACCGTGGCGCTGCACCACCTGCTCGGGTACTCGGTCAGCGAGATCGCCGCCGTGCTGCTGGTCGGCGAGTCGACCGTGCGCACGCATCTCACCCGCGGCCGCGCCGAGCTGCGGCGGATCCTCGGAGGCAGTGATGAGTGAGCTGCTGGACCGGTTCGAGCTCGACGAGGCCGTCGAGCACCAGTACCGCCTGGGCGAGGCCGCGGAACGGGCCGGGCGGCTGGGCGAGGCCGCCGTGCACTTCCGGGTCGCCGCCGACCAACGCCTCGGTGACGCCGCCGTGCGACTGGCGCGCGTCCTGTTCGTGCTCGGGGAGAAGGCCGAGGCCACGCGGTGGTGCCGGGCCGCCGTGGCGGACGGGTTCCCCGAGGCCGAGGAGCTGGTCCGGGCGGACTCCGATGCACATCAACGGTTTCTGGAGCACGCGGCCCGGATCATGGTCGGCGCGCCGACGTTCGACTGGGTGCCGTCCGGGATGCCGGCCCGCCGCATCTCCGCCGAGGTGATCGCGACGCGCACTCGGGCGTTGCGCGCGCTGGACCGGCAGTACGGCGGAATCGCCTGCCACACCGCGGTTCTGGAGCACCTGGCCGACGTCGAACCGATGATCGTCGTCGACGACTCCACGTGGACCGCCGTCGCCGAGGTCTGCGAACTGGCGGGCTGGACGGCGTTCGACAGCGGCCGGCCCGGTGCGGCGCTCCCGCACTTCGCCCACGCGCTGACGCTGGCGCGGCAGGCCGAGAACGAGGCGCTGATCGCGTCCGTCCTGACGCGCGCCGGGCGGATGTTCCTGCACCACAACGCACCTGACGACGCGTTGAAGGCTTTCCAGCTCGGTCTCGTGGCGGCGCACAACGCGTGGGCCGACCGATGCGCGCTGGACGACCCACCGCAGGCCATCGCCGCGTTGACGACAAAGGTCGGCACATACGGCGAGGGCCGGGCGCGCACACTCGCGCTGACCGCGTTGGCCCGCAACCATCTCGCGCTGGGCGACGTCGCCTCGGCCACCGAGTTCGCCGGGGATGCCGTGGCGTCAGCGAGGAACCTGCGGTCGAGCCGCGCCGACGACCAACTGCGCCGGCTGGCCAGAGAAGCCCGCGCGGCCGGCGCATCCGTGCTGGCAGAGCAGGTTTCGGCCGGTTTCGCGCGGTAAGGATGGCGCTTTCACCCGATCCGGGCCGATACACGCGTGCGCGCATGCGGGTAGGTTCTCCGGCATGGCCGAGCCTTTCTCCTGGGTGCCCGCAGGGATCAACACGGACGTGCCCAGCGCGGCACGCGTCTACGACTTCCTGCTGGGAGGTGGCCACAACTTCGCGTCGGACCGCGTGGTCGGCGAGAAGGTGCTGCAGATCCTGCGGGACGGCCGTGCGATCGCCGCGTCGAACCGTTCGTTCATGCGCCGTGCCGTCCTGCTGATGATGGAGCAGGGCATCACGCAGTTCCTCGACCTCGGCTCGGGCATCCCGACGGTCGGCAACGTCCACGAGATCGTGCAACAGGTGAACCCGGACGCACGGGTCGTGTACGTGGACTACGACGAGGTGGCCGTCTCGCACAGCCAGCTCATCCTGGAGGGCAACGACAACGCGGGTGTCGTGCAGGCGGACATGTGCCGCCCCGACGACGTGCTGTCCGACCCGGTCGTGAAGGACCTGATCGACTTCTCGAAGCCCGTGGGCCTGCTCATGGTCGCCGTGCTGCACTTCGTCTCGGACGAGAAGGGCCCGGCCGAGGTCGTCGCCCGCTACCGCGACGCCATGCCGCCCGGCAGCCTCCTCGCGCTCTCCCACCTCACCGCCGACTTCAAGCCGGGCGAGATGAGCGCCGTCGTCGAGGCCATGAAGCACAGCCGCGACCCGATGTACTTCCGCGCGCTCACCGAGTTCGAGCCCATGTTCGCGGGCCTGGAGGTCCTCCAGCCGGGCGTCGTCTCGGCGCCGCAGTGGCATCCGGAACTCGGCCCGGCCGGAGAAGGTGGTCCGGCGGACGTCTACGTGGGCATCGGCCGCAAGAGCTAGCGGGTCCTAGCGGAACTTCCAGGCCTGGGCCGCCGAACCGTTGCAGGTCCAGATGTTCAGGCGCGTGCCCGGAGTCGTCGACGCACCGGGGTTGTCCAGGCACAGCCCCGACTGCGGGTTCTGCACGGAGCCGTCGGACCGCACGCGCCACTGCTGCGCGCCAGTGCCGTTGCACTGCCAGAGCCGGACGGACGTGCCGTTGGTGGTGCCGCCGTTGTCGATGTCGAGGCACCTGCCGGCGATGGCGATGGTGCCGTCGGCGACGACGCGCCACTTCTGCGCGTAGGTGTTGTTGCAGCCCCAGATCTGGACGGGGTTGCCGTTGGCGGTGCCGCCGTTGTCGTTGTCCAGGCAGAGCGCCGCGTTGCCCTTCACCTCGACGGAGCCGGCGCCGGACGGGTGGCGTTCGGCCGGGAGCGACGGCGTGTTGAGGTGGTAGAAGTCGACGGCCAGGTAGTTCGGGGTCTTGCGGGCCGCGGGTTCGCAGAAGCGCTGGGCCCGGTTCACGAACTTCGAGTTGTCCGTCGAGACGGTGCCCTGCATCGGGACGTCGCGGAAGTGGTTCATCACGAACAACGGGCGGAAGTTCGTCTCCGTCGCGGTGAGCGGCTTGTCGCCCCAGCGGGAGTAGCAGGACCAGTCGGACGCGCCGGCGCCGGAGCCCATCGACCAGTAGTTCTCCACGGTCCAGTCGCGCTGGTAGAGGACGCCGGAGCTCTCGCGGCCGTCGCGAGCGTGGTCGGTGAAGATGAGCAAACGCTTGCCGGACGCCCTCATCTGGGACAACGTCGGCCAGCCGTTCTCGCGCACGCCCTCGGCGCGGAACAGCACGTCGTTCAGGCCGTTCACGCGGGCCAGCTCGTTGCGCAGGACGTCGGCGGAGACGTAATCCTCCAGGAACACCGTGACGATCTCGGTGGGGCGTGACCTCAGGAAGTCGACCATGCGCTGGAGGTCGACGTTCAGCGCCACCGGCCTGATGACGGCCGTGCAGCTGTTGTGGCAGAGGATCGCGCCGTCGGGGGTCTGGTGGATGTCGAGCATGAAGCCGCGGACGCCGTCGTTGAGCTGCTGGACGATGCCGCGCGACTGGTTCGGGGCGATGTTGGCGAACATGAACCCGCCGTCGACGCCGTTCGCGTAGGCGTTGTGCGAGGTCAGGAACGTCATCTCGTCCAGGCGCGGGTCGGCCGGGGTCTGGACGCGGACCGGGCTGACCGGGGTGAGGAACCACGTGTCGTTGCCGGTGCCGACGCGGACCTGGTCGGTGCCGGACGCGATCAGGTAGCGGTCGGCGCCGGGGTCCTTGAAGCGGTAGCGGTCCTGGTCGTCCAGCAGGCCGACCCACTGGGCCTCCGCACTGGAGCAGCTGACCATCTGGGCAGCGTCACCGGCGCGGCCGAGGCACTGGCCGCCCTCGGACAGCGTGACACCGTTCCAGGAGAACTGCTGACGGTCCTCGTTGCCCTTGGGGCGGTGCTGCTGCACCGAGGAGCCGGAGACGGCCGCGTTCTGGCCGGTCACGGCACTTTGCAGGTAGTAGTTGCCGTTGGGGGCGGCGGCCGCGTCGACGGGGACGAGCAGCAGCGACAACAGCGCGAGCACAGGGATGATGCGCATGAGGTGAAGGCTCGACCATGGACGTGAACATGAAAAGACTTCACGTCGAAATCCGTCCAAACCGAGACATCTGTGGGCCGGGCCACACAAACCCGATGCAGCGGATCGAGCGGCGAGAGGGGTTTCCCGATCCGCAAGCGACCACGGACAGGAAGGGGGCGGCGTGGGGTTCGACCAGTTCGTCGCCGATCGGCTCGATCGGCTGTTGGGGTACGCCACCGCGATCACCTGCGACAAACACCTGGCGCAGGACATCGTGCAGAACGTACTCATGCGCGCGCAGGGCAAGTGGGAACGCATCGGGGCGATGGACGCGCCCTATCTCTACGTGAAGCGCATGGTGACCAACGACTACTTGTCGTGGCGGCACCGCAGGGCCGCACGGGAGATCGCCGTGGAACGCGCCGAGCTCGCGAAGCACGTGCCGTCGATGGCCGATCCGGCTGACGCACACGCTGAACGCGAGGCCATGCGCGCACGGATCGCCGTGCTGCCGCGCAAGCAACGTGCCGCGGTGGTGCTGCGGTTCTACGAGGACTGCAGCGACACGGAGATCGCACAGGTGCTCGGCTGCACGGAATCGACCGTGCGCAGCCAACTCTCTCGCGCACTGCAGACGTTGCGCGCCCACGAACTCGCCCGGACCGCCACCCTGGGGGTGCACTCATGAACGACCTGATCCGCCAGGCCATCGCCGCTGAGGCCGAGGAGCGCGTCGACTCCCGGACCGTGCTGGCGAACCTGCACAAGGCCGAGAAGCGCAAGCCGTTCGGGTTGATCGTCGGTGTCGCGACGCTGACCGTGGCGGCGGCAGCGGCGGCTGTCATCATCCCGACCACGCTCAAGAAGACCGAGACCGCGCCGGCGGCGAACGCGCCCGCGCAGGAGGCGCAGAACGTGCTGCTCATCGGCACCGACGACGAACGCCTCGCCGACGCGCTGCTGTTCGCGCGCTTCGAGGCGGACGGATCGGTGACGATGATCTCGTTGCCCAGGGACGTCTACGCGGGGCCGGGCGCCGCGCGGTTCACCGGCCTGTTCCGGGAGGACCCCCGCAAGCTGACCGCGGCCGTGGAGAACCTGACCGGCGTGAAGGTCGACCACTACGCGGCGGTCCAGATGTCCGACTTCGGTCGGGTCGCGACCGCGGTCGGCGGTGTCGAGGTCTGCCTCGCCAACGCGGTGACCGATCCCATCACCGGCGCCGCCTTCCCGGCCGGCAAGCAGGTGCTCTCCGGCGACCAGGTCCTGCTGTTCCTGCGCCAGCGGAGGAACCTGCCCAACGGTGACCTGGACCGGGTCAAGCGCCAGCAGGCGTTCCTCGCCTCCTTCGCGACGAAGATCACCAAGGACAACGCGATGGAACTCTTCAACCAGGTCAGCCGGTCGGTCGAGTACGACGACGGGTGGGACCCGCTGTTGTTCTCGGCGCGGTTCCAGGGACCGGTGCAGGTCAGGACCGCGACCCTGCCGGTCGGTGAGCCGGTGGTGCGGGACAGCGTGCACGGATTCGCGCCCGACCCCGTCCAGACGAAGAAGTTCGTCGAGGAGCAGTTGAGCGGCAAGGGCGCGACCGAGACCGGTTGCGTGAACTGACGATCACTCCAATGGAGCATCAAGTCGCCCTTCTGCGCAGCCGATGACCTGCACGTAGCGCGCGAGAGGGCCGCTACGATCGATTTGTGCGCGAACCACTTGAACGTGACTCCGAGATAGCGCACATCCGTGAAGCTCTGGACGCAGCCACCCGTGGTGAGGGTCGTGTCGTCGTCATCGAGGGCCGTGCGGGCATCGGCAAGACCAGGCTCGTGCAGGAGTGCCGTGAGCTGGCCAAGGAGCGCGGGTTCGGGCGGCTGCAGGCCGTCGGCGACGCCTTGGAGAGCGCCATGGCGTGGGGCGCCGTCCGGCAGATGGTCGAACGGTCGGTGTCTCGGTACTCCGGCGAGATCCGCGAGAAGATCCTGGCCGGGCCGTCCGGGGCGGCGCTGAAGGCCCTCGACGACGCCGCGCTCGACCCGAGCCAGGCCGAACTGGCCCGCACGCTGCACTCCCTGTGGTGGGTCGCGGTGGACCTCTCCTCCACCCGCCCGCTGCTGATCACGGTGGACGACGCGCACTGGGCGGACCACTCGTCGCTGCAGTTCCTCGTCTACCTCTCCCGCCGGATCGCGGACCTGCCGATCGCGCTGGTCGTCGCGACCCGGCCGCCGATGGACAACTTCGGCCCGCTCGCGCAGCTCAGCGTGTCCGCCGACCGGTTGCTGCCGCGCCCGCTCACCGCGGACGCGCTCAGCGCGCTGGTCGGCGGGCACCCCGAGGTGATCACGGCCCTGCACGCGGCCAGCGGCGGCAACCCGTTCCTGTCCGGCGTCCTCGTCGACGAGCTGGCGGCGCTCGGGCTGCCGCTGGACGACGCCGCGACGGCCGAGAAGGTCGGCACGCTCGGGCCCAGCACCGTCTTCCGCGCCACGCTGGGAAGACTGCCCTCCGAAGCCGTGTCGCTCGCGGGCGCGGTCGCCGTCCTCGGCACGCACGCCGATCCCTGGCAGGCGGCCGAACTGGCCGAGGTCACCGACCTCCCCGCCGCGGTCGAGGCGTTGACGGCGGCGAACGTGCTCGTCACCGGCGAGCACCTGGAGTTCGTGCACCCTGTTGTGCGCGAGGCGGTTCTGACCGGCCTCGGCGCGATCGCGCGTGCCTCGCTGCACGCGAAGGCCGCGAAGTCTTTGCAGGAACAGCACGCACCGGCCGATCGCGTGGCCGCGCATCTCGTCCACGCTCCCAAAGGGACGCTGCCGAACGCCGCGGAAGTGCTGCGGAAGGCCGCCACGGCGTTGCTCTCGGCCGGAGACCCGCGCACGGCCGCGGGGCACCTCGCGCGTGCGGTGGACGAGAAGCCCAACGACGCCGGACTGCGCGCGGAGCTCGGGCGCGCGTTGCTGCGGCTCGGCGACGCGGTCAACGCACAACGGCACCTGAAGGCTGCGGCACAAGGACTTCCGGACGCGGAACTGGTGGCCGCGGCGGCCTCGGCGACGGCCGCGCTGGAGGGCCCGGCGGCGGCGATCGCGGAGCTCGATGAGGCCATCGGGGCCCGTCCGGACGGCGAGTCGCGGCTGCACCTGGAGGCACGGCTGGCGGTGTTCCGCTCGTTCCTGCCCGACCAGCGCCAGATCGCGTCCGCGCACCTCAGCGGCTACGCGGGGCTCGCGGGCGGCACCCCGGACGAACGCACGTTGCTCGGCCTCCTCGCCCAGATGGGCCGCTACGAGGTGTGGCCGCACGACGAGGTCGCCACGACGGCGACGCGCGCGCTCGCGAACGGTGCGTACCTCGACGACGCGACAGGCAGCACGGACGCGATGGTCGCGTGGCTGGTGGCGTTGCTCGCGCTGATGGCCGCGGACGGTGTGGACACCGCACGGCACGAGATCGAGCGGGCCAGGCTCAAGGTCCGCCAGCACGGGTCGCCGATCGAGTTCGCGATGGTGGCGAACGCGTCGCTGTTCCTGAACTGGCGCTGCGGCAACATGCAGGCCGTCGAGGCGGAGGCCGAGGGCGCGCTGGCCGCCGTGGCGCACGAGGACCCGGTGTCCGAGGTGATCAGCCTGCGGGCGACCTCGACGCACTTCGCGGTGTACGCGGCGCTCGAACGAGGTGAAGTCGCCGCGGCGTCGGCGTTCATCGGCGCGTTCGACAGCGCACATGCCGATGCGCGGCTGACCATGCCGATGATCTGGCTGCACGAAGTGCGCGCGTTGATCGCACTGGCCGAGGGCGACGCACGGCGTGCGATGTCGGAGGCCTACCGCCAGCGCGACGCGATGCACCAGGTGCACGTCGATCCCCCGACGATCCCGTGGCGCGCGGTGGCGACGCGCGCCGCGTTGCTGCTCAACCAGCAGGAACTCGCGCTGGAACTGGCCGCCGAGCAGCTCGAGGTGGCTCGGAAGTGGGGCGCGGCGACCGAGGTGGGCGCGGCTCTGCGGTTGCTCTCGAACGCTGATGCGGACGCGCGGCTGGAGCTGCTGACCGAGTCCGTCACGGTGCTGGAGCAGTCGCCGTCACGCCTGGAGCTCGCCCGGTCCCTGGTCGACCTGGGCGAGGCGCTGCGGGTGGCCCGGCGCCGGACGGACGCGCGCGAGCCGTTGCACCAGGCCATCGACCTGGCCGGCAAGTGCGGCTCGACGGTGCTGCAGACGCGTGCGGTCGAGGCGTTGGAAGCGCTCGGCGACCGGCCGCGGCGGCAGGTCGTGCTGGGTGCGGAGGCGCTGACGGCGTCCGAACGGCGCGTGGCCGACCTGGCGGCGGCGGGCCGGGCCAACAGGGAGATCGCACAGGAGCTGTTCGTGACGCCCAAGACCGTCGAGAACCATCTAGGCCGGATCTACACGAAGCTCGGAATCGCAGGTCGCAGGGACCTCGCACGCATCCTCGCCTAGTACAGAGCGACGTGGGGGTGGTCCTGATACACCCCACTTTCACGCGGAAGGGTTGAGGGATCTCCCCTCATGCCTTTGGGGGTTCACCTCGGCGAATCTTGTGTCACCGCAGGGGAACACAGGAACTCAAAGGGGAAACCGACATGATCCGCAACGCTCTGATCGCCGCCGCCGCTCTCACCGCCGTCGTCGCCCCCGCCACCGCGATGGCGGACCCGATCATCGGCACGCCGCCCCCGTGCGTCGGCGCCTCCGACCTGGCCGGCGCCGACTTCAACGTCAAGAAGTGCGGCGTCAGCGACGTGGATCAGCACCGGGCGGGCCTGGAGAACAACGGTGGCGCGTACTGCGGCCCCGCGTCGCTCTACAACGTCCTGCACTACTGGGGTCACGAGAAGGACGCCCCGGTCGGCTGGCTGACCACCAAGGTCGGCAACCTGAACCCGAAGGACCCGGCCGACTTCGGCGTCATCACGAACTCGATCGGACGCATCGGCGTCGACGCCCAGTACGACGGCGGCACGAACCTCACCAACCTGCGCAAGGCGTGGGACATCGCCACCAAGCCCGCCCGCGACGCCGGCTGGACCACCTCCACGGGCGTCACGAGCACCCACAACAACGCCGACTTCGCCGGTGAGCTCGCGAAGAAGCTCAACGAGGGCCCGCTGCAGCTCGTGTACGGCCGCTACAAGGCGGGCCCCACCACCGGTTCGCTGCAGCGCAGCGGCGGTCACATCATCACCGTCGTGTCCGCGACCGGCTCGTTCGGCGGCAGCACGATCAAGCTGAAGCTGGCCGACCCGGGCCGCGCGGGTGACAGCGGCCAGGGCAACTACCTCTACACCCAGTCCGCGTACGAGTCGCTCGACGTCACCCTGACCAAGCGGTCCATCAAGGAGTACGTCCCGGTCAAGGACGACGAGAACACCCGCGAGGACGAGTCGCAGGAGCCGGGCACCTACCGGACCGTGACGCGCTGGGAGCTCACCGGCGACCGCTACGTCAGCGACACCACCCGTCAGATGGTCGAGGGCTTCAACTGGTTCGACATGGCCAAGTAGTTCTCGAGCAGGACCGGGGCCGCACTCTTCAGGGGTGCGGCCCCTTCGCCATAGCCTGGTCTCATGCACAGCCGCGATCGGGAACGCACCCGCCGCCGGTTGCTGGACGCCGCGTTCGTCGAGTTCGCCGCCTACGGGATCGCCGGGGCGCGGATGGAACGCATCGCCCGCATCGCCCGGTGTTCCGCGGGCCTCGCCTACAACTACTACGGCGGCAAGGACGAGCTGTTCGACGCCGTGCAGTCCGAGGTGGTGGGCGCGGCCGAGGTGGAGTTCGACGCCCGCGACCTGCCGGGGTACGCGGGCCGGTTGTACGACCTGCAGCACCAGCACCCCGAGTTCGCGCGGCTCGCGGCCTGGCAACGGCTGGAACGGCGCGGCTCGGTCAGCCGGACGGGCGACGTGGAGGCGATCCGGTCCGCCCAGGAGGCCGGGCTGGTGTCGTCGCGGTTCTCCGCGGAGCACGTGTTGCAGCTGGTGCTGGCGGTGGCGGCGATGTGGTCGAACGGGGCGGGGACCGACCACGTGGAGCGGCGGCGGACCGTCGAGGACGCGGTGCGGCGGCTGGTCGAGCCGTGAGGCACTCCGTCTCCTGTGGTTAACCTGGATCTATGCGTGTTCTCGTGGTCTCCGCTCCCCTCCTGGGTCACGTCTTCCCGTTGATGCCGCTGGCCCTGGCGTTGCGCGAGGCGGGTCACGAGGTCGCGGTCGCGACGGGCGGGGAGGCGTTGCGGGTCCGCGACTCCGGGCTTCGGGTCGAGGACGTGGTCCCCGCGAACGTCCGCTTCGGACCGATCGCGCTGCGCATCATGCTCACGCATCCGTTGGTGGCCAAGAGGGAGCTGCGCGGCAGCGGCCGGCTCGACTTCGTGTCCCGGATGTTCGGCACGGTCGGTGACGCGATGACGGCGCCGTTGCGGGCGTTCGCGCGCGAGTGGAGGCCGGACGTGGTGGTGCACGAACCGCTCGCTGCCGCCGGGTCGGCGCTGGGGGTGCCGTCGATCGTCCACGACGTGTCGTTGTTCGACGGGCTGGTGCTGACGGCCGCGGTCGGCGCGCGGATGAAGGCCGAGGTGCGTTCTCCCGCAACGGTTCTGCGCACGGCGCCGCCCTCTCTCGCGGAGTTCGCCGGCGGGGAACGCATGCGGTTCGTGCCCTACAGCGGGGACGGCGAGGTGCCTCAGTGGCTCGCGGAGCCCTCGGGCACGCCGCGCATCCTGGTCAGCCGGAGCACCGCGCCCGGTCCCGGCGCCGGGCGGATGATGGCGGCCGTCGTCAAGGCCGCCGAGCAGGTGGACGCCGAGTTCGTGCTGGTCCGTCCCGAACGGACCGAGGGCCTGCCCGGCAACGTCCGGACGGTCGGGTGGGTGCCGATCCCGCGGGTGCTGCCGTTCTGCGACGGGATCGTGCACCACGGCGGGGCGGGGACGTTGCTCGGTGCGCTCGCGGCCGGGGTGCCGCAGCTCGTCGAGCCCGGGCCGGGTGACCGGACGGTGCACGCGACGGCGATCACCGGGCGCGGGGCCGGGCTGCGGGCCGAGCCGCGGGAGGTCACGGCGGACCTGCTCACCCGGTTGATCGAGGACTCGAAGCTGCAGCGGGCCGCCGGCGAGGTGCGCGCCGAGATCGCGGCGATGCCCTCGCCTCACGAAGTAGCTGAACAGTGGGAAAGTCTCCCGAGACAATAGAAGAACACCTAATGTGACCGGGTGCGCATTCTCTTCTCGAGCCTAGGCTCACACGGACACGTTTACCCCATACTCCCGCTCGCGATCGCCGCGCGAGCGCAGGGACATGACGTTCTGTACGCCGTCGACTCAGGATTCCACGCGACCGTGGAAAAGCTGGGCTTCACCGTCGTGGACGCGGGCATCAGCATCTGGGCCGCGTTCCGCCAGGCCAACGAACTGCACGGCACGGGCGAGTTCCGGCGCGACATGCTGCGCCAGACCGCCGTCGACGCGTTCGGATCCTTGCTGCCCAGGGCCTTCGTGAACGATCTGGAGCCGGTGCTCGAGCGGGACAAGCCCGACCTGGTCGTCTTCGAGGTCATCAACGCGGGAGCCGGCCTCGCCGCGATGCGCGCCGGTATTCCGGCGGTGTGCCACGGATTCGGCAAGATGGACGAAACACTCGTCCCGGAGGCGATGAGCGACCTCCTTTTGGAGTACGTCGCCGAGCTCGGCATCACCTTGCCGGATGGGCAGCATTACGGACTCGGATCGCCTTATCTCGACGTCTTCCCGCCGTCTTTGCAGGACCTCGACTTCCTCTCGGACGTCGATCGAATTCCGATGCGTCCCGTTCCGTTCGCGGAGCCGGGCGAATTGCCCGAATGGGTCGTGAGGCACGAGAGGCCTCTCGTCTACCTGACGTTCGGCACCGCGTTCTCGAACCCGGACGTGCTGCGGACCGCCATCACCGGACTGTCCGGCGTGGACGCCGAGGTGCTGGTCGCGACCGGGCCGCAGGTAGACCCGTCCGCGCTGACCGACCTGCCCGGCAACGTGCACGTGCTCCCGTGGGTGCCCCAGGCGGATCTGCTCGCGCACGCAGATCTCGTCGCGCACCACGGCGGCGCGGGCACCACCGTGGCCGCGATGACGAACGGCCTGCCGCAGCTCGTGCTGCCGCAGGGCGCGGACCAGTTCCGCAACGCCGAGATCGTCGCGGACACCGGGCTCGGCGGCCGCCTCGTCGGTGAGGACTTCACGGCGGACGCGGTGCAGGAGGTCGCACGAAAGCTGTTGCAGGACAACGACGTGAAGGCCGCGAACGCCCGCATCGCCGCGGAGATCGCCGCCATGCCGTCACCCGACGAGGTGGTGCCGAAGCTGGCCGACCTCGCCGGCTGAGGGCATGCGGACCGGTGCCTACTCGGTGGGCACCGGTTTCAGAGCGGCCAGCACGTCGTCGACGGAGTCGTACAGCGCGAGGACGTCGGCCACTCCCGTGACCTGCAACGGACGCCGGACGGCCCGTTGCGGCGCCACGACGTGCAGCTTCTTGCCGTGTTCCTCGGCCAGCTCGTGAGCCGAGATCAGCGTGGAGATGCCGGTCGAGCCGAAGAAGCTCACCAGCGACAGGTCGGCGACCAGGGCCGGGCCCTCGGAGGTGAAGCCGAGCCGCACCGCGTCCAGCACTTCGTCGGCGGTGTCGACGTCGATCTCGCCCTCCACGGCGATGACCACGACTCCGGCGACGTCCACAGCGCGGACTGTGAGCAGCGGCGATTCCTTGAACAGTTCTTCGTTCACCAGCACTCCCCGGTGGCCGAAGGCGCACGAGACTCGGACTCCGAGCACGCTGCTGAACCCGGCTGTCGCCCCGACGTTACGGCCGTTGCTTCCCCATCACAACCTACCGTCCGCCCAGCCTCCGGACGGCGGCGACCAACTCGGTGTTGCGCACCCCCTTGGCCAGGTAGTCCGTGACACCCACGCGGCGCATCTCGTCCACGGCGCCCGGATCGGTGTAGGCGGAGAACGCCAGGATCCTGGCGCCGGGCACGCGCTGGAGGATCGCGTTCGCCGCGTGCGGGCCACCGCCGAGCGGCATCCGCACGTCGAGCACGACCACCATCGGTGAGTGCCGTTCAGCCAGTTCAACGGCCTCGCGGGCGTCCGCGGCGACGGCCACCACCTCCAGGTCGGGCTCGTCGTCGAGCACGTCGCGCAGGACGTCCCTGATCAGGGGATCGTCGTCGGCGATCAGCACGCGGACGATCACGGCCGTGCGTCCGGGAGCCAGAACTCGACGACGGTGCCCCCGCCCTGCGACGCGCTCGCGGTGCACCAGCCGCCCGCGGCCTCCGCCCGTTCCCGCATCTCGATCAGTCCGAAGTGGCCGGCGTTCGGGTCGAGGTCGGGGATCCCGACGCCGTCGTCCACCACCCGGACGAGGAAGCCGTGATCCACAGTGGACAGCTCGAGCACGGTGGACGACGCCCGCGCGTGCTTGCGGACGTTGGTCAGCGCCTCCTGGCAGATGCGGAAGATCGTGATGGCCGCGTCGTGGCCGGGCTCGCGTTCGAGCCTGTACCGGATCTCCGCCGCCATGGCCGTGTCCGCGAGGTACACGGCCAGCGAGTCGCGCAGGCCCTGACGTTCGATGCCGGGCGGGCGGACGCGGAACACCAGGTTGCGCAGCCTGCTGATGGTGGCGCGGACCGCGCCGTCGAGCTGGTCGAGGGCCTCGCGGTGCTCGCCGGGCAGCTTGCGGGCGAGCAGCTGCAGCCGCATGTCGACGGCGACCATGGCCTGGATCGTGTCGTCGTGGACGTCCCACGCGATGCGCTGCCGTTCCCGCTCCTGCGCCTCCACGAGGTGGGCGAGCAGCCGGCGCCGGTCGGTGAGCTGCTGCTCGGCGCGCCGCCGTTCGGTCATGTCGCGGGTGACCTTGCCGAACCCGCGCAGCTCACCGGTGTCGTCGTGGAGGGCGGTGATGATCACGTTCGCCCAGAACCGGGTGCCGTCCTTGCGGACCCGCCAGCCCTCGTCCTCGATCGTGCCGTCGGCCCGCGCGACCCGGAGCTCCCGCTCGGGCTTGCCCGACCGCACGTCCTCCTGCGGGTAGAACGTCGAGAAGTGCCGCCCGATGATCTCCTCGGCGGCATACCCCTTGATGCGCTCGGCGCCGGGGTTCCAGCTCACGATGTGCCCGCCGGGGTCCAGCATGAAGATCGCGTAGTCCCGCACGCCCTGCACGAACAGCGGGAAGAGATCGCTCTCGCCCCAGGCGTCCGGTTGCACGGGCTCATCATGGTCCCTAGACCGTCAGCTCACACCAGACGACCTTCTGACCGGCACGTTCGACGACTCCCCAGCTCTCGCCGAGCGTCGCGACGAGCTGGATCCCCCAGCCGTCGGCACGGGGTTCCGGGCGGGCGGCCGCGTAGTCGGAGACCTCGACCAGCACCTTCTCCTCGCCGCCGAAGATGCGCACGACGGGACAGCCGCTGCCGTGGCAGACGGCGTTGGTGATGAGCTCGTTGACCACGAGCACGACATCGGCGTGGCTGCCGCGATAACCGCAGGTCGAAGTCACGCGACGGGCGAAGTCGCGGGCGAGGGCGATGCCTCCGCGCCGATCCGAGTCCGGGAGGGAGAACACGGCTTCGATGAGCGAGCTCGCAGCCACTCCAGCACAGTGCACCCCACGGCGGTGATCTGTGCAGACGCACGCGAACCAGCTCGTCTGGTGCAGCTGCATCAGTCGAGCAGGCCCTCTCGGCGGGCGATCGACACCGCTTCGAGCTTCGACCGCGCGCCGAGCTTGTCGAGGACGCGCTGCACGTGGTTGCGCGCGGTGTTGCGGGCGACGCCGAGCCTGCTCGAGATCTGGTCGGTGGCCGCGCCGTCCGCGAGCAGCAGCAACGTCTCCTGCTCGCGCGCGGTGAGACTCGCGCCGGCGACCTTGACCCGGCCCGTCAGCCGGTCCAGCACGCCCGCGAGCAGCTTCGGGTCGAACACGACCGCCCCCGCGGCGACCCGGCGCACGGACTCCACCAGCTCGTCCAGCCGGGCCGACTTGAGGATCAGGCCCGCGCCCCCGGCCTCGGCGACGCGGGCGGCCACGGACGCCGTCGCCTCGCCGGTCAGCACGAGGACCTTGGCGCCGGTGCCGACGAGGTCACCGATCAGCGCGGTGCCGTCGCCGTCGGGCAGTCTGCGGTCGAGGAGGACTACGTCGGGCCTGCCCTCGCGGGTTTCCACGAGCGCGGTCGCGAGCGTGGACGCGTGGGCGATCACCTCGATCCCGGCGCGTTCCAGTGCCATGCCGATCGCCTCGGCGACCATGTCGTGGTCCTCCACGAGAACCACTCGGGTCATGGGAATCAGCCTACGGCGTACCGGAAGTTCCGCGACCGTCCTGCCACGAACGGTCGCACCGCCTCGAACACCTCTTCGTGCTGCTCCTCGACGCCGAGCGCCGGTGAGATGAGTTTGATCAGGTGGGTGGCGTCGCCGGCGAGCGCACCGCCGAGCGGGATCACGCCCAGGAAGATCTCGGCGCTGGACTCGTCGGCGATCTCCCTGGCCCGCTGCAGTGCGTCCAGGGGCAGGTCCTTCACCAGGACGTTGTCGCCCTGGTAGGCGTGCGGGGGCAGCGGCTTGCCCGCCGCCTCGGCGAAGGGCTTGGCGCTGAGCTCCTCCTTCAGCGCCGGCACGACGCGGAGAGGGCTGACGTCGAACGGTTTCGTGCTCGCGAAGGTCACGCGGACGACATCTCCGAGGGTGGTGAGCGCCGGCGTCACGTGGCCGGGCAGGTCCCAGCCGTGGAACGCCTCGAAGACCGCTTCGGCGTGCCGGGCCTCGAAGAACATCTCGCCCGCGTGCACCTCGGTGACGGGCAGGAGCTCGAACTCCAGCGCGGTGACGACGTCGCCGACCTTCTCGGTCTTGCGGACGCGGTCGCTCGCGAAGCCGAACTCCCTGGCCAGCACGCTGAACCCGCCTCCGAGCGTGTAGCCGACGACGCCGACGTCACTCGCGTCGCCGCTGAGCGGGGCGAGGCCGTGCGGGGCCGCCTTCTCGATCACCTGCTGCCAGACCGCGCCCGCCTCGGCCCTCGCGGTGTTCGTCGCGGGGTCGACCTCGACCCGGTTCATGCGTTTCGTGGAGATGAGGACGCCGGTGGTCGCCGTGGTCAGGCCGTGGCCGGTGGTCTGGATCGCGTAGCCGAGGCCGTGGGTCTCGGCGTGGCCGACGGCTTCCTCGACGTCCTGGACGGTCTCCACGGCGAAGACCACCTGCGGCTCGTGACGCAGTCCGGTCTGGAAACCACTGCGTTCCTCGTCGTAACCGGTGTCTCCTGGGTAGAAGATGTGCATGTAGTCAGCCTCGCTGGCCTGCGACTATATGTCCAAGATCTAGTTGTGCTCGCTCCTATAATCGTTGGTTATGGAGCTTCGGCAGCTGGAGTACTTCGTCGCGGTCGCGGAGTCCGGCTCGTTCACGCGGGCGGCGGAACGGGTGCACGTCGCACAGCCCGGGGTCAGCGCGCAGATCCGGCGGCTGGAACGCGAGCTCGGGCACGACCTTCTGGACCGGTCGGGGCGCACGGTCACGCTGACCGACGTCGGTGCGGCCGTGCTGCCACTGGCGCGGGCGGCGCTGGGTTCGGTGGAGTCGGCGCGGCGGACCGTGGAGGAGATGGCCGGGCTGGTGCGCGGTGCCGTGCGCGTCGGGATGGTCGTGTCGTGCGGGATCATGGACCTGCCCGAGCTGCTGGCGGAGTTCCACACGTCGTTCCCCGCAGTCGAGATCACCTTGTCCGAGGCCAACTCCGACTCGTTGATCTCGTCCCTTGTGGATGGTCGGCTGGACTTCGCCCTCGTCGGTTACGCGGGCGCGGAGCCGGAGGGGTTGTCCGTGCGGGTGCTGGCCGACGAACCGCTCGTGGCCGCCGTCGCCGCTTCGGATCCTTGGTGCGGCAGGGAGTCCGTGCCGCTGGACGAACTGCTGGAGCGCGGGTTGATCAGCCTGCCGCCGGGCACGGGACTGCGTGGAGCGCTGGACGAGGCGTGCGGTGCGCGACGGCCGCGGATCGCGTTCGAGGCCTCGGCACCGCCGATGGTGGTCACGCTGGCGCAGCGCGGGCTCGGCCCGGCGATCCTGGCGGCGTCGATGGCCGGCGACCTGCACGCCGTGCGGATCACCGATCCTTCGCCGCGCAGCAGGCTCGCGTTCGCGTGGCGCGCGGAGGGTCCGCACAGCCCGGCCGCGCGGGCGTTGATCGGGCTCGCGAAAAACCAGATGACAACGATCTAGACGGCTGTCACGATCGACGCATGTTCCTGACGGCTGAGCACAAGACGTACGTGGGTGTCCCCGCGTGCGCGCTCGCCGTCGCCTCGGCACAGCTGAACGGCGCCCGAGTCTGACCCTTCTCCAGTCCATCCTTCAGGACCACTGGAGGAGGGTTGCAGCGGTTCGCGGTTCTGAAAATCCAGCTGTGACACCTGAGGAACAGGGCGATGAAGCAAGAGTTCGTGCGTGCCAAGCCGCACCTCAACATCGGCACGATGGGGCACGTCGACCACGGCAAGACCACGCTGACCGCGGCCATCACCAAGGTTCTGTCCGAAAAGGACCCTTCGGGCACGACCTTCACGGCGTTCGACCGGATCGACCGGGCGCCCGAGGAGCTGGCCCGCGGCATCACGATCAACATCGCGCACGTCGAGTACGAGACGCCCACGCGTCACTACGCGCACGTCGACATGCCCGGCCACGCCGACTACGTGAAGAACATGATCACGGGGGCGGCGCAGCTGGACGGCGCGATCCTCGTGGTGTCCGCGGAGGACGGCACGATGCCGCAGACGCGCGAACACGTGGTGCTGGCGCACCGGGTGGGCGTGCCGCACGTGGTGGTGGCGCTGAACAAGGCGGACGCGGTGAGCGACCCGGAGCTGCTCGACCTGGTCGAGCTGGAGATCCGGGACCTGCTCTCCCAGTACGGCTTCGACGGCGACGCCACCCCGGTCGTGCGGGTCTCGGGCCTGCGCGCGCTCCAGGGCGACCCGGAGTGGGTGGAGTCCGTCGTGGCGCTGCTCGACGCCGTCGACACGCACGTGCCGGTGCCGGAGCGCGACGTCTCCGGCCCGTTCCTGATGCCGATCGAGAACGTCCTGACCATCACCGGTCGCGGCACGGTCGTGACCGGTGCGGTGGAGCGGGGCGTGCTCGGCCTCGGCGACACCGTCGAGGTGCTCGGTCTCGGCGCGGCGGTGACCTCGGTCGCCACCGGCATCGAGACGTTCGGCAAGCCCATGCAGCAGGCCCAGGCGGGAGACAACGCCGCGATCCTGCTGCGGGGCGTGAAGCGCGGCGACGTCCGGCGCGGCCAGGTCCTGGCCCTGCCGGGCAGCGTCGCGCCGCACACCCGGTTCCGCGCGACCGTGTACCTGCTCTCGCACGCCGAGGGCGGCAGGCACACGGGGATCGCGTCGAACTACCGCCCGCAGTTCCACTTCCGCACCGGCGACGTCGTCGGGGTGGTGGAGCTCGACAGGACGCTGGCGCTGCCAGGTGACACCGTCGAGGTCACGGTGGAACTGGGCAAGGCGGTGGCGATGGACACCGGGCTGGGCTTCGCGATCCGCGAGGGCGGCAAGACCGTGGGTGCCGGCACGGTCGGCGAGATCCTCGCTTAGGCGGCGGTGACGACCCGAGAAGGTGGTCGCGCTGCCTTGCAGAGCGCGGCGGGACAACCCCTTTGTCCCGCCGCGCTTTTGTCGTCACGGGTCGAGGAGCTCGCGGAGGAAGGCGGTGTCGGGGCTGGGAATCGAGCGGGTGAGGTACAGCTCGTCGAGTGGCCGGACGAGCGCTCTCAGCTCGCGAGCGGCCTTGGCGGGCAGGCCGTGCAGGGCCGAACGCAGGACCGTGCGGCTCCAGCCGGGGTCGTCCTCGTCGCAGCACATCCATTCCAGGGAGCCCTGCTCGTGGCTCGCGATCACCCGGAGCGGGCCGTGCACGAACCTCGACCAGACGGTCAGGGCTCGGGCAATCGCGCCGGGACTGTGTTCGTACGAAGCGATCGCGCGCATCGCGGGCGCGGAAACGCCGGAGATCTGAAGGGTGGTCCGCTGCTCGCGGACGGGGCGCCTACGCGGCATGGCCCTTTCGGTTCGTCATGCCGCGATCCTAACCCCGTCGTCACGTGTTGATCAGCGGCACGACCTCCTTGGCCCAGAACTGGAAGAACTCCTCCTGCCGAGGGCCGATCTGCTGCACGTAGACCTCGTCGAACCCGGCGTCCGCGAACTCCCTGACCTTCTCCGCGTACTTCTCGGGGTCCGGGCCGCACGGGATCGCCTTCGCGATCATCTCCGGCGTCACGAGCTCCGAGGCCTGCTCGAAGTGCTTGGGCGTCGGCAGCACCTGGGCCAGCTCACCGGGCAGGCCGTCGTTGGGCCACAGGCGGTGCGCGGTGGCGACACCGTCCTCTTCGGACTCCGCGTAGCAGACCTTCAGGCCGCTCTGGGCGGGACCGCGGCCTCCCTCGGCGCGGTACTGCTCCACCAGGTCGCCGGCCGGGCCGACGCTCACGTAGCCGTCGCCGCAGCGGGCCGCGAGCCGGACCGCCTTCGGGCCGAACGCCGAGACGTAGATCGGCACCGGCCGTTCGGGCACGGTGTAGATGCGGGCGTTCTCGACGGTGTAGTACTTGCCGTGGTGCGTGACCTCGTCGCCCTGGTGCAGCGTGCGGATGAGGCCGATCGCCTCCTCCAGCATCTCGAGCCGCACGCCGGCGGACGGCCAGCGGTCGCCCAGCACGTGTTCGTTCAGGGCCTCGCCGCTGCCGACACCGAGCACGAAACGGCCCTCGGTCTGCACGGCCGCGGTGGCGGCGGCCTGGGCGATGACGGCCGGGTGGATGCGCGCGATCGGGCAGGTCACGGCCGTGGTGATCGGCAGCGTCACGGCCTCCGACAGCGCGCCGATCGTGCCCCAGACGAAGGGCGACTGGCCCTGCTCGTCGTTCCACGGGTGGAAGTGGTCGGAGATCCACAACGCCTCGAAGCCGTGCTCCTGGGCGAACCTGGCGTTCCGGACCAGCTCACGCGGGCCGTGTTCTTCCGAGGAAAGGAAATAGCCCAGCTTCACGGCAGCAACTCCTGGATCTTGGTCTGCAGGCCGCGGCGCAGCACGTCCCACGCGTCGGGGTCGCCCCTCAACACGGCCTCGGTCATGTCCTTGATCTGCTCGAACGTCGCGTGCGGCGGGATCGGCGGCACGTTCGGGTCGCAGCGCACGTCGAGGACGGTCGAGCCGTCGAACGCGAGCGCCGTCTCCCACGCGGTGCCGAGCTGCGCCGGGTCGTTGACCTCGATGCCCTGCAGGCCGATCGACCGGGCGAAGGAGGCGTACGAGATGTCCGGGAGCGTCTGCGACTCCTCGAACTTCGGCGCCCCGCCCATCGCGCGCAGCTCCCACGTGACCTGGTTGAGGTCGTTGTTGTGGAACACGCAGACGACGCAACGGATGCCGTAACGCCTGAGCGTCAACAACTCCGCCATGCCGTTCATCTGCATCGCGCCGTCGCCGACCAGCGCGATCAACGGCCTGTCCGGCTGGGCGAAAGCGGCGCCCAGCGCGTACGGGACCGCGCAGCCCATCGTGGCGAGCGTGCCGGACAGCGTGGAACGGACGTTGCCCCGGATCTTGAGCAACCGTGCGTACCAGTTCGTCGCCGAACCCGAGTCGGCGGTGACGATCGCGTTGTGCGGCAGGCGTTTCGAGAGCTCGGAGACGATCCGCATCGGGTTGACGGGCTCGGCCGGCACCTGCGCCTGCCGTTCCATCACCTCCCACCAGCGTTCGACGTTCGCCTCGATCGTCGTCCGCCACGCCCGGTCGGTCTTCTCCTCCAGCAACGGGATCAGCGCGCGCAACGTCTCCCGCGCGTCGCCGACGAGGTTGACCTCCGTCGGGTAGCGCATGCCGATCGCCCGGCCGTCGACGTCGATCTGCACGCCGCGCGCCTTGCCGTACTGCGGAAGGAACTGAGAGTACGGGAAGTTCGAGCCGACGATCAGCAGCCGGTCGCAGTCGCGCATCATCTCGTACGACGGCCGGGTGCCGAGCAGCCCGATCGACCCCGTCACGTACGGCAGGTCGTCGGGCAGCACGTCCTTGCCCAGCAACGCCTTCGCGACGCCGGCGCCGAGCAGGTCGGCGACCGCGCGCACCTCCTCGGCGGCGTCACGGGCGCCCTGCCCGATCAGGATCGCGACCTTCTCGCCGCTGTTGAGCACCTCGGCCGCACGCCGGACGTCGTCCAGGGCGGGCACGACCGTCGACGAGGGCCGCGACGGCGGGCTCGACGGGATGTACTTGAACTCGTGCTTGGGCGCGGCGTAGTCCTGCTCCTGCACGTCGTTCGGGATGATCAGCACGGCGGGCGCGCGGTCGGCCTGGGCCGTGCGCATCGCCCGGTCCAGTGCGTTCGGCAGCTGCTCGGGCACCGTGACGTCGACCAGGAACGAGGCGACGTCGCGGAACAGCGAGTGCAGGTCGACTTCCTGCTGGTAGCTGCCGCCCATCGCGGTGCGGGCGGTCTGGCCGACGATCGCGACGACCGGTACGTGGTCGAGCTTCGCGTCGTACAGGCCGTTGAGCAGGTGAATAGCGCCAGGGCCGCTGGTCGCGAGGCACACGCCGACGTCGCCGCTGAACTTGGCGAAGCCGACGGCGGCGAACGCGGCCATCTCCTCGTGCCGGGTCTGGATGAACTTCGGGTCGTTGTCCGCCTTGCCGAACGCCGCCACGATCCCGTTGATGCCATCGCCGGGATACGCGAACACCTGCCGCACACCCCAGTCGCGCAGGCGTTGGACGACGAAGTCCCCCACAGTCGTCACGAGCTGCCCTCCATCACGTAGACCGTGTACGCGGACCGGATGATCGGCTGCGCCACGTTGCGCACCCGCACCCCGCCCGGCGTGAGGCCCTGCTCGGTGCCGAAGTGCGCGTGGCCGTGCACCGCGAGGTGCGTGCCGGTCGCGTCGATGGCCTCACCGAGCAGGTAGGAGCCGAGGAACGGGTAGATCTCCGGCGGCTCCCCGCGCAACGTGTCCGGCACGGGCGCGTAGTGCGTCAGCGCGACCTTGATGTCGGTGTCCAGTTCGGACAGTGCGCCCCGCAGGTTCTCGGCGATGTCGCAGGTGTGCTGGATGAACGCCTTCATCTCACGCTCACCGAACGCGCTGCCGCACTTGCCCGCGAACCCGCCGCCGAACCCCTTCACGCCCGCGATGCCGATCGAGCAGCCGTTGACGCGGTGGGTGAACGTCGTGCCTTCGAGCACGTGAATGCCCTTGTCCTGCAAAGTCTTCGTGACTTCGAGCGGCTTGTCGTCCTGGTGGTCGTGGTTGCCCAGCACGGCGACCACGGGCACGGGCAGGTCGGCGAACTCGTCCGCGACGACCTCGGCCTCGACGACCGTGCCGTGCCGGGTGAGGTCACCCGCCAGCAGCAGGATGTCGGCGTGCTCGCCGACCTTCTCCAACGCCGGCCGCAGGTGCCCGCGCATGTCCTCGCCGAGGTGGATGTCCCCGACCGCAGCCACTCGGATCATCGCAGGTCCTCCTCACCCTCCGGTTCGCCCGCAGGTGTCACGCGCACGTCGTTGAAGATCGTCAGCTCGGGGGCGGCCTCGTGCAGGACCTCCTCCAGCGCGGCGCGGCGTTCCGCGCAGGCCACGTCGCCGGAGAGCATCACGTGGTCACCGCGCACGGTGACCCGGACGCCCAGCTCGGCGGTCCGAGGGTCCTCGGCCACCGCCCTACGCAGATTTGCCGCCAGGTACTGCTCGGAACTCATGACCCCTCCCGATGATGTCCAGACGTTCGACGAGCATCAGGAACGCTTCCGCATAAGGGGAGTTCTTGGTCTCCTCGCGCACCTGGTCCCAGTCGATCTGTTCTCGCAACGCCCGCGCGAACGGCAACAGCTCGCTGAAGTCGCAGCGGTGCCCGTCCAGCACGAGCAGCTTGCTGCTCAGCACGAACGTCGCCGGCATGACCGGCAGCATCACCGAACCGACCGGCATGTCCTCCGCCATCGCGAGGACCTCGTCGGTCACCGGCCGTTCGTTGGGCCGGAACAACAGGTCCACCAGCGAGTCGCCGTCGTAGACCTTCAGCAGCCAGTCCTCCGGCGGCTCCGCGCCGCGCAGTCCTTCCTCCACCAACACCCGCACGGCCTCGGTGACGTCCTCCTCCTTCACCAGGAGGTCGACGTCGTGCTCACTCACGGGCCCTCCGCGCGCATATCCGGCACAACCGCCGGTCAGGGCGAACGGGATCTCCGCTCCACGTAAGACCTTCGCGACCTTGGTCAAAGTCATCAGCAGCTCGGCCTGCACGTCGCTCATGCGCTCCCGGTTACCCGGCTGATCGCGAGGTGAACCTCAGTCCGTCGCGAGCCGCGCGTGGGTCTCGGTGTCGTAGCGGACGCCGTCGTAGAGCAACCGGGCCCGTTCGACGCCTTCCACGGCGAAACCGGCCCCCTGGGCGACACGGCAGGAAGCGGGGTTGTCCAGGCGATGGGCGAGCTCCAGCCGGAACAGGCCGAGCTCGGAGAAGGCGAACTCGCTGACCGCGACGCAGGCCTTCGTGGCGAGCCCCCGGCCCCGCGCCTCCTCCCGCATCCAGTACGAGATCCACCCGGTGAGGTGACGGCGTTCCACGCTCGACACGGCGACGTTGCCCACCGGCACTCCCTCGTGCAGCACGGCGAACGAGTAGGCGCTGTCGTCGTCGCGGCGGGCCGTGAGCAGCGCGATCCAGTCCTCGGCGGCGGCAAGCGAGTCGATCGGGGCGGTGAACTGGCGGGCCATCATCTCCTCGCCCGCCGCGGCGAGGATGACCGGAGCGTCGTCAGGGGTCCAGGGCCGCAGCAGGGTGTCCACCCGTCCACCTTCCGAATTCAGGGGTCCGCCTGCAACTCAGGGGGCACCCCGCACGTCAGAAGAACAACGGACAAAGGGAGAGCAGATGGTCATTTTCGGCTGGCGGACGACGATCGAGCAGCTGCGGATGCTGACGCTGGTGTGCGGGCACTGCCACCACCAGTCCGCGCACAACCTCTTCCGGCGCTACACGAAGCCGACCATCTTCTTCATCCCGCTGTTCACGATCAGCAGCAGGTACGGGCTGCAGTGCACCTTCTGCGGCGTCTCCTACGACATCAGCAAGATGCACGCGCATCAGCTCGTCTGACAGGCCTCGCAACCGGGCGCGTGCTCGTCGGTGGTGACGCGCCCGCACTCCGGGCAGATCAGCTCGAGAAGGCAGGCCGGCTCAGCCTCAGGGACACGATCGAGGTCCACAGCCAGCCGATCGTCGCGACCACGTAGAGCAGCACCGTCCCGCCGGGATTGCCCAGGAACGCCATCGGCACCACCAGCAGCACGCCCGTCAGGCCGCTCATCACCGCCAGCCATCCTCCGAGCCTACGCGCGAAGACGAAGCACGCCCCGATCCAGCCGATCATCGCGAGCCCGAACGCGGCCGCGTGCAGGGCGCCGTGCCACGAGAGCGCCGCCGGTGGGCCTTCGGGCGCTCCGGCGGGGAACCCCATGGCCGGATCGGCGACGAACACCCCGCCGAGGATCATCCCCACGCCCATCAGGCCGATCAGCCTCGCTCCCCAGCGCGTGTGCCTCGCCATGCCCGTCGCGGCGATGACGAACAGCGCTCCGCTGACGACGAAGTTGGCGATCTGGATCCAGCCGAGCGAGCCGAGGCTGAGCATGCTGAACGGGTGTTTCGCCAGTTCGAAGCCTTGTCGGGTGAACGCCTGGGCGTACCCGGCGACGAGGTAGAGCGGGCCGGCGACGACGCCACACGCGATGCGGGACATGGACTCCTCCAGAGGTTCGGTGATGACGAGAACGGAATCACCGACAAGTTTTTTTGTCAAGACCAGTCTCACTGTCTTGACGAGAGGAATTGTCGGGAGCAGGATGAGACCATCCACGAACCAGAAGGGGAGAGCAGATGGGCCACGAGTTCACGAGCACCGAGAAGATCGAGGTGCCGGCGTCCGTCGAGGACGTCTGGACGGCCATCGCGACAGGACCGGGCATCGACTCGTGGTTCATGGGCCGCAACGAGGTGGCGAACGGCCAGGTCAAGATGACCTTCGGCGGGTACGAGCCGACGAGCGAGGTCACCGCGTCGGAAGAACCGCGCCACTTCGCCTACGACAGCGGCAAGGCGCCAGACGGCCGGTTCATCGCCTACGAGTTCCTCGTCGAGGGCCGTGAGCACAGCAGCACGGTGCTGCGGATGGTCACGAGCGGCTTCCTGCCCGGCGACGACTGGGCGGACGAGTTCGAGGCGATGACGCTGGGCGGCGCGCTGTTCCGCCGCACGCTGCTCGAGTACCTGACGCACTTCCCCGGCCGCACGGCCCGTCCGCTCACGGTCTTCGGACCGATGATCAGCGACTGGGACGAGGCCTGGAAGAAGCTCGACGCGGCGCTCGCCGAGAAGCTCCCGGACGCCGTCGAGTTCCACCGCAACGCGCACACGATCGCCCTGCGCACCGACCGCGGCATGTACCGCTTCATGCGCGGGTTCTTCGGGCCGGTGATCGCCGCACACACCATCTTCGAGGGCGACGAGTCCGAACAGGACTGGCAGGACTTCCTCGACAGCACGCTGGGAGAGCAGAAATGACGCGCTTCACGACTTCCGCCGACGGCACCGAGGTCGCCTACTCGATCACCGGGTCCGGGCCCGCGCTGGTCATCGTGGACGGCGCGATGTGCCACCGCATGTTCGGCCCGACGACCGAGCTCGCGTCGGTGCTGGACAAGAACTTCACGGTCTACACGTACGACCGGCGCGGCCGCGGCGAGACCGGCGACGGCGCGACGCCGTGGTCGCTCGAGCGCGAGGTCGAGGACATCGACGCCGTGATCAAGGAGGCCGGCGGCAGCGCGTTCGTCTTCGGCGTCTCGTCGGGCGCGGTGCTGGCTCTCGAAGCGGCCTCACGCCTGCCGTCCATCTCCCGGCTCGCGATCTACGAGGCGCCGTTCGTCGTGGACGACACGTACAAGCCCCGGCCCGCGGACATCGTCCGGCAGATGAACGACATGCTGGCGCGTGGCGACCGGTCCGGCATGCTCTCGACGTTCATGAAGATGGTCGGCACCCCCGGCTTCGGTGTCGCGATCATGAAGCTGACCCCCATGTGGAAGAAGCTCAAGCTCGTCGCGCACACGCTGCCGTGGGACCTCACGATCCTCGGCGAGGACGGCCGCGGTTCGAAGCTTCCGGTGAACCGCTGGAACGTGAAGGTGCCGACGCTCGCGATGGACGGCGGCAAGAGCCCCGAGTACCTCCGCAACGCCATGAAGAACGTCTCGGAAGTGCTCGGGGCGGACGCGGAGTACCGGACGCTGCCCGGTCAGACGCACATGTACAAGTCGTCGGTCATGGCGCCGGAGCTGGTGGAGTTCTTCTCGCGGGCCCAGCGCACCGCGGGCCCCATCGCGTAACCGGCCACGACGAAGAGCCCGCCGACCGCGAGCCACCCGACGGCGCCCCAGCCGAGCACGACGGTGGTGAGCAGGGCGGGGCCGACCATGCGCGCGACGGCCGTTCCGGTCGCGAAGAAGCCCTGGTACTGGCCCTGCCGGTCGGCGGGCGCGAGGGAGAAGCTGATCTCCCACGCACCCGAGGCGAGCATCATCTCGCCGAGCACCTGCAACGCGGCGGCCACGATCAGCAGGGCCGCCGCGGGCCAGGCGCCGAGGCTGAACGCCGTGGTGGCGAAGACCGCGCAGGACGCGAGCATGACCAGTCCGGCGTGCTCGACGAGCTTCGAGGCCTTGTGCAGGCCGTCGGCGCGGCGGGCGATCCTGACCTGGAACAGCACGACGGCCGCGGTGTTGAGCACCAGCAACCCGGCCGCGAGCCACGTCGGCGCCTCGGTGCGCTGCACGATCCACAGCGGGATGATCAGGCTCAGCAGCGGCATGTAGAGCAGCATCACGGCGTTGATCAGCGTGATCAGGGCGTACGGGCGGTCCTTGAGAACGTCGAACCTGCCCTTGGCCTTGGTCATCACGGTCTCCGGGAGCGTGCTGAGGATGGCCGCGGCGATGAGGAACGCGACGACGTCGAGCACGAACACGGCCATGTAGGCGGCCTCGGTGGCGAGGTGCAGCGCGAACCCGCCCGCCGCCGCACCGATCGCGATGCCCGCGTTGGCCGTCGACTGGATGCGTGCGCGTGCCCGTGTGCGTTCCTCCGGCGTGGTGAGGCCGGCGAGCAGGGCCTGCCTGGACGCCTGCAGGCCGCTCTGGAAGCTCGCGTACAGGCACATGACCACGACGAACGCGGCGAAGCTGCGCGTGAAGAGCAGGACGCCGATGCTCGTGGCCGTCGCGGTGGCGAGCACGACGGCGGTGGTGCGCGGGCCCAGGCGGTCGGCGAGGTGTCCCAGCGCGACGCCCGCGACGGCCCCGACTCCCCACGCGAGGGTCAGCGCGAGGCCGACCTTCGCCGCGCTCAGGCCGACGACCTGCGTGAAGTAGAGGGCCGAGACGACGAGGAAGCCGCCGTCGCCGATCGAGTTCGTCAGCTGTGCGTACGCGAGTCGCCTGGTCATGTCCTAGACCGTAGGGCGGATATTGGCCCTACCTGTGGGACAAGGAGGCACTTCGTTTCTGGGCCAATTTGTTGCCCGCCCAGGACACCGCGAACGCCAGCACGACGAAGACGACCGTGACGAAGAGGCAGTTCACGAGCACCTCGCCGTAGCCGTTGCCGCGCGGGTCCATGAACGGGTACGGGTACCAGCCCACGATCGGGCCCCTGACCAGCGTGTACACCAGGTAGGCCAGCGGGAACGACAGCCAGAGCCACGCCCGCCGGGTGCGTTCCGGCGCGAGACACCACTCCACGACCACGAGGATCGGGACGATGGTGTGCAGCACCCAGTTCGCGTAGGCGGGCGTCTGCACGTCGATGCCCCGCAGCAGCAGCCAGTACACGATGCCCGTGGTGCCCATGTAGAGCACGGCCGCGCCCCTGATCTGCGCCGACACCGTGCCGAACACGCCCAGCAGCGCGACCACCGCCGCGAAGACGTTCGAGAGCACGGTGAAGTAGCTGAAGTGGTCGGCCGGGCGGAACTTCTCCCCCAGCACGACGACCAGGTAGACCTCCGCCGAAAGCACCAGCAGGAACACGGCCATCCGGAGCAGCTTGATCACTCGGGCATTAGAACCCGTTTTCGTCAGGGGTGCATCCGGGCGCCCTTGAAGATCTTGTCGACGGCGTTCTTCTGGCCGTGGACCGCGATGCCGACGAGGTCGAGGTCCTGCGTGTGCACCTTGCGGACGGCCGCGCGGTTGTCGTCGTCGTTGCCCGTCGCGAACAGGTCCGCGGTGAAGATGGTCATCGGCTGGCTGCGGCCGAGCGCGCGTCCGTGGGCCTTCTTGAGCAGGTCCGCGTCGCCCTGCAGGACGACCACGGGCTGGCCGAACATCGAGAGGTAGCGCACGTCGTCGGCGTCGACGTAGGGCTCGCCGCGAAGCGTTTCGGGCAGGCCGCTGACGAGGAAGGCGGTGACGTTCAGGGCTTGCCAGCCCGCCAGGTCGTCCCGCAGCAGCACAGCGATCTTGGTGTCGAACATGGACACAACGATCGCGGGCACTCCGGTCAGGCGTCTTGTACGTTTCTGACATGAGCGTCACCGCGTGGAGCGGTACATGACACGCGTAACCAGCACAGAAGAGGCGCGCGAAAAATGCTCGGCCTGGCGGCCGGCTGTCGAGGGCGTGCGGGAGGCCTTCCACGCGTCGTTCACCACGCACGTCTACCCCACGCACACGCACGACGCGTGGACGTTGATGGTGCTCGACACCGGTGCCGTCCGGTACGAACTGGACCGTCACGAGCACGGCGCGCTCGTTTCCGGTGTCACGCTGTTGCCACCGCACGTGCCGCACGACGGCCGGTCCGCGTATCCGACGGGCTTCCGCAAGCGCGTGCTCTACCTGGACGACTCGGCGCTGCCGGACGACCTGATCGGCAAGGCCGTCGACACCCCGATGCTCCCTGATCCGCTGCTGCGCCACCGGATCCACCAGCTGCACCTGGTGCTGGACGAACCGTTCGAGGCGGCCAGCCGGCTCTCGCTGATCACCGAACGCCTCCGGCACCACTTCGCCGGCACCGCGCCCGCCGTGCACGCGGACCCCACGCTCGCCGACCGGTTGCGGCAGCTGCTGGACGCCTCGCTGCCGTCCGGGATCACGCTGGCGGAGGCCGCCGCGGAGCTGCAGACCAGCCCGACGCACCTCGTGCGGGCGTTCAGCCGCCGGTTCGGGTTGCCGCCGCACAAGTACCTGACCGGCCGCCGGGTCGATCTCGCGCGCGGCTACCTGGTCGAGGGACGGCCCGCCGCGGAGGTGGCGGCGCTGGCCGGGTTCCACGACCAGTCGCACCTCACGCGCCATTTTCGGCGTGTGCTGGGTACGAGTCCCGGGCGCTTCGTACGCTGACACCGTGCACGTCGGCATTCTCGGGCCCGTCGAGGCTCACTCCCCGGACGGCAGGATCGCGGTGGGTGGCCCCCGGCCGCGCACCCTGCTGGCGCTGCTGGCGATCCGGGTGGGCGAGATCGTCCCGCTCGGCCGGTTGGTCGACGAGCTCTACGGGTCCGAACCGCCGTCGGACGCCGCGAACGCCTTGCAGGGCCAGGTCTCCCGCCTGCGCCGAGCGCTCGGGGACGCGGCGCTCATCGAGTTCCACCCGGCCGGGTACCGCCTGGCACTGCCCGCGTCCCAGGTCGACGCGCACCGGTTCGCCGTCTTGAGCGCGGACGGGCGGCAGGCGTTGGAGCAGGGCGACCCGCAGGCGGCGGAATCCCTCTTGTCCGAAGCACTTCAGCTCTGGCGCGGCCCGGCGCTCGCCGACGTCGTCCTGCCGGACCACGCGACCCGTCTGGAGCAGCACCGTGCCGCGGCCACAGGGTCGCTGGTCGCGGCACGGATCCGGCTCGGCAAGGCCGACGTCGCCGAGATCCAGGACCTGGTGCGGCAGAACCCGTTGGACGAACGGCTGCGCGGCTTCCTGATGCAGGCGCTCCACCAGCAGGGGCGGCAGGCAGAAGCGCTGCAGGCGTTCGAGGACGCCCGCGCGCTGCTGGCCGACGAGCTGGGCACCGACCCGTCGCCCGAACTCCGCGCCGTGCACCTGCAGATCCTGCGCGGCCAGACCCACCGCGAGCTCCCGGCGCAGCTGACGCGGTTCGTGGGCAGGCAGGCCGAGCTCGCGCGGATCGCCTCGCTGTCCTCCCGGCTCATCACCCTCACCGGGCCCGGCGGCGCGGGCAAGACGAGGCTCGCGTTGCAGGCCGCCGGTCCCGGCGCGATCTTCGTGGACCTCGCGCCGGCCAAGGACGTGGCGGCGGCGACGCTGCAGGCGTTGGGGCTCAAGGAGACCGTGCTGGAGCCGGAGGAGCGGTTGACGCTGGCGCTGCGCGAGCGCGACACGTTGCTGATCCTCGACAACTGCGAGCACCTGGTCGTCCAGGCCGCCCGGCTGGCCCAGCACCTGCTCAGCACGTGCCCGTCGTTGCGCGTGCTCGCCACGAGCCGCGAGGCGCTCGGCATCACCGGTGAGACGCTGTGCCCGGTGCCGCCGCTCGACCCCGAGCAGAGCGTGGCGCTGTTCGCCGACCGCGCCCGGCTCGTGAACCCCGCGTTCGTGAAGGACCAGCACACGATCGACATCTGCCGGGAGCTCGACGGCCTGCCGCTCGCGATCGAGCTGGCCGCGGCGCGCACGCGCACGTTGACGACCGCGGAGATCGCCGACCGCCTGAACGACCGCTTCCGGTTGCTCACCAAGGGAAACCGGGCCGCCGCGCCCCGCCACCAGACGTTGCGGGCCGTCGTGGAGTGGAGCTGGGACCTGCTGACCGAGGACGAGCGCGACCTGGCCGCGTGCCTCGCGACGTTCGGCGGCGGGGCGAGTCTGGAGGCCGTCGAGGAGGTCTGCCGGCACGACCTCGAGACGCTCGACGCGTTGGTGGACAAGTCGTTGGTGGAGGCGAGCGACGGGCGCTACCGGATGCTGGAGACCATCCGCGAGTTCTGCTCGCGGCACAAGCGCGTCGACGCCGCCCACGCCGCGTACTTCCACGACCTGGCCCGGCGCGCGGATCCCGAGCTGCGCCGCCGGGACCAGGTGCGGTGGTTCGCCCGGCTGACCGCCGAGCACGCGAACCTGATGCAGGCCGTCTCCTGGACCACGGCGTTCGAACCGGACCGCGCGTTGCGGCTCGTCAGCGACCTCTCCTGGTACTGGTACGTCAAGGGCAACCGCGCGGAAGTCCGAGGCGTGGCACAGGAACTGCTGGCCCGCGTGCCCGAGCAGTCCACAGAGGAGTACACCGTCCTGCTCGCTCTGGCGGCCCCGGAACGCGTGCAGGAGAAGCTTCTCGAACTGCGCGGCCCCATCCGGCAACCGTTCGTGCTCATCGCGTGGGCCATGCTCAGCGGCCCGCCCGACCCGTCCGCCCCGCGCACCGCGTTGCAGGACGAGGTGGAGCGCAGCGACGACCCGTGGATCCAGGGCCTCATGGGTTTCAGCAACGCCTACACCACCTGGGCCGCGACCGGGGACCGCGCGCGGGCGGTCCGGCAGTCCCGCGAGGCGCTTCGGTGGTTCCAGGACCTGGGCGAGCGCTGGGGTTCGGCGCAGGTCCTGGACATCCTGGCCAACCTCACCGAGGACCCGGCGGAGGCACTGGCGCTGACCGAGGAGGCGCTCCGGGTCGTCGCGGAACTAGGTGCGAAGGAAGAGCTCGCCGAGCTGCTGGGGCGACGCGCGGACCGGCTGCTGGACATCGACGAGGCCGCGGCGGAACGCGACTACCTCCAGGCCCTGGACCAGGCGACGGAGGCGGGGCTGACCGCCACCCGCGCGCTCGCGAACACCGGTCTCGCCAAGATCGCCCGACGGCGGGGCGACCCGGCACGAGCGGAGCTCCTGCTGCGCGAGGCACAGCAGGAGCTCGGGTTCGGGTGGATGCACGCCGCCGCCAAGGACCAAGTCAACGAGGTGCTCGAGGAACTGTTGCGTACTCGGGAAGCTTGATGGCGGTGGCGGCCCGCATGTCCGCCCGCGCGACCATCGGCATCTTCGGCAGCAGGGCGAACATCCGGTCCCGCACCCACATCCCGAGCCTGCTGCCCGGCGCGAGGAACGGCCCGGGGTTGCCCTGGCAGCCGCGCGCGTAGGGGCCGATGAGGGCCTCGTAGCGGGCGAAGGCGTCGCCTCCCGCCGCCAGCTCCCCCGCCAGCACGTAGGAGGAGACGACCGCGAGCCCGGTTCCCATGCCGCCCAACGTGGACCCGTACCCTGCGTCGCCGATCAGCGTGACCCGTCCCGCGCTCACCGCGGGCATCCGGACCTGGCTGATCGAGTCGAAGTAGACGTCCGGCGACACGATCTCCTCGGGCATCAGCTCGGGCGGCACGGAGGACTTGTACATCAGCCATCCCGGTGCCGTGAGCACACCGGGCGAGCACGTCAGGTCGTGGTCGTCGCCCTCGGCGTCCCAGATCGCGAAGTAGTAGCCCTGGAACTTGGGCCGGTACTCGGGGAAGACCAGCCGCCGCACGCCGGACCGCATCCCGTCCGCGCCGACCACGAAGTCGAACCGCCGCGACCGCCCGCGTGCGAACGTCACGTCGACGCCTTCACCGTCGTCGTGCAGCGACGTGATCCAGTCGCCGAACACGTACTCCACGTCGGCGGCGGTGTGGTCGTACAGAAGGCGCGAGAGGTCGCCGCGGAGGATCTCGACGTCCCCCGCGGTGAACGAGCCGGGCAGCCGCGCCCTTTCCCGTCCGTCGACGCCTCGGAACACCATGTCGCGCGGAGACGTCCGCGCCCGCACGACCGCGTCGAGCACGCCCATCCGCCTCAGCACGGACAGGTGCGCCTCGCCGCGGAAGTCGACCGCCTGGCCGCCTTCGCGCAACGACGGCGCGCGTTCCACCACCACCGCGGTGATGCCGAAACGCGTCAGCCAGCAGGCCAGTGCGGGCCCGGCGATTCCCGCTCCCGAGATCAGTACGTCCATGCTCGGGAATGCAACGCCGGGCCGCTGACCGAACGCCTACGGTCCGCTGATGATCTTCAACATCTGCTGGATCTGGCCCTGCCGGGTGTTGACCACCCGCTCGGCGTAGGCCGTGGTCTCCGGGTTCATGCCGTCCTTCTTCTCGGCGAGCGCCATCTCCACGCCCGCTCCCTGATGCCCGGTCATCAGGTTGAGGAAGAGCGCGTCGAACTCAGGCCCGCTCTTCTCCTTGGTCTCGTTGATGACCTTGTCGTCGAGCAGGGGCTGACCTCCGTGGGAGGCGTGCAGGTTGGCGCCGTCGCCTTCCGGCTTGCCCCAGAGCTTCAGCCACGACTTGAGCATCGTGAGCTCCTCGCGCTGGGTCACGTCGATCGCGCCCGCGAGGTCCTTCGCCTCCGCGCTGGCCGCCTTCGCCAGCCCCACCTGCGACAGGCTGATGCCGAGTTGCAGGTGGTCCACCATCATCTGCACGAACATCACGTCCGCGTCGTTGAACCTCGCGCTGGCCGCGGGAACGGGTGGTGCGGTGGAGGACGCGCCGTGCCCGTGGGCTCCTTGGCCCTCCGGCACGACCGCCTCTCCACCGCACCCCGCCAGCGCCAGGACCGCGACTGCGATCACCAGGCGCTTCATAGGATCAGATCTTCTCCCAGAGAGCCGCCACGTTCGGCGGTTCCCAGCCGGTCAGCGAGGTGTGCGCCTGACGGCAGCGGTAGGACGAGCCGCCGTAGGTGACGGTCGAGCCGACCGCGTACGACGTGTTCGCCGCCCACGTGCCACCGGCCGGCGGCTGCTGCGTGGTCGTCGTGGTCGTGGTCGTGGTGGTCGGCGGGCGGGTGGTCGTCGTCGTGGTGGGCGGCGGGGTCGTGCCGCCACCACCGTTGATGTTGAGGTCGATGCACGAGTAGAACGCGTTCACCGTGTCGCCGATGTTCCAGATCGCGATCAGCTTCTGGCGACCGGAGAACCCGCCGAGGTTGATGTTGTGCGTGGTCGGGTTGTTCGGCTGCTGGTTGTTGCCGGCGACGTAGCCGACGCGCGTGTTGCCGATGAAGTACTCGTAGTCGCGCGTGGAGTGCCGGGCGGTGAAGGTCCAGGTCAGCGACAGGGTCTGACCGGTGTTGGTGACCTTCCAGGGCAGCGAGTCGTTGTCGAGCGGGGCGAAGGCGCCGTTGTCGCCGCTGCAGTTCTTCTTGCCCTTGACACCCTCGGCACTCTGCGGCTCGTACTTCGCTTGGCCGCACAGGCTCTCGGCGATGTCGCCCCTCGCGCACTGCGCGGATCGGCTGGCGGGCGAGGACACGTAACCGTGTGCGTTCGCCGAACCGACCGGCGTGATGAGCACGATTGCAGGGACAGCGGCCAGGACGAGCGCCGCTTTGCGCATGTTCTTCATTGGTCCGAACTCCTTGGATCGTTCCCAAACGGGTGGACCCGTAGGCAGGGGGCGGGAACCGGAAGCGTTGTAGATCGCTCTCCGATCCAGTTTCGGTCTGTGGTCTAGACCATAAACCGAGGTTCAGAAAGTGGTCAAGAGACCACCGAACCTGGACGAAAAATGCATCACACCAACAAGTCCACGCAAGCCCGGTGGTTCTACCCTCCGCCATACGGGTCACTGGACCAGACCAATCAGCCCACTGATTTGGACTCGGCACACTCTGGGTAACCCCGCGCCATGCGTGATTTCGACGAGCCCAGCAGAGCGGCGGGCCCCGGCGTCGTCGCCGACGGACCCGCAGGCGCCGCAACGGTCCTCGTGATCGATCCAGCAGGAGAGGCGATCCACGACGAGATCCCCGCGACCTGGCGCCCACTGACGGCCCACGTCCGGATCGTGTGGCTCCGCGTCCCCGCCGCACCGGAGTGGAAGTCCACAGTGGACACCGTCCTGACCAGACACCGCGACGACACCAGGACCGTGCTGGACGTGGTCGCGAGCGGCCCCATCGCCGCGGACGTCATCGACCTCGTCGCAGGCCATCCGAACCTCGTGCGCTCGGTCCTGCTGGTAGACCCCGAGGTCCCGGTGGAAGCCACGTTCGCCCAGGTCATCCACCACACCAACGACGTGGAGGCACCCCTCCCACTGGGCCACCCGGACGTCGTCCGAGGCGTGCTCGCGGCCATCGAGCTCCACCGAACCACTTAGGTTCCGAAACTTTCGCTGAACCGGACACTTCGACCACCCGTATCCCTCGGCAGGGAACCGAGACACGGGAGAGACTTCATGCGAGCGCGTCTGCTCATCATCGTGCTAGGGCTGCTTGCGCTGACGGCTTGTTCATCGGTCGGCGGCGGCAGCGCGGGTGAACCGGCGGCCAACGAGGCGGACGCGACGTTCTCGTTGCAGATGATCCCCCACCACCGCCAGACGATCCAGATCGCCAAGGTCGCCATGGAGAAGTCGAAGGACGAGTTCGTCGTCAACGTGGCCGACAAGATCGCCACGGCCGAGGCGGGCGAGATCGAGCAGATGGCCACCTACCTGCGCAGCTGGAACATCCAGGTGCCCGGCGACGACGCCAACGCCACGCACAAGATGGCGGGCATGATGACCGTGAAGGACGTCGAGGCGCTGAAGTCCGCCACGGGCAAGCAGTACGACGACCTGTTCCTCGCCACCCTCTCCCGCCACCTCCGCAGCGGCGTCGACATGGCGAAGAACGCCCAGGCCAAGGGCGAGCACATCGGCTCGAAGGCGTTGGCGGGCAAGATCATCGTGTCGCAGACCGAGGTGCTGGACCAGATCAGCGCCAAGCAGAAGTCCTGACGCTGCAGCGGGGCTTTCCAGCAGTCACACCACACGCACGCCTCACGCACGCCCCGGCCGTCTCGGCAGTGGGCGTGTTGGCGTGTTCGGGGCCGGACGAGGCAGGCAGACAGGCAGACCGGAGCTGTACGGCAGGCTGACGCAGGCGTCCCCTTTGATTTCGGGTCCCCCGCGACCCAACTTAGCCATGAGGTCTGACAGTTCCGCGCGGCAAGGGCGAGAGCGAGGCCGAGGGTTAGGCCGAGGGCTAGGCCGAGGCCACAGCCCGAAGGCGCGAGCAAAGGGCATGGCCCGAAGGCGAGCCGCCGCGCCGCTCAACGCAATGGCGAAGCCTGGACGTCACTCCGGACGGGTCAGGCAATGGCAGAACTGAGGCGTCACTCCCTCCAGACGCGACAGGCAACGGCGAAGCCGAGCCACCCTTCCGCCAGCGGCAATGGCGAAGCCGAGGCGTCACTCCAGAACCCAACAGGGCAATGCCGAAGGCGAGCCACCTAGCCACCAGCGGCAATGGCGAAGCCGAGGCGTGTCTACCTCTCCTTGACTGGTCAGCGGCGACAAAGGTGGGCGCCGCGCGATTGGGGCTTGACCTTGAGGGGCTGGATGCGACCGTGGCAGGGATCGGCTGGGTTCTTATGCCCAGCTTTTAAAGGTCCGATATGGCATCCAGCTAGAGGCTCGAGGTCAAGCCCCGATCGCGATCGTCGCGAAGCGGCGATGACCCGCACCGCCACGTCAAGGCCTGCGCAACCGGCCACGCAAGGCGACGTGACCGCACAGGCCGACCCCTCCGCTGGAACGCGACCAGCCCACACAAGCCGACCACCGCACAGGCCCCAGCCACCCACGCAACCCAGCCACCCGCCCAACCCAGCCACCCGCCAAGCGACCATCGCGCACTGCCCCGAACCCCCAGAAATCCACTCGGCCCCACCCCCGACCCCCCAATACCCTCCCGGCATGTACCCAAAGGTGGAGCCCTACGCCCAAGGCATGCTCGACGTAGGCGACGGCCAGCAAATCCACTGGGAAGCCAGCGGCAACCCGTCCGGCAAACCCGCGAGCGTCTTCCACGGCGGCCCGGGCGCGGGTTCCAACCCTCGATGGCGGGAGGACTTCGACCCCGACCACTGGAACCTGATCCTCTGGGACCAGCGAGGCTGCGGCCGCAGCACCCCGTCAGCCGCGGACCCGGCGACGAGCATGGAGCACAACACCACCCAGCACCTGATCGACGACGCCGAGAAGCTGCGGCAACACCTGAACATCGACAAGTGGCTGCTGACAGGCGGCTCCTGGGGCTCCAGCCTGATCCTCGCCTACGCCATCCAGCACCCCACCAGGGTCAGCGAGATCATCATCCCCGCGGTGACCACGGGCCGGCCCGCCGAGCTGGAGTGGATCACCCGCGGTCTCGGCATGTTCTTCCCGGACTACTTCGACGCGTTCCGCGACGGCGTCCCCGAGGAGGACCGCGACGGCAACCTCGCGCTGGCGTACAGCAAGCTCCTCGAGTCGCCGGACCCGGAGGTGCGCGAGAAGGCGGCCTGGGACTGGAGCAAGTGGGACCTGTCCACCATCACCGGTGGCGACAACGACTTCACCGGCACGCGGTACGAGGATCCCGTCGAGCGCTATCGGCTCGCACGGGTCGTGTCCCACTACTGGGGCCATGACTGCTTCATGGAGCCCGACTACATCTTCGACAACCTCGACGAGCTCAAGGGCATCCCCGGCATCTTGATCCATGGCCGCAACGACTTCGGCGGGCCGTTGTACACGGCCTGGGAGGTGGCGAAGCGGTGGCCCGACGCCGAACTGGTCATCCTGAACGACGCCGGGCACGTCATCATGGAGGGCAACAGCATGGACAAGGCCATCACCGCCGCCGTCCACAAGTTCCGCTAGGGCACGACGGGTCCGGACCGGTAGAGGTCCTCGCCCGCCCAGCGGATCCGGTCGGTGAAGCCGAAGCCCGGCGCCGCGGTGAAGTTCGCGGCGTCGTCCACCGAACCCGAACCGTCGTACTTGGCGCGCAACGGGTACGGGAACACCGGGCGGGTGCGCACGACGTTGCCGTCCTGGTCACGGCCTTCGGCGATGATGCGATCAGGCGCCCGGCCGCCTTCGACCCACGACACGAGCGCGCGGAACGGGTCGAAGTCGGTCAGGGTGTCGCCGCCGGCGCAGTGCCACATCGACGGCACGACGAAAAGCCTTGCCCAGGACGGGGTCTTGCCGCCGGTGAGGCGCTGCCAGTAGTCGAGCGTGCCCTCGAACGGGATGCCCTGGTCGCCGGCGCCGTGCCAGATGATCAGCTTGCCGCCCGCCCGCTGGAAGGCACGCAGGTCCAGCGAGAGCGAGTTCGCCTTCACCGTCTCGGGCACCACGCGCCGGAACTCCCGGACGGTGAACTCGAACGACTCCAGCGACGAGTGCGGCTTGCCGATCGGGTAGACGAGGTGCTTCAGGCCGTTGTCGGCGAGCTCGGGTGCGATGCCCCGCCCCAGCCCCGGTGACGGGTTGAGCCAGAACGTCCACGAGATCTCCGACCCGTACGGCTGGCCGCCGGGGTAGAGCCGCACGCCGTGATCCGACGGGCCCGCGTAGAGGCGGCGGACACGGGCGATCTCGTCGTCGGTCAGCTGGCCCGCGAGTGTGCCCGGGTCGAACCTGCACAGACGCGGATCGTCGATCTGGCCGTCCACCAGGCCGTCGAGTCCGTCGCACGCCGCCATCACCGCGCCGTGCAGCAGGAAGAGCTTGTCGTTCGGAATGGTGTTGCGCGCGATCCACGCCTGGTAACCGATGAGCGCGGTGTAGTAGGCGCCCGGTGCGGCGGCGATGATGCCGTCGAAGTCACGCGGGTAGCGCTGCGCGAGCAGCAACCCCTCGCGGCCGCCGTTCGAGCAGCCGCTGAAGTACGACTTCGACGGCGCCTTGCCGTAGAACACCGAAATGATGTGCTTGGACACCTTCGACAACGCGTGCGGTGCGCGGAAGAAGTAGTCGTCACGGGCTTTCTGGTCCGAGGCGGCCCAGGTCGTGTCGAACGGGTTCTCGACCGGTGACCGGTGCCCGTCGTCGGTCGCGGCCACCGCGGCGTCACCGAAGGCGGGGCCGCAGCCGGCCGGGAAGGCCGGATCGCCGATGGCTCCGCAGAATCCGCCACAGCCGTACTGCAGATACCGGCCCTGGTAACCGCGAACGGGCAGCTTCAGCTGGAAGCCGACGTTCGGTTCGATCGTGCCGCGCACGTCGCAGAACTCCACCGGGCCGGACACGACCACGGCCGACGTGACACGAGTGCGGGCGTCCGGCACGTCGAACGAGCGCACCAGGTCGGCGCACGAACGCACTGGACGAACCCCGGAGGACGCGGCGGCAGGCGCGACGCCCGCCGCCACCGTCCCCAGAACAACGAGTGGTACCAACAACTTGCGCAACATCGAGCGTCCTTCCCCCTGAGTCGGACGTGCAGGGGGAGTCTCCCAGCTAACCGACGTGCACGCGTGGCCTTCGGGTCGGATCCGGCTCAGCCGAGCGGATGATCTCCCGTACGACCGGAGGCGTATCACCGCGGCCGAGGATCAGGTAGCGGAAGAGGTGGCCCAGCGGGTTCCCCTCCGACCACTCGAAGTGCGCGTGCGGGATGACGCCGGTCGAGTCGCGCAACGCGAGCAGGATCGCCGCGATCGCGTTCGGGGCGGCGGGAGCGGAGGCGCGCAGGACGCGGTGGCCGTCCACCTCGACGCCGGACACGCACAGCACGTTGCTGAACGCCGACGGGTCGACGATGTCGATCTCCAGGAAGATCACGTCCGCGGAGCCCGGCACGGGGTTCATGCCGCGCTGCTCGGTCTCCTTCTCGTCGTACTCCTCCTTGTCCCCTGCCTGGCGGCGGTTCGCGATCAACGTGATCCGGCCGTCGTGGGTGATCGTGTCGGTGACGAACCTCCGCGCGGTCTCGTCGAACTTGATCTTCTCGACGCGCAGCTCGGTGGTCCTGGAGACCCGCGACACCAGCGAGATCACCACGATGCCGATGATGAAGCCGAACGAGATCGTGATGCCGTCCGGCTTCTCGATCACGTTCTCCACCAACGCGTACAGCAGCACCAGCGTCAGCACGGTGAACCCGATCCCCGCGCCGCGCTGCCCCTTTCGCCACGCGGACACCGTGACCGCGAACGAACCGGACACCATCATCGCCAGGATTCCGGTGGCATAGGCGCCCGCCTGCGCGTTCACGTCAGCGTTGAAGATGATCGTGATGATGATGCAGATGACCGTGTAGACGATCACCACGGGACGAACCGCGCGGCCCCATTCCGGTGCCATGCCGTAAGAAGGCAGATAGCGCGGCACGATGTTGATGAGACCGGCCATCGCCGAGGCACCGGCGAACCACAGGATCAGAATGCTGCTGATGTCGTAAACGGTGCCGAAGGCCTCTCCGAGCAGTTCGTGCGCGAGATAGGCCAGCGCACGACCGTTCGCGGGCCCGCCGGGCGCGAACTTGTCCTGCGGCACCAGCACGGTCGTGATGAACGACGTCGCGACCAGGTAGACGGACATGATCAGCGCCGCGGTCGTCAGCAGCTTGCGGGTGTTGCGGACCCGGCTCTCGAGGCGCTTCTCCGGCGTCTCCCCGGACGCCGCGACCAGCGGCATCATGCTCACACCGGTCTCGAAGCCGGACAAACCGAGCACCAGCAACGGAAACGCCAGGATCGCCGGGCCCACGACACCGAAGAACCCGTCGCCGTGCGCCCCGAGTGCGGAGATCCAGCGATCAAGCGCGTCCGGCGTCGCGAAGACGTCCACGAGGCCCACCACGGCCACGACGGCGTTGAGGGTGAGGAACACCGCCACCAACGGGATCGCGACGCCCACGGCCTCGCTGAAGCCCATCAGGAACACACCGCCGAGGATCACCAGCAGGATGATCGTCAGCCAGAGCTCGGTGCCGTGCAACGCCTCCGGCACGTACGGGTTCTCCAGCGCGTGCACCGACGCGTCGGCCGCGGACAGCGTGATCGTGATGATCCACGACGTCGCCACGAACCCCAGCAGCACCAGCACGAAGATCTTGCCGCGCCAGAACGGCAGCAGGTCCTCCAGCATCGCCACGGACCCCTGGCCGTTCGGGCTCTCCTTCGCCACCCGGCGGTACATCGGCAGCATGCCGAGCAGCGTCAGCGCCACGATGAGCAACGTCGCCAGCGGGGACAGCGCACCGGCGGCCAGTGCGGCGATGCCGGGCAGGTACGACAGGGTGGAGAAGTAGTCGACGCCGGTGAGCGTCATGACCTTCCACCACGGGTGCGGCTTGGCGTGCGACTCGTGGCTCTCGGGACCGGACGGCGCCACGCGGTCAGCGAGCAACCACCTGCCGAGCGGGCCACCGGGCGGGGCCGGCTGTTCCGGACTCGGAACCTCGGCGGGGATGGCGAACTCCGTGCTCATGGCGCAGAGCATGCCACCATCAGATGATCAAGGCCTGAAGTCCGCCGGGAAGCCGGCCTCCTGAATGGACAAACCGGACGGACGCAACGTTCCGATGCTTCCCTGGCTGTGCAGATCGAGAAAAAGGTCCACCACGTCCGGATCGAACTGCTGCCCGCGACCCGCCCAGAGCTCGCGTCGCGCACGGTTCTCGTCCAAAGCGGTCTGATGTGGACGATTCGACCTCATCGCCGCCCACGCCACGCAGACGGACAGGATCCTCGCCTCCGCGCGGATGTCCGCGCCGCGCAGCCCGTCCGGGTACCCGGCGCCGTCGTAGCGCTCGTGCTGCTGCCTGATCACGTGCGCCACGCCCGCGAACCCCGGCACCATCCGCGCCAGCCGGTAGCCGAAGTCGGGGTGCTGGCGCAGCAGCCGCCACTCCTCCTCCGACAGCGCGCCGGGCTTGGTCAGCACCACCTCGGGGATGATCACCTTGCCGATGTCGTGCAGGCGCCCGGCGAGCTGCGTGACCCTGATCGTGGGCGCGTCGAGGCCGAACTCCCCCGCCGCCACGCCGGCCCAGCGCGACACCGAACGGCTGTGGTCGTAGCGGTGCAGCCAGCCGTCCACCCGGTCCGCGACCTGGCAGAGGAACTCCGCCATCGCGCCGTCGGTGTCCGGGTCGACCGCGGGCAGCGGCTCCGGGCCGACCGCGATCCTGTTGCGCCCGGCCGCCTTCGCCGCGTACAACGCCCGGTCCGCGATGACCACGATGTCGTCGGGACCGTCGCCGTGCGTCGGGAAGCTCGCCGAACCGACCGACACCGTGACGAACAACGGGATGTCGTCGTTGCCCGCGTTGACCGGGATCGGCTTCTCCGCGACGCGTTCGCGCAGCCTGTTCGCGATCACGGACAACCGGCCGGGCCCGGCGTCCGGCACCAGCAGCGCGAACTCCTCGCCGCCGTACCGGGCGAGCACCTCACCGGCCCGTGACGCCGCGCGCAGCCGGGCCGCGACCTCCATCAGCACGTCGTCGCCCGCGGGATGGCCGTAGTTGTCGTTGATGGACTTGAAGCGGTCGACGTCGATGATGAACACCGCGACGTTCCCGTCACCGCGCCGGGCCCGGGAGATCTCGAGCGGCAGCTGGGCCTCGAAGAACCGGCGGGTGTGCAGGCCGGTGAGGCTGTCCGTGATCGCGAGCTTGCGCTGGTCCGCGACGAGCCCCGCGAGCCGGGCGATGATCAGCAACGACAGCAGTGCGCTCCCGGCGGCGATCACCAGGACGTCCTGCGACGACTGGCCGACGTCGTGCACGAGCATCAGGACCGGCGCCGCGAGGGCGGCCGAGCACAGCGCGATGATCCGGCCGCGGCTCAGGCCGACGTCCTTGACGTGCGCCCGGTCGACGAGCCGCGCCATCGTCGGGTGCAGCGCCGCCGCGCCGATGCAGAGGTTCGCCGACAGCCAGATCGCGTCGAGGAAGTTGCCCGCGTGGTAGCTGCCGTCGAGGCGCTGCAGCACGTAGATCGTGTCCGCGGTCAGGATGCCCAGCAGGTTGCACGTCAGCAGCACGAACGCGCGCGGCCGGGGGCCCGCCCCGAAGATCAGCCGCAGCGCCACCACGAACAGCGCCAGGTCCATCATCGGGTAGCCGAGCGACGCGATCTTCACCAGGACCGGTGAGGTGAGGCGGGCCTGTGGGCCGATGACGTAGAGCCAGGAGGCCATGCCCGCGACGACCGCGAGCACCGCGGCGTCGAGCAGGCTCGGCAGGTCGAGGCCCGGAGTGCGGCGGCGGATGAGCAGGATCACGCCCGCGACCATCAACGGGTAATGCCCGAGGTAGAAGATGTCCGCGTACGAGGGGTAAACCGTGTACTCGAAGATGTAGTGCGATGCGTAGAACGTCAGGTCGGCGATCGCGTAAACGACCTGGCTGAGTGCGAGGAACACCCACGGCCGCCTCCATTGGGGACGGTTGCGCTTGACGCCGGCGAATGTCGCGATCGCGGCGGAAGCGCTGATCGTGCAGTAGAGCACCACCCGAACCGTTTGCCCCGTTGTCCCCGCAGGGCTCACCGGAATCAGGTAGTAGACGCCCAGCAGCAGGTGACCCGCCACCAGGTACGTCCACCACGCTCCGGTGCGGCCGGCACGGAAGATGGTCACACGAGACCCCTCGTTCTACGACATTGGTCGAGCCAGGTGATGATGCCCGACTTGGGATGACCGCGGCACCGTCGTTACTCCAATGAGGTGACCCACCTTTACGGACGCTACCGCAAATCCCTGTTCTGTTTTCCACCCACTGCGACGGGTGGTGCCCCTCAGGATTTTCGCACGACTTTTCCCTGCTCGACGGTGATTCGTGCACCTTGTGCCACTGATATTTCCGACCTGTTGGTCGGCAAACCGGTTGCACGAAGTTCGCCGTTGACCGTTGCTCGTGTGCAAGTTGCCGACGACGTGAGCGAGACGATCAACGGACTGTCGTGATCCGGTGGGCGACGTCCGGTTCGGGGTGCTGGGGCCGCTGCTCGTCACGCACGAGGGGCGGGAGGTCCGCGTTCCCGCAGGCCAGCCCCAGCAGGTCCTGGTGGTGCTGCTCCTGCACGCCGGCCGGACCGTCAGCGTCGACCACCTCATGTCGGTCCTGTGGGACGGTGATCCGCCCATCAGCGCGCGCAAGGCCGTGCAGGTGCACGTCTCGCAGCTCAGGAGAGCGCTGAAGGACCTCCCGGGCGTGTCGCTCGAGTGGGTCCGGCACGGCTACCGGCTCGACATCCCCGAACGGGCGCTCGACCTGCGGCTCTTCCGCGACGCGCAGGACCCCCGACGAGGCCCTGGAGTACTGGCGAGGGCCCGCGCTGGCCGAGCTGACCACGGACACCCGGCTCGCGAGCGGGCTCGAGGAGGAACGTCTCGCGGCCGTCGAGAGACGCGCCGACAAGGCGATCAGGGCCGGTCGCCACCACGAGATCATCGGCGAGCTGACCGGGTACGTCACCGAGCACCCGACCAGGGAACGGCTGCGGGGCGCGCTGATGGTCGCCCTGCACCGCACCGGACGGCAGGCGGACGCGCTGCGGACGTACGACGAGGGCCGCCGCCTGCTGGCCGAGGAGCTCGGCCTCGATCCCGGCCAGGAGCTCCAGGACCTGCACGCGGCGATCCTGCGGGATGACATCCCGTCCGTGCCGCGCGAGCTGCCCGCCACGCCCGATCCGTTCGTGGGACGCGCCGCGGAGATCGCACTGATCACGGGCTCGGCCGAGACGGCGATCGCCGTGCACGGGCCGGGCGGGCAGGGCAAGAGCGCGCTCGCCACGGCCGCCGCGCACGCGATGGCAGAACGTTTCCCGGACAGACAGTTGTACGTCGACCTGCACGGCGCCACACCGGGCCGTGCGCCGCTCTCCCCCGCCGAGGTGGTCAGGCGGTTCCTGCGGGCTCTGGGGACGCCCCCGCTGGCCGTTCCGACGGACGCCTCCGAGGCCACCGCGCTGTACCGGTCGGCGCTCGCCCGGCGGAAGGTGCTGGTGCTGCTCGACAACGCGGTGGACGCGGCCCAGGTCAGCGCGCTGCTGCCGGGCGAACCGGGGTCCTCCGTGCTGATCACCAGCCGCCGGATGCTCGCGACGCTGAGCGCCCGGCACGTCCGTCTCGACCCGTTGCCCGAGGCCGACGCGCTGCGGTTGCTCGGGGACGACGGCGCGGCGGCCAGGCAGGTCGCGAAGGCCTGCGACCACCTGCCGCTGGCGCTGACGATCGCGGCCGCGCGGCTGCGGTCGAGGCCGGACTGGACGACCGCGACGCTGGCCCGGCGGCTCGCGGACCAGCGTCATCGGCTGGACGAGCTGGACTTCGACGACCTCGGTGCCCGGTCGAGCTTCCAGGTGGGCTTCGAGGGCCTCGGCGCCGACTCCACCAGGGCGTTCAGCCTGATGTGCAGCCTGACCGTGCCCACTGTCGGCGAGCCGGTGCTGCGGGCGCTGCTCGGGCAGGCCGACGTGGACCGCGCGCTCGACCCGCTGGTGGACGCCAGGCTCGTGGAGCCGTGTGGACCGGAGCGGTACCGGGTGCACGACCTGCTGCGGTTGTTCGGCGCCGAGCACGTGACCGACGAGAAGCAGGACGCGCTGGCCCGCGCGCTCTTGCACTACCGCTCCACGCTTGCCGCGGCGCTGAAGAAGTTGCGGCCACACGCTTACGGCGCGCTCACGTACGCCGCTGCCGAGCAGGACCTCGGCGAACCGTTGCGGTGGCTGACGGACGAGGCCGAGAACCTGCTGGCGGCGGCGCGGTCCACGGTCGGTTCCGCGGCGCTGGCCATCGCGCACATGCTCTACCCGCACCTGTTCAAACAGGACAGGGTCGCGGACCTGGTCGAGCTGGGCCAGATCGCGGACCAGGCCGCCCGCACGCTCGGCACCTCGGCCGCGGTGCAGACCGCGCTGCTGGTGCAGGCGGCCGCGAACCGCCGGATCGGCTCGTTCGAGATCGCCCGCGCCCAGCTGGAGGAGGTGCTGCAGGCGCGCGCCGACGACCCGTTCGGACAGGGCCGTGCGCTCGCCGGCATCGGCACGATCCAGCGCGAGCTGGGTGAGCTGGAGCAGGCGGCGTCGACCCTGACGCGGGCGATCGAGCTCACCGAGGCACACGGACCCTCTGGTGCGCAACGGGTTCCGTTGTCCGCGCTGGCCCAGGTGCACCAGCTCGCCGGACGGCACGAGCTCGCGCTCGACGCGGCGAGCGCGAGCCTCAAACACGCGCGTGAGCACGAAGATGCCGCGGGTACGGCGTATGCGCTGGCATCACAGGGACAGGCGCTGTTCAAGCTCGGGCTGTTGGACGAGGCCGAGGCCGCGTTGAGCGAGTGCATCGAGCTGTGCCGCGTGACGGGCGAGCACAACGACGAGTGGCAGGCGTTGCTGTGCCGCGCGGAAGTGCTGCTGGCGGCCGGGAGGACCGGACCGGCCACAAAGGACGCCGAACGCTGCGTCGAGATCACCAGTGCGCGAGGCGACCGCTACGGCGAGGGGGTCGCCCACCTCGTGCTCGTCAGGGCAGAGCTGGAGACGCACGCGGACCGGGCGGCCGAACTGCTCGGCACACCCGGTCTGCGCAGGGACAACCTGCTGGACAGTCTGCTCGGCTGATCAGCCGCAGTGCTCGAACGCACTGGTGTAGCTGGAGGAACCGACCACGCCGCCCCACTTGACGCACTTGCCGGGCGCCTTCTTCTTCACGGGGCCGGCGTAGTAGCCGTACTCGTCGCGGTCGGTCGTGCGCGCGGCGCCCTGCACCTCGAGGAACGCGCCGGCGGCGGACGCCGTGCCGATCTTGGTGGTCTTGATCGTGACCACGCAGTTGTAGCCGTTGGAGGCGTTGTACAGCAGGGAGACCCGCGCACCGGTCACGTTCGCGCCGTCGATGACCTTGTAGCCCTCACCGCAGGCCTCTGACGGGCGCTCGCAGCGACCTGACAGCTGCACCCGGTCAGGTGTCAGTGGGGTGTCGGAACCGCACTACAACGCTATTTTCAGGGCTGTGGACCAGAACCCGTTGCTGGCGGTCAACAAACTCGCGCTGCACTCCCCGCCGGACGCGCCGCGGCAGCTGGAGCCTCCTCCGGTCGTGCACGGCCGGGACGAGGAGCGGGTCGCGTTGCTGGCGGCGCTGGAGCGGGACCGCCTCGCGTTGATCTGCGGACCGCCGGGGATCGGCAAGACCACGCTGGCCCAGCACCTGGCGCACGAGGTGGCGCACCGCTTCCCGGACGGCCAGCTGTGCGCCGACCTCGCCGTGCTCGGCTTGGACGACGTCAGGTCCGGGTTCGCCCTCGCGCTCTCGGAGAACCGGAACAACCGGCTGCCGGAGGTGCTGGGCAACCGGCGTGTGCTGTTCGTGCTCGACAACGTGCGGAAGGACCACGACCTGCGGCTGTTCCAGCGCTCCGGGCTGATCGCGACCAGCCGGGAGCGCCTGGGCGGGCTGAAGCTGGGGCCGTTGGGCACCGAGGACTCGCTGAGCCTGCTGCGGTCCGTGCTCGGTCCCCGGGTCGACGCCGAACCCGCTGCCGCGCGGTCGTTCGTCCGTCTCTGCAAGGGACTGCCGCTGGCGTTGGTCGTCGCGGCGAAGCTCGCCCTGCTGCGGGACGAGGCCACGCTGACGGCACTCGTCGACGAGATCCCGGACGAGCGCCGCGAGGTGCACAGCGCCTTCGAGTGGGCGTACAGCCGGCTGTCGCCCGCGGAGCAACGCGTGTTCCGGCTGCTCGGCGACGGTTTCGAGCGCGAGTTCTCGATCACCGCCCTGAACGCGCTGGCCGGCGGGAACGTGCGGCAGGAGCGCAACGCGCTGCTCACCCTGAACCTGCTGGAGAACCGGCCCGGCGACCGGATCGCGATGCACAGTCTGCTGCGGGAGTACGCGCGCACGCTGGAGCCGCGTGAACCCGAGGCGCTGGGCCGGCTGGTCGACCACTACGTCTCCGTGGCGGACACCGAGACCGAGAACGCCATCGCCGCCGTCTCCGTGGCCGACGACGAGCAACGGCTCGCCCTGGCCGCGCAGCTGGTGGAGTCGATGTCGGTGCAGGTGCAGACAGCCGCGGTCTCGGCAGCCCGCGCGCGGGGCGACCGTGCCGCGGAAGCGCTCGCCCTGGCCCACCTCGGGCACGCCTACTTCCACCGCGGGCTCCTGGACGAGGCCGAGGACTGCCACGCGGAGGCGTTGTCGATCCGGCGCGAGCCGCGGGCGTTGTCGGGGCTGGGCAACGTCTACCTGGAGAGCGGCGGCGTCGAGGAGGCGACGGCCCTGTTCCTCGAGGTGCTGTCGGCGCGGACCTCGGAGGCCGACGAGGCACGGGCATGCCTCAGCCTGGGGCGCGCCACCGGCGAGATGCGCTGGTACGAACGCGCGCGGGACATCTGCGCGCGGACCGGGGACGCGGAACGGCTCGGCCGGGCCTGGAACGGCATGGGCACCCTGCACCACCGGGCAGGCCGGTACCGCGAGGCCGTCTCCTGCTACACCACCGCACTGGAGTCCTTTGTGGACATCTACTCGCTGCTGAACCTGGGCGAGGCCCTGGAGGCAGGCGGGCAGTCGCCGCTCGACTGCTACGACACCGCCGCCGAGCACGCGTTCCGGGCGCGGGACGCGGAACTGCTCGCCGAGGCCGCCCAGCTGCTGCACACCGCGGGCTTCCCCGCCCAGGCCCTGACCCGGATGCGGCAGGCCGAGTCGCTGTACCTCGCCGCGGACTAGGGGCTGCGGACGTAGGCCAGTGCGAACTCGGAGTCGGCCGGTGCACCCGCCTGGTCGTAGCACCGGACCTGCACCAGCACCTTCGGCGGGAACGAGTAGCCGTTCCACGCCCAGACCCGGCAGTACCGCGGCTGCGGGCCGCTCGCGCTGACCTGCACGACGTCCGCGGGATAGGTCTTCGGGTTGCCGATGGACTGGTACTGCACCTCGTACTGGCCGAGACCCGTCCGCGTCACGGCCGGCGTCTCACCGTTGCTGCTCCAGGAGTTCCTGCCGGTCGTGAGGTAGGCGGCGGACGCGCTCGGGTCCTGGTGGATCGCGGCACCCTCGGTGTAGGTGAGGTTCCAGTCGGTGTCGGCGTCGCACGCGACCCGGACGCGCTGCGGTTCGACCGTGGAGCGGCAGCGGGCCTGGCTCTGGCCGACCGGGGAGACCAGCGCGAACCCGTTACCGCGCAACGACGTCACCTCGTACTGGCCGGGTCCGGTCCGGGTGGCTCCTGGCGCACCGCCGCGGTAGCGGACGGCGGGCGCGTCGGTCGTGAACACCAGCGCGAACGGGAGGTTCTTCCTGACGCCGGCCGGGGTGAAGCACGCGACGTCGACGAGCAGGTCGTCGCCGTCGGGACGGGTGCCCGAGGTCTGGCAGGAGAACGCCTGCGGGTAGCCCCAGCCGTTGCTGATCCCGGCGTGCGCGGTGCCGTCGGCGCCGGCCAGCGCGGGCAGCCGGACCTCGTAGGCGCCCTCGCCCCGACGGACCAGCGTGATGTACCGGTCGACGCCCTCACGGCGCCAGGTCCCCCACTGCCACTGCCGGTTCAACTCGACCTGCTGCCCGACCGGCTGGTCGTACTGGCCGCTCGGTGTCGTCACGTAGGCCCAGCCGCGTTTGGAGGTCACGCCCTGCTGTCGGTCCGATATGGACTGACCTTGCCTGCCGGTCGTGGTCGTGCCGGTCGTGCCCGCGGTACCGGCCGGGGTCGTTCCGGGGGCCACGCCGGAGGCGGCCGTCACCGGGGAGACGGACGGGCCGGCGACCGGTGGCGTGCTGTCCGGGGGACTTCCGGACGGATCAGCGGAGGGGTCGGCCGCGGGATCCGCCGGAGGATCCGCCGAGGGTGCCCCGACCACCAGCTCCCCAGGTGGCGGCACCGACTGCGACCCGGCCAGCCCGACGAGCATCACCACCACGCCGACGACGCCGAGCGCCGCCTTGACCACGGTGGGATCGACCAGTGCGGGGTTCACCCTGGACACGAGCTCGACGACCTTCTTGAGCGGCGCGGCGACCAGGTCGGGCACGGACCGCGCCGACGGCTGGAAGCCCACGGCGAGGCGCCGATCGTCGTCGTCCGGCACCCCGACCAGCCCCGGCGCGAGGTACTCGACGCGTTGCCGGAACTTGCGCGGGTTCTTCGGCCGGCAGACGCGGCAGGCCATCACGTGGTCCTGCAACGCGTCCCACTCGTCACCGACCACAGGGAGCGCGACGCAGCCCTTGGCCCGTGCCTGGAAGACCGCCACGCGCAGGGCGACGACGTCGTAGGTCTCCGCGGTGGCCGACCCCTCGGCGATGGCCTGCCGTTGCTCCGGCATCGTGCCGAGGGCATCGGTCACCGACTCGGGGGTCACCAGCGACTCGGACGTCACGAGCCCAGTTTGGAGCCGATCGACGTAGCGCTCAACGGCCAATCAGTGGACAAAACCTGGACGTCAGCGAGCGGTGCGCGATCGGTCAGCGGGGTTGGTGATCGTGACGCCATGACGTGGTTGCGCAAGCCCTGGGTGGGCCCGTTGGCGTTCGTGGTGCTGGCGTTCGTGGCGTTCTCGCTGCCGCCGTACCTGACCGGTGATCGTCTGCAGTCGCGCGTGCCGTCGGACTGGGGACCGCACTATCCCCTGCTCGTCGTGCACGTCGTCTGCGCGTCGATCGCCATCATCACGTGCGTGGTGCAGATCTGGCCGTGGTTCCGTGGCCGTTTCCCCGCTTGGCACCGCCGCATCGGCCGTGTCTACGTGTTCGCCGGCGTGCTGCCGTCCGGTCTCGCCGGACTGGTCATCGGCTACATGACGCCGTACGGCCCGGTGGCGAGGGTCAGCAACGTGCTGCTGGCGTTGATGTGGCTGACGTTCACCACGCTGGCATGGCGCGCGGCCCGGCAACGCAGGTTCGGCGACCACCGCAAGTGGATGATCCGCAGCTTCGTGCTGACCCTCTCGATCATCACGAACAGGATCTGGGGCGCGATCGCGTTCGTGCTGCTGTCGGACAGCGTGCCGGAGGCCGACCTGCCGAACACGATCGCGGGGATCGCGACGTGGACGGGGTGGACGATCCCGTTGCTGGCCTCGCAGTGGTGGCTGGAGCGCAGGCCGCGCCGCCGGGCCCCGGCCGAGCGGCAACGCGAGGCCGTCAGCGTGTGAGCCACTCCTGGTGCAGCCGGAGCAGGACGGCTTCCGCCTCGTCGGGGAGGACGTAGCTCGCGGAGAGCTCGGCGACGATCGCGGCAGTGGTGTGCAGGTCCAGTCGACGACGAAGTCGTCCCCCGTGCCACTGAAAGCAAGCGGGCTGACAAGGGGTTACGGGGCGACTACGGTCGGTTCGCATGAGGCTACTGCTCGCTGTCCTGATGATGGTCGTGCTCGCCCCGGTCGCATCCGCCGCGCCGGCGACCACGCCGACCGCGAAGTGCGAGTTCATCCCGACGCCGGACAACCCGGCCGCCCGCCCGGTCCAGCCGCCCAGCGCCGTCGTGCCCGCCCGCGGCACCGTGAAGGTCACCATCGTGACGAACTACGGCGTGGTCGTCGCGAACCTCAACCGCGCGAACGCCCCGTGCGGCGTGGAGAACTTCGCCCACCTGGCGCGGAGCTGGTTCTACACGATGTCGCAGTGCTGGCGCCTGACCGACACCTCGCGCCTGGGCGTGCTGCAGTGCGGTGACATCTACCGCGCCGAGGAGGGCGGGCCCGGGTACCGGTTCGCCGACGAGGTGACCGGTGCCGAGACCTACCCGCGCGGCACCATCGCGTACGGGAACCAGGGGCCGGGCACGAACGGCAGCGAGTTCTTCATCGTGCACTCGTTCGCCAACATCAAGCCGCTCTACACCGTGATGGGTCACGTCACGTACGGCATGGACACGCTGGACCGGATCGTGAAGGCCGGGATCGTGCCGCAGCCGGACGGCCTGCTCGACGGCGCGCCGAAGAAGCCGGTCAGGATCCTGCACGTGCTCGCCCACTAGTCAGCAATTTTCCAAGTGGTCGCCGTTTCGTTGAAATGGCGACCACTTTGCGTTCACTCGCCAAAATGGTCGGCGAAATTCCGGTTCGCGATCTCGATCACACGCCCTACCAGCGGATATTAGCCCAGAAGAACCATCGCCTATTAAGGTTGATTTGATTCTTCTTGTGATCCCGATCGCCCTCGGTAATCAATTCCGCAGCTCCTGGGCCTCCTTCACCTGAATGGCGGCTGTACCGATCAGTAGCCTGATTTCCGGTCTTTTGAGGAGGAATCAGGAGTGGCACCCGAGTTCGAGCCGGCACGACTCGACGACGTCGACGACCTGCTGAGGCTCTACCGGCGGGCGCACGGCGCGAACTACCCCATCGCGATGGGCACGGACCCCGGCGTCATGGCCACCGAGATCGAGGCAGCGCACACGACGTGGCTGGTGTGGCGGCGCGGCGGCGAGGTCGTCGCCTCGATCACCGGGCACGTCGAGAGCGCGGACCGGCTCGGCAAGATCGCCGGGCTCGTCGTGGACCCGGACGCGCAGGGCGGCGGCGTCGCGCACCACGCCGTCGGGCAGATCACCGATCACCTGCTCGCGAGTGGCGAGGTCGACTCGGTCTACGGCACGGCGCGGACGGTCCACCTCGCACCGCAGAGAGTGTGCCTGCGCAACGGGTTCCGCCCGCTCGGGCTCGTGCCGAACCTCTTCAAGCACGCCCGGCGCGAGACGATGACGTTGCTGGCCAGGCACCGCGACGGCGTGCTGGCGCAACGGGCGCAGGTGCACAAGGTGCCCGCGAGCCTGGAGAAGCTCGTGACGGCCGTCGGGCTGCCGACGTTGCCGGAGTTCGTCGAGGACAACGCCTTCACCGCTCGCGAGGTGTCGCGGCTGGAGGTCATCGAGGCACCGCAGTTCGTGCAGCGGCACTTCGAGCACACGATCAACGACCCGGCGCGGCGGTTCTACCCGTTGCACAAGCCCAACGTGCTGCTGGCCGACGAGCGCGGCGACCACCAGATCTACGGGCACCTCAACCGGCACGACGGCTACTGCACGATCTTCGGCGCCTCGCCGAGCCCCCAGGCACTGCTGCCGCACCTCGGCGGCGTGATCGACGCGCTGGCCGGGCTGGGCGCGCCGCACGTCGAGACGCTGGTGCCGCTGCACGAGTTCGACGAGCTGAGTGCGTTGCTGGCCTTCGGTTTCCTGCCGGTGGCGCTGTACCCGGCGATGCGGAGGGACGGCGACGTCCACCACGACTACGTGGTCATGGTGCACACACCGCAGCCGCCGGACTTCCGGGGCCTCGCGATCGACGAGGCGTTCCGGCCCTTCACCGAGCAGTACATCGAGCTGTGGACGCAGAAGTTCCTCAACACCAACGGGGTGTTTCGCGCATGAACCCGCACCTCGGCCCGGCGACGGTGCCGGACCGCTCGCTGGGCGCCGTCCAGGCGTTGTGCGACATCGCGGTGCCTTACGACCACAGCGACCAGGGCCTGTTCCTGGAGGCGATGAACGAGTCGAACCGCTGGCACGCCCAGCGCAACGAGTTCTTCCGCGGTCTGTGGGACGGCAAGCCGTTGCGCGACATCACCGAGCAGCCGTTCGTGCACGCCGACTTCTTCAAGCTGCACGAGGTGCTGTCGGTGCCTCGCAACGAGATCGTCGTGCACGCCACCTCGTCCGGCACGACCGGGCAGAAGTCGCAGATGTTCTGGGACGCCTGGACGGTCCGGGCCGGCCAGCGGATGGTCGCGCGGATCTACGAGCACAACGGGTTCATCTCGGACGAACCGGTTCACTACCTGCTCAACCTGAACCAGCCGACGTCCGGCGGGAAGCTCGGCAGCTCGTTCACCGGGCAGTTCATGACGGACTTCGCACCCGTCGAATCCGTCGAGTACGGGCTCGCGCACACCGGCAGCGGGCACGAGTTCGACGCGTTCGGCAGCATCCGCGCGCTGCGTCGGTTCGCGGACAGCGGGCTGCCGGTGCGGATCTTCGGTTTCCCGGCGTTCCTCAGCTTCACCCTCGACCGCATGAACGCGATGGGCCTGGAGCCGGTGCGGCTCGACGAGAGCTCGATGGTGTGGTTCGGCGGCGGCTGGAAGGGCAACGCGGACAAGCAGATCTCCAAGACCTCGCTGCGCGCGAAGGTCACCGGCATGCTCGGCATCCCGGACGTGCGGATCCGCGACAGCTACGGCTCGGTCGAACACTCCGTGCCGTACGTCGACTGCGCGCACCACAACCTGCACGTGCCGACGTGGTCGCGCGCGATCGTCCGGGACGTCCGGACGCTGGAAGCGTTGCCGTACGGCGAGTCCGGCTACATCCAGTTCCTGTCGCCCTACATCACCTCGTCGCCCGCGCAGAGCGTGCTGATGGGCGACCTGGCCGCACTGCACGCACCTGAGGAGTGCGGTTGCGGCACCGAGACCCCGTGGTTCGAGATCCTCGGCCGCGCCGGCGTCTCCCGCAACCGTTCCTGCGCGATCGCCGCGGCAGAACTCCTGAAGGGCAGGGCATGAAGCACCTCTGGCAGGGCTCGTGGATCGACGACGAGGCTGTCTCCCTGCGGCTCGACGGACTGGACGACCTCACCCAGCAGGTCATCACCGGACCTCGGCTGAACCCGCTCGCCGTCCTCTCCGCCGCCGAGAAGCTGGACCTGGAGCAGCACCGCGCGTCCCTGGTCGCCTGGGGCCTCGACGAGGTGGAGATCGACGAGACGCTGGACGCGCTGCGGCAGGCGCTCGGTCGTCCGGCGCTGGAACGCAAGCTCCAGCGCGAGCTCGGCGGCCTCGACCCGGCGCGGATGGTCCGGTTCGACTTCCGCACGCCGGTGTACGAGGCCTGGGTTCCGCTCGGCCTGCTCGTCCACGTGACGGCGGGCAACGCACCGGCCGCCGGCGTCCTGAGCGCCGTCGAGGGCCTGCTCTCCGGCAACGTCAACGTCGTCAAGGTCGCGTCGGACGACTCGGGCTTCACCGCCGAGGTGCTCGCCCAGCTGGCCTTGCACGACCAGACCGGCCAGATCGCCGCGCGGCTCGTCGTCCTGCACTTCCCCTCTTCGCGCACCGACTGGATGGCGCGCGTGCTCGGCGCCGCCGACGCCGTGGCGGTCTGGGGTGGCGAGGAGGCGATCGCCGGCGTCACCGAGCTGGTCAAGCCCGGCGCGAGGGTGATCGACTGGGGGCCGAAGCTGTCGTTCGCCTACCTGACCCGCGACGCGTGGTCCGATGTGGACACTTTGCGGGCGCTGGCCGAGGACGTCTGCCGGCTGGAGCAGCAGGCGTGTTCCAGCCCGCAGATCATCTACCTCGACACCGAGGACTCGTCGCAGGTCTTCGCGTTCGCCGAGCGCTTCGCCTCCGTGCTGGGGCAGGCGGGTCCGCCGACCCGCGAGCCGTCGCAGGCCGAGTGGGCGGAGATCACGAACAACGTCGTGGTCACGCGGCTGGAGGAGCACCTCGGGTTCACGAGGGTGCACGCCGGCGAGCACTGGCGCGTGCTGGCGGACGTGCGGTTCGCGCCGCGCACCTCGCCGCTGTTCCGGACGGTGTGGGTGAAGCCGTTGCCGCGCAAGCAGATCACCTCGGTGCTGCGGCCGATGCGCCGATACCTGCAGACGGTCGGTCTCGCGGCGGACCGGCCGGACACCGCCGCTCTCGCGCGTTCGTTCGTGTCGGTCGGCGTGCAGCGGATCACGACGCCGGGGTCGATGCTCGGCGGGTACAGCGGTGAGCCGCACGACGGCGTCTACGCGTTGCAGCGCTACAGCAACCGGGTGTCCGTGCAGCTCGACGACAGGTTCGCCACCGACGCGTCGCTGGACGACCTGGCCGAGTCGCGTCAGCTACCGGTTCCGCCGGTCCCGGTGACCCCGAAGGCGGACTTCGAGACGTTGCAGGACCGCTCGGCGGACGTGTACTTCCGCAGCGGCGGCAGCTCCGGCGCGCCCAAGCTGTCCGCGTACACCTGGGCGGACTGGGACGAGCAGATGTGGGTCGGCGCCGAGGCGTTGCTCGCCACCGGGCTCGACCCGCGCCACGACCGGATCATGAACCTGTTCTTCAACGGGCACATGTACGCGAGCTTCGTCAGCTTCTTCTCCGCGCTGGAGCGGATGAACGCCGTGCAGTTCCCGATGGGCGGCGAGTGGGACCGGCTCGACGCGATCGCTCAGTCCGTTGTGGACAACCGCGTCGACACGCTGCTGACCGCGCCTTCGTTCGTGCAGCGGCTCTTCGCCGAGCACGGGTCCCTGCTGAAGGAGTACGGCGGGATCCGCAAGATCTTCTACGCGGGTGAGCACTTCGGCGCTCAGGCCATCGCTCGGATGAAGGACGAGTTCGGCGTCTCGGTCATCCGCTCGGCGGCCTACGCGACGGTGGACGCCGGCCCGGTCGGCTACCAGTGCCAGGCGTCGTCCGGCAGGGTGCACCACCTGTTCACGAGCCTGCACACGCTGGAGATCCTCGACCACGAGACGGACCGTCTCGTCTCGCCGGGGGAGGCGGGCCGCCTGGTCTTCACCACGCACACCCGCCGCGGCCAGCGGCTGGAGCGCTACGAGATCGGCGACCTGGGCCGCTGGGTCCCCGGCGACTGCCCGTGCGGCCGCCAGACCCCGCGCTTCGAGCTGTTGGGACGCACCGGTGACGTGTTCCGGACCGCCGCGCAGACGATGAACTACCGGCGGTTCCTCACGATCCTGGAGGACGAGCTCGGCTACTCGGGGGCGGTGCAGATCGAGCTGAACGAGGACGCCCGCGGCGAGGAACTGGTCGTGCGCCTGGAACGCGATCGCGCTCCCTCAGCCGCCCACCACACGGTGATGTCCCACTACCCCGAGGTCGCCGAGGCCGTGCGGAAGGACGAACTGTTGACCTTGCGCGTCGAGAACGTGCCACTCGCGGACTTCACCCGTACCCGCAGCAGCGGCAAGTTGATCGCCGTCGTCGACCGCCGCGGCAGCAGGAGCGTGTGACCGATGTCCGTGCTCGACCTCGTCTGCTACGCCCGCACGCATTCCCCGTTCTACCGGGACCTCTACGACGGCTACGACTCCTCGACCCCGCTGGCCGAGCTCCCGGTCGTCGACCAGGCCGCGTTCTGGGCCGCGAACACCGTCCGCCACAACCAGGTGCTGACCCGCACGCACACCGACGGCCTGATCTTCAAGACCGGTGGCACCACCAAGGCCCCTCGCGTCTCCTTCTACACCAACGAGGAGTGGGACGCGATGTGCCGCACGTACGCGGAGACGCTGCCCGCGGCGGGACTGAGGCACGGCGACCGGATCGCGAACCTGTTCGCGGCCGGCGAGCTGTACTCCAGCTTCATCTTCGCCCTCAACGCGTTGCAGCACTCGCCGATCGACCTGGTGCAGCTGCCGGTCACCGGCAGCGCGCCGGTCGAGTTCACGCTGACCACCATGCAGGACTTCGACGCCACCGTCGTGGCGGGCTTCCCGACGACGTTGTGCCGTCTCGCCTCCCACGTTCGTTCCGAGGCCGGTTCGTTGCCCTTGGTGCGACTGGTCCTGTTCAGCGGCGAGGCGCTGTACGACGACCAACGCGCGCTCTTGCTCGAGGCGTTCCCCAGGGCCGAGTTCCGCTCGTTCGTCTACGGCAGCGTCGACGGCGGCATCATCGGCACGGCGGTGCTCGACTCCGACGACCCGCGGGTGTTCCGCTCCTTCGTGGACAGCTCGGTGCTGGAGATCGTCGACACCGAGACGGGCAGGCCGATCACCACGCCCGGCCGGCCCGGCAGGCTGCTGCAGACCGACCTCACCCGGCGTTTGCAGCCGATGATCCGGTACCCGGTCGGCGACCTGGCCGAGTGGGTCGACACCGAGGACGGCATCTTCCGCCTGCTCGGCCGCGCCGACGAGGGCGCGCGGGTCGGCCCCGTCACGCTGCACCTCGACCACCTGCGGGCCGCCGTCGACCGGGCCGGTGTCGTGCACCACGGCGTGCAGGTCGTCCTCCGCCGCGTCGACGCCCGCGACCAGCTGGTGCTGCGCGTCGCCGGTGCGCCGCAGGACGTCGCCGCCGTCCGGGCCGAGGTGGACGTGGTCAGCCCGCGGTTCGCGCTGCAGGTGGACCGCGGCGTCGTGGCACCGCTGGAGGTCGAGTGGGTCCCGGTGCTGGAGGTGAGTCCCCGCACAGGCAAGACCGTGCGGCTCCTCGACGAGCGCCCGCTGTAGTTAGTGTGGGCCGGTGCGAAAGATCCTGGTCATCGGCATCGGCGCGGGCAACCCCGACCACCTGACGGTGCAGGCCGTCAAGGCGTTGCAGACGGTCGACGTGTACTTCGTGCTGGACAAGGGTTCGGTGAAGCAGGAGCTCGTCGACCTGCGCGCGTCGATCCTCACCGAGCACGTGACGCGCCCGTACCGCTGGGTCGAGGGCCGGGACCCGGACCGCGACCGCACCCCCGCCGACTACCAGGCGACGATCGACGCGTGGCGCCGCGACCGCGCCGACGTCGTCCAGGGCCTGTTCTCCGAACTGGGCGAGGACGAGGTCGGGGCGTTCCTGGTGTGGGGCGACCCGTCGCTCTACGACTCGACGCTCGCGATCCTCGACGACCTGCTGGCGCGCGGCGAGTCGTTCTCCGTCGAGGTCATCCCGGGCGTCACGTCGGTGGCCGCGCTGACCGCCGGGCACCGCGTGGCGCTGAACCAGGTCGGCAAGCCGGTGCAGATCACGACCGGCCGCCGCCTGGCCGCCGGGTGGCCGTCCGATGTGGACGACGTGGCCGTGATGCTGGACGCGTCGTACTCGTTCGAGGGCGTGGACCCGGACACGTGGATCTACTGGGGCGCCTACCTCGGGATGCCGGACGAGATCCTGGTGTCGGGGCGGGTCGGGGACGTGGCGGCGGAGATCCGCGCCGTGCGCTCGGAGGCCCGTGAGCGCAAGGGCTGGATCATGGACACCTACCTGCTGCGCCGCCCCTGATCACTCCGCGATCAGCCGCTCGACGGAGCGGACGACGAGGTCCCTGTTCGCGTGCGGGGTGCTGAAGGCCAGGATCGACATGTGCACGACCAGGTCCAGCAGGTCCGTGGCGTTGAACGCGGCGGTGATCTTGCCTTCCATCTGGGCCTGGGCGACGGCCTCGACCTTGTGCCGGTGCGCCTCGGCCTCTGACTCCGGAACGGAGTCGAAGCCGTTCTCCAGCCGGTGGTACGCGGCGAGCCTCAACAGCTTGGGCTCCTCCAGGTACGCGTCGAACAACCGGCCCGCGTAGCCAGGCAGGTCGTCGGGCGTGATCGGCACGGACTGGACGACCCGGTCGATCTGGATCTTCAGCAGCTCGCCGAACAGGCCTTCCTTGCTGCCGAAGTAGGCGTAGATCATCGCCTTGTTGCACCCGGCCTTGGCCGCGATGCGGTCGACCCGCGCGCCGGCGATGCCGTACTCCGCGAACTCGTCGAGCGCGGCGTCCAGCAACTTGGCCTTGGTCGCTTCCTTGTCCCTCACCACACCCCCATCCTAACCAACCGGTTGGTTCTAGCAACCAACCGTTTAGTTGACAGGTCGCCACGGGCGTGGTTGTCTGGAGTTAGCAACCAAACAGTTAGTTAATCCAGCCAACCAGCTAGTGGGGAGCGGGACATGAAGGTCGCACTGGTCACGGGAGCGTCGTCGGGCATCGGCGAGTCGACGGCGGTCGAGCTGCACAGGGCCGGGTACACGGTCTACGCGGCGGCGCGCCGGGTGCAGCGGATGGAGGGGCTCGCCGCACTGGGCATCCGGGTGCTGGAGATGGACGTGACGCGGGACGAGTCGATGGTCGAGGGCGTCAAGAAGGTCGTCGCCGAGGCCGGACGGATCGACGTGCTCGTCAACAACGCCGGCTACGGGTCGTACGGCGCCGTCGAGGACGTGCCGCTGGACGAGGCGCGCTACCAGTTCGAGGTCAACGTGTTCGGGCTCGCGCGGCTGGTCCAGCTGGTGTCACCGCACATGCGGGAGGCCGGGCGCGGGAAGATCATCAACGTCTCGTCGATCGGCGGGCGGATCTACGAGCCGCTCGGGGCCTGGTACCACTCGACGAAGTTCGCGGTGGAGGGGTTGAGCGACTCGCTGCGGCTCGAGCTGAAGCCGTTCGGGATCGACGTCGTGGTGATCCAGCCCGGCGGCATCAAGACCGAGTGGGGCGGGATCGCGGTCGAGAACCTGAAGAAGACGTCCGGCGGCGGGGCCTACGCGGGGCAGGTCAAGCAGTTGTCCGGGTTCTTCTCGCAGATGGAGCGCGCGAGCGAGCCCAAGGTGATCGCGGACGTCATCGTGAAGGCGGCGCAGGCTCGCAGGCCGCGCACGAGGTACGCGGCGGGGTTCGGTGCGCGGCCGATCCTGTTCGCCCGCCGGGTGCTGTCCGACCGGGCGTTCGACGCCGTTTTCCTCGGGGCGATGCGCCGGTTCGCCTAAGCCGGGTTCCTCCCTTCTGACCAGGTACCTTCGGTTCAGAACCACGGAGGGGAATCGCGTGCACGAGGGGCTGTCGCCGGAGGCCGAGAAGCTCTATCTGGCGCTGCTGCGCGGAGACGTCGCCGAGTCCGGCCCGGCGCACGAGGAGCTCGAACGACTCGGGCTGATCAGGAACAACGACGTGCGCCCGCCGCGGTCGGCGCTGGCCGCGATCGCGTCGGGGCACGAGGCCGCGGCCGTGCGGGCCAGGGAGACAGCCGAGGTCCTGGCCGCCGCCTACGCCGAGCGCGGCGCGAAGGAGGTCGACTTCGTCGAGGTCCTCAAGGAGGCCGACGAGGTGATCAGCGCGTTCGAGGAGATGCAGAGCCAGGCCAAGTCGGAGATCCGGGCGCTCGACCCCGGTTCGTACCTGAGCCCGCAGCCGGAGGCGAGTCCCGCGCAGCCGCCCGCGTTGCTGCGCGGTGTCGGCTACCGGGTCGTGTACGAGTCGGCGTTGCTGCAGACCGAACGAGGGTTCGCGTCGGTGCAGGAGAGCATCGCGGTGGGCGAGCAGGCGCGGACGTTCCCCGGCGTGCCGCTCAAGCTCGTGATCGCCGACTCGGACCGGGCGCTGATCGCGGTGCCGACCGTGACCGGCGGGAACGTGGTCGCACTCCTCATTCACCCGTCCGTGCTACTGAGCGCGTTGATCGAGTTGTTCGAGGCTTTCTGGCGGATGGCGGTGTCGATCACGCCCGGCGGCCAGGAGGACACCCAGGAGGAGCCGACCACGGCGACCCGGCGGTTGATGGCGCTGCTCAGCGCCGGTCTGACGGACGAGTCGATCGCGCGCGAGCTCGGCGTCAGCGAACGCACGGTGCACCGCCGGGTGAGCCGGCTGCAGCAGTTGCTGGGGGCGCAGACCCGGTTCCAGCTCGGAGTGCAGGCGTCACGGCGGGGTTGGCTCTAGTCACCCTCAGCAATTGAGACATGGATCTTCATCACTCTGTGAACACGATTGGTGACGGTTTCCAGACATGGCGACTTTCTGCCATCACCCAGGAGTGTTAAACGGAGTTTTTTCCTTTCTCCTCTGTTGCAAGCGCGGTCTCACCCAGGCCGTGCGGGGGCAGGAAGGGATCCACAGTGAGGAAGTACTTCAGAGGCGGCATCGCCGCGGTCACAGGGGCGTTGATCGCGACGAGCATCGTGCTCACGCCGGCGGCCGGCGCGGCCGCCAAGCAGGACCCGGACACGCAGGCGCTCGCCGGCGCGCTCGCGACGCAGAAGGTCACCTGGGAGGAGTGCACCTTCCCCGGCGTCGCACCGGAGACCGTCGCGAAGTTCAAGACCGTCAAGGGCCTCGCCTGCGCGACCGTCCAGGTCCCGCGCGACTGGCACAACCCGGCTGACGGCAACACGATCGGCATCCGCGTCTCGAAGACCGAGACCGCCTACAAGGGCACCAGCCGTCAGGGCATCGCGCTGGTCAACCCCGGTGGCCCCGGCGGCTCCGGCCTGCCGTGGGGCGCGGCGATGGCGCTGCGCGCCCCGGTCCTCGCGGGCCAGTACGACTTCATCGGCTTCGACCCGCGCGGTGTCGGCCTCTCCACGCCGCTCACCTGCAGCTACACCGTGCCGACCAGCACCGACATCAACGTGATCAACAAGGCGAAGGTGGACGGCTGCCGCGCCAACCCGCTGACGCCGTTCATCACGACCGAGCAGACCGCGTACGACATGGACTTCATCCGCGTCATCCTCGGCGAGAAGAAGACCTCGTACATCGGCTACTCCTACGGCACGTGGCTCGGCACCTGGTACGCCTCCACGTTCCCGAGCAAGGCGCACCGCTTCCTGCTCGACTCGGCCGTCGACGCCTCGCAGACGACCCTCGAGAACACCTGGGACCTGCAGCCGCGCACGCGCGACCGCCAGTTCCAGGAGGCGCTGCTCCCGTACATGGCGCGCAACGACGCCGAGTACGGCCAGGGCACCGACCCGATGGAGATCCGCCGCAACTGGGAGAAGGTCGGCGGCACCCGTGAGTTCGTGGGTCAGCTGTTCGTCGCGTGGTTCGTGATCCCGGCCATGTACGACACGACCCAGTACCCGACCGCCGCCGCCGCGGTGTCCGCCGTGATCGGCACGCCGGCCACCGGCACCGACTCGGAGAAGGTCGAGCAGATCGTCGCGAAGATGCTGACGATCCCGGGCCTGTCCGCCGAGAACAAGGCGTTCATCGCGAAGGCCAAGGACAACGCGCTCGCCGCCATCGCCAAGAAGGAGCGCGTCGCGGTCAAGACCACGACCGCCGCCGCCGAGGTCGAGACCTGGGACGCGACGTTCGAGGCCATCCGCTGCCAGGACGGTCAGTGGAACCAGAACCTGCACTACTGGAACTACTGGCTCGCCGACCTGACCGTGAACGCGCCGTTCATCGCGCCGTTCATGAGCACCCCGCTGTGCGCCTACTGGCCGACGAAGAACGCGATGCCGAAGCCGGACAAGAAGACGTTCCCGCGTCTGCTGGTCGCGCAGTCCGAGCTCGACGCCGCCACCGCCTACGAGGGTGGCCTCGCCACCGCGAAGGCGCTGCCGAACGCCAAGATGATCAGCGTCGACAACGAGGGCTCGCACGGCCTGTTCCCGTACAACACGGACTGCGTCGACGACCCGATCACGTTCTACTTCCAGACCGGTGCGACCCCGCGCAAGCAGTTCACCGGTTGCCAGGCGCTCCCGCTGCCCGGTGAGGACAAGACGTTCGACGTCGGCGGCAAGCTGACCAACGGCAAGGTGAAGATCAAGATGATCACGCCTGCCGTGAAGGAGGCCAACAAGATCGTCAAGGACCTGCTGAGCGGGTCTTCGACGGCGGCGGCCGACGAGTCGGGCATGCCGGCGAACCTGTAACACCCTGTGAGCTGCGGCCCCTGGCGCACTGCGCCGGGGGCCGTTTCCATGCGCGGGTTCGGTGCGGCGCCAACGGGTCGGACAGTCTTGGCAACGACCTGACCGGGCAACACTGCCGCGTATGTGACTGGGGAAAGCGACTTTCCCAGCGGCGCGGGTTTCCTAGCGCTGCCACCACTTCTTGCGCACCACGTCGACGATCACGCAGGTGATGTTGTCCGGCCCGCCGTTGCCGTTCGCCAGCGCGATCAGCTGCCACGCGGCCTCCGTGCCGTCCTCAGTGGACAGCAGGATCTCGTGCACGTCGTCCAGATCCGTGTAGTCGGTGAGACCGTCGCTGCACAGCAGGTACCGATCCTCGATCTTCGCCTGGTGCCACGTGAGGTCCGGGTCGTGCGAGTTGCCGGACTGCAGGGCCCGCAGGACGTACGCGCGGCGCGGGTGGTCGCGGGCCTCCTCCGGCGTCATGCGACCGGCGTCCACCAGGGCCTGGACCATGGTGTGGTCGTGGGAGATCTGGCGGAGCTCGCCCTCCCTGAGCACGTACGCGCGGGAGTCGCCGATGTGCGCCAGCTGGAAGGCGAGGCCCTCCCAGCGGATGGCGGTCAGTGTCGTGCCTGCGCCTTGAGGTGTCTCGGCGTCCAGCCTGCGGGCTATCTCGGCCACGGCCGGACCCAGGTCGCCCTCCCAGGTCGCCAGGACGTTCACCGCGAGTGCGCTGGCCACTTCGCCGTGCTCGTGGCCGCCCATGCCGTCCGCCACGGCCTGCAGGTCCGCGCGGACGTAGACCGAGTCCTCGTTGTGCTCGCGGACGAGCCCAGGATCGGTCGCCACGGCGATGCGCAGCTCGTGTGTCATATCTCCAGTAGACCAGTTGTGAAGTGAGTTCACAAGCAATACGGTTGTGAACCATGGATGAGACGGTCAACGCCGGTGACATCGCTCGCCTCGCCGATGTGGGGCGGGCGGCCGTGTCGAACTGGCGGCGCCGGTTCGAGGACTTCCCGTCGCCGGTCGGCGGGACGGCCTCCAGTCCGTTGTACCTGTTGCGCGACGTCGAGGCGTGGCTGCGGAACAACGGGAAGCCGTTCCTGGTCTCGCCGGCCGAGCGGTTGTGGACCCAGCTGCGCACCCACGACGACCTGAAGCTCGGCGAGGCGCTGGCCGGGGTCGAGGCCGACGCGCAGACGTTCGAGTTCCTGCACGAGCGGTACCTGGAGGCCCACTCGCGGCTGCTGAACCCCACTCCGCCCGAGGTCGTCGAGGTCGTCCTGGCCACGACGGACGGCGACACGGTGATCGACCCGGCGTGCGGCACGGGGAGTCTGCTGAAGGCTTCCAAGGCGCGCAACAAGATCGGGCAGGAGCTCGATCCCGTGTCCGCGGTCATCGCACGGCGCCGGATGCCGCAGGCGCAGATCTTCACCGGCGACTCGTTGCGGCACAACGGCGTGCAGGAGAAGGCGGACGCGGTGGTGTGCGATCCGCCGTGGCACGACCGAACGTGGGGGCACGAGGAACTGGTCGGCGACGCCCGCTGGACCTACGGGCTGCCCCCGCGCGGCGAACCGGAGCTGGCGTGGCTGCAGCACTGCCTGTCGCTGGCGAAGCCCGGCGGTCTCGTCGCGATCCTCCTGCCGTCGGCGGCGGCGTCGCGCAGACCGGGCAAACGCATCCGCGGCAACCTCCTGCGCGCCGGGGCCATCAGGGCCGTGATGACCGTGCAGCCAGGACGCGACCTGTGGCTGCTGCGCAACCCCGTCGGCCGCGCGCCCGAGCACATCGCGCTGCTCGACTCCCCCGGACCGCTCGACCCGAACACGCGCGTCATCGACCTGCTGGACGACGACGTCGACCTCAGCCCGTCGAGCCGCAGCGGCGCCGACGCGTCCGCCTACCTCGCGGCCCAGCCGACGTTCGCCCTGCCCGCGCTGCCTGAGCTGCGCGAACAGGCCGCTCCCCCGATGACCACGATCGGCGAACTGGTCCGCGCGGCACCCGGCGACCACGTCGTCACGTCCCCCACCGGCGCGACGTACGAGATCGACCCGAGCAAGGTCGACCCGGACTTCCTCGAGGGCGTGCTGCGCGCCGCGTTCGCCCGGACCCCGACGGGATCGACCCGGCTCGACGTGCGCCGCACCCAGGTCCCATCGCTGCCCGTCGATGGGCAACGGCGCTACGGACAGGCGTTCGTGCAGCTCAAGGCGCTCGAAGCGGGCTTGGACGAGGCCGCGGGACTGGTTCGCCTCGGCTACCACGGACTTCTCAACGGGCAGATCAAGCCGGCGTGACGGCAGTTAGGCTTCGCGGGTGCTGATCGCCGACCGCTACGAGATCGACGACCTGCCGCTGGGGCGGGGCGGCATGGGTGCCGTGCACAAGGGCAGGGACCTGCGCCTGGATCGCCGCGTCGCGGTCAAGCTGCTGCGCCTGCCCGGCAGCGACGACGAGGTGGCGCAACGGTTCGCGCGCGAGGCCAGGATCGTCGCCAGGCTGGAGCACCCCGGCGTTCCCGTCCTGTACGACTACGGGACGTTCGAGCAGCGCCTCTTCCAGGTCATGCAGTTCGTCGACGGCGTCACGATCGACGAGCTCGTCGGCGAGTTCGGCCCGCTGCCCGAGGCGTGGGCCGCGAACATCGCCGCGCAGACGGCGGCGGTCCTGGCCGCCGCGCACGAAGAGGGCATCTGCCACCGGGATCTCAAGCCCACCAACCTGATGCTGTGCCCGGACGGCGCGGTGAAGGTGCTCGACTTCGGCCTGGCGCTGCTCAAGGAGAGCGACGTCGCGCCGTTCAGCCGAGCGGGTCAGATCCTCGGCACGCCGAGCTACATGGCGCCGGAACAGATCCAGCGCGGCACCGCCGAACCCCGCAGCGACCTGTACGCGCTGGGCTGCGTGCTGCACGAGATGCTGACGGGCGCACAACTCTTCACCGGCCCGACGGCCTACGCGGTGTTCGACAAGCACGTCAAGGAGGCGCCGAGACCGGTCCCCGGCGCGCTGGACCCGTTGGTGCAACGGTTGCTGGCCAAGGACCCGGGCGGACGTCCGGCGACGGCGCTGGAGGTTTTCGAGGCCCTGCAAGGGTGTGCGCAGGACCCACCGGCGCTGCCCGGTTTCGTGCGGGACGGCTCGACGGCGATGTACTCGAGCGTGCAGGTCAGGCCGGGATTCGGTTCACCTCGTGATCACCGGTCGCCCACAGGTGCTGCACCGCGTACGCACGCCACGGCCGCCACGCCTCCGCACGCCTGACGAGCGCCGCGGGCGTCGACGGCAGGCCCAGGGCCTCTGCGGCCAAACGGATTCCGAGATCGGTCGGCAGGAACGCGTCGTCGTCGCCCAAAGAGCGCATCAGGATCGACTCGACGGTCCACGGCCCGAAGCCCGGCAACGCCAGGAGCGCTTCCCTCGCGACGGCCCGGTCCGCGCCGGGCGACAGGTCCAAACCGGACTCCAGCGCACCCAGCAACGCGGCCATCGTGCGACGGCGCGACTCCGGCATCGCCAGCGCGCTCACGTCGAACGAGTGCGGGAACAGGAACAGGTCTCCGACCGGCGTGCCGTGAGCGGCCACGAGCCGTGCGGCGTGCGTACGCGCGGCTTTCGTGGACACCTGCTGCCCCAGCACGGCCCGAATGGCGAACTCGGCCCCGTCGACCGTGCGCGGCACACGTCGTCCGGGAGCGGCCGAAACCAACGGCTCCAAAAGCGGATCCGCGGACAACGCAGCATCCACCACGAATGGATCGGCGTCGAGGTCGAGCAGAAACCGGCAGAGGTCTAGAGCACTGGCCAAATCGCGAGCGTCGGACAGTTCCAGCGTGCAGGCGATGTGATCTGTGAACGGCCGCAAAGACGCGATGCCGAAACCGCAAGGAAGTCGCAAGGTTCGCCGGTAGACACCGTCGCGCCACTCCTCCACTCCGGGCACGGCGGTGGCGATGAGGTGGCCGAACAGGTTGTCGGGACACAGAGGTGCTTGAAAGGGCAACCGTTCCGAGAACGTGCTCAGTTGCATGCCTGCCAGCATGACGCCATTCCAACCGAGACGCTGGCGGGAAAGCGACATCATTCCGGACGGGGCCAACCGGGTGACCTGCTTCGCGGCGCGAAAATCCGTGGCTAGGCTGACCGTCGCGCCGTTGCAACAGATGTCAGTTCAGCATGGAAGGGCGGCGTCGCGTGCGATGAGAGCGGCTTGGACGCGGTTGTCGCACCGAAGTTTCGTCAGCAGTCGGCTGACGTGGGCCTTGATAGCCCCTTCTGAGAGGTACATGAGCCGTGCGATCCGTGCATTCGCCATGCCCTGCGCCAGGTACACCAACACTTCTTGCTCTCGCCGAGTGAGCAGCCCGATGCGGCTGCGCGCGGCGTCGCGACGTTCCGAGTCGGCGCCGGTGAAGTGGTCGATCAACGCACGCGTCGCGGACGGCGAGAGGATCGCTTCTCCGGCGGCCACGGCGCGCACGGCCTTCACGAGCGCGTCCGGTTCGCCGTTCTTGAACAGGAACCCGGCCGCGCCCGCGCGCAACGCGGGGAAGAGCATCTCCTCGGTCTGCGGCGTGCACAGCATGATCACCTGCGTGCCCGGCACGTGCCTGCGCACCATCCGGACCGCCGCGAGCCCCTCCATGCCGGGCATGGAGGCGTCCATCAGCAGGACCTGCGGACGCTGGCGCCGCGCGAGCTCGAGCGCCCCGCCGCCGTCGCCGGCCTCGCCGACGACCACGACGTTGCCGGAGCGTTCCAGCAGACCGCGGACTCCCGTGCGGATCAGGACCTCGTCGTCGGCGATGCCGACGGTGATCGTGCGCGGTTTGTCCACCAGTTGCAGACCTGCGCTCGCCCACGAGGTGCTCGTCGTCAACGTCATGCGCACTCCCTGTCAGACCGGACCAGTCACCAGTTTGTTTCCGAACGAGGGCTACCGGAAGGTAGGCATAACGAGCAGGTTGCGAACCGTCTCACGCACACGGAGCCGTAACGGGTTGCACACCCCGGCTCACCACCCGCCACCTGCGAGAACGCCGCACCGAGACAAGAACGACCTGCCGTTACGGCTTGAGGAGAAGGACTCATGACAAGCAACGGGCGTTGTGCGCTGTGCGACGGCACGATGCCGCCCGCCACCTCCGAGCAACGCAGGTCCTACTGCTCCAACGCATGCCGCCAACGGGCCTACCGCCGCCGGGTCACGGTGTCCGCGACAGCCCCTGCCACCAGGCAGAACGTCCGCGTGCTCTCGAACCTGCCCGCTGCCCGCGACACGTTCGTCGGCCGCCAGCAGGAGCTGTCGAAGCTCGACCAGCTGTTGCGCAGGCATCGTCTCGTTACGCTCGTCGGCGGTGCGGGTGCGGGCAAGACGAGGCTCGCGCTGGAGGCCGCCGGCCGGTTGCGGCGCGGACGGACCGACCGGGTGCTCCTGGTCGCGCTGGGCGAGATCACCGCTTCCCGAGACGTCATGCCGGCCCTCGCTGACGCGCTCGGAGTGACCGCGGTGACCGACGAGCCGTTGCGCGACACCGTGGTCGAGACGCTCGTGAACATGAAGGTGGTCCTGGTCCTCGACAACTGCGAGCACCTCCTCGACACGTGCGCCGAGCTCACCGACATGCTCCTCAACCGCTGCCCCGGCATCCGCGTGCTCGCGACCTCACGCGAGGCCCTGTGGATCACCGGTGAGGTCAGCTTCCACGTCGAGGGGCTGCCCGTCCCGTCGACGGACCGGGACCTGGTGACGACGGCGGCACCGCGGTCCGAGGCCGTGAAGCTGTTCGTGGACAGGGCCCGCGAGCGCAAGCCCGACTTCCGCCTGACCCTCGACAACACGGCCGCCGTCGCGTTGCTGTGCGCACGGCTGGAGGGCATGCCGCTCGCCATCGAGCTCGCGGCGCGCTGGGTGCAGTTGCTGCCGGTCGCGGACATCTGCGACCGCATGGACGAGCCGCTGGAGCTGCTGACGCTGGGCTGCCGCAAGTCCCCGTCACGCCAGAGCTCGTTGCGCGAGGCCATCGACTGGAGCTACCAGCTGCTGCAGCCGGACGAGCAGTTCGCGTTGCGGCGCCTGTCGGTCTTCGACGGCGGTTTCGACCTGGCCGCGGCCAACGAGGTCTGCTCGTCGGAACGCTCCGCGGAACCGGTGCTGGACGTGCTGTCGCGGCTGCAGGCGAAGTCGTTGCTGACGGCCATCCCCGGCACGACGCGGTTCCGGCAGCTGGAGACGATCCGGCTGCACGCCAGGGAGAAGCTGCTGGCGGCCGGCGAGCTGGACGTCGCCTACGAGGCACTGGCCCGCTGGTTCACGGACCTGTCGGACGTGCTGCTCACCGCACCGCTGTCGATGTCCGCGGACGTGCAGCGCAAGCTCGACAACCACGTCGACAGCCTCCTCGGCACCGTCGAGTGGGCGGCCGACCGCGGTGACGAACGCCTGCTGCTGCTCACGTCGGCACTGGCGGACTGCGCCGCTCGCCGCGGCCGGTTCGGGCAGGCGCGGGTGATGCTGCGGGACGCGCTGCGCAGGCCTTCCGCGCGCGACGACTACCGCTGCGTGGCCCTGAACCACGCCGCCCGGTTCGCCGCCGAGCAGGGCGACCACGACGAGGCCGTGGAGCTGTCGAGCGAGGCGTCGCGGCTGGTGCCGGACAGCTCGACGGCGCTGGTCATGAGCTGCCGCAACACGCTCGCGGCGGTCCAGCAGTCCTCCGGCGAGTGGGAGGCGTCCGACGCCAGCAGCACCGAGTGCCTCCGTGTCGCCGAGTTGCTGGGCGAGCCCCTTGCCCGTGCGACGGCATTGGTCGATGTGGCACGCACGGCGTTGTCGCTGGGCAAGCACGAACGCGCCGAGAAGAACGTCATGTCCGCGTTGCCCATCTCGCGCGCGTCGGGCGTTCCCGCGCGCATTGCTTCGGCGTTGAGTACGCGCGGTGCCGTCGCGTTGGTGCAGGGCGACCTGGACGAGGCCACGCACGCCTTCCAGGAGGCGTTGCGCATGGACGGCCTCAACCCGCTGACGGCCCCGGACGCGCTCGAGGGTCTGGCCGTGGTCGCGTCGACCCGCGGACAGGCCGAGCGCGCGCTACGGCTGGAAGCGACCGGACGAGCCATGCGTCGCTCTGTCGGCGTGGTGCCGAACCCGTTCTGGGCGGAGAAGGTGGCCGGGGCCATGCGCACCGCACGGCTGATGCTCTCCGTCGCGCGCGCAGAGGCCGCCTCCACGCCGTTGACCGCTGCGGAGACCGAGGCGTTCATCCAGGACGAGGTGTGGCTGGACCGCACGGAGGCCGCGTTCGACTCGCTCGACGACCACGAACGGCGCGTGATCGCGCTGCTCACGAGTGGGCTGACGAACCAGCAGATCGCGAACCGCCTTAACGTCTCCGTGCGCACGGTGGCCTCGCGGCTGCTGCGGCTGCGCGACAAGCTCGGCCTGCAGAGCCGCGAGGACATAGCCGCGTGGGGTGCGGAACGCGCTATCGGCTGAGCGCGTAGACGTCGACCCACAACCGGCAGATCTCCTTGGCGGCCACGACCGCGTCGGACGCCGTGCACGCCGCCAGCCCGAGCACCTCGGCGTCGCGGGCCGTCGTGGCGTTGGGGATCGCGAGCACGGTCATGCCGGCCGCGTGCGCCGAGCGGATGCCGGAACCCGAGTCCTCGACGGCTAGGCAGTTCGCGGGATCGAGCCCGAGTTTGCGCGCGGCGAGCAGGTACGGGTCGGGCGCGGGTTTGCCGTTCACGACGTCGTCACCGGTCACGATGGCCTCAACGTGCCGCCGCAACCCGGACGCGGACGCCGCGGCGCGCACGTAGCGTCGCGGCGACGCCGACACCAGCCCGACCGGCCCCAGTTCCGCGGCCAGGGCGACGAGCTCCGCCGCACCGGGCATCATCCCGAAGGCGCCGCGCGCGATCGCGTCCACCATGCCGTCCACGCACTCCGACGACGCGCGCTCGGGCGTGAGCCCCTGGCACCGTTCAGCGAGGTAGCCGCTCCAGGTCGACGTGCCCTGCATCGCGGCCCAGTCGGCAGGCGTCCAGCGGTAGTCGTGGCGGGCGGCGACGGCCCCGATCACCTGGTTCCACGTCCCGGCGCTGTCGACGAGGGTGTCGTCGAGGTCGAAGACGGTCGCGAGCAGCGTCACAGCGCCACCACGCTCTCCGGCACGAAGGCCGCGATCTGCTCGATGGACACGAGCTTGAGCGCGTGCTCGTCCGCGAACGCCCTGAGCCGCGGGAACCTGGCGACGCCCCCGTCCTCGTCGCACACCTCGCTGATCACGGCGACGGGAGCCTTCCCCGCGAGCCGCATCAGGTCGACCGCCGCCTCGGTGTGCCCGCGCCGTTCGGCGAGACCGCCTGCCCTGGCGCGCAACGGGAACACGTGCCCCGGCCGGCGCACGTCCCCAGGCGTGCTCGCGGGGTCGGCGAGGACGCAGAGCGTGCGTGCGCGGTCAGCGGCGGAGATGCCGGACTCAATGCCGTGCGTGCTGTCGGCCGACACCGTGTACGCGGTGCCCTCGGGGTCTTCGTTGTCCTGGACCATCAACGGCAACCGCATCCGGTCGGCGACCTCGGGCGCCATCGGCGCGCAGACCAGGCCGCTCGTGTGCCGCACGTAGAACGCCAGTGCCTGCGGGGTCGCGTGCTCCGCCGCCATGACCAGGTCGCCCTCGTTCTCGCGGTCCTCGTCGTCGACCACGATCACGGGGCGGCCGGCGCGCAGGTCGGCCAGCGCGGCGGAGACCGAGTCGAGGCCTGGTGTTCGTTTTGCCTGTTCAGGAACGCTGAAGGTCACTCCGCCATCGTCGGCGCGGGAGGGGTGGGGGTGCGCGGCGGACCAGACGGTTTGACCCGAACGTGCGAACTTGGGATCAAGCACCGCGTCACCGCGCGCGCACCCACGCGACAGGGAAACGCTTTGGCATGGAACGAAGTCCGGTCGACTGTCCTCTTTGTGCAGTCGCTCCGGCGGGACCGGGCCGGCGGGCGGTCGTCTCGCAACCCCGCCAATGGTTAACCAACTAGCCCGAAACAGGACGTCCCGACCTCACTAAACCGTTTTCGAACTGCTCCATTCGAGTGACGGCAGAGGTCTAGACCTTGACCTTCGAGTGGTCTAAACCACATCGTTCCGGTACCCCCTGCGACTGAGGAGACCGATGTCCAAGTTCCGATGGCATCTAGCTGCTCTCTTCGCGGCAGTCGCCGCGATGGTCCTCGGAGTCGTCGTCGTGCCCGCTGCTAGCGGCGCCGGTGGCGTATCCGCCACGTTCTCCAAGGGTTCGGACTGGGGAACGGGCTTCGAGGGCAAGTACACGATCAAGAACAACAGCACGTCGGCCCTGACGTCGTGGACCGTCGAGTTCACGATGCCGGCCAACCACAAGGTCACGTCGCTGTGGGACGGCTCGTACACCACGAGCGGTCAGACCGTCACGGTCAAGAACACCTGGAACGGCAGCATCGGTGTCGGCGGGTCGGTGAGCTTCGGCTTCAACGGCTCCTACTCCGGCACGTTCGGTGCGCCGACCAACTGCAAGCTCAACGGTGGCTCGTGCGAGGCCGGCGGGACCAACCCGACGACCACCACGACGACGTCGACCACGACCACGACCACCACGACGACGACCGGCCCGCCCCCGCCTCCGGGGAAGATCAACCTGGGCTACTTCGCGGAGTGGGGTGTCTACCCGGCGCGCAACTACCAGGTGAAGAACATCGACACCTCGGGTTCGGCGTCGAAGCTCACGCACATCAACTACTCGTTCGGCAACGTGGTCGGCGGCAAGTGCACCATCGGCGAGACCTTCCCCGCCATCGAGAAGTCGATGACGGCGGCGGAGAGCGTCGACGGCGTCGCTGACACCTGGGACGCGCCGGTGCGCGGCAACTTCAACCAGCTGCTCAAGCTGAAGAAGAAGTACCCGAACCTCAAGGTGCTCTACTCCTTCGGTGGCTGGACCTGGTCCGGCGGCTTCGGTGAGGCGTCGCGCAACCTGCCTGCGTTCGTCGACTCCTGCTACAACCTGCTGAAGGACCCGCGTTGGGCCGGTCTGTTCGACGGCATCGACATCGACTGGGAGTACCCGAACGCGTGTGGCCTGTCGTGCGACACGAGCGGCCCGGCCGCGTTCGCGAACATGGCGCAGGCGCTGCGCAACAAGTTCGGCCAGAACTTCCTCGTCACCGCGGCCATCACGGCTGACGGTTCGGCCGGTGGCAAGATCGACGCCGCTGACTACGGTCCCGCGTCGCAGTACCTCGACTGGTACAACGTCATGACGTACGACTACTTCGGTGCGTGGGCGGCTCAGGGCCCGACGGCTCCGCACTCCCCGCTCACGTCGTACAGCGGCATCCCGACCGCCGGCTTCAACTCCGAGGCCGCGATCTCGAAGCTGCGCTCCAAGGGCGTTCCCGCCAGCAAGCTCCTGCTCGGCATCGGCTTCTACGGCCGCGGCTGGACGGGCGTGACGCAGGCTGCCCCCGGTGGCACGGCGACCGGTCCGGCTCCGGGCACGTTCGAGGCGGGCATCGAGGACTACAAGGTCCTGAAGACGAAGTGTCCCGCCACCGGCACCATCGCCGGTACGGCCTACGCGTTCTGCAACGGCCAGTGGTGGAGCTACGACACTCCGCAGACGATCACCAGCAAGATCCAGTGGGCACGCAGCCAGGGCCTCGGCGGCGCGTTCTTCTGGGAGCTCACGGGTGACACCGCGAACGGTGAGTTGATCACAGCGATGAAGAACGCCCTCGGGTAGTCCTTCACAACGCCGGGAGGGGAGCTGGGTCAACCCAGCTCCCCTTTTGTTGTGCCCGGATCAGCAGAAGACCTCGGTCAGGATCTTGTTGAAGGCGTCACCGGGGTCGCCCTCGGTGGGGCCGCTGGTGGCGTTCATCTCGAAGCGCTTCTTGCTGTCCGGCGTGGTCAGCAGTTGCGAGGAGTAGCCCGGGATGCCCCCGCCGTGCCCCCACACCTTCGTGCCGCACGGCAGGGTCTCGACCTGCAGACCGAGTCCGTAGCCGGGGCTGACGGCCGTGGTCTTGCTGATCTCCTGCTGCTGCGCGGGCCTGAGCAGCTTGCCGCTCGACAGCGCGGTGACGAACGTGTCGAGGTCGCGCGTCGTGGAGATCATCTCTCCGGCGGCCCAGGCGACCGACGGGTTCAGGCGGGTGATGTCGGACGGCTTGCCCGCCACGGTCCAGTAGGCGCGGGCGTGCGGGCCGCTGATGGCGGCCTTGTTGCCGGGCACCTCGGTGTCGTCGAGGCGCAACGGCTTCAGGATCCGCTGCTCGACGGCCTTCTCGTAGGGCCTGCCGGTGAGCTTCTCGATCAGCAGGCCGGCGACGACGTAGTTGGTGTTGGAGTAGTTCCACTTCGTGCCCGGCTCGAAGTCGAGCGGCTTGGACGTGGAGAGCGCGAGCAGCTCCTGCGGCGACCAGTTCTTGTAGCGGATCTTCTCGAACTCGTCGGGGCTGAGCGGCAACGTGTCGGTGTAGTTGAAGAGCCCGCTCGTGTGCTGCAGGACCTGGCGGACGGTGATGCGGCCGTCGACCAGGCCCGGCAGGTACCGGACGACCGGTGCGTCCAGGTCGACCTTCCCCTCGCCCGCGAGCTGCAGCAGCACCGTCGACACGAACGTCTTGGTGATGCTGCCGACGCGGAACCGGCCGTTCTCCGGCACGGGCCTGGTGGTGTTCAGCGCGGCGGTGCCGGAGGTGGCGGTGAAGCGCTGCCGTCCGTCCGTGATCCTGGCCTGCACGCCCAGAGCCGCCCCGCTCTGCGTGACCTGGTCCAGAGCCTGCTGGATGACCTTGCGGTCGACGAACGACGTGTCCGCCGACGCGACCCCCACCGTGGTCAACGCCAGCAGGCTCGTCACGGTGACTGTGGCTACCAATCGAATCCCCATGCCTCACAGCTAATCGAGGCGGGACCTTGGTCCGCATCCACCTTCAGTCGTACGGAGGCCCTAGGGGATGTCCCCTGCTCCTCTCAGCAGGAGATCTCGCCTCAGTAAGGCCGTTTCGCTGCCTTCATGGCCGAAACGAGCATGGGACGCACTTTCGGCCAATGCGCGTCCTTCTGGCACGAGAACGGCGGCACGAAGCCACCGCACCGGCCCGAGCTCGTGCCGATCTCCCAGACGAAGCTCGGCACGCCCAGGTCGTCGTACACCCAGTCGTCGGTGGCACCGGACGCGTTGTAGAGCACCTCACCGGGCTGGCCCGCGGTGAACCCGGACAGCGCGGCCATGTCACCGGCCATCTTGCGCAGGGCCGCGTCGTTGCCCGACTTCTGCGTGCTCCAGCCCCACGGGAAGAGCACGTAGTTGCCGTAGCTGTGCATGGAGATCACGGCGCCGGTCGTGTCCGCGGAGGCGGCCGCGGTGTCACCGGGCGCGCGGGTGTCGCGGTAGAGCTTGCGCCACAACGACTCCAGCGCCTGCACCTCCACCTCGGAGTCGGCGCGCGGGCCGCGGTAGGTCTCGCTGCACTTGTTCGTGGACGAGCCGACCTCTCCCCAGTGCGAGCCCGCGTTGCGGTTGAGGTCGACGCCGCGCGAGCCGGAGGTGCAGGTGCCGTTGGCGTTCTTGCGCTGCAGCACGGGCGAGTCGCCGCCGGACTCGACGATCTCGACGCCGTCCGGATTGGCGATCGGGACGACCCAGACCTCCAGGTCGGCGAGCATCGCGGTGAGGTCGGAGCCGACCAGGTCGTCGACGAAGCGCCACGCCATGTCGCCGGTGGTGATCTCGCGCGCGTGCAGCTGGCCCATCACGAACAGGCGCGGCTTCGGCGCGGTCGGCGTCAGAGCGCAGTCACCTGGGCTTTTCCGCGTGATGCAGATGGCCTTCAGGTCGTAGCCGCCGCTGCCCTGCGTCTTGCGCCACGAGTCGCCGTAGTCGACGACGGTCGCGAGATCGGGGTGGGCGCGGGCGACCTCGTCGAGGTGGGCGAGGTGCGCGGTGATGGTCCGGTAGCCGCCGTAGTACGTCGCGTCGCCGAGTGAACGCGGCTCCCACTGCGACGGGGGCATCGTCTTCTCGACCGTGGACGGGAAGCCGTCGGTGCGGAGCTTCTGGGAGGTCTTCGGGTCGCCGACGACGAACAGGTCGTCGCCGTCGCGCTGTTCCAGCACGTCGTAGCCGAGGCCCAGCAACCGTTGCGCGGACTCGCCCTTCGGCGCCGGCACGCGCAGGACGTATGTCGCTTGTGGACCCTCCGCCGGCGCGGGTGCGGGACTGAGGAGGAGGGCCAGGCAGGCGAGCAGGGCGACGGCGGTCCGCATGATCGACGATGATGGTCCGTTCGGCCGGTCGCCGCCACTCCGTTCGACCGACCGGATGATTACCGTCCGGTTCTTGAGACGCCGAAAGGGCTCACTTGGCGCGCTGTGACGAAAATCAATAACATTTGGGTCAGCACCGCAGCGGTTATTGCGCAGTGAAGCCGAAACCGACTCGACGGACAGCGAGGTTCGCACGCCACCAGTCGCGAGAAGAAGCGGGAGAGCATGCCATGGATCATCTCTACAACGACGGTGTCGCTGAGAGCTCTTTCCCCTGGCGAGGCTCTCTCACGGACGACGACGAGGGCCTGGAGCCGACCATCGTGCGCAGCATGGACTGACGAAACTCAGAGCGTCTGCGCGGTCCTGAGGCGGTGGGCCAACGCCGTGTGGCGGCGGCCCGCCCCGACCGTGCGCACGGCCTGGCCGATGGCTCGCTTGCTGCCCACCAGCACGACGAGCTTCTTCGCGCGCGTCACGGCGGTGTAGAGCAGGTTCCGCTGCAGCATCATCCACGCGCTGGTCGTGATCGGGATGACCACGCACGGGTACTCGCTGCCCTGTGAGCGGTGGATGGTCATGGCGTAGGCGTGGCTGAGCTCGTCGAGCTCGGAGAACTCGTAGTCGACCTCCTCGTCCTCGTCGGTGCGGATGGTCAGCTTCTGCTCGACGGTGTCGAGGCCGATCACCACGCCCAGGGTGCCGTTGAAGACGCCGTTGCGGCCCTTGTCGTAGTTGTTGCGGATCTGGGTGACCTTGTCGCCGAGCTTGAACACCCTGCCGCCGAAGCGCTTCTCGGGCAGGTTGTCCCTGGACGGCGTCAGCGCCTCCTGGAGCACGGTGTTGAGCGCGCCCGCGCCGGCCGGGCCCCGATGCATCGGGGCGAGGACCTGGATGTCCTTGCGCGGGTCGAGGCGGAACTTGCGCGGGATGCGGTTCGCGACGACGTCGACGGTCAGCGCGGCCGCGTCCTCCGCCTCCTCGGCGCTGAAGAGGAAGAAGTCGGGCATCCCCTGGACGATCGGGTAGTCGCCGCTGTTGATGCGGTGGGCGTTCGTGACGACGCCGGACTCCTGGGCCTGGCGGAAGATGTGCGTGAGGCGGACGTTCGGGACGGGGCTGCCCTGCGCCAGCACGTCCCGGAGCACCTCCCCCGCGCCGACGGACGGCAGCTGGTCGACGTCGCCGACGAGCAGCAGGTGGGCGCCGGGCGGGACGGCCTTCACGAGTTTGTTGGCCAGCAACAGGTCCAGCATCGAGGCCTCGTCGACGACCACGAGGTCGGCGTCGAGCGGGTGGTCGCGGTCGTACGCCGCGTCGCCGCCGGGCTTGAGCTCCAGCAGGCGGTGGACGGTGCGGGCCTCGTGCCCGGTCAGCTCGGTGAGGCGCTTCGCGGCGCGTCCGGTGGGGGCGGCCAGCACGATCTTGGCGCGTTTCGCCTGGGCCAGCCGGACGATCGAGCGGACCGTGAAGCTCTTGCCGCAGCCGGGACCGCCGGTCAGGACGGCGACCTTCTGCGTCAGCGCGAGTTTCACCGCCGCGGCCTGGTGTTCCTCGAGCTCCGTGCCGAGCCAGGCGAGGGCCTTGTCCCAGTTGACGCCCGCGAAGCTCGGCATGCGGTCGTGCTCGCTGTGCAGCAGGCGTTTGAGCTGCGCGGCCATCGAGATCTCCGCGCGGTGGAACGGGACCAGGTAGATCGCGATCTCGTCGTCCGGGAGCTCCTCGCGGACCACGCCCTCCTCCTCGACCAGCTCCGCGAGGCAGTCGATGACGAGTCCGGTGTCGACCTGGAGGATCTTGACGGCGTCCGCGATGAGGGCCAGTTCGGGCAGGTAGCAGTTGCCGGCGGTGGTGGCTTCGGAGAGCGTGAACTGCAGGCCGGCCTTCACGCGCTGCGGGCTGTCGTGCGGGATGCCGACGGCCTTCGCGATGACGTCGGCGGTCTTGAAGCCGATCCCCCAGACGTCGCCCGCGAGGCGGTACGGCTCGTCCCTGACGACGTCGATGGACTTGTCGCCGTACTGCTTGTAGACGCGGACGGCGAGGCTCGTGGAGACGCCGACGCCCTGCAGGAAGACCATGACCTCCTTGATGGCCTTCTGCTCCTCCCACGCGTCGGCGATGAGCTTGGTGCGCTTCGGACCGAGCTTGGGGACCTCGATGAGCCTCTCCGGCTCGTTCTCGATGACGTCGAGGGCGTTCACGCCGAAGTGGGTGACGATCTTGTCCGCGAGCACCGGGCCGATGCCCTTGATCAGGCCGGAGCCGAGGTAGCGGCGGATGCCCTGGATCGTCGCGGGCAGGATCGTCGTGTAGTCGTCGACGTGGAACTGCTTGCCGTACTGCGGGTGCGATCCCCACGTGCCGCGCATGCGGATCGACTCGCCGGGCTGCGCGCCGAGCAGGGCCCCGACGACCGTGACCAGGTCACCTCTGCCGGTGTCGACCTTGGCGACGGTGTAGCCGTTGTCCTCGTTGGCGTACGTGATCCTCTCCAGGACCGCTTCGAGGACGTTCATGCTGCGAACCTACCTCGCGGGTCTGCACACGATCTTCACAACTTGTCCCGGCGTCCTCCACGACATACCCATAAAGTCGCCGGCATGACAGGTCAGCGCAGGGTGCTCGTCGTGGAGGACGACATCACGATCGCCGAGTCCGTGGCCGCGCGGTTGCGGGCGGAGGGCTTCGAGGTCGTGGTGGCCCACGACGGGCCGTCCGGGGTGGCGTCCGCCGCCGCGTTCCTCCCCGACCTGGTCGTCCTCGACGTGATGCTGCCGGGGTTCGACGGGCTCGAGGTGTGCCGGCGGATCCAGGCGTCGCGGTCGGTGCCGGTGCTGATGCTGACCGCGCGGGGGGACGAGACCGACCTGCTGGTCGGGCTCGCCGTGGGGGCGGACGACTACCTGACGAAGCCGTTCTCGATGCGCGAGCTGGCGGCACGGGTGCACGTGCTGCTGCGGCGGGTGTCGCGGGCGGTGTCGTCGCATTCGATGGAACTGGGCGACCTGCTGATCGACCTGGCCTCGCGCCGGGTGTCGCGGTCGGGCGTCGAGGCGCACCTGACGCCGACCGAGTACGACCTGCTGGTGTTCCTGGCCGAACGCCCGTCCGCCGTGCAGGCGCGCGAGCGGTTGCTGGCGGAGGCGTGCGGCTGGCACGAGGGGGCGTCGTCGCGGACGGTCGACAGCCACGTGAAGGCGCTGCGGCGCAAGCTCGGGGCCGACCTGATCCGGACCGTGCACGGGGTGGGGTACGCGCTGGAGGTACCCGCGCGGAAGGTGTCTCCGTGAAACGCCTGCTGGACCTGCTCGACCTGCTGCCGCGACCGCTCGACTCGGTGCGGTCGATCAAGCTCAAGCTCGGCATCGTGATCGTGGTGTCGGGATGTGTGTCCTTCGCCTACTTCCGCTACGTGACCGGGTGGCTGCCGCCGCGGACGACGTTGATCGCGCTGGTGCTGGGGCTGCTCACCTCGCAGCTGCTCGCGCACGGCATGACCTCGCCGTTGCGGGAGATGACCTCGGCCGCCCGGTCGATGGCGTCCGGTGACTACTCGCGATCGGTGCGTGCGACGTCGTCGGACGAGGTCGGGCAGCTGGCCGAGGCGTTCACGGTGATGGCCGCCGACCTGGCCGCCGCCGACCAGCAACGACGGGAACTGATCGCGAACGTGTCGCACGAGCTGCGAACACCGATCTCGGCGTTGCAGGCCGTGCTGGAGAACGTGGTCGACGGAGTGGCCGTGGCCGACTCGGCGACCATGAAGACCGCGCTGGCGCAGACCGAACGACTCGGACGCCTGGTCACCGAGCTGCTGGACCTGTCGAAGATCGACGCCGGGGTGCTGTCGCTCAACCGGGAGACGTTGTCGGTGTCCTCCCTGGTGGCCGACGTGGTGGCGGAGGCCGCGGTGGCGGCACCCACCGCCTCGTTCTCGATCGACGTCGCCGGGGATCTGACTGTTTTCGCTGATGGGGAGCGGTTGCACCAGGTGTTGGTGAACCTGGTGGACAACGCTGCCCGGCACGGACCCACCGGGGGGTTGGTGTCCGTGTCCGGGTTCGCGTCGGCAACCGCTGTGGTGCTGGAGGTCCGGGACGAAGGGCCGGGGATCGCTGTCGCGGACCGGTCGCGGATCTTCGAGAGGTTCACCCGAGGGGAGAGGGCGGGTGGTGGCGGGACCGGGCTCGGGCTCGCCATCGCCCGCTGGGTGGTGGACCTGCACGGCGGCACGATCGGAGTGGTGGACCCCGGGTCTTGCATCCGGGTGACTCTGCCTCGCTGAACTGGGCTTCTGCCCGCATCTGACTGACTCTTGTCCGCACCGCTTCGCCGGTGTGGCGGTGACGCACGCCCTTTTCGGGCTTGGGAGAGACATGACTGACGACAAGGCCGCGCGGCGGCCGAGGTACCGGAACCTGCGCAAGACCGGGTACCGGCCGGTGGCCGGGAAGCCGGAAGGCGCGCCGGAGCCCGAAGAGGACACCGAGGCAGGCTCTCGCAGGGGTACCCCCGAACCGGGAACCCCTGCGACTCAACCTACTCAGGAGGTCCGACAAGATCAGCCGGCGAGCGAGAAGGCTGCGAAGGCCACCGACACCCCCAGGCCTGCGGAGGCTGCGCCCGAACCCGCGGACGCCTCCCCGCCGGTGGAGGCTGGGCCCAAGCCCGCGGGGGCTGCACCCAAGTCCGCGGACACCTCCCAGCCTGTGGAGGCTGCCCCCAAGCCCGCAGACACCTCCCAGCCGGTGGAGGCTGCGCCCAGGCCCGCGGACACCTCCCAGCCCGCGAAGGCGGCGCCCAGGCCCGCGAAGGCTGCACCCAAGTCCACGGACACCTCCCAGCCCGCGAAGGCGGCGCCCAGGCCCGCGAAGGCTGCACCCAAGTCCACGGACACCTCCCAGCCCGCGAAGGCGGCGCCCAAGGCTGCGGAGGCTGCGCCCAGGTCCGCGGACACCTCCCAGCCCGCGAAGGCGGCGGCCAAGCCTGCGGACGCCTCCCAGCCGGTGAAGGAGCCCGAACCCGCCGCGACTCCCCAGCCCACCCCCGCCCAGCCCGCGGAGGTCGTCACCGCCACCCTCCCCCAGGCCTACCCGTGGCAGGCCCCGCCCCGCTACCCCGGGCCGACGGCCGCCATGGCCGCCCCCGGCGTCCCGTTCATGCCCTGGTGGCGCCCTCCCACGACGGGCGCGCCCGGCAAGGCCATGATCGCGGGCCTGGTCGCGGGCCTCGGGGGCGCGTTCCTGGCCGTCCCGAACAACGGCATCGGCTGGTTCCTCGCGGGGCTCGCCGGCGTCGGCGGGGTGCTGTTCTACGCGGGCAAACCGACCGTCGAACGGGCGCTGTGGCTGGCCGGGGCGCTGGCCTTCCTCGCGATGGGCTTCCTGCGCGCCGCGGAGTGGGTGTTCCCGCTCTCGCTGATGGCGTCGATGCTGTGCGGCTCGATCGCCATGGCCGGCGGCAGGACCGTGCGCGGGCTCGTGTTCGGGGCGTTGGGGGTCGGGCTGGGTGCGCTGCGGTCCATCCCGTGGGTGGCCAAGGGGTTCCGGCGCCGCGGGCCGATCGGGATCCGGCCGTTCATCTCCGTCGGTGTGGCTTTGGTGCTGTTGCTGGTCTTCGGGTCGTTGCTGGCCGGAGCGGACAAGGGGTTCAACGACTTCCTCGAAGGCCTGATCCCCGACCTGAACGTCGACGACTACGTGCAGCAGACGTTCTTCGGGGTCGTCGCGGCGATGGGGGCGCTGGGGGCCTGCTATCTCGTGGCGGCGCCGCCGGAGATCGCCGAGGACGCCGAGGTGAAGCCGGGGTCGTTGCGGCTCAAGGACTACGGGTTGCCGGTCGGTGCGCTCGTGGTGCTGTTCACCGGGTTCGTGGGGACGCAGCTCGCGGTTCTGTTCGGTGGCGAGGCCTACGTGATGAAGACGGCGGGCGTGACGTTCGCCGAGTACGCGCGGTCCGGGTTCTGGCAGCTGCTCTGGGTCACCATCCTCACGCTCGGCGTGATCGCCGGTGTCGCGCGGTTCGCCGTGAAGAAGACGCAGCGGGATCAGTTGTGGCTGCGGGTTCTGCTGGGTTCGCTGGCTGTTCTCACACTCGTCATCGTGGCGAGTGCCCTGAGTCGCATGTGGTTCTACCAGCAGGCGTATGGCTGGACGGTGCTGCGGTTGCTCGTCGCGTCGTGCGAGGTGTGGCTGGCCGTCGTGTACCTGATGGTGATCGCAAGCGGGATCTCGTTGCGCGCCAACTGGTTGCCGAAGGCGATCGTGGCCACCGGCGCCGCGTTCTTCCTCGCCGTGGTGGCGCTGAACCCCGAACGGGTGGTCGCCGACTACAACGTGTCGCGGTTCGAGGCGACGAAGAAGATCGACACGTACTACCTGTCGCAGCTGTCCGAGGACGCGGTGCCCGCGTTGGTCAGGTTGCCGCAGCACGAACGCTCGTGTGCCTTGCGGTGGATCAAAAATCGCACTCCCGAGCAGGACTGGCGGGAGTGGAACCTCGCGCGCCACAACGCGAGGAAGTCACTCGAAAGTGTTGCGGTGACTGAAGTCACCTGTGAAGGTGCATACTCATCTGAGAGGTAGTCGTTACCTGACTGTAAAGTTGCAAGGCTACCGGTTGCCGAGAGGGTGAGAAGTGACGCTGACGTGACGATCGCGGCTGAACCCGTTGTCCTTCGATCGATGTTCACTGCAGGCGAGGCGCCTTCACCGCGCACCCTGCTGGACATCCTGCGCACGAGTGCCGAGAAGCACCCGGACGCGCTGGCCGTCGACGACGGCACCACCGCGCTGACGTACCGCGCACTGATCACGGAAGTACTGGAGCTCAAGGAAAAGCTCTCCGCCGAAGGCGTCGGGGTCGGCGACCGGGTCGGCATCCGCGTGCCCTCGGGCACCGCCGACCTCTACGTCTCGATCCTGGCGACCCTCGCGGCCGGCGCGGCCTACGTGCCGGTCGACTTCGAGGACCCGGACGAGCGCGCCGAGCTCGTTTTCGTTGAGGCGCAAGTGAGTGCCGTGCTCGGCGAGGGCCGATCCCTTGTGCTGCACGGCACCACGCTCGGCGTCCCCGGAGAACCCGGCCTGGACAACGACGCGTGGATCATCTTCACGTCCGGTTCGACCGGCAAGCCCAAGGGCGTCGCCGTGACGCACCGCAGCGCCGCCGCGTTCGTGGACGCCGAGGCGAACCTGTTCCTGACCGAGGAGCCCATCGGCCCGGAGGACCGGGTGCTGGCGGGCCTGTCCGTCGCGTTCGACGCCTCCTGCGAGGAGATGTGGCTCGCGTGGCGTCACGGCGCCTGCCTGGTGCCCGCGCCCCGGTCGCTGGTGCGCACGGGCATGGACCTGGGTCCGTGGCTGGTCGAGCAGGAGATCACCGTCGTCTCCACGGTCCCGACGCTGGCCGCGCTGTGGCCCGTCGAGGCCCTGGACGACGTCCGGTTGCTGATCTTCGGTGGCGAGGCCTGCCCGCCCGAACTGGCCGAGCGCCTCGCCGTCCCCGGCCGCGAGGTCTGGAACACCTACGGCCCGACGGAGGCGACCGTCGTCGCCTGCGCGGCCCAGATGACCGGCACGGGGCCCGTGCGCATCGGCCTGCCGCTCGACGGCTGGGAGCTCGTCGTCGTGGACGCGCAGGGCGAGGTCGTGCCCATGGGCGAGTCCGGCGAACTGGTGATCGGGGGCGTCGGCCTGGCCCGCTACCTGGACGAGGCCAAGGACGCCGAGAAGTACGCGTCGCTGCCCTCGATGGGCTGGGACCGCGCGTACCGCAGCGGTGACATGGTCCGCGCCGAGCCGGAAGGCCTCGTCTTCCTCGGCCGCGCGGACGAGCAGATCAAGCTCGGCGGCCGCCGCATCGAGCTGGGCGAGGTCGACGCGGCCCTCGCGGCGCTGCCCGGCATCGCCGGTGCCGCCGCCGCCGTGCGCACGACGCGGGGCGGCAACCAGATCCTCGTCGGTTACGTGGTGGTCGACGGCGAGTTCGACCAGGAAGCGGCCATCGAGCAGCTGCGCGCCGAACTGCCGGCCGCGCTGGTGCCGATGATCGCCGTGGTCGAGACGCTGCCGACGCGCACGTCCGGCAAGGTCGACCGCGCCGCGCTGCCGTGGCCGCTCGAGTCGATGGACACCGCGGGGGTGGTGTTCTCGGGTGTCGAGGGCTGGCTCGCGGAGCAGTGGGCGGCCGTCCTGGGCGCCGGGCCCGCCTCCGAGGGCGCGAACTTCTTCGCGTCCGGCGGCAGCTCGCTCGGTGCCGCGCAGCTCGTCTCGATGGTCCGCACGCGGTATCCGAGCACGTCGGTGTCGGACATCTACCAGAACCCGACGCTCTACAAGCTGGCCCGCCGCCTGGAGTCGTACGGCGAGACGGCGGAGGTGCACGAGGTCGCGCCGACGCCGCGCTGGACCGGCGTCGTGCAGACGCTGCTGATGGTCCCGCTGCTCACCATCGCCGGTGCGCGCTGGGTCGTGGCGCTGACGGCGCTCTCGAACGTGCTGGGCTGGACGTCCGTGTCGTGGTGGTGGGTCGCCGCGGGGTTCGTGGTGTTCCTGAGCCCGGCCGGTCGGCTCGCGATCTCCGCCGGTGGCGCGCGGTTGCTGCTGCGCGGCCTGAAGCCCGGCCAGTACCCGCGTGGTGGTTCCGTCCACTTGCGACTGTGGACCGCCGAGATGCTGGCGCAGATGTCGCGCGCCACCGAGCTTGCCGGCTCCTGGGTCACGCACTACGCACGGGCGTTGGGCGCGAAGATCGGCCCGGGTGTCGACCTGCACTCGCTGCCTCCCGTCACGGGCATGCTCAAGGTCGGGCGCGGCGCCGCCGTCGAGCCCGAGGTCGACCTGTCCGGCTGGTGGCTCGACGGCGACAGGCTGCGCGTCGGCCGCGTCCGGATCGGCGCGGGCGCGACCGTGGGTGCGCGCAGCACGCTGTTCCCCGGCACCCGGATCGGCAAGAAGGCCGAGGTGGCGCCCGGTTCGGGTGTTCGCGGGTCCATCCCGACCGGTCAGCGCTGGTCAGGCGTGCCCGCCACGCGGGAGGGCAAGGCCGCGCGCTCGTTCCCGTCCCGCCGTCCGGAGCGCTCGCGCTTCTGGAACCTGATGTACGGCGTCTCGTCCGGCCTGCTGGCCGTCCTGCCTCTGCTGGCGGCGGCCCCGGCGCTGCTCTACGTGCTGCGCAGGCCCGTCTCCCTCACCTCCGCGTTGTGGGACGTCCCGGTCGCCTCCGCGATCTGGTTCGGCTCGTACGCGCTGATCGTGCTGGTCGCGGTGCGGCTGCTGGGCATCGGCATGCGCGGGGGCCACTACCCCGTGCACAGCCGCGTGGCGTGGGCGGCGTGGACGACCGAGCGCTTGATGAACAACGCGCGCACGGCCCTGTTCCCGCTGTACGCGTCCCTGTTCACGCCGGTGTGGTTGCGGCTGCTCGGCATGAAGGTCGGCCGCCACGTCGAGGCGTCGACCGTGGTCGCGCTGCCGAAGATGACCAGGGTGGGCGACGGCGCGTTCCTGGCCGACGACACGATGGTCGCGACGTACGAACTGGGCGGCGGCTGGCTGCGCATCGCCACCGCACGCGTGGGCAAGCGGGCGTTCCTGGGCAACTCGGGCATGACCGCACCGGGCCGCACCGTGCCGAAGGGCGGGCTCGTCGGCGTGCTGTCGGCGGCGCCGAAGCGGGCCAAGGCCGGCTCGTCGTACCTGGGCATGCCTCCGATGAAGCTGCCGCGCGCCGCCGAGGTGTCGGACCAGTCGCGCACGTTCGACCCGCCCAAGCACCTGATGTGGGCGCGGGCACTGGTCGAGCTGTGCCGGTTCGTCCCGGTGATGCTGAACGTGGCTCTGGTCGTGCTCGTGCTGTTCGCGCTGAAGGAGTTCGGGATCTGGGCGTCCGGCCTCGTGCTGCTGGGCGCCGGGGTGGCCGCGTGCCTGGTCGCCGTCGTCGCCAAGTGGACGCTCGTGGGCCGGTTCAAGACGCGTGAGTACCCGCTGTGGTCGGCGTTCGTGTGGCGCAACGAGCTGGCGGACACGTTCGTCGAGGTGCTCGCGGTGCCGTGGCTGATCGGGTTCTCCGGTGGCACGCCGATCATGAACCTGTGGCTGCGCTCGCTGGGCGCGTCCGTGGGCCGCGGCGTGTGGTGCGAGTCGTACTGGCTGCCCGAGGCCGACCTGGTGAAGCTGGGTGCCGGAGCGACGGTCAACCGGGGCTGCGTCGTGCAGACGCACCTGTTCCACGACCGGATCCTGCGGATGGACCGGGTGGAGCTGGGCGCCGGTTCTACTTTGGGCCCGCACGGCATCGTGCTACCGGGCGCGTCCATCGGTGCTCACACCACGATCGGACCCGCCTCGCTCGTCATGCGCGGAGAGGATGTACCGTCGGGAACCCGTTGGCTGGGCAACCCGATCTCCGCGTGGACATGAGCTTCTCCGTACACCATTACGCACTAGAGCTTGACTACAAGCCGCACTCCGCGCGCCTTTCCGGGCGTGCGGTGCTGCAGGCTTCCTGCACCTCGCTGTCGTCGTTCTCGCTGTCCTTCGGTCCGCTGCGGATCTCGAAGGTGCTCGTGAACGGCAGGCCCGCGCGCTACGGGCACGCCGGTGGCGTCCTTAACGTGCGCGCGGCCGTGCGCGGGGCCTTCACGGTCGACATCCGGTACTCCGGGACGCCCAAGCCGATCTCGACGCCGGAGTGGGGCGACCTCGGCTGGGACGAGCTGACGGACGGCTCCATCGTGGCCTCGCAGCCCATCGGGGCGCCGTCGTGGTTCCCGTGCCTCGACGAGCCGTGGTCGAAGGCCTCGTACCACCTGGAGGTGACGGCACCGTCGCCGTACACCGTGGTGTGCAACGGGGTGCTGGTCGACGGCAAGGTCTCCGGCAGCACGACGCGGTGGACGTACTCGATGGCCGCGCCGATGGCGACCTACCTCGCAACCGTCCAAATCGGACAGTACGTCGAGGCGCTGCCGGACGTGTGGGCTCCCGCCCGGCTGCGTCGGCTGGTGGCGCACGACTTCGGCCGGCAGAACCAGATGATCGAGCTGTTCTCGTCGCTGTTCGGGCCGTACCCGTTCACCCGGTACTCCGTCGTGGTGACCGACGACGCGCTCGACGTTCCCGTTGAGGCACAAGGCCTGTCGACGTTCGGCGCGAACCACGTGGACGGGCGGCGCGGCTCGGAACGGCTGGTGGCGCACGAGCTGGCGCACCAGTGGTTCGGCAACTCGGTCGGCATCGCCGAGTGGGAGCACATCTGGCTGAACGAGGGCTTCGCCTGCTACTCGGAATGGCTGTGGTCCGAGGCTTCCGGCGGCCGGTCCGCCGATGCGTGTGCCGCCGGGGCGAGGGATCTGCTGCGCAGGCTGCCGCAGAACATCGTGATCGGCCGGCCCGAGCGGGCGGACTGGTTCGACGACCGCGTCTACAAGCGCGGGGCGTTGACGTTGCACGCGTTGCGCCGCGAGATGGGCAACGACTCGTTCTTCGCGCTGCTGCGGGAGTGGTGCACTCGCCACCGGCACGGCGCGGTGACGACCGAGGACTTCCTCCTGCTGGCCGGGCACCGCGATCTGCTCAACCGCTGGCTGTTCAAGCCCGAGCTGCCTCGCTAGCCCACTTCCACACCAGCGGCGGGCGGCCTCCCTTGGGCAACGCCGCGGCGTGTTCGGTGGTGCGGCCGAGACCGGGGACGCGGTCCATCGTGCGGCCCAGGTTGGCCGGGTAGGGCCTGTCCCCGGTCAGCGACTCGGTCACGTCGAGCGCCTGCGCCGTCGTGAACTCGGGCCCGAGCAGGCCCGCGGTGAACGGCACGTCGCGCCAGAGCTTGTCCGCGAGCAACGGCCGGGAGTCGGCGACGATCCGGTCGTGGTCGAAGGCCAGCGCGGGCACGGCGTTCAACGGGGCCCACACCGCCAGGTCGCCACTGGCACGGGTCACCGTGGCCCACAGCGCGATCGACAACGTCGGGCCGCGCGGGTCACGTGAGGGCTCGTCGAACGTGGCGAGCTGCCCCGTGGCCGTCACCGACTTCTCGGTGAGGCCCAGCTTGCCGGTGACGGCCCTCGCGGTCGCGTCGCGCAGCCGCTCGCCCCTGCCCAGCAGCACGCCGGGCAGTGCGAGCTCCCCCGCGAACGGCTCCTGTGCGCGCGGTGCGACCCCCACGAGCACCGTGCGTGCGTCCGGGTCAAACCGGAGCACGATCACGTCTACCGAGACCAACGTCGACTCGATCATGTCGTGGATTGTCCCGTACGGCGTAGTCCGCCCTGGCCGGCCCCGCGCCGGTGACGAGCACGTCGACATCGAGCAGGTCCTCCAGATACGCGATCGGGTCGGGCATGTCCTCCAAGCTCGACCCGGTGGCGACCTTCAGGCCGTCCGCGCCGAGGTGCGTCACGGCCAGCCCGTCGATACCCCCACAGCAATCGACGGAATAGCGCAGCAACGCGGCGTCCAGGTGCCCGGCCCGCCAGGCGCCCTGGAACTCCCCCGTGCCGTTGTGCGGCTCCGGGAAGCGCTCCAGAACGGCCGGGTCCTCGGTCGGCAGCGGGCCCGCACCGTGCCTCGTCTGGTAGGTCCTGGTCACGCCGATCACTCTGGCTGGACGGCCTTGCAGCAGCTCACGGGCGTTGCGCGGCACGACAGTGGACCAGGTCGTGTGCGGGTGGAACCCGTAGGTCTCGTCGAGCAGGACGCCCTGGGCGCCCTCGAAGACGACCCGTCCGGCGTCGAGCAGCCCCTCGTCGCCCTGGGTGACCCTCACGGCGTCCGCGAACGCGGAGTAGAGCCCGACCAGGCCGTCGACGTCCGGGCCCTCGCCGATCAGCGGCTCGTAGAACCGGGCGAGCGCGTCCAGCCTGCGCCGCAGCGTCGCCGGGTTCCGGCAGTCGCCGACGGTGGGAGCGGGGCCCGGCTCGCCGAGCACCCGCTGCCCCTCCACCACGTCCCCCTCGTGCGCCCCGGCGAGCAGCCCGTACCAGGCCGTCTCGCCGATCCCCTTCCCGCACGAGCCGTGCCGGTCGCCTCCCCTGGCCCTCTCCCTGGCCCGGTTCGCGGCGACGTGGAACGGCGTGGTGAGCAGTGCGCCGGCGTCGACCGAGACCAGCGAGAGCGGGTTCGCGACGCCGAGCGCCTCCAGTTCACGTGACTCGGTCGCCAGCGCGATCGGCTCGACGAGCACGTACCGCGACAGCCAGGTCGGCACACCCGCGAGCGTGCCCGACCCGAACTGGCTGAAGGTGTGGTGCCGGCCGTCGGCGATCACGTTGTGCGCGGCCTGCGCGCCGCCGTTGAACCGCACGACGGTGGACACGCTCCCCTCCGCGCACAACGCGTCGACGACGGCTCCCTTGCCCTCGTCACCGAACCCCAGCCCGACGACGATCACGTGGTCGTTCATCAGCTCAGCGCCACGTCGTCGGGACCGTCGATGCCCAGCGGAGCGGCGACGACCGCACGCTTGCCGCTGCCGACCGCGACCAGCGCCTTGCCGACGGCCTTGCTCTCGGCGACCGACCCGATCTCGGCGAGGTCGACGAGCGCCTGGTCGAGGTCGACCACCTGCTCCTCCATGCCGATCGTCGCCGCGATGAGCTCGCACACCGCGCCGGGGTCGTCCAGCTTGAGGAAGTTCTGGCCGAGGATCGTCCGCCAGTGCTCACCGATGCTGTCGTCGTTGTAGTACGACGACTGGTTGGGCAGGATGAAGTAGACGTGCCACTTGCGGGCGAGCTCGCGGTACACCGACACGGGGTCGATGTCCTGCTTCACGTCGTCGCCGATGATCCGGCGGATGTGCTTGGCCTCCAGGCGCGGCTTGTTCAGCTCGTCGCCGATGATGAACAGGTAGCCCTTGCGGCCGCGCTTCTGCCACGCGTCGGTGACCACGTGCCGGGCGACGAAGTACGCGGCCAGCTCGTAGGACTCGCTCTTCTGCCCGCCGCCGTTGCCCTCGAGGAAGATGTCCCGCAGCTGCTCGTCCATGCGGTTGTCCGACTCGAACTGCCCGACCTGCAACGGCACCCGGTCGCTGTCGGCGTCGCCGATGCCGCCGAACATCAGCTGCGGGTCGGCGAGATATCCCTTGCGCTGCAACAACCCGTGCAGCTTGCCGAGCTTGCCCTGCATGATCCGCGGCACCGCGCCCATCGACCCGGTGACGTCGAACAGCACCGCGATCGGCGTCGAGTCGGCGTGGTCGGGTGAGTCGCGGCACTCGCGGTACGCGACGTTGTGCGGGTCGAGGCTCGGCGCGGCCTTCCAGCTCGACGCGGGGTTGCCCTTGATCGAGGCGGTGTAGCCGAAGTCCGCGATTCCCTTGGCCGCGCGGAAGGTCTTGGCCGCGGCGTACGCGTTGTCATCCCACTTGCCGTGTCCCATGGTCATTCTCCTGTCTCAGGGAGGGCGAACGGGCGGAAGACCCGTGGGCCGTAAAGCTCTTCGAGCAGGTCGTCGTACTCACCGATGAGGTCGGCGACGTCGGGCCTGCGATGTGGTCGCTCCTGCAGACACCCTCTGGCGAAGGCGATCTGCCGATGTTCTTCGTCCTGCAGCAACTCGGCCATCAGCGTGTGTGCCATGTGGACGTCCGTCGCCGCCGTGACCGGTTCGCCTGCCACGACTTCCGGCGGGTAGGCGATGGTCTTGCTGGTCGCCAGGAGCCGCTGCCCCGACTCGACGGCGAACGACCAGCCGACGAGCACGATGCCGTGCTTTTCCGGGTGCACCAGGACGTTCTCGGCGGTGACGGCCCCGTGCACCAGACCGATCTGGTGCGCGCCGGCCAGCGCCTTGAGCAGCCTTCGGTGCATCCACGCGTAGTCGCGTCCGTCCAAGCCCCGGGGAAACGCCCGCTGAACGTCCTTCAGCGTCACGAAGCCGTCGAGCAGCGGGTCGAGGACCGTGAACGCCCTGGAGCCCTTGGCGACCTCACCGGACGTGTCGAGCAGCCGCGGGTAGAAGGCCCGCAACCACTGGTTCCGGTCGGTGAAGCGTTCCAGTGCCCGCAGCGCCTGCCACTCGCCGTGCAGCAACGGGGTGAGCGCCGGGTTGCGCACGACCTTGACCACGTACGGCCCGTCCGCCTCGTAGAGGTTGGCGACGCTGCCGACCGCGAACGGCTCCCCGATGCGGTAGGCGCCGGTCCTGGTCCTCAGCTCGACGGTCGTGCCGTTGGTCCACTCGTGGTGCAGGCGGGTCAGGTTCGCCGACGCCGCGTGGGCCCGCGTGTCGGCCGGTCCGACCACGTCGGGGTGCAGCACCGAGGCCAGCGCGTGGTAGCGGCGCCGGACCTCCTTGCGCTTGCCGGGGTCGGTGCTGCGAGGCCCGAACAGGGCCTCGGCCGACGCGGCGCGCTCGACCAGGTCCAGCGCCTCCGATGTGGTGAACATAGTTTGAGTCTTGCAGACTCAAACTAGGAACGCAAGAAGTAATGGTAGCTGTGACTCAAACCTCGGTGGACTGCTCCGCGTCGCCTACTTCTCCGGCTGGACCGCGGAACTTCCCCGCCAAGCCAGCCAGTCCGCCATCACTTCCCTGACCCCTTCGAGAACCGGACCTCCCCCAGCTTCGGCCAGCCCGGCCATCAGTGCTTCGACGGTGTCCCGATCCAGAGAAAGCGTCAGGAAGCCCTCTGGGTCCACCGGGACCACCTGAAGATCAACGCCTGCCTTCTCGACAGCGGAGACCACCAGAGGAACTTGTGCGGACGTCATTCCCGGAAGGTCGACGCTCCAGTAGTACGGCTCTTCTTCTGCCATGTCGGTCAGCACCCACGCATCCCTCGTCGAGTCATGCCCCCTCAGCTGACCTACCACCCTGCCGACGGCGGCCGCGTCGTCCACGACGGGCACCAGGAAGACGTCGCCGTCCCGCACCTGTCCGCCGCCGACCGGTCAGTCGATCCGCTCGGCCGCGTCCAGGAGGTACGGGGACAGCTTCGACCTGGCCGCCTTCACGTCGGCCTGCGGAGCCGTCAGATGGATGTAGGCCGCGTTCGCTTGCGCGTCGTACGTGACCCGGACGTTCGCCATGGCGGACAGTCTCGCACCGCCCGTGAGCCGTCTCATGGTGTCCCGCACCCCGGACGCCGGGTACCCCGCCTCGATACCAGGAGGAGGGAAACGTGCTGTTCGTCGTCATGGGCTGCTCGGTGGCCTTCGCACTGCTCGTGGTGGAGGTGGTCCACCGGCTCGTCCGCCGCTTCACCCACAGCGGCAAGATGTACCGCCCAGGCCAGGTGTTCGGAGCGTTGCTGGCCGCGCAGATAAGCCTGAGCGTCTATCCGGTGGACGCGCCGGTCGTGCTGCACGTGCTGGGCATCGCGCTGATCCTCGCCGGCGCATGGCTGCTGTCGGCGCTGATCAGCACGCTCGTGGACATCTCGTTGTCGCGGATTCGCACGGACGTCACGGACAACCGGCACGCGCGGCGGGTGCACACGCAGGTCGTGCTGGTGCGGCGGCTGGTGCTGGTGGTCATCGGCGTGCTGGCCGTGGGCGCGATCCTCATGACGTTCCCCGGTGCACGGGCGGTCGGGTCCACTGTGCTCGCTTCCGCCGCCGTCATCGGTGCCGTGGCGGCGTTCTCCGCGCAGTCGTTGCTGGGCAACCTGATCTCGGGGCTGCAGATCGCGTTCAGCGACGCGGTGCGGCTCGACGACGTTGTCGTCGTCGAAGGTGAGTGGGGGCGCGTCGAGGACATCACGCTGACGTACGTGGTGCTGCACCTGTGGGACGACCGGCGGATGGTGCTACCTACGTCGTACTTCCTGAAGACGCCCTTCGAGAACTGGACGCGCACGCAGTCGGCATTGCTGGGGACCGTGGAGCTCGATCTGGACTGGACGGTGCCGGTCGAGGCGATGCGGCAGGAGATGCGGTCCATGCTGGAGGGCAGCGACCTCTGGGACGGGCGGGTGTCCGTTCTGCAGGTCACGCAGGCCACGCAGGGGTTCGTGCGGCTGCGTGCGCTGGTGAGTGCCGCGGACGCCGGCAAGCTCTGGGACCTGCGGTGCCTGACGAGGGAGCACCTGGTGGACTGGGTGCAGCGGCAGCACGGTGGCGCGTTGCCGCAGATCCGCACCAAGGCGGTGACCGGCGTGAAGAAGGCGCAACCCGCCGGTGACCAGCACACGGACGCTCGGGTGTTCGGTGAGAGCGCGGACGGGACGCTGCGGGAGCAAGCGTTTGCGGGACCGAAGCAGTGATCGGCCGGAATCAGCGTGCAACCGCCCGCGGGGGCCGTTCCGTCCTGGAGACATGAGAAGACCGCTCGCCGTCGCGTTTTGCGCGCTGGCTCTCGGCAGCTGTGGTACGAACGGGTCTCCAGCCGTGCCCTTGGCGGAGGTGCCGATCGTGTCCTCAGCAAAGCCGGACAAGCTCCGGATCGAGCAGGCGAAGCGCGACGGCCACCTCACAGTGCCACTGATGATCTCCGTGCAGCAGGGACGCGACGAGGAGGTCGAGCAGGCACTGGAGAAGCTGGGCGCGACCGTCGAGTCGCGGGATCCCAGAATCGGCTACCTGCGGGCCGAGATGCCGGTCGACAAGGTGGAAGACGCGTATCTGATCAGCGGTGTGTCCAAGGTGGATGTGGACGAGCCGCTCGGCAACAAGCTCCCTGAACCGTAGAAAGCCCCAGGATCTCGTGGACCCTGGGGCTTTCTGCGTTGCTACGAGCTGACTAGCTGACTGCCTGGATGATCACGGCACCGCCACCGACGACGGTGTTGTCCGCCGTGCGCACCTCGAGCTCACCGCGCAGCACGCGGCCGGCACCGGGCTGGCCCTGCGGCGTGATGACGCCCGTGGCGTTCCACGACGCACCGGCGGCGCGGTCGGCGTTGCTGTCCGTGACGGTCAGCGTGCCGAGACCGGCCGAGGTGAAGACGTCGAAGTAGTCGAACGCCGTGGTGCCCGCGGGCACCGCGTAGCCGTCCACCAGCGCGACCCAGTTGCCGGCGGCCGGGTTGGTGATCGTCACCGACTCCTCGGAGTCCGCGTCCGCCGACTGACCGGCGAGCACGCAGCTGCCCGTCGTGCAGTTGTAGACGGACAGGTCGAGGTCAGCGCCCTGGTCGGCAGTGCTGCCGATCTTGACGGTGAGCTTCGACGCGCCGGCCGAGACGGCGATCGGGTACTGCTGGGACTCCAGGTTCGCGATCGTCGGACGGAGCTGCTTGGCACTGCCGACAGCGCCCGCCGCGAGCCGGCCGTTGAAGCTGGCCAGCGCGTTCGTGACGGTGTAGGAGCGCTCGATCGGGGTGCCCAGCGTGCCGGACGCGATGGTGTCCGGGTTCGGGCTGATCGTCGCGCCGAGCACGGACGCGGTCACCGAGTACGGCGCCACGTCGGCGTCGGAGGTGCGGCGCGCCTCGATCACGATCTCCCAGACACCGGCCATCGGGCTGGCGACCGTGCGGCTGGTCGGCGTGCCACCGGCACAACCGGCACCCGCGTCGGGGTTGTAGCAGTTGGTCGACGTGTTGCTGTCGAAGCCGACGCCCTGCGGGGTGTAGCGCAGGAAGCGGACCTGGCCCTTGCCGGCCTCGGCACCGCCACCGGCCAGGTCGACCTTCAGCGCGGTCGTGCCCTTGGGCACGTTCACGAAGAGGCTGGTCGACTGGTTGCGGGCGATCGTGCCCGACTTGGTGACCGAGAACTTGTTGGCGGCGTTGAAGTTCTCCGCCGCGAACACGGTGTTCAGGGTCTGCACGTCGACGCCGGGGGTCTCCGGGTTGTCGAGCTGCAGGACGGCGCTGTGCACGCCCGCGGTCTTGGCCTTGACCTTGACGGCGAACTGGACGGGCGTGTTCAGCGGCAGGTCGACCTTCTTCGGCGCCGTGAACGTGCCGTCGTTGCCCTTCCACGAGACCTTGTACGTCTCGTCGTCGTGGCCCGTGGTGCGCGTCAGCGTGTAGGTGCGGGTGTACTCCTGGCCCGCGGTCACGCCTTCACGGTCGTGGATGCCGACACCGACGTTCGGGGTGGCCAGCAGTCCACTGAGGACGGTGTTGACCGCGACGGACGTGGTGACCTGGTCCGGCACGGAGTGCTTGTCCAGCAGCTTCCACGCGGCGTTGGTGTTGAAGAGACCCGCACCCTGCTCGTAGGCACCGAGGGTGTCCACGTAGCTCGCGCTGCGCTGGATCGCGTAGCGCAGCTCGGCGCTGGTGGGCTTCTGGCCGTCGTGCGTGGCCTTGTACGCGCTCACGAGCAGCGCGGCGGCACCGGTCGCCTGCGGGGCGGCCATCGACGTGCCGTTGAACTGCGAGTAGCCGGGCGGGAGGGCGTAGGTGCCCGTCACGGGGCCACCGGGCTGCCAGCGCGGCGTGGTGGAGATCGCCGAGCCGGGCGCGACGATGTTCGGCTTGAAGCCGCCGTCCTCACGCGGGCCGCGCGACGAGAAGCCGTGCAGGTTCTGCTTCTGCGCGGTCTTCGAGCCGTAGTTGGAGAGCCAGGTCTCCTTGGTGATGTACGAGCCGACGCTCACCGCGTCCGTGGCGACCGACGGGTCACCGACGGTGTTGGCGCCCGCGCCCGAGTTGCCCGCCGAGATGAAGATCTGGACGTTGTACTCGTTGATCGTGCGGTTGTAGAGCTCCGCACGGGCGTTGTTGCCGTCGTTGAGGGCCGGGAGGCCACCGATGGAGATGTTCACGACGTCGGCGCCGTTGCGCGCGGCGTAGAGGACACCGTCGATGAGACCGGAGCTCGTGCAGGACGGCGTGGAGAGGCAGGCCTTGATGGCGATCAGCTTCGCGCCGGGCGCGGCACCGGCCATCTTGCCGTCGAACATCTTGTTGGCGGCCGTGATGCCGGCGACGTGCGTGCCGTGCGCGGCACCTGAGATGCCCAGGTTGACGTACGGCGTGCCCGCGTTGTCGTAGATCGACCGGTCGGTCTGCACGACGAACGAGATGCGCTCGACGACGGGGGTCGCGGGGTTGTCGGTACCGAAGTAACCGACGTCCTTCTTGACCTTGTAGTCGATCATGCGCTTGTTGTTGGTGAAGTCACCGTCACCATCGACGTCGACGAAGACTTCCTTCGTCGTGATGTCCTGGATGACGCCGAACGAGTCCGTGCGGTCGCCGTCGCGGTTGATGTCACCGCCGGTCTCGCTGTTGGAGAGGTTCAGGTCGCCCGCGGTCTCGCTGAAGAGGCCGAAGGAGTACGGGCCACCGGTGGCCGGCGCCTTGTACGTCTTGCCGCCCTCGATGAACGTGCCGGTGCGGCCGGTCTTGGTCATGGTGACCCAGGTGCCGTCGCCGGAGTTCGTGGCGTTCGCGTTGTACCAGTCGATGATCTTGCGCTCACCGGTGCTGGTCGTCTGCAGGGCGGGCGTGTCCAGGTCGATGCCGGAGTCGATCACGGCGATCGTGGTGCCGCGGCCGTCCCACTTCGGGTTCGCGGTGGCGAACTGCGCCGCCTGCGTGTCCTGCGTCGGCATGTACGGGTTGACGCGCGGCGTCTTCGAGTCCGGCGCCTTCTGCGGAGCGGGCTGCTCCATGCCTTCGGGACGCGGGTTGTCGAGGGCGACGAGACCGTCGACGTCCACCGTGCTGACCGAGGCCAGCTTGGCAGCCTTCGCCGCGTTGTCACGCGGGATGGTCACCTTGATGTAGTCGACGTCCTTCTCGGTCTTCTGGACCGTGGCGCCGAGCGCCTTGAGTTCGTTGACCGCGGCGTCGGTCTTGCCGTCCTCGGCTGCGACCAGCAGGTCGACGGTCGGCTTGCCCTCGCGGGCGGCCTGGTCGACGAGCGCCTTGTCGGTCTTGTCCAGCTGCTTGTCAGCGGCCGGCTGCTGCTGCGGTGCGTTCTGCGCGATGGCAGGGGTGGCGGCGAAGCCGAACCCGGTAGTGCCCAGCACCGCGGTCAGCAAGACCGTTCCGGTGCGGCGTCTCCAGTTCTTCACGGCGCATGTGCCCTTCGTGGGGTAAAGAGTGCTCCGAAGCACATCTCTTCGCCTCGCGAGGGGCAATCGTCTTCCCGGAGTATTCTCCGGATCCACATTGGACTGTTCAGTCTCTTGAAAAGGCGCGCCTTTAGTGCTGCACGTTTCTTTTCTGCAACGGAACGAGCAACCTCCCTCCAGTCAAGAGCTGATAGAGGGGAATGTCAAGGCTGCGTCAACGGTGAACGATGTTGGCGTGTAACGGGTTCCGGTCAGCGGACGATGGACCGATCGCTATTTCCGCCCATTAGCTCACGCAATCTCGTTCGCAGCCGACCGACGATCCCCTGACGGGTCGCGAGCGCTTTGGGCTGCGCTCCGCACTCCGGACACATCGCCCGATGTGCGGCGAGTGCCTGCTGGAGTTCCGTCACGTGCTTCGCGGTCCGTCCGGGCACCGAGTCCTTTTTGATCGAGAGCAGGCTCAGCTCGGTCAGCCGCGTCTTGCCCCGGCGGAGCTCGACCGTGGGCGCGATGGTGTGGAAGAAGATCAGGTTCCGTTTGCGCGCGAGCACGATGCCCTCGACGTCACACCATTCGAGGACGGTCTGGCGGTCGAGGCCGTTCGACGTGATGCCCTGCTCGGTGAGCTTCGTGCCCATGTCGAAGGTCCGCCACGCCACCGTGGCGCCCATGAGGAACCACAGGCCGCCGAAGACGTAGGCGTACCAGGGGCCGTCCTTGGCCGCGAGCGGCCCGACGGCGGCCACGGCGATGCCGAGGCCGAACAGGACCCATCTCCACCTGGTGTGCATGTCTCCCTCCTGTGTACCCGATCCTGTCTCTTCAACGCGCCAGGACCTCAGGCTGTTGAAGACCATTCGGCAGGACTGAGGACCGGTCAGGCGCTACCTTGCGCCCATGGACCTGAAGCCGGTCGCCGACGAGCTCTACGGCCTGCCTCCGAAGGACTTCACCGCGGCCCGCAACGCCGCGGCCAAGCAGACCGACGACAAGGACCTGGCCAAGGCCATCCAGGACCTCCGCAAGCCCACGGTGGGCGCCTGGGCGGTCAACAAGCTCGTCCGGGACGCACCGGAGGGCCTGGAGGAGGCCCTGGGGCTCTCCACCGCCCAGCTGACCATGCGCGAGCTGGGCCGCAAGCGCAAAGAGCTCATGGAGGCCCTCGTCTACCGCACCCTGGAGCTGACGGGCCCGCTCGCGGACGACGCCGTCACGCAGGTGCGCAACACCCTCACGGCCGCGATGGCCGACCCGGAGTCCGCCGAGCAGGTGCGGCACGGGCACCTCACCAAGGGTCTCGAGTACTCGGGTTTCGGGTTCGCGCTGCCGGCGCCGGAGCCCGCGCAGGACGGCGAGGACGCGCTCGCCCGCAAGCGCAGGGAACGGCAGGAGCGCAAGCGCGCCGAGGCCCAGCAGGCGGTGGACGAGGCCGAACAGGCCGTGGGCGAGGCCCAGGCCGACCAGCTGGCCGCGCAGCGGGCGTTCGACCGCGCCGCGGAACGGCTGGAGGACGCCAAGCGCGTCACGTCGGCGGCCGAGAAGGCCCGCAAGGCCGCCGAGCGCCGGCTCAACGACCTGTCCTGAGGCGGAACCTGAAGACGAGCTGAAGGAATTGAGCCTGGTCACAGTCAAAGCCGACCGGAACACAGCGGTCCGGTTGTACGTTCAACAATGTGGTTGGCCGCTGGCGCTCGAGCTGCGCGCCGGGGCGATCCGACACCCCCAGGTCGGAAAAGCCCTTCCGCAGGTGTCGCGTGCTCGCGCCGCGGTCGACCCGCCGTCGGCCGGCACTCCGGTAAACCCCCCTCACCGGTAGTGGCGGTCGGCGGCACCCTCAGAGGTTGTGCTGGTCGTGGCGCTCGTAGAACGCGACGACCTCCTCCTCGGACAGGTCCTTCACGCCTGCGACCTCCAGGAAGAAGTTCTCGCGGGCGATGCCGGGCGAGAACAGGATCAGCATCCGGGCGGGAGCGTCGCCGTCGTTGCGGAACGCGTGCGGGCGGTTCGCGGGCACGTACAGGAAGTCGCCCTCGCCGGCGCGCACCCACTCGTCGCCGTCCAGCAGCGTGATCTCGCCCTCGAGCACGTAGAACGACTCCGAGAACGTCTTGTGGAAGTGCGGCCGCGCACCGGGCCCGCGGGCCTCCATCCGCCACTCGAACAGGCCGAACTCGCCGTTCGTCACGGAGCCGGGAGCCACGAACCGCGCGGTCCTGGTCGCGAAGCCCACCTCGGACACCGGCCGGAAGCTCATGCGAACACTCTCCCCAAAAGTGAAACTGACTCAGGTCTCGTGCGTGACCTGGGCACGCCACTAGACTCGCCCGATGGCACATGACGCGGATGTCATCGTCGTCGGCGCGGGCCTCGCAGGTCTCGTCGCGACCGCAGAGCTCGCGGACGCGGGTCGCAAGGTCATCCTCCTCGACCAGGAGCCGGAAGCGTCGCTCGGCGGTCAGGCGTGGTGGTCGTTCGGCGGGTTGTTCATGGTGGACACCCCCGAGCAGCGCAGGCTGCGGGTCAAGGACTCGCACGACCTGGCGCTGCAGGACTGGATGGGCTCCGCGGCGTTCGACCGCGACGACGACCACTGGCCCCGACTGTGGGCACAGGCCTATGTGGACTTCGCCGCCGGCGAGAAGCGCTCCTGGCTGCACGACATGGGGGTCCGCTGGTTCCCGTTCGTGCAGTGGGCGGAGCGCGGCGGCTACCTGGCGGACGGGCACGGCAACTCGGTGCCGCGCTTCCACGTCACGTGGGGCACCGGGCCGGGCATCGTCGAACCGTTCGAGCGCCGGGTGCGGGAGGGTGTCGCGAAGGGACTCGTGACGCTCAAGTTCCGCCACAAGGTCACGAGCGTCGACGTCACGAACGGCGTGTGCGACGGCGTGTCCGGTGACGTGCTGGAGCCGTCGTCGGTCGAGAGGGCCGAACCGAGCTCGCGGACCGCGGTCGGCGAGTTCTCGCTCAGGGCGCAGGCCGTGATCGTCACGTCCGGCGGCATCGGCGGCAACCACGACCTGGTGCGCAAGAACTGGCCGGAGCGGATGGGGAAGCCGCCGAAGTTCATGCTCGCCGGCGTCCCGGACTTCGTCGACGGCTCGATGCTCGAGATCACGCAGAAGGCCGGCGGCGCGATCATCAACGCCGACCGCATGTGGCACTACCCCGAGGGCATCGCGAACTACGCGCCCGTGTGGTCGCGGCACGGCATCCGCATCCTGCCCGGCCCGTCGCCGCTGTGGCTCGACGCCGACGGCAAGCGGCTGCCGATCCCGCTGTTCCCCGGCTTCGACGCGCTGGGGTCGTTGCAGCACATCACTTCCCACGGCCACGAGCACTCGTGGTTCGTGCTGAACAAGCGGATCATCGGCAAGGAGTTCGCGCTGTCGGGCTCCGAGCAGAACCCCGACCTGACGGGCAAGGACACCAGGGCCGTCCTCAAGCGCGCGCTGCCGGGAGCCGTCGCGCCGGTCGAGGCGTTCGCGCAGAAGTCCAAGGAATTCATCCAGGCGGGCACGGTCGCGGACCTGGCTCGCGGCATGAACGCGCTCACCGGCGACAGCAGGATCGACGCGGCCGCGCTGGAGAAGACGATCGTCGAGCGCGACCGCCAGGTCACCGCGGGGCTGAGCAAGGACATGCAGATCAACGCGATCCGCCAGACCCGCAACTTCCTGACGGACAAGCTGATCCGCGTCGTCGAGCCGCACCGGCTGCTCGACCCGAAGGCCGGTCCGCTGATCGCGGTCAGGCTCTCGGTGCTCACCCGCAAGACGCTGGGCGGCCTGCACACCGACCTGTCGTCGCGGGTGCTCGACACCTCCGGCGAGGTGCTGCCGGGCCTGTACGCCGCCGGTGAGGCCGCGGGATTCGGTGGCGGTGGCGTGCACGGGTACCGGGCGCTGGAGGGCACGTTCCTCGGCGGCTGCCTGTTCTCCGGGCGGGTCGCCGGACGTTCCGCAGCAGACGCGGTCAAGTAGTTCTCGCGTGGTGGACGCGGGTTGACGGTCCCCGGGCTTGCGGCTGTGCTGGAGGCATGACGCAGATCGGTGTTCTGGTCGGCAACCCGCGGCCCGCCTCGCGCACGTCGCAGGCGGCCCTGGCCCTGCGCGAGGCGCTCGCCGCCGCGCTGGGCGTGCCCGTCGAGGGGCCCGTCGTCGAGGCGGCGGACCTCGCTCCCGCCGTGTTCACGGAACCCGAGACGATCAAGGCCGCGCTGGCGTCGCTCGGTCAGGCCGAGGTCCTGGTCGTGGCGACTCCGACGTACAAGGCCGCGTACACCGGGCTGCTGAAGGCCGTGCTGGACCAGGCCCCGCCGGGCTGGTTGAGCGGCAAGCTCGTGGTCCCGCTGCAGATCGCGGCGGCCGACAAGCACGCCCTGGCCGTCGAGGTGCACCTGCGGCCGGTGCTGGCCGAGCTGGGAGCCGTTGTGCCCCAGGCCTTCTTCCTCACCGAGTCGGCACTTCCCGCCGACGCTGCGGACTTCGACCTCGACGCGCTGAAGGTGCTGCGATGAAGGAACGGCTGCGCGACGCGTTGAAGCACCACGCCCAGGCCGTCACGATCGTCACGGCCACCGGCGCGGAAGGCCCGGTCGGCACGACGGTCTCCTCGTTCACGTCGGTGAGCTTCGAACCGCCGCTCGTCGTCGTGTGGATCGGCGAGGGCGCCTCGGTGTGGCCGGTGCTGCGGACCGCTCCCCTGTTCGCCGTGCACCTGCTGGAGGCCGCGCAGACCGGGCTCGCCGACCTGTTCGCCACCAAGGGCGTCGACCGGTTCGGGCCCGGCACCCGCTGGCAGGAGGACGACGACGGCGTGCCGTGGCTGCTGGACGCACCGGTCCGGTTGCGGTGCAGGACCTCGCGGCGGATCGCGGTCGGCGACCACGTGGCGCTGGTCGGGGAGCCGTTGGACATCACGCACTCCGACATCGCCACGCCCCTGGTGCGGCACCAGGGGCGCTACACCTCAGTCGCCTAGCACCGACAGGATCTCCCGCGCCAGCACGTCGTTCTGCCGGAACGCGGGCGCGTTCGTCTGAGGCCGTGCGAACGCCGCGAACGCCTTCCCCGTCGTGTAGGGCCCGACCGCGAACCTGGTCGGGTCCTCGTCACCGTGCTCGTTGATCAGACGGCCGACCGGCGACACCCGCACCAGTCCGGCGGCGTCCTCGGAGACGTCGCCGACCGCGCGCAACGACCTCAGCACCGGGTCAGCCGTGCGCGACAACGAGTGCGTGGGCAGCCGGGCCTCGATCAACCCGTTGGCGCGCAACACGTCCGGCGTCGTCGCGCTGCCCGCCACGAAGGCGTCCTCCTCCGCGTCCACCCACATGTCGGCGCCGAGGAACCGCACGATCCCCGCGCGCGACAACGCCAGCAGCTCCTCCAGCCGGTCCGGCGGCGGGCCCGAGGCCAGGTAGCTGAAGTAGCCGTGCCACCAGCCGTCGAACGGCATGAGGCCCGCCAGCTGGCCGTAGACCGACAGCAGTGCCAGGAACGCCCCCAGGTCGGCGCTGTGCCGGGGGTCCGAGCGCCGGGTGACGTCCGCCTCGACGTACGCGCGCAGGTGCTCCTGGAACTCCTCGGCGGTCGCGAACGTCACGCCGGCCAGCGGGCGGTCGAGGCGTTCGAAGTCGATGCGGTCGGCCGGATCGGGCACGGCGAGCTCTTCCAGCTCCCGCATCTCCTCGCTGTACCAGGGCAAGGCGGTGAACGAGGCGGCGAACTCCACGAACGGCATCCGCACCAGACCGGGGTGGCCGGTGAACAGCTCGTGGTAGTGGCCCCACGCGATCTCCTTGGCCATCAACGGCCACACGTCGCCGCGGAAGTCCAGTTCCTTTCCCTGCAAGGTGTCCGCGACGAAGAAGTGCGGCAACGCCGGGCGCGTTCCCTGCAGCCGGTAGCCGGTCTTCGAGTGGTACGGGACGCCACGGCGTGAGCCCACGTACAGCGTCGGCTCCAGACCCGATGGCACGTAGGAAAGTCCCTCCGGGCCGCGCACGTACCGGCCGCCGCGCCCCTCGGTCAACAGCACCATCAGGTCGATGAACGCCAGCCCGAACCCGCGCAGCACCACGTCACCGGACACCGCCGACAGGTCCGCGTCGGCCGAGTACAGCGGCGGCACGTAGGTCAGGCCGTGCTCCGCCGCGTGCTCGGCGAGCTTGCGGTGCTCGGGTTCGAGCTCGGCGTCGAGGTGCCCCAGCGCGAGCACGAGCACGTCCGCGTTCAACGACTCCCCGTTGTCGAGCCACACCCGGTTGCCGACGACCTTCAACGCCGTCGCCCGATGCACGGTCACAGAGATGTTCGGAGGCAGAGATTTCCTGACGTGGTCGAAGAACCACTCCAGGTACCGGCTCTGCACCTGACGTGACGGGAACGCCGTCGGGTCGACGTCGGTCCACTCGGCGAGCGAGGGACCGGGACGGATCGGGCCGGCACCGTCGAACGACGAGTCCGTGAAGACCGTCACGTCCTCGGCCATGGAGTTCATGCGCAGCAACGGGGATTGGGCGTGCCGCCACACCCGGCCCGCGCCGGGCGGGAACGGGTCGACCACGTGCACGGCCAGCGGCACCGTGGGCGACTGGGCGGCGATGCGTTCCAGCAGGCCGGCGGCACGAGGGCCGCCACCGATCACGACGAGTGAGCGCATGCGCGTCTTTCCGTTGGAGGACAACGAGAAACGAGCCGCGCCCCTCAACGCGAACACCACCACGGTACCCCGCGCGTGCAAGCAAATCCCGCTCTGTGGACGTCGTTGCGACTTCCCCGGCCGAGGTGTGCACTCGAAGGCGCGCCTCCCTCAACGCGCCCCCACTCCCACTACCAGTTCTGGGGATTCGGTCATGCCAGTTGAGTTTCTCGGGATCGCCGCCACGAACGACGGATCGGAAACGACGCCGCGCTCGTCCAGCGGCGCGTTCGACAAGGACTACACGCTCAGGCTCGCCAGGGCGCACGAGGAGCACGGGTGGGACCGCGTGCTGTTCGCGTACGGGTCGGGCGCGCCGGAACCGTCGGCGGCGGCCGCCTACCTCGCCAGCAAGCTCGACAAGCTGCAGATCCTGCTGGCCCACCGCCCGAACGTCAGCTACCCGACGTTCGCGGCCAAGACGTTCGCGACGCTCGACCAGATCAGCGACGGCCGGCTGACCGTGCACTTCATCACCGGCGGCACGGACCACGAGCAGCAGCGCGAGGGCGACTACCTGTCCAAGGACCAGCGCTACAGCCGCACCCGCGAGTACATCCAGATCGTCAAGAAGGCGTGGACCAGCAGGTCCGCGTTCGACCACGACGGCGAGCATTACCACTTCGCGGACTTCGTGAGCGACGTGTTCCCCGTGCAGCAGCCGCGCCCGAACGTGTCGTTCGGCGGTTCCTCGCCCGCGGCCTACGCGGCGGGTGGCGCGGAGGCCGACATCTTCTGCCTGTGGGGCGAGCCGCTGGCCGAGACCGCGCAGCAGATCGAGTCGGTGAAGCAGGCCGCGAGGGACGCCGGACGGACCGACGTGCCGCGCATCCAGGTCGCGTTCCGGCCGATCATCGCGCCGACCGAGGAGCTCGCCTGGGAGAAGGCGCACCGCACGGTCGACCGGATCGAGGCGCGCAAGGCGAACGGGCCGTTGAGCCGCCGCCATTCGCTGACGAACCCGGAGAACACCGGGTCGCAGCGGCTCCTGGCCGTCGCGGAACGCGGTGAGCGGTTCGACCGCGCACTGTGGACGCCCACCGCGAAGGCGACCGGCGGCGCGGGCAACTCCAACGCGCTGGTCGGCACGCCCGAGACCGTCGCGCAGGCGTTGCTGGACTACTACGACCTGGGCGTCGACATCCTGTCCGCGCGCGGCTACGACCTGCTCGACGACGCGATCGACTTCGGCCGGTACGTGATCCCGATCGTGCGCGAGGAGGTCGCCAAGCGCGACCGGGCGAACGCCGCATGACGACTCTCGAAGTGCGCCGCGTCCGGCAATCGGATCCGGAAGCGGCGCCATTGGTCGCTGAGCTCACGTACGAATACACGTCTCGTTACGGTCCGATGGGCGCAGAGGAGATGCAACGACCGGCGGACGTGTTCGAACCGCCGAACGGACAGTTCCTCCTGTTGATGGAATCCGGTGTGGCCGTCGCCGGTGGTGCGTTCAAGCGGTACGACGCCGAAACAGCCGAGATGAAGAGGATTTGGACCCATTCGCACCACCGCAGGCGTGGATTGGCGCGCCGGGTGCTCGTGGAGCTCGAGAACGAGGCAAGAACGTTTGGGTACAACAGGATCTACCTCACCACCGGGCCGCGCCAGCCGGAGGCGAAAGGGTTGTACCTGGCGACTGGTTACACACCGTTGTTCGACGTGGAGACAGACCCCCTCACAATTGGCCCGCTAGCCTTCAGCAAGGTGATTCATTAGTTCAAACGAGTGAATTCGTGGTCGATCCGTCGATTCCTGACCGGGATTCGAGGTTCGGTTGGACAGGTTCTGACTGATCAGTAAGCTTGCCGGTTGGACCCACTCCCGGTGGGCTACCTCGTCAGCCGCTCAGCAGTTCACCCCGGTCTCCACGAATGGCCACCTGAAGCTGAATGAACATGGTCGACAGCCGAGAGCCCGCCGTTGCATGGGCAGCGGCGATCTCCACCACCCTCGTCGCGAACTTCACGCGCGAGAAGCTCGAGCGACTGCTCGCGAGCTACGTCGAGCAGTTGCTCAGCGGTGGTGTGCGCGAGGCGCGGCAGATCGGCCGGTCGATGGTCGAGCACGACTTCATCGCCTCCGCGACGCTGGAGCAGTCGCTCACGATCCTCAGTGAGCGCACCCCGACCACGCCTGCCCAGCTCGCGGCCCTTGCCGCCGGGTACGCGGAGGGGCTGCGCGACCGCACGCTCGACCAGCAGGAGCTCAGCCGCACGGCCGCGATCACCACGATGCGCCAGGCGGAGGCCGCCGTCAGGGCGAGCGAGGCGAAGTTCCGGGCGATCTTCGAGAGCGCGGCGTTCGGCATCGTCGTGAGCGACCTCAAGGGCGAGATCATCGACGTCAACGAGGCGTTGCTCGCGATGCTCGACCACAAGCACGACGACGTCCGCAAGATGAGCGGCCGCGACTTCGTGCACCCGGACGACCGGGAGGGGCTGCGGCAGCTCACGAAGCAGCTGATCGCGTCCGAGCACGACAACATCCGGGTCGAGAAGCGGATGGTCCGCAGCGACGGCGAGACGATCCAGACGCACATGGCGATCTCGGTGGTGCGCGAGGAGGACGGCACGCCGCCGTACCTCGTCACGATGATCGAGAACATGAGCGAGATGCGCGCGCTGCAGTCCCAGCTCGTGCGGCAGAGCCTCAACGACGTGCAGACCGGCCTGCCGAACCGCGCGCAGTTCCTCGGCTGGCTGGAGGGCGCCGTCGGGTCGAAGGGCCCGGAGACGCTCGCGCTCGTGCAGGTCGACATCGACGGGTTCCGCGGCATCAACGACGCGTTCGGGCACGAGACGGGCAACCGGGTGCTGATGCACGTCGCGACGCACCTGCGGGCGGTGTTCCCCGAGGAGGTCGCCAAGGTCGCGCGCATCGGCGAGGACGAGTTCGGCGTCCTGGTCCGGGACCCGCGCGACACCACCTCTGTGATCGCGCTGGTCGACGAGTTCACCGCGCTCCTGGAGGAGGCGACCTGGATCGGCGGCCACGGCGTCGGCGTGACGACCAGCATCGGCATCGTCCCGCGCGCGGCCCGCGGCGGTGACGCGGCGGACCTGCTGCGCGCGGCGGACGTGACGGTCACCTGGGCCAAGCGCGACGGCAAGGCGCAGTGGGCGTTGTACGACAAGGAACGCGACCAGCGCGACAAGGAGAGGTACGCGCTCGCGGCGTCGATTCCCGGCGCGCTGGAGGAGAACCAGTTCCGCATCGACTACCTGCCGGTGCGCTCGCTGGCCGACTCCTCGGTGCTCGCCCTGGAAGCCAAGATCGTCTGGGACCACCCCGAGCGGGGCGTGCTGTGCCCCGAGATGTTCCTGGGCCAAGCGACCGGCAACGGCATGATCGTGCGGCTCGCGCGCTGGGCCCTCGAAGAGGCGTGCACGCAGATGAACGAGTGGCACCAGGCACTCGGCTCCCGCACGCCCCAGCTGACGATCGACCTGCCCCTGCGGCTCTGCCAGGAGCCCGAGCTCGTCGCCGAGGTCGTGCGCGTGCTGGACCGGACGGGCCTGCCCACGTCGTTGCTGCGCTTCGAACTGCACGAGCACGTCCCCACGTTGCTGAACGACGACCAGCTCGAAGAGCTCACGATCCTCACCGAGCGCGGCATCGGCCTCGTGGTCGACCAGGTGAGCGGCGGCAACGTCGGCGTCGGCCGGCTGCGCGTGCTGCCGTGGAGCGGCCTGAAGTTCAACAGCGCCGTCGCCCACGCCTTCAGCGCCGAAGCGCTCCGGATGGAGGAGACCGCCGCCGTCGCCCTGCTGCAGTGGGCGGCGATGCTGCGGCTGCCGCTGTACGCCGACGGGGTGCGCACCGCCGCCGAGGCGTCACGGCTGGCGGAGCTGGGCGTGACGGGAGCACAGGGCCCGTACTTCGGCCCCGCGCTGTCCGTCTCAGAGATCTCCTCGCTGCTTCTCAGCTAGTTCTTATCAGGGTTTTCGAGGGTTTCGGCACAGGTTGCTCACAAGGTCGGGGTCCATCGTGGAGTCATGACCGAGCAGAGCTTCCCCGCGATGAGCGGGTCACTGGTGGAACCGCAGCCCGCCGTCGTCGCCCCGAAGTTCTGGCGCCGCACGGCCCCGATGCTCACGGCCGCGGCACTCGTCGCCGGCCTGTTCGGAGGCGTCACCGGAGCGGTGATCGCCTCGCCGGACAGCACCCCCACGTCGACCTCCGTCTCCGCCCAGACGATCTCCAACACGTCCACACTGGACTGGAGCAACGTCGCCACCGACGTGCTGCCCTCGGTGGTGCAGGTGAACGTCGGCAACGGCCTCGGCTCCGGCGTGATCCTCTCCGCCGACGGCAAGATCCTGACCAACAACCACGTCGTCGCCTCCGCCGGCGGCCAGATCACGGTGAAGTTCAACGACGGCCGCGAGCTCCCCGCCACCGTCGTCAACACGGACGCCACCTCGGACCTCGCCGTGCTGCAGGTCTCCGGCGCGTCGGGCCTGACGCCGATCAAGTGGGCGGACTCGGACTCGGTGAAGGTCGGCGACGCGGTGATGGCCATCGGCTCGCCGTCCGGCCTGCAGGGCACCGTGACGACCGGCATCGTGTCCGCGCTGGACCGCAAGGTGACCGTGCCGGGCGAGACCCGCCGCTCGTCTTCCGTGTCGTACCAGGCGATCCAGACCGACGCGTCGATCAACCCCGGCAACTCCGGTGGGGCGCTGGTGAACGCGGCCGGTGAGCTGGTCGGGATCAACTCGGCGATCTACTCGCCGGCGTCGAGCAGCGGGGAGGCCGGGAGCGTGGGGATCGGGTTCGCGATCCCGTCCAACACGGCCAAGCAGATCGTGAGCCGGCTGAGCTAGTGGTGTGGCTCGGAACGTTGCCGGGGGAATTCCCGGTCAGACGGGTGCATCGTGGTGTCGCCCCCACGTCCTCGTACTGGTTGTACGGGACGTGGGGGCGACACCGCGAGGTGCCCTGCTGAGCGTGGATCACCTCGCCGACGTTCCGAGTCACACCACTAGGTGGTCCAGAGGGCCGAGATCGGTAGGCAGGTCATGCCGTCGCCGAAGCTGCCCGAGAACTCTCCGGAGTAGAGCACGAAGCCGGCGAGGAACCTGTCACCCAGACGTCGTTGCAGCAACCGCAGGCCGCGGAAGTCGTCCGTCCGGACGGACTCCGCGGCCTTGACCTCGATACCGATCACATGGCCGAGATGGTCCTCCAGCACCGCATCGACCTCGTATTGATCGCGATCGCGGTAGTGGTGCAGAGTCGCCCGTGTCTCCGACCACGTGAGCTGACGAGCGAGTTCCCCCAGCACGAAGTTCTCCAGCAGCGCGCCCTCGTCGGCACCGAGGTGCGCGGCGATCCCGGAGTCGACGAAGAGCACCTTCGGCGTCGCCACCGCACGGGTCGTGGCTTTGGCCGACCACGCAGGCACCGTTCGCACGAGGTAGATCGTTTCGAGGATCTCCACGTATCGCTTCACCGTGTTCGTGCTGAGCCCGAGTTCGCCGGCGAGCCGGTTGAAGCTCAGCATGCCCGCTGTTTGCGCAGCAAGGAGCGACATCAGCTTGCGCATGTCGCTCGCCTTTTCGATGTCGGCGACCTGCTTCACGTCGCGCGCCATGAGGTCGGCCAGGTACCCCTCGAAGAACTTGGTGCGACGTCGGGGGCTTTCGCGAAGCAACGCTTCCGGATAGCCCCCGCGCCGTGCTCGTGCCAAGTAGTCCTTCTTGCGCAGCTCATGCCACTCGGCGCGCAGCTCTGGGCCTCGCACGAAAGCCGAGTCCACGAACCCGTCCGTCGTGCCGTCGATCTCGCCCTGCGACAGCGGCCACAGCTCGACCGTCTCCGAACGGCCAGGCAGGGCATCCGGCAGTTCCTTCAGAGCCAGCAGCCGGGCCGAGCCCGTGAGCAGGAACCTTCCAGGTCGCGGATCCCGATCGACCGTGTGCTTGATCTCCAGCCACAGGTCGGGCACGCGCTGCACCTCGTCGATCAGCAGCAGGCCGTCGTGCTGAACGAAGGCGCCGGGGTCTGCCTCGGCGATCGCGCGAACCGGTCCCTGGTCCAGGTACCGGGCGGCTCCACCGTGCTGGCGGAGCACCTTCTCGGCCAAGGTGCTCTTACCAACCTGACGCGCACCGTTCAGCACTACGACGCGCGTGTCCAGCAACGCCTCGGCCACGAGCTCCGCCGCACGTCGAGGGACATAGTCAACAGCTTCCCTCATCCCTTCACCATACCGGTCGAATGCACATCTGCCGAACTGCTCACTGCACATCTGCCGAGTTAGCTGCTGCACATCTGCCGAACCGCACACTGCACATCTGCCGAAGATCACTCTTGAGGTTTGCCGAAGATCAGGACAGCCAGTCCGGGCGCAACGGCATGTGCGACGTCGTCCCGTCCAGCTTCACCCCGAGGATCTGGTGCAGCTGGATGTTGTTGCGCTCGAACCCGAGCCGTGACGCCGCCAGGTACAGCCGCCACACCCGGGCCCGGGCCTCCCCGACCTCCTCCACGGCCTCGTCCCAGTGCGCCTCCAGGTTGCGGCCCCAGGCGGCGAGGGTCAGGGCGTAGTGCTCGCGGATGTTCTCCTCGTGCCGCACCTCGAACCCGGCGTCGTGCATCTGCGACACGAGGTGCCCCGGCCCGACCAGTTCGCCGTCCGGGAACACGTACCGGTTGATGAACGGCCCGGACAGGGCTCTCTGCTTGTTGTCCGGACGGGTGATGCAGTGGTTGAGCAGCCGCCCGCCCGGCTTCAGCTTCCGGTACAGCGACGTGAAGTACGCCGGCAGCTGCGCCTTGCCGATGTGCTCGGTCAGGCCGATCGACGACACCGCGTCGAACCCCGTCTCGCGCACGTCGCGGTAGTCGAGGTGCCGCACCTCGGCGAGGTCGGACAGGCCCGCCTCGACGATCGCCTTCTGTGCGAACTCCGCCTGGTTGCGCGACAACGTCACGCCGATCGCGCGCACGCCGTACTCGCGGGCGGCGTGCATGACCATGCCGCCCCAGCCGCAGCCGACGTCCAGCAGCTTCATGCCGGACTTCAACCCCAGCTTGCGCGCCACGAGGTCGTGCTTCTCGAACTGCGCTTCTTCCAAAGTGGACTCGAGAGTCGGGTAGACCGCGCACGTGTAGGCCATCGACGGGCCGAGGACCCACGCGTAGAACTGGTTCGAGACGTCGTAGTGGTGGGCGATGGCCTGCGAGTCGCGGGCCTTCGAGTGACGCATGCCGTGCAGGCGGGTCTCCTGCGGCGGAGGCACCACCTTGTGCGAGAACCGGATCCGCCCCAGGAACCGGAGCAGCTCGACCCGTTGCAGCACGGGCAGTTCGCGCAGTGAGAACTCGGAGAGCTGGGAGAGACCGGCGTGCACGTCGCCGAGTATCTCCAGGTGACCGGTCACGTAGGCGCGGGCGAGGCCGAGCTCACCTGGCGCGGAGGCCAGGTAGGACAAGGCTTCCGGCGTCCTGATGTCGATCGAGACCGGAGCGGAGTCAGGCCCGGCGGCACTGCCGTCGTAGGCCTTGAAGCGAACGTCGTTGCCACCGGTGATGCGCTGGAAAATGGAGGCCAACCGCATTCATCGTCCCCTGACACACTTGGCGTACAGATCAGGCAGGCGGTTCGTCTGGTCGTACCGGGCCTTCACGGACCGGTAGTGCGAACCGTTGTAGTGCCGCCAGAACTCGTCCTCGGTGTAGTAGGAGTCCGAGTACAGCGACTTGTGGCCGCCCAGCCGCGCCACCTCGCGCTCGATCAGCCGGTTGCGGTCACCCATCTTCTCCCCCGGTCGTACCGGGACCTCCGACCAGAAGCCGACGTTCACGTACAGCTTGTCCGCGTCCATCGGGTACAGCGGCCAGCCCGCGTTGTCACGCAGGCGGACCGGGCACAGCCACACCGGCGAGATGCCGATCTCGCGGTCGAAGAAGTCGAGGAAGTCGGCGAGTCCCCCGATCGGGATCTCGACGTCCTGGATCACCGGCTCGACGTCCGTGCGCGGCCGCAGCTGCCGGTGTTTGGCGACCAGCTTGCGGTACACGTCCGAACGCAGGTAGCGCTTCGGCCACATGCGACGGACGACCGGGTTCTGCGCGCCGAACGCCCGCGAGCACCAGAACCAGTCGGTGTCCCAGCGCCACAGGTAGTCGTGGATCGTGAGGTGGTCCGTGCGGCGCTTCTGGATGGACCGGTAGTAGATCTGGTTGCCGGTGTAGTCCGACGTGTAGGGCGCGATGTCGGCGTAGTGGCCCAACGTCAGGTACATCTCGCCCCGGGAGAACACGGTGCCGTCGACGAAGTCCGCCGAGCCGTCCTCGCAGACCTCCTCGATGACGGCGGCGCACTCCTCGAACGAGCCGAACGGCACGTGCCGCAGGCGGACGTACTGGCGCACCGGCTCCAGCTCGATCTCCAGGCGCAGCGCGTAGCCGAGCGTCCCGTAGGAGTTGGGGAACGCGCGGAACAGGTCGTCGTCCGGTTTGGCGACGACCACCTCGCCGTCGCCGGTGAGGATCTCCAGCTCCCGCACGGACTCGTGCGGCAGCCCGTTGCGGAAGGACGAGGACTCGATGCCGAGTCCCGCCACGGCACCGCCGATGGTGATGGTTTTGAGCTGCGGCACCACTAACGGCATCAGGCCGTGCGGAAGTGTCGCGGCGACGAGGTTCTCGTAGGTGGTCATGCCCTGCACCTGTGCGGTGCGTCCGACCGGGTCCACGGACAGGACCTGGTCGAACCTGCCGACGTCGAGCCCGCCGGCCTGGTCGGCCCGGAACCGGAAGAGGTTCGACGTCTTCTTCGCGAGCCGCACTGGCGCACCTTCGCGCATCGCGGCGTACTGCGCGCTCAGCGCAGCCACGGCCGAGCTGTGCCCATGGTCACTCACCAGAACGACGTTATTCCTCGTCACCGCCGTTGTCGCGCCCAAAAGCCCGAATGGGCCAGCGATCTTTCCGCGCACCCTGTCCGAAGTTACTTGCGAGTAGTAACGTGCGGGCATGGCAACGCACGAGGTGACCAACCAGGTTCCGCCGCTGAGCGGTCACGACGTCGCGGACGACCCTGCCCTGCTCAGCTGGGTCGACGACGCCGAACTGCACACCCTCGGCAGGCTCGCCGGCAGCCACGAGTGGCAGGAGCACGGCAGGCTCGCAAACGCTTTCCCGCCCGCGCTGCACACGCACGACCGCTATGGGAACCGGATCGACGAGGTCGAGTTCCACCCTGCGTGGCACGAACTGATGAACGTCGCCGTTTCGCACGGTTTGCACGCCTATGTCGACGGTGGGCACTTGGAGCGCGCGGCCAGGTTCTACGTGTGGTCCCAGGTCGAGGCCGGCCACGGATGCCCGATTTCGATGACTTACGCGTCCGTGCCCGCTTTGCGCGCGGCGCCGGAACTGGCCGAAAGTTACGAACCCCTTCTCACCGCACGGAACTACGACTACGGGCTCAAGGCGCCGCTGACCAAGCAGGGCCTGATCGCCGGCATGTCGATGACCGAGAAGCAGGGCGGGTCGGACGTCCGCGCGAACACCACGGTCGCCCGGGCCGTCACCGACGGCTACGTGCTGACCGGGCACAAGTGGTTCACCTCGGCGCCGATGTCGGACGTGTTCCTGACGCTCGCCCGGACACCCGCCGGGCTGACGTGCTTCCTCGTGCCGCGGGTGCTCCCGGACGGCACGCGCAACCGGTTCTTCCTGCAGCGCCTCAAGGACAAGCTGGGCAACAAGTCCAACGCGTCCGCCGAGATCGAGTACGACGAGGCCTTCGCGCACCGGGTCGGCGAGGAGGGCCGCGGGGTGCGGACCATCATCGAGATGGTCAACATGACCCGCCTCGACTGCATCCTCGGCACGGCGGCGGGCATGCGCCTCGGGCTGCGGCAGGCCGCGCACCACGCCGCGCACCGCAAGGCGTTCGGCAGCTACCTGATCGACCAGCCCGCCATGCGCAACGTGCTGGCGGACCTCGCGATCGAGTCCGAGGCGGCGACCACGACCGCGATGTGGCTCGCCGAGCACCGGCCGCGGCTCGGGCTCGCGGTCGCCAAGTACTGGGTCTGCAAACGCGGCCCGGTGCACGCGGCCGAGGCGCTGGAGTGCCTGGGCGGCAACGGCTACATCGAGGACAGCGGGATGCCGCGACTGTTCCGCGAGTCGCCGCTGATGTCGATCTGGGAGGGCTCCGGCAACGTCGCCGCGCTCGACGTCCTGCGCGCGATGAAGAAGGAACCCGAGTCGGTGCAGGAGTTCCTCGCCGCCGTCAGCGGGGTCGACCGGCGGGTCGACGAGGCGTTGACCGAGCTGGGCACCGCACTGTCCGATGTGGACGAGTCGCAGGCCCGGCGGGTCGTCGAGAAGATGGCGCTGATCCTGCAGGGTGCGTTGCTGGTGAAGCACGGGCATCCCGCGGTCGCGGACGCGTTCCTCGGGTCACGGCTCGGCGGCGACTGGGGAGTCGCGTTCGGCACGCTCCCCAGGTCGACCGACTTCGCCTCGATCATCGACCGCGCGGTGCCGAAGCTCTAGGCCCTGTCCTGCAGGTCTCGGCCGCGACGGTCGCGGCCGAGGGCCTAGGCGGGGCACCCGTTCGGCAGCTTCGGCGAGTCCGGGCCGTAGAGGTCACCGGTCAGGAACACGCACGTCGGCTGCTGCTCGAAGTCGTGGATGTTCGCGATCTCCAGGATCGTGAAGTTCCGCGTCTCCCCTACCCTCGACGCCTTGAAGTTCGTGCGTCCCGTGGCGCCGAAGTACTCCAGCTCGCGCAGCTCACCGGCGATCGCGCCGCGGTGCGGGGTGCCCCCGGCCAGCCGGGCCTGGGCGTTGCCCACGGTGTCGAGGAACAGCCCGGCCGCGTCGTAGGCGACCGCCATGTGCTCACCCGGCCACGGCTTGGCGGGCCGGTCCTCCGCGGGCAGCCCGGACTCCTGGATCTCGGTCGCCAGCCTGCTGTACCCCGCGCAGAAGGCGTCGAGCGGCAGGCCGCCGCGCACCTTCTGGTCGGGCCTGCCCTCCACGCACGACTTTCCGGCGAGCACGACGAGCCCGGCCATGCTCACGTACGACACGCGCATGCCCGCCAGCGAGTCCCGCGTGCGGCTGGCCTTCTGCGCGATGAACCGGATGATCGCGTCGTCAGCCAGGATGCGCGGCAGGCGGTTCTTGTCGTAGCAGTCCTTGCCGACGGCCTGCAGGAACTCGCCGAAGTGCTCCTCACGGCCCGCGAAGAACACCAGCTCGCTGGAGTGGTCCTCGACGCACTGCGACGGCACCTCCTGCGGGCTGTTCACCCACTCGAGCGCCTCGTAGGGCACCTTCTCCCTGCCCAGCTCCTGCCCCAGCACGTTCACGAGGTTGTCGAGGTAGACGTCCGTGCCGCCGAGTCTCGGGTGGCGGATCACCACCTTGGTCGCGCCGACGTGCTGCGCGTACCTCCTCACGAGGTCGGCCTGCCGGACGTTGCCGGGGATGAGCTGGAAGTACGTCGTCGAGAGCTTCGGCAGTGACGCCTCGGTCAGCGTGGTGCCGATGGTCGGCACGCCGAACGACCCGAGCGCGCTGATGACCTTCTGGGTCTGCTCGACGCTGCGGTCGAGCCCGACCACGCCGATGATGCTGGGGTCCTTCTCCAGCAACGGGATCAGCATCTCCGACAGCACGTCGTCCGCGCGGCCCATCTTGCCGCCGCCGTTCGCGACGACGACGCGCAGCAACGGCCCGGAGCTCGACCTGTCGTTCTGCTGCCGTTGCTTGAGCAGCATTCCCTCCAGCTCCTCCGCGCGGGAGTGGTCGGCGTCGGGGTTGCTGTCCTTGTGGGTGAGGCTCGAGAAGTAGAGCAACGACACGAGCGGGCGCGCGGGCTCCGAGTCGTGCAGCCGCTCCGCCTCCTCGTTCTGCGCGAACACCGCCTGCTGCGTCCACCGCAGCCGTTCGTTCGAGCCGAAGACCTGACCGCTGTTGTCGCTGTAGCCCAGGCACTCGACGTTGCCACCGACGTCCATCAGCCGCGTCGACACGCCCGGTGAGATCGCGGCGCCGACGATCGAGCAGTTCGCCCGCACGTTGTTCTGCACCGCCACGAACCCCGGCACGAGCAGCACCAGGACGACGGCCGCGATGATCGCCTCCAGCCGCCGCGACTTCGCGAGCCACCGCACCGGGGCCGCGGTGAACGCGGGCACTCCCTTCCACTTCTTCTTCTCGGGGTTCGGGAAGGGCAGCTTGATCATCAGGTAGCGGGCGTCCGGGGCGAGCATCTGCCGTTTGCGCGGCAGCTCCTCCCGCCAGGTCGTCAACGCCTCCGCGGTCTCGTCCGGCGCGACCGGCGTGGTGCCGAGCCGCCCCGACAACGCCGGCTGGACCGAGCTGGCCGCGATCACCAGCAACGGGTCGAGCTCGCCCGTCTCGTTGCGGACGTCGTTGATCAGCTCCAGCAGCTCCCAGCCGCCGTTGTCCTCGGTGACGCCGTCGAGCAGCACGGGGATGTAGGCGGTGCGTCGCCACCCGGCCCGGCGCGGCGTGAACCGGCGGCGGCGCCGGTAGGAGATCCGCAGGTCCTCCAGGAACGCGTGGACGAGCAGCAGCTTGATCTGTTCCTCGTTCTCCGACTCGCGGCGGCCCAGCGTGAGGCGCTCGGCGAACCCGAAGAACTCGATGGAGTGGTTCGGCAGCGCGAAGTTCTGCCCGCGCATGAACCACTTCGACTCGCGCGCGAGCCCCGGCACCCGCCTCGCGAGCCACCGGAAGCCCACCTTGCTGCCGATCCACGCGACGAGCCCGAGCCCCAGCCTCGTCACGAGACCCGGGATGAACGCGTCGACGGCCCGGTTGACCGACTCGCCGTCTTGCGGGGTCCTGCCTGTCCAGTGCCGCAGCAGCTCGATGACGCTCGCCCGGTCGTCACGGCCGGGTTTGCGCGGCAGCCGCTTGCTCGTCAGCCAGTCGACGAGCCGGTAGTGGTCGAACCGGGTCAGCCGTTCGGTGCCGACGTGGACCTCGGACAACTGCCGGCTCAGGACGTCCAGCAACGGCAACAACGGCGGTGTCTCGCGCGCTTCCGGTGGCCATCTTTTGTCAACTTCCGCCCGCACGGAGGACACGTCGACATAGGCGTGCGGTATTGCCGGGCGCCCCTCGTCGAGCTTGTGCTCGAGAGCGCGCAGAAATGGCGTCGGACTGGCTTCGCTCTCCAGGTAGAGCAACGGAAGTGGCTGGTCACCGACTACTTCCTCGGTCTTGCTCCGGTAGAAGAAACCGGGCCGGTCACAAAGACCGCGAATGACCTCGAGAAGAACGTTCGAACCCGGGAAAACGGGCTCTGTCCGGCTACCTGTCATCTGCACCCTCACACTCGTGCGGAAGGCAGACGACGGTAGCCGGACAGAGTCATTCGAACCGGCGTTTTGACACTGTTTAGATGGAATGGACTAAAGACCGAGCTCGCGGGCGATCAGCATCTTCTGCACCTCGGAGGTGCCCTCGCCGATCTCCAGGATCTTGGCGTCGCGGTAGAAGCGGCCGACCGGGTACTCGTTCATGAACCCGTAGCCGCCGAAGATCTGCGTGGCGTCGCGGGCGTTGTCCATCGCCGCCTCGGACGAGACCAGCTTCGCGATGGCCGCCTGCTTCTTGAACGGCTCGCCGCGCAGCATCCGGGACGCGGCCTCGTAGTAGGCCAGGCGCGCGGTGTGCACGCGGGCCTCCATCTCGGCGATCTTGAACTGGATCGCCTGGTACGTCCCGATCTTGTTGCCGAACGTCTCGCGCTCGTGGGCGTAGCGGACCGACTCGTCCACGCAGCCCTGGGCGAGGCCGACCGACAGCGCGGCGATGGCGACGCGGCCCTCGTCGAGCGTGCGCAGGAACTGGGCGAAACCGCGGCCGCGGGTGCCGAGGAGGTTCGCGGCGGGCACGCGGCAGTCCTGGAAGGACAGTTCGCGGGTGTCGGAGGCGTTCCAGCCGACCTTGGAGTACTTCTTCGACACCGTGAAGCCCGGGGTGCCGGACGGGACGATGATCGAGGAGATCTCCTTGCGGCCGTCGGGCTGCGTGCCCGTGACCGCCGCGACCGTCACCAGGCCGGTGATGTCCGTGCCGGAGTTCGTGATGAACGCCTTGGTGCCGTTGATGACCCACTCGTCGCCGTCGAGGCGCGCGGTGGTGACGAGGCCGCCCGCGTCGGAACCGGAGCCCGGCTCGGTGAGGCCGAACGCGCCGAGCTTCTGGCCCGACGTCAGCGAGGGCAGCCACTCGGCCTTCTGCTCGTCGGTGCCGAAGCGGTAGATGGGCATGGCGCCCAACGAGGTCGCGGCCTCCACCGTGATCGCCACGGACGAGTCGACGCGCGCGAGCTCCTCCAGCGTGACGCACAGGGCGAAGTAGTCACCGCCCATGCCGCCGTGCTCCTCGGGGAACGGCAGGCCGAGCAGGCCCATCTGCCCCATCTTCGCGACGATCTCGTACGGGAACTCGCAGCGCTCGTAGAAGTCACCGATGACCGGGGCGACCTCGTCGCGCGCGAACTCCTCGACGGTCTTGCGCAGGTCCTCGTACTCGCTCGGGAGCCTGAAGTCCAACATTGCTGTCACTCCTCGTGAGAGACGACGAGGGCCAGTACCTGGTCGAGTGCGACCTGCTGGCCTGCTTGCACGTTCACTTCGGCGAGCACGCCGTCGACCGGTGCGGTCACGGTGTGCTCCATCTTCATGGCCTCGACCACGAACAACGCTTGACCGGCGGTCACTTCCTCGCCCTGCTGGGCTCGCACCACCAGAACCGTTCCCGGCATCGGCGACTTCACCGGGCCGCCGGACGCCTGAGCGCCCTCGGCCGCGCCGACCAGGAACTCCGCCTCGACCAGCGCCCAGGAGGCTCCGTCGTGGCCCAGCCACAGCACGTCGCCGTCGCGGGCCATCGAGTAGCGGCGCGAGCCGACGAGCAGGTCGGCGCCTTCACGACGGGCCCGGGCACGAACCGGTTCTCCGGCGCCCACAACGACTTCCTCGCCGCGCACGCGCACGTCGACGTCGTTGATCCGCCAGGTCGTCCAGGCGTGCTCACCGACGCGCCAGCCTCCGGGCTGGTCCCACGGGTCGTCGCCGTGCGGCTGCAGCGAGCGCTCCAGACCGGCCGCCACGTACACGTCGTCCGGGATCTCGGCGGACGTCAGCGCGTCCAGCTTCCGCTCGACCAGACCGGTGTCCAGCGCGCCGGCGCGCACGTCCTCGTCGCGCAGAAGTGCCCGCAGGAACGGGATGTTCGTGGTGACGCCGAGCAGCACCATCTTGCCGAGCGCGTGGTCGAGCTTGCGCAGCGCTTCCTCGCGGGTGCGGCCGTGCGCGATGACCTTGGCGAGCATCGGGTCGTAGTCAGAACCAACGACGAGTCCCTCGTACAGCCCGGAGTCCACGCGGACGTCGGACGGCTCGCTCAACGCCAGGACGCGGCCACCGGTCGGCAGGAAGCCGCGCGCCGGGTCCTCGGCGTAGACGCGGGCCTCGACCGAGTGCCCGGTCAGCTCGACGTCGAGGTCGAGGGGTTCGCCGGACGCCACGCGGAGCTGCCACTCGACGAGGTCGACGCCCGTGACCATCTCGGTCACCGGGTGCTCGACCTGCAGCCGGGTGTTCATCTCCATGAAGAAGTAGTCGCCGGAGGTGCCGTCCACGATGAACTCGACCGTGCCCGCGCCGACGTAGCCGACGGACTTGGCCGCGTCCACCGCCGCCGAGCCCATGGCCTCGCGCACCTCGGGCGTGAGGAACGGCGACGGCGCCTCCTCGATGATCTTCTGGTGCCGCCGTTGGAGGCTGCACTCGCGCTCACCGAGGTGGATCACGGTGCCGTGCGCGTCGCCGAGGACCTGGATCTCGATGTGGCGCGGGTTCGTGATGAACCGCTCGATCAGCAGCGTGTCGTCACCGAACGACCCGCGCGCCTCACGCCGGGCCGACTCGATCGCCTCGCGCAGCGCCGAGTCCTCGTGCACCAACCGCATGCCCTTGCCGCCACCGCCCGCAGAAGGCTTGAGCAGCACGGGAAAACCGATCTCGGCGGCCGCCTCGACGAGCTCGTCGTCGGACATGTTCTCGCGCGTGCGGCCGGGCACCACGGGCACGCCCGCCGCCGACACCGTGAGCTTCGCGCGGATCTTGTCGCCCATCGCGTCGATCGCCGACGCGGGCGGGCCGACGAACACGATCCCCGCCGCGTCGCAGGCCGCGGCGAACGCGGTGTTCTCGGCGAGGAAGCCGTAGCCGGGGTGGATCGCCTGCGCGCCCGTGGACACGGCGGCCGTGACGATCTTCTCGATGGACAGGTAGCTCTCGCGGGCGGCCGCGGGGCCGATCCGCACGGCCTCGTCGGCCAGCTTGACGTGCAACGCCTCGGCGTCCGCGTCGGAGTACACGGCGACGGAACGGATCCCGAGCGACCGCAACGCGCGGATCACCCTGACCGCGATCTCCCCGCGGTTCGCCACCAGAACGCTGTCGAACATGATCACATCCGGAAGACGCCGTAGGAAACATCGTCGATGGGCGCGTTCGCCGCGCTGGACAACGCCAGCCCGAGCACCGTGCGCGTGTCACGCGGGTCGATGACCCCGTCGTCCCACAGCCGCGCGGTCGAGTAGTACGGGTTGCCCTGGTCCTCGTACTGCTGGCGGATCGGCGCCTTGAACGCCTCCTCGTCCTCTGCGGACCACTCGTCGCCGAGCTGGTCGCGGCGGACGGTCGCGAGCACGGACGCCGCCTGCTCCCCGCCCATCACGGAGATGCGGGCGTTGGGCCACATCCACAGGAAGCGCGGCGAGTACGCCCGGCCGCACATCGAGTAGTTGCCGGCGCCGAACGAGCCACCGATGATCACGGTGAACTTCGGGACGCGCGCGCAGGCCACCGCCGTCACCATCTTGGCGCCGTGCTTGGCGATGCCGCCCGCCTCGTACTCGCGGCCGACCATGAAGCCGGTGATGTTCTGCAGGAAGACCAGCGGGATGGATCGCTTGTCGCACAACTGGATGAAGTGCGCGCCCTTCACCGCGGACTCGCCGAAGAGGATGCCGTTGTTCGCGATGATCCCGACCGGGTGGCCGTGGATGCGCGCGAAGCCGGTGACGAGCGTCTGCCCGTACTCCTTCTTGAACTCCTGGAACTTCGAGCCGTCGACGACCCGCGCGATCACCTCGCGCACGTCGTAGGGAGTCCGGGAGTCCGTGGGCACGACGCCGTAGAGATCGCTGTCGACCACCGGCGCCTCGACGGGCGCGACGTCCCACGGGCGCTGCGCGCGCGGACCGAGGGTGGAGATGATCGAGCGGACCATCCGCAGCGCGTGCGCGTCGTTCTCCGCCAGGTGGTCGGTGACGCCGGACGTGCGCGAGTGCAGGTCGCCGCCGCCGAGGTCCTCGGCACTGACGACCTCACCGGTCGCGGCCTTCACCAGCGGCGGTCCGCCGAGGAAGATCGTGCCCTGGTTCCGGACGATGATCGCCTCGTCGCTCATCGCCGGCACGTACGCGCCACCGGCGGTGCACGACCCCAGCACGGCGGCGATCTGCGGGATCCCGCGCGCCGACATCGTGGCCTGGTTGTAGAAGATCCGCCCGAAGTGCTCGCGGTCCGGGAACACGTCGTCCTGCTTCGGCAGGAACGCGCCGCCGGAGTCGACGAGGTAGACGCACGGAAGGTTGTTCTGCAGCGCCACTTCCTGCGCGCGCAGGTGCTTCTTGACCGTGATCGGGTAGTAGGTGCCGCCCTTGACCGTGGCGTCGTTCGCGACGATCACGCACTCACGGCCGGAGATGCGCCCGACGCCCGTGATGATGCCCGCGGCCGGGGCGTCGTCGCCGTACATGCCGTTGGCGGCCAGCGGCGACAGCTCCAGGAACGGCGAGCCGGGGTCGACCAGCGTGTCCACGCGCTCGCGCGGCAACAGCTTGCCCCGGTCGACGTGACGCTGACGTGCCTTCTCGGGACCGCCGAGAGCGGCGGTGGCGAGCTTGCTCCGCAGCTCGTCGACGAGCGCGGTGTGCTCCTTGGCGTAGCGGTCCGACGGCTCGGCTGCGCTGCGCAGGACAGGTGCGTCCATGCTCCCCAGACCTCAGGTTAGCGGGCGTTAACATCCTCATGTTAGCGCCCGCTAACCTAGCGGTCCACACGAACGACTCGAGAGTGACCCGATCGCAGGTCAAGCGGCACTTCAGGCACTCTCACGTTCCGGAATGCACTACCCGATCGCAGCCCGCAGAGCGGGCAGGTAACCGCTCTGGTGACCCGCCCTGTTCGGGTGGTACGACTCCTCGACCGGCCAGCTCAGGCTGTTGAGCCACCAGCTCGACGAGCAGATCTCGTGCCCGGTGAACGCCCCGCGCACGTCGACGTAGCCGAACCCGGCCGCGGCGGCCCGCGCGCCGATGGTGCTGTGCAGCGCGTCGGAACCGGAGTTGATCGCGGCGCGCTTCGTGTCGCTCAGGCCGACGTTGCAGGAGCCCGGCACCTTGTAGATGCGCGGGTAGCCGAGCACGACCACGCGCGCCGACGGAGCCTTGGCCCTGATCGTGTTGTAGACGTTGGTGAGCAGCCCGGGAAGCGTGTTCGCGGCGTAGTTCTTGGCCGTGTTCACCCGGTTGACGCAGTCCTGGTCCGAGCCGAAGGTGCAGGTGGTGATGACGTCGGTGAAGCCGGCGTCGTTGCCTCCGACCTGCACCGTGACCAGGTTCGTGGCCGTCGTGAGGTTGTTGGCCTGACTCAGGACGTCCCCTGTTCGCGCGCCGGAACAGGCGACGGACCTGAACGACGCGGGCGCTGTCGCCGCGGCGTAGAGGGCCGGATACGCGAGCGGGCCGCGCTTGCAGCTGCCGCTGGAACCGTCGTAGCTGCCGGTCCCGAGCCCGGAGGCGTAGGAGTCGCCGAGCGCGACGTAGTTGACGGGTGCCGCGCTGGCGGGGTTGGCGAGCGCGATGACCGCCGCAGCGGCGGTGACCACTGAGGCGAGGAAGTGAGCAGGACGCATCGATGACTCCCGGAGGGGCCGCAGGGTTGATGCATTGCCGGTCAATCGTTACTCACGAGTAAGGCCTGTGTGAAGTATTGGTCAATAGTCAACATTCAGGGCTTGCACCTGCGCGAATTCCACCCATCGGACGAGGCCTCGTCCCGCGAATCGACTCGATGACAGTCACGTTCGAGAGGGCTGCTGACGGTGCCGCCGCAGTCCCCTCACACCGGACGCGTCCGGGGATTGCGGCGGCGCCGTCAGCAACCCCCTCGGACGCGACTGTCGTCCGGTCGATTCGTGGGACACGGCCTCATGTGAACGGCTGCTAACCTCCTCTCGTGGTCGAGAAACCCTCACGTCGGGACCAGATCCTCAACGCCGCGGCCGAACTCTTCGCGCGCCACGGCTTCCACGGCGTGGGCATCGACGACATCGGCGCGGCCGTGGGCATCTCCGGCCCCGCGCTCTACCGGCACTTCCGCAGCAAGGACGCGATGCTCGGCGAGATGCTGACGTCGATCTCCGAACGGCTCCTCGACGGCGGCCAGGCGCGGGTGGACGCCGCCTCCGACGCGGACGAGGCGTTGCGGGAGCTCATCGGCTGGCACGTCGACTTCGCGCTGGACGACCCGGCGCTCATCACCGTGCAGATGCGGAACCTGGCGAACCTCACGGACCCGGACCGCCGGCGTGTGCGTGCCTTACAACGCCGCTACGTCGAGGTGTGGGTCGAGACGATCCGCCGGACCGTGCCGGACTTCGACGAGCCGACGGCGAGGGCCGCCGCGCACGCCGTGTTCGGGCTCATCAACTCGACGCCGCACAGCGCCCACCTCGACCGCGACCAGATGGCCGCGCTGCTGTCGCGCATGGCGCTCGCCTCGCTGACGCCGGCCGTGGTCGCGACCTAGATCAGCCCTCGCTGGTGCGCGGCGGACACCGCTGACGCCCGGTCCGGCACCTCCAGCTTCGCGTACACGTGCTGCAGGTGCGTCTTCACCGTCGCCTCGCTGATGTGCAACGCCGCGCCCACCTCGCGGTTCGTCCTCCCCCGCGCGACCAGCGCCAGCACCTCCCGCTCCCGGCTGCTCAGCGCGGAGACGGGAACCGGCGTGCGCACCCGCTGCACGAGCCGCGCGGCGACCGAGGGCGACAACACCGTCTCGTCACGCGCCGCCGCCCGCACCGCCCGGAACAGCTCCTCGCGCGGCGCGTCCTTGAGCAGGTAGCCGATCGCCCCCGCCTCGATCGTCGGCAGCACGTCGGCGTCCGTGTCATGCGTCGTCAGCACCAGCACGCGCGTCGCCGGTGCGCGCGAACGGATCTGCCGCACCAGCTCGGCCCCCGAAGGCGCGGGCAGGCGCAGGTCGGTGACGGCGACGTCCGGGCGCACGGCCGCGATCACGGTGAGCGCCTCGGTCCCGCTCGCCGCCTCGCCGACGACCTCGAAGTCGTCCTGCGTGCCGAGCATGCCGCGCAGGCCGTCCCGCACCACGGGGTGGTCGTCGACGACCACGACGCGGATCATCGGGCGTCCAGCGTGACGTTCACCGCGGTTCCGTTGCCGGGCGCGGACTCCACGGTCACCGTGCCGCCGAGCAACGCCACCCGTTCCTCCATCGCGGTCAGGCCGAAACCGCGCACCGACGGGTCGAAGCCCGCTCCGTCGTCGAGCACGTCCAGCACGACCACGTCCTCCATGTACGACAGTGTGACGTCCACGCGAGAGGCGAGGGCGTGCCTGCCCGCGTTCGCCAGGGCCTCCTGCGCCGCCCGCAACACGGCGACCTCGGTCTCCGGGGACAACGGGCGCGCGTCCCCGGTCACCGTGCAGCTCACCGGCACACCGTGCTCCTCGCGCCACGCCACCACCGCGCGTTCCACCGCCTCGCCGAGCCGGGCGTCGCGCAACGGGCCCGGCCGCAGGGCCTCGATCGACCGGCGCACCTCGACCAGGCTGTCCCTCGCGAGCCGCCGTGCCGTGGCGATGCGGCCTCGGACCGGTTCTGCCAGGCCCAGTTCCTCGGCCACCTCCAGCTGCGTCACGATGCCGGTGAGGCCCTGGGCGACGGTGTCGTGCATCTCGCGCGCCACCCGCGCCCGTTCCTCCAGCACCTGCAGCCGCGCGTTCTCCGCCGACAGCGCGGTGAGCCGCTCGTGCATCTCCCGCCGGCGGATCACCTCGCGTTCCATCACGCGGATGATCCAGCCGATCAGGATCGCCATCGGCGTGGTGACGCCGAGGTTGACCATCAGGGTCGCGCCGACGTCGGTGCCCTGCGGCACCAGCCACAACCCGCTCACCACGACCACACCCGCGTAGGCGAGCCAGCCGGGCAACGCGAGGAACGCGAGGCCGTAACAGGCCGGGACGAAGATCGCGAACGCACCGTCGTGCAGCAGCAGCACGACCGCCCCGCCGAGCACGCCGGCGAAGTACAGCAGCATCAGCCCGGTCCGCCGCTCCCACCACTCGGGGTGCGCCATCACGAACCACCAGTGCCACACCGCCACCAGTCCGACGACGACCAGCGGCACCGGGGTGACCGGCCGGGTCACCAGGTAGACGCCCGTCGCCACGGCCAGCAGGCCGTACGGCGCGAGCGCCCACACCAGGTTCCACCGGCGTTCCTGCTCGACCATGGTCGTCACGCCGGTGAGCTTCGCAGTTCCCGTGCCTTGCGGAGCAGGGTCTCGGCGGGTCCGCGCAAGTCCTTGCGCCGCAGCAGGTCGGCGAGCAGCACCGAGACGAGCCACGTCGCCAGCGCGAGCAGGGCGGCCTCCGCCGACCCGAACGTCGCGCCCAGCCCCAGCGTGTAGGGCTTGAGCAGCAGCACGAAGACGACGGACTGGAACAGGTAGCAGCTCAACGACCGCTCCCCGCACGCCGTGATCGCCCGCACGACCGCGTTGGGCCGCTTGATCCGCGTCGCGACCAACCCGATCAGCGCGGCGTACCCGAGTCCACCCGCGACACCCGTCACCGCGTGCAGAGCGCCCAGCTGCCACAACGCGGTGGTGTGCCAGAAGCCCGCGACCGCGAGCCCGCTGGGCAGCCCGCCGAGCACGGCCGCGGCGAGACCCCAGGCCGCGACGTGCCGCAGCAGCCGCCGGTGCCGTTCCGGCTCGGCCAGGATCTCGCGACGCGCCGCCCAGACACCGACGAGAGCAGCGGCTCCGACACCGAAGAGCCCGAACGGGACCAGCAGCCATTCGACCGGGTGCAAGGCGAGGGCGGCCAGCGGGTCCGCGGTCTCGAACGACCAGAAGAACGACCGCTGCCCGTTCGGCGGCGCCGCGTAGGCCTGGCCCTGGACGACGGCGGTCAGCACGAGCCAGCCGGCCGCGGCCCCGAGCAACGTCCGGTCCTTCAGCCTGCTCATCGCGATCACCGCGAACCCGAGCAGGCCGTAGAGGCCGAGCACGTCGCCGGGGAACAGCAGCAGGGCGTGCACGAACCCGAAGACGATCAGCCAGACGTTGCGCGACCGGGCCCGTTCCGGCGCCATCCGCGCGACGCCGTACGCGAACAGGAAGGCGAACATCGGGTACGCGCGGGCGTCGACGAACGTCACCACACCGGCGCTGACCAGCCGGTCCACGAGATCTGTCTCGACCACGTGCTGGCGCACCCCGTACGGGCGGCCGTGGAGGTAGACGGCCGAGTTCGCCAGCGCGATCAACGCGAGCATGCTGCCGCGGGCGAGATCTGGTGTGAGCAGGCGTTTCATGCTTCCGAGCCTGTCCGGACGCGCCGCCCGGCACCATCAGCCGTGTCGTGGGGCGGGATCCACCGATCGACGGATGGCGTGCGGCTGACCTGGCGAACTGGCGGTCAGCCGAGACCTGTCCGTAACCTTGCCCGCAATGGGCGCGCGCAAACTCCTCCTCCGGCTTCCGGCCTGGTTCCGGTTCACCGTGATCACCCTCGCGGTGTTCGTGTGCGGTGTGATCGCCTCCAGACCGGCCACGGGGGACAACGGGATCCCGCCCAGCGCCGACGTGATCGCCGCGGCCAACGCCGTCGACGCGTTCGTGTCGCCGTCCGCGACGCACGACCCGTACGTCAACCTGCCGCCGGACTTCGCGCGCGAGATGGGCCGCGACCCCAAGACCATCACGGCACCGGACGGGACGCTCCGGGTCGTCGACGCGGGTGGTGGGTGCTCCGGTCCCGCGGGCGACACGGAGTGGGACTTCAGCGCCGGCTGCCGCGCGCACGACCTGGGCTACGACCTGCTGCGCTACGCCGACCACAAGGGCGACCCGCTCGGACCGCAGGCGCGCAAGGCGTTGGACGACCGGCTCACGACGGACCTGCACACCCAGTGCCGGCTGAACCCGCGCGGCGCCGAGCAGAGCTGCCACGCCGTGGCCGAGACCTACGCGCTGGGCCTGAAGTTCAACTCGTGGCGGCAGCGGTGGGGAGCGCCCGGCCACGAACCCGTGGTGGCGTGGGCTTTCGGCAGCGCGATGGTGGTGTTCCTCCTGCTGGCGCGGCTGCACGGCCGCCGTCGCGACGACCCGGTCGCGAACTCGCTGCCGCTGGTGCTGGCCCACGCCGAACAGGACAGGTACGCGACGTTCCTGCGGCTCTTCAGCCTCGCGCTGCTGGTGGTCGGCGAGACGGTCGCGATGCTCGCGCACCTGCGAGGGTTCGGCACGTCGTGGTTGTGGGCGTTGCAGGCGGTGCCGCTGTTCTTCTTCGCGGGCGGCCACGCGAACCTGCGCAGCTGGCAGGCGCACCAGGGCGGCTTCGGCTGCTGGGTGTCGAGCCGGACGTCGTGGCTGCTGCGGCCCGTGCTGGCGTTCGTGCTGCTGTGGGTGGTGCTGTTCGCGGCGCTGAACCTGATGGACGTGAAGGTCGACGCGTACAGCCGGTTGATCACGCATCCGTTGTGGTTCATCGGGGTCTACCTCGTGGCCGTGGCCGCGACGCCGGCGGCCGCGTGGCTGCACGAGCACTTCCGCCGCACCACGCCGTTCGTGCTGGTGCTCGTGACGCTGGGCGTCGAGATCGCGCGCACGTCGACGGACTGGAAGACCGGCGGGTACGTCAACCTGATCGTCGGCGCGTTGCTGATGCAGCAGATCGGGTTCTTCTACGCGGACGGCACGCTGGCCTCGCTCTCCCGCAAGCTGCTGGCCGCGCTGGGTGCCGTCACGCTGCCCGCGCTGGTGTTCTTCAGCGACTACCCGCGGTCGATGATGGTGCTCGGCGTGGCGCAGGTGTGCGTGGCGCTACTGGCGCGCGGCCTGGTCACCGCGTGGCTCGAGGGCCGGATCTGGCACGTCGTGACGTTCGTCCGCCGGTCCCCGATGACGGTGTACCTCGCGTACCTGACCGGTGTCGGCGCCCTGGTCGGGCTGCTCGGGCTGACGCAGGCGCCGATCTGGCTGGTGCTCGGCCTGGTGCCGCTCGTCCTGCTGTTCCACCGGTTCGAACGGCGGCTGGTCAAGCTCACGAAGCTGTCGCACGAGTCGCACCGCACCCGGCTCGCGACGGCGATGGGCGTGTCGTTCGGGACGCTCGGCGTGCTCGGGTTCGTGGTGAGCGGCTTCCTCGGTGACGGGATGCTGGTCCTGCTGCCGGTCGACCCGCTGCAGAACCTGATCCACCTGCTGCTGGGCTGGTACCTGATCCACACCGCCCGCACCGGAAGCTGCGACACCCGCCTGCCGTGGCTGCTCACGGCGCTGGCGTGCGTACCGCCGATGCTGGCTCTGGATCCGACACCGCCGGTGGTGGTGCTGCACGCCGCGGCGATCGGGCTTGCAGCGCTCGGAGCCATCCCCAGGTCACGGCCGCGCACACCGGCAGCCACAGCAGTCGCTGCCACACCCAGCCCGGATGATCTGGTGGCTGCTGGAGCCCCGGCAACGGCCCCCACGCGCTGAGCGCCAGCGTCACGGTGACCAGCGCGCTCTGGTGGGTCAGGAAGATCCCCAGCGCGCGCTTGTTCAGCCACACCACGGGTTTCGCCGTGCCGAGCCTCGTCAGCAGCGGTGTGATCGTGAGCACCAGGCCGATCTGCGCGAACGCCAGCGCGAGCGTCGCGTAGTTCGGCGGGTTGAGGTTCGAGACGGCCTCGCCCGGAATGCCCACCGCCGCCACCGGATGGCCGCCGAACGTCGTCAGCAGCGCGTACCCGAGCACGCCCAGGACCAGCAGCGGAGGGCCCGGGATCCGCCGGCGCGCCAGCGAGTGCCCGAGCTGCCAGGCCGCCCACCACACCGCGTACGGGACCACGAGCACCAGCGCGACCGGGACGAGCACACCCCACGAGTACTCGTCCAGCTTGCGCACCAACGGTTTCAGCGCGAGCAGCGCCAGGTAGACGCCGAAGAACCACAGCGGCGTCGTCACCAGGAAGCCGATGTTCCAGGCGGTGCCCTGGTCGACACCGCGCAACGTCAGTCCGAAGAGGACGGCGGCCCAGCAGCCGAGCATCAGCAGGGTGGGCACGGCGAGCTGCTTCAGCCTGGTGAGGAACGGCGTCCGCGAGTGCGCAGCGGCGTAGCCACCGACGAAGAAGAACAGGCCGAGCGTCTGCAGCACCCAGCTCACGGGAGTGAGCTCGCTCAGGTGCTTCAAAGGACTGTCGATGTACATGCCGGTCGGGGTGTCGACCAACGCCGTGACCAGCCAATGGCCGAGCACGACCGTGACGACGGCCAACGCCCGCACGGCGTCGATGAACGGATTCCTCACAGCTGGTCCCCCGATGCGATTCGCACGAGCGCCTGCAGCGTCTCGGTGCCCGGCTCGTAGTAGGTGTCGTGCTTGCCGCCCTCGAAGCGCAGGACCGTGGCCCCGAAGTCGCTGGAGGCCGGATCGGTGCCGTGCCCGAGGTCGAACAGCCGCGCGTGGGGCACGAACCGCATCCAGTCCCCGCTGGACCGCAACGCCCACACGCGGGCCCGAGTCCCCAACCCGGCCGCGGAGTCCGCCCGCACACCGGGGCTTCCGGTGAACACGACGTCCGCCACGTCCAGCTGGCGCGCCGCGAGCCCGACCACGACCGACCCGTAGCTGTGACCGATGACGTGGATCCGCGCCGACGTGTGCAACGCCCGCACGAAGTCGACCAGCGCGGCCGCACCCCGGCGTGCCAGCGACCCGGTCATCGCGTCCACGCCGAGCCCCTGCGGCGTCCGGTACCCGAGCCACGCGATCACCGCGAGGTCGTCGCGGTGGGCCTGCTCGTACAGGTTGGACGCCATCCGCCCGACCGTGCGGTCGAACCTGTCGACGTCCACGTCGGACCCCGGCACGACGACCACGACATCTCGTGCCGTCGCGAGGTCACCGACGATCGCGACCCGGCGGGCGACGTCGGTCCGCCACTGCGCGATCGACGGCGCGACCGACGGCAGGGCGATCAGCAGGAGGAACAGGACGGCTCGGCGCATGAACCGAAGCTAGGAAGGTGACGGGCCCCGAATCGTCACACCACGGAGCCGTTACCCCGGTATCACGAGCCCGCTCTCGTAGGCCGCGATGACGGCCTGGGCGCGGTCGCGCAGGCCCAGCTTCGTGAGCACGCGGCTCACGTGCGTCTTGACGGTCTGCTCGGCCAGCACGAGGTGCGCGGCGATCTCGGAGTTCGACAGGCCCTGCGCGACCAGCGCGAGGATCTCCGTCTCGCGTTCGGTCAGGACGTTCAGCCGGGCGGGCCGGACCCGGTCACTGCGCCGCGACCGCACGAAGTCCTCGATCAGCCGCTTGGTGATCGAAGGCGCCAACAGTGCCTCTCCCGCGGCCACCACGCGCACGGCGTTGAGCAGCTCACGGGCGGGCGCGTGCTTGAGCAGGAACCCGCTCGCCCCGGCCTGCAACGCCTCGTAGACGTAGTCGTCGAGGTCGAACGTGGTCAGCACCAACACCTTCAGGTCGTCGGTGCCGTCCAGCAGGAGCCGGGTCGCGGTGAGACCGTCCATCTCGGGCATCCGGATGTCCATCAGCACCACGTCCGGTCTGACCGTGCGCGCCAGCGCGACGCCCTGCACCCCGTTGCCCGCGGCGCCGACGACCTCGATGTCGTCCTGCGCGGCGAGCAGCGCGGAGAAGCCCTCGCGCACCATCTCCTGGTCGTCCACCACGACCACCCTGATCACTTGTCCCCCAACGGAATTCTCGCCCTGACCAGGAACCCGCCGTCCTCGGTCGACTTCACGGTCAGCGTGCCACCGTGCACGGCGACGCGTTCCCTCATCCCCACCAGACCCTGCCCGCTGCCTCCACCTCGGGACGGTCCTCCGGCGGTGTTGCGCACCAGCACGTCCAGCCGGTCGCCGTCCTTGCGCACGTGGACGGACGCCTTGGAGCCGGGCGCGTGCCTGGTGGCGTTCGTGAGCGCCTCCTGCACGATCCGGTAGGCGGTGAGGCCGACCGCCTCCGGCACGTCGTCCACGTCGACCTCGGCCTCGTCCCCCGGCCTCGTGAGCTCGGGGATGCGGCTGATGCCGGGCTGCGGCTCGCGTTGCGGCGCGTCGCCCGTCGTCCTGAGCACGCCCAGCAGGCGTTGCATGTCGGTGATGGCCTCCCGTGCGGCCTCACCGACCTCCGCGAACTCCTTCTGCGCTTCCTCGTTGAGCCCTTTGAGGCGGTAGGGCGCCGTTTCGCAGCGCACGACCACCAACGACATGTGGTGCGCCACGACGTCGTGCATCTCGCGCGCGATGCGGGCCCGTTCCTCGAGGGCGGCCTTGGCGTCGCGCTCCTCCTCGAGCTCGCGTTCGGCACGGCCGCGCGACCCGAGCAGGTAGACCACCGTGCTGATGATCGGTACGAACAGCGCCATGTCCGCGGACTGCGGTTCGGCGGCGATGATCAACGCCATGGTGATCGCCGTGACCGCGATGACGATCCCGCGCGAGTAGAACGCCACGACCACGACGAACAGCGGCACGGCGGTCCAGTACTGCATGGCCGCGGCGCCCTCGCCCGCCATGAGGTAGCTGACGAAGAGGAACCCCGGCACCGCGAGCCGCCAGGCGTAGAGCGGCGACCGGGTCAACAGGACGTACGGCCCGAGCGTGGCGAGGAAGACGACGACCCACCAGCCGTCCGAATCGGCCTGGCGCACGTACGTGGCGCTGCCGACGACCGCCCAGACGAAGGCGTAGATGATCAGCGCGCCGTAGACGGGCAGCCGCAGCCGGCCGAGCGCCCTGTCGAGAACTCGCGTGCGATCGGGACCGAGGATCGTCCGGTAAGACGTGCGGAACACCACCCGATGCTAGGTGTACGCGTGAATCAGCACATTGACCTGCGGAGTGACATACCCGGGTATGACTCTGATCAAGATGGGGCATTGCGAACGCGTGACACCGCGCGGTAGGCAGTACCTGTGAGACCACCACAGGATCCAGATCGCTGGTCACGGCTGACGGCCGTGGCCGGTGAGGCGCTGGCCGCGGCCAGGGCCGGGGAAGACGCTGTGGCGGTAGACCTCGTGACCGGGTACCTCAGCGGGTCGCCCGAGGGCAACGAGGAGATCCGTGAACTGGTGCTCCTGCTGTTCGCCGAGTGCAGCAGCATGGTCAGCGCGCTCGGTTCCGGCGGCGCCACCCCGGTGAAGATGCAGGTCTTCGACGAGGAGGGCAACGAGGTCCAGATCGACGACGCGGACCCACCCGTGCGCACGGCGATCCGCGCGTTGCTGGCGGAGGTGCACGGCGACCAGGACGCGGCCGCGGAGCAGATCGAGATCGCCCTGGCCAACGGGCAACCGCAGGAGCTCGCGACAGTGGTGTTGCAAGCCCTGCGGTGGACCCTGAAGCTGGCCATCGAGTGCGAGACGCGCGACCTGCCCGTCGCGTCGTGGATCACCGCGTCGCTGGACGACCAACCCTGATGTGCAGCAGAGCGTCCACACCGTCCATGAGGTGCTGGTCGAGCGGGAAGTAGCCGATCTTCAGCATGGGGTCGGCGCCGGTGTCGGAGCGTTGCGGCCCCTGCGGCTTGTCGTTCGTGATCCCCCAGGTCGTGAACCGGCCCTGCAGCTGCCCTTCGAGGGTGGCTTTGTCCGGTTCGCCCAGCCCGATGGAGTCGTTGCGGCCGAGCGTGCCGCCGATGACGGTGTAGGTGTCACCGAGGATCGGGGCCACGAGCGCGCCCGCAGAGAACCACTCGATCCGTTCGCCGGCCATCTCCATCGAGGAGTTGGTGCGCTGCAGGTGGGCGTTGTGCGCGAACACGAGTGTCGGCCCGTTCGCGGCCTCGGCGCGCCGGATCTCCAGCAGGTTGTGGGCCATCACGCCGTCCCGCATCTGGCACAGGCGGTTGAGGCGCACGCCCAGCGGGTTCGGCTCGGCGGCCTCCCGGTGGTACCGCAGCAGGCTCAGCCCGGCCGTGAGGTGGGTCTCCGCTCGTGCCCAGGCCTCGTCGGTGCTCCTGCGCTCGTGCAGCCTCTTCAGCAGGCCGACGCCGATCTCCCGCAGCCTGACGGCTTCCTCCGACTGCCCCGGCGACTGCTCGGCGTACAGGATCGCCTCGTCGCGGCTCCACTTCTCGTCGTCGATCGTCAGGTCCACGTCCTCGCCCAGATGGTCGCGGGCGTGTTCGAGGTAGGGACGCGGGCTGGGCGCGCTGGCGGTCTCGGTCTGGAAGTCGAAGCCGTGGAACGACAGGCGTTCCCGAGCCGGCTTGCCGGTGTTGTACTCGCGCATCCACTGCACGAGCTCGCGGTTGGCGGGCCAGTTCTCGCCGAACGTGTGGGAGAAGCCTTCCTTCATGACCGTGTCGAGGTCGCCGGCGCCGCCGTGCACGTAGTCGTTGACGCTCAGACCCCGGATCCGGCAGGACTCCAGGGCGATCGAGCGGAAGCCCAGGCCCGCCAGCTGCTCGAACAGCTCGTTGCGGACCCAGGAGTGGGCGTGTTCGAGGTGCGTCGGCTCCCCGAACCCCAGCAGCTCGGTGAAGGGGCTGATGAACTCGCGAATGTCCTGGCTCATGTGGTTCAACCGTAACATTGAAAGCTCTGTTGAGACTTTCTTGCGTTCTCTGCCCTTGGTGCTCGCTAAAGTCTCAACCGTGCGCCCATCCGACCTCGCCCGCGAGCACGGCCTGTCGACCCAGGCGGTGCGCAACTACGAGGAGTCGGGATTCCTCCCGCCCGCCGAGCGCACCCCGTCCGGTTACCGCGTCTACACCGAGGTCCACGCCGCCGCGTTGCGCACGTTCGTCGCGCTCGTCCCCGCCTTCGGCCACGCCGCGGCCGGCCAGATCATGAACGCGATTCACGACGACGAGCTGGACGACGTCCTGACGCGGATCGACCGCGGCCACGAGCAGCTGCTGCGCGACCGCTCGACCCTCGACTCGGTCAGCCGCGCGGTGCAGGACCTGACCGACGTCGAACCGGTGCTGGAACCGCGTACGATCGGCGAGCTGGCCCGGCGCCTCGACGTCACCCCGGCGACGCTGCGCGCGTGGGAGGAGGCGGGCATCCTCGTGCCGTCACGGGAACCGACCGGCTACCGGGTGTTCCGGGCCGAGGACGTCCGCGACGCCGAGCTCGCCCACCTGCTCCGGCGCGGCGGCTATCCGTTGGCGCGCATAGCTTTGGTGGTCGAGCAGATCCGCACGGCGGGCGGCACCGACACACTGGGTGCCGCCCTGGCGGACTGGCGCCGCCGCCTCACCGCACGAGGCCTCGCGATGCTGGCCGCCTCCGCACGCCTCAACGAGTACCTGACCGCACGGGCACCAGCTCCGTGACGAGCGCGCCGACCTGCTCGCTCTCGATCAGGAACGCGTCGTGCCCGTACGGCGACTCGATCACCCGCAGCCCGTCCGCCCCGGGGATGCCCGCCGCCAGTTCTTCCTGCTGCGCCAACGGGTACAGCCGATCCGAGTCGACCCCGGCGACGATCGTGCGCGCCGTGACCTTGCCCAGCGCGGCCTTGATCCCGCCTCGCCCGCGTCCGACGTCGTGCGAGTTCATCGCCTCCGTCAGCGTCACGTAGCTGGCGGCGTCGAACCGGCGGGTCAGCTTGGCCGCGTGGTGGTCCAAATAGGACTCGACCTCGAACCGCCCGTCCTCCTGCCTCTCCCTCCCGAACCGCGCCTGCAGCTCTTGCTCGCTGCGGTAGCTGATGTGCGCGATCCGCCGCGCGATCCCCAGTCCTTCGACAGGATCGGCCTTGATCGCGTGCACCTGCGCGGACGCCAGCGCGATCTGCTCGGCGGACGCCGCCGCGGTGGTGGCGAGCAACAGCAGTCCGTCAACCCGCTCGGGCTCGCTCACGGCCCATTCGACGGCCCGCATACCCCCCATCGACCCGCCGAGCACGGCGGCCCACCGCCCGATGCCCAGGTAGTCCGCGAGGTGGACCTCGGCCGCGACCTGGTCGCGCACGGTGACGTCCGGGAACCCGGGGTACTGCCAGGGCCCGGTGCTGCCCTGGCAGCCACCGAGCACGTTCGGGGCGACCACGAAGAACCCGTCGAGCGGTTTTCCCGCCCCCACCAGGGAGTCCCACCAGCCCGGCGTGGGGTGACCCGGCTCCACGCCCCCGGCGACATGGCTGTCACCGGTGAGGGCGTGGAGCACGAGCACCGCGTTGGAGGCCTCGGCGTTCAAGGTCCCCCACGTCTCGTACGCGAGCTGGAATCCCGGCAGTTCCCCGAACCGGTCGGCGTGGCTGAACCACTTCCGCCGACCGTTCGGATCGCCGAACCGCCAGCCGCCCACTACAACTCGGACTTCGCCGCGGTGAAGCCCGCCTCCAGGTCCGCCTTGAGGTCCTCCAGCCCCTCCAGCCCGACCGACAGCCGCACCAGACCGGGCGCGACACCCGCGACGAGCCGCTCCTCCGGCGTGAGCTGGCTGTGCGTGGTGGAGGCCGGATGCACGATCAGCGACCGCACGTCACCGATGTTCACCAGCTGGCTGAACAGCGTCGTACCGTCCACAAAGGCCCGACCGGCCTCGACACCACCGCGCAGCTCGAAGCTCACGACCGCGCCGGCTCCCTTGGGCAGGTACTTCTGCGCGTTGGCGTGGAACGGCGACGACGCGAGGCCCGCGTAGTGGACCTTCTCGACCTCGTCCCGTCCTTCCAACCACTCCGCAAGCGCTTGCGCGTTCTGCACGTGCCGCTCGATGCGCAGCGACAACGTCTCGATGCCCTGGATGACCAGGAAGCTGGTCAGCGGCGCGATGGCCGCACCCGTGTCCCGCAGCCCCTGCACCCGCAGCTTCGCCGCGAACGCCCCGTGCCCGAGCACCGGCCAGTACTGCAGCCCGTTGTAGCTGGGGTCGGGCTCGTGGAAGTCGGGGAACTTCTCGGCCCCGTACTCGAACTTCCCGCCGTCGACGACCACACCGGCGATGGCCGTCCCGTGCCCACCGAGGTACTTGGTCGCGGAGTGCACCACGATGTCCGCCCCGTGCTCCAACGGCCGAAGCAGATACGGCGTGGGCACGGTGTTGTCGACGATCAACGGCACCTGGTTCGCGTGCGCGACCCCGGCGACCCCTTCGATGTCCAACACGTGGGACCGGGGGTTGGCCAACGTCTCCGCGAAGAACAACTTGGTGTTGGGCCGGACCGCGGCCTGCCAGGCGTCGAGGTCGTCCGGGTCGTCCACGAACGACACTTCGATCCCGAGCTTGGGCAACGTGAACTTGAACAGGTTGTAGGTACCGCCGTACAACGACGCACTGGAGACCAGGTGGTCCCCGGACCGGGCGAGGTTCAGGATCGCGGCCGTCTCGGCAGCGGACCCGGACGCGAAGGCAACAGCCGCCACGCCCCCTTCGAGAGCGGCGACCCGCTGCTCCAGCACGTCCTGAGTGGGGTTGTTGATGCGCGTGTAGATGTTCCCGGGCTCAGCCAGCGCGAAGAGATCAGCACCGTGCTGCGTGTCCCTGAAAACGTACGAGGTGGTCTGGTAGATCGGCGTGGCGCGAGCACCAGTGGCCGGGTCGGGCGCGGCGCCCGCGTGGATCTGAGCAGTTTCGAAGGACCAGGACATGGCTGTGCTCCAGCGTGGTTGACGTACCGGGAGTTGGCTGAGATCAACGGGAGCGGCGACAGGCCATGCTGGTGACGCGCACGTAGTCAACGTGGCGTCGGCTAACCAGCGGCATGGTCATAGTCGACGAATGTAAGGGTCCACACGGCCCCGCCGACACCCCGTCCACCAGGTGAGACCGCTTAGGCTGATCGCATGCGCACAGCTGTGGTCGGCTACGGACTAGGTGGGGCGGCCTTCCACGCCCCGTTCATCGAGGCGACGGAAGGCCTGACCCTCTCCGCGGTCGTCACGTCGAACCCGAGGCGCCAGGCGGAGGTGGCGGCCCGCTACCCGAACGCCCGCCTTCTGTCCTCACTGGACGAAGTCTGGACGGGCGGCTTCGACCTCGTCGTCATCACCACCCCGAACCGCTTCCACGCGACGCACGCCCGCCAGGTCCTGGAACACGGCCTCAACGTGGTCGTCGACAAGCCCTTCGCGGGCTCAGCGATGGAAGCAAGGGCCCTGGCGTCCATCGCCTCGTCCAGAGGCCTCATGCTCGTCCCGTTCCACAACCGCAGATGGGACGGCGACTTCCTGACGGTCCGAAAACTGCTCGACGACAAGACCCTGGGCCAAGTCCACAAGTTCGAGTCCCGCTTCGAACGCTACCGCCCGGAGATCAAGTCGTCCTGGAAGGAATCAGGCGACCCGGCAGACCTCGGCAGCATCCTCTTCGACCTGGGCACCCACCTCATCGACCAGTCGGTGGCCCTCTTCGGCCGCCCGACCAAGGTCTACGCGGAAATCAACACAGTCCGCCCGGGAGCAAAGGCAGACGACGACGTCTTCCTGTCCCTGACACACGACAACGGCGTCCGCTCCCACCTCTGGATGAGCGCACTGGCAGCAGACCAGGGCCCGCGCTTCCGAGTGCTGGGCCACGACGCCGCCTACGTCAAGTACGGCATGGACCCCCAGGAAGACCGCCTGAAGGCAGGCGAAACCCCAGCAACCCCAGGCTGGGGCGAAGACCCAGAAGAAGCCTGGGGCACCCTCAACGGCACCCCACACCGCACAGAACCAGGCGCCTACCAGGACTTCTACGCCCAGGTAGCAGCAGGCAAGGCCCCAGTCTCACCGCAAGACGCGGTGACGGGTCTAGAGGTGATCGAGGCAGCAAAGCAATCAGCAACAACAGGCGACGCAGTACGCCTCTAACCGCGAAGCCGAAGGCGAACCACCTTCTCGAACGCGATGCCGAAGGCGAGCCGTCAGTCCAAGCGAAGCCGAAGGCGAGCCCTCAAGCGATGCCGAAGGCGAGCAGTCTTTCCATAAGAGCTGGGCGGTGGGGTCCCATCACGAGTCGCGCCACAGCTCTTGCTGCATGGAGGTAGGGGTGTCAACTCGACACGCTTTTCGTCGAGTTGACACCCCTACCTCCCAGTGGGCCGGGAGCGTATAAAAAAA
>NZ_JBSGUQ010000013.1:0-1683 GCF_053608005.1 Lentzea sp. NPDC055074
AGAGCGGTCGAAGGTGGGACTGGCGATTGGGACGAAGTCGTAACAAGGTAGCCGTACCGGAAGGTGCGGCTGGATCACCTCCTTTCTAAGGAGCAATCTCCTGTCGATCTGAGCGAATGTCTCAGCGGCGGGCAGAACCTGCACTCGCTTAAGCGAGGTAGGGCTCATTAGTGGATGCTGGCTGGCTAGACGTCCGGTTGCCGGATGAGTGAGTACTGCAGGCTTGCCTGCGTGGAAAGGTCATCAGGGGGCTGGGTGAACAGATCGGTACGCTGTTGGGTCCTGAGAGAACACGCTTAGTGTCTTTCAGTGATCGGCCACTTAGCCGCGGATGAACCTCCAGGTCTTCGAGATCTGGCCGGCGTCTGCAGTCGAGCAAGTGGATCTGATTGTTCTTTGAGAACTGCACAGTGGATGCGAGCATCTTTGTAGCAAGTTAGTAAGGGCATACGGTGGATGTCTTGGCACCAGGAGCCGATGAAGGACGTAGGAGACTGCGAAAAGTCTAGGGGAGCTGTCAACCGAGCTGAGATCCTAGAATTTCCGAATGGGGAAACCCGGACCCAGTCATGTGGGTTCACCCATACCTGAACACATAGGGTATGTGGAGGGAACGCGGGGAAGTGAAACATCTCAGTACCCGCAGGAAGAGAAAACAACCGTGATTCCGTGAGTAGTGGCGAGCGAAAGCGGATGAGGCTAAACCGCGTCTGTGTGATACCCGGCAGGGGTTGCATTCGCGGGGTCGTGGGACCTCTTGGCTAGTTCTGCCGAGCTAGCAAACAGTCAGAAACCATTGTGGTTAGAGGAATGCGTCTGGAAAGCGTGAGCGTAGAGGGTGAAACTCCCGTACTCGAAAACCCGATGGCTGTTTAGAGTGTTCCCAAGTAGCAGCGTACTCGTGAAATTCGCTGTGAATCTGGCGGGACCACCCGCTAAGCCTAAATACTCCCTGGTGACCGATAGCGGACTAGTACCGTGAGGGAAAGATGAAAAGTACCCCGGGAGGGGAGTGAAATAGTACCTGAAACCGTGTGCCTACAATCCGTCGGAGCCTTTAGGGGTGACGGCGTGCCTTTTGAAGAATGAGCCTGCGAGTTAGTGCTACGTGGCGAGGTTAACCCGTGTGGGGTAGCCGTAGCGAAAGCGAGTCTGAATAGGGCGCTTGAGTCGCGTGGTCTAGACCCGAAGCGGTGTGATCTAGCCATGGCCAGGGTGAAGCGCGGGTAAGACCGCGTGGAGGCCCGAACCCACCAGGGTTGAAAACCTGGGGGATGAGCTGTGGTTAGGGGTGAAAGGCCAATCAAACACCGTGATAGCTGGTTCTCCCCGAAATGCATTTAGGTGCAGCGTCGTATGTTTCACCACGGGGGTAGAGCACTGGATGGTCTAGGGGGCCCACAAGCTTACCGAAATCAACCAAACTCCGAATACCGTGGTGTGAGAGTGCGGCAGTGAGACTGCGGGGGATAAGCTTCGTAGTCGAGAGGGAAACAGCCCAGAACGCCAGCTAAGGTCCCTAAGTGTGTGCTAAGTGGGAAAGGATGTGGGGTCGCACAGACAGCCAGGAGGTTGGCTTAGAAGCAGCCACCCTTTAAAGAGTGCGTAATAGCTCACTGGTCAAGTGGTCCTGCGCCGACAATGTAGCGGGGCTTAAGCACACCACCGAAGCTGTGTCATTCA
>NZ_JBSGUQ010000013.1:1780-249343 GCF_053608005.1 Lentzea sp. NPDC055074
AGTGGAGCGCGGGACCTGAACTTGTAGTAGTCAAGCGATGGGGTGACGCAGGAGGGTAGCTCCGCCAGTGAGTGGTAGTACTGGTGCAAGCGTGTAGGGCGAGTTGTAGGCAAATCCGCAACTCATTAAGCCTGAGACGTGATGCGTAGCCGATTGAGGCGAAGTAGAGTGATCCCATGCTGCCGAGAAAAGCCTCTAGCGAGCTTTCACGCGGCCCGTACCCCAAACCGACACAGGTGGTCAGGTAGAGAATACCGAGGCGATCGGGCGAACTGTGGTTAAGGAACTCGGCAAAATGCCCCCGTAACTTCGGGAGAAGGGGGGCCGTAGCGCTTGAAGCCTCTTGCAGGCTAGGGCGAGACGGCCGCAGAGACCAGCGAGAAGCGACTGTTTACTAAAAACACAGGTCCATGCGAAGTCGCAAGACGATGTATATGGACTGACGCCTGCCCGGTGCTGGAACGTTAAGGGGACCGGTTAGTCCTTCGGGGCGAAGCTGAGAACTTAAGCGCCAGTAAACGGCGGTGGTAACTATAACCATCCTAAGGTAGCGAAATTCCTTGTCGGGTAAGTTCCGACCTGCACGAATGGCGTAACGACTTCTCGACTGTCTCAACCGCAGGCCCGGCGAAATTGCATTACGAGTAAAGATGCTCGTTACGCGCGGCAGGACGGAAAGACCCCGGGACCTTTACTATAGCTTGGTATTGGTGTTCGATTCGGCTTGTGTAGGATAGGTGGGAGACTGTGAAGCGGCCACGCCAGTGGTTGTGGAGTCATCGTTGAAATACCACTCTGGTCGTATTGGATGTCTAACCTCGGTCCGTGATCCGGATCAGGGACAGTGCCTGGTGGGTAGTTTAACTGGGGCGGTTGCCTCCCAAAGAGTAACGGAGGCGCTCAAAGGTTCCCTCAGCCTGGTTGGCAATCAGGTGTTGAGTGCAAGTGCACAAGGGAGCTTGACTGTGAGACTGACGGGTCGAGCAGGGACGAAAGTCGGAACTAGTGATCCGGCCATGGCTTGTGGAAGCGTGGTCGCTCAACGGATAAAAGGTACCCCGGGGATAACAGGCTGATCTTCCCCAAGAGTCCATATCGACGGGATGGTTTGGCACCTCGATGTCGGCTCGTCGCATCCTGGGGCTGGAGTAGGTCCCAAGGGTTGGGCTGTTCGCCCATTAAAGCGGTACGCGAGCTGGGTTTAGAACGTCGTGAGACAGTTCGGTCCCTATCCGCCGCGCGCGTAGGATACTTGAGGAAGGCTGTCCCTAGTACGAGAGGACCGGGACGGACGGACCGCTGGTGTGCCAGTTGTTCTGCCAAGAGCATTGCTGGTTGGCTACGTTCGGAAGGGATAACCGCTGAAGGCATCTAAGCGGGAAGCTCGTTCCAAGATGAGGTATCCCACTCTTCGTGAGTTAAGGCCCCCAGCTAGACCACTGGGTTGATAGGCCAGAGGTGGAAGACCGGTAACGGTTGGAGCTGACTGGTACTAATAGGCCGAGGACTTGTTACAAAGACGCTACGCATCCACTGTGCGGTTCTGGGAGAACAACCAGAACCGATCGAACCCACCGGCAGGCAAGTGTGCTGCTGGTTCGGGGTTCTAGGTTGTGAATTCCATAGTGTTTCGGTGGTCATAGCGTTGGGGAAACACCCGGTCCCATTCCGAACCCGGTAGTTAAGCCCTTCTGCGCCGATGGTACTGCACTGGTTACGGTGTGGGAGAGTAGGTCGCCGCCGAACATAATTTGCCCTGCGGGTCGAGCGCCACAAGCGCTCCCCGCAGGGCTTTTTCACGTTCAGAACAGCTTGCTCGCATGCGCTGTGACTGCCGGCGCGTCGCAGTCCCGGAGCAGCTTCCGCAGGATCGCCGCGGCCTTGCGGTCGGAGTGGGCGTATCCGAGCTCGGCGATCAAAGCGCCCACCGGACGTCGCCGTCCACGGCGTCGGCCGGCTCCAGCCACCCGCCCGGCAACCGCATCTGCCGTCGGCCGTTGCCGACTCGACTTCAACCCCTGAAGTCACGCCTGCGAGGTCGGGAACACACCGGGTTTCGTTTCCGAGATGTTTCTTCTCCGGATGGACTAGTGCGAAATCCGCCTGAACAGGGTGAAGATGTGGACCATGGAGCACCGAGCCCGCACCTCAGGACTGCGCCGCAGCCGCACGGTCACCACGCCGAGGCTCGGTGAGCTGTTCAACGGCTATCTGAATCCCGCGCGGCCCCATGCCGGTGCCTACGACGAGATGTTCTCCACGGACAGCGGGGTGCGGAGTGCTTACCGCGCGCTGTACGAGTCGGTGGCTCCGTCGCAGGTCAACGAGCTGAACGCGCGTTCCGAAGCGTTGGGGCGGGCGTTTGTCGACCAGGGGATCACGTTCTCGCTCAGTGGGCAGGAGCGGCCGTTTCCGCTCGATCTGATTCCTCGCATCATCACGGCTGGGGAGTGGTCGAAGCTCGAGAAAGGCATCGTTCAGCGGGTGCGGGCGTTGGAGATGTTCCTCGCGGACATCTACGGCGACGCGCAGATCGTCAGGGATGGGGTGTTGCCTCGGCGTCTCATCACGAGCTGCGACCACTTCCATCGGGAGGCGGCCGGCATCATTCCGCCCAACGGGGTGCGCATCCACGTGTCCGGTGTGGACCTCGTGCGGGACGAGCAGGGGACGTTCCGGGTTCTCGAAGACAATCTTCGCTGTCCTTCTGGCGTCTCGTACGTCATGGAGAACCGGCGGACCATGGCTCGGGTGTTTCCCGACTTGTTCGCACGGCATCGTGTGCGCGCGGTGGGGGACTACGCGGTCCATCTGCTCCGTGCGCTCCGCAACGCTGCCGCGCCCAACGCCGCCGATCCGAACGTTGTGGTGCTTACTCCGGGGCTGGGCAACTCCGCCTACTTCGAGCATTCGTTGCTCGCCCGGCAGATGGGTGTGGAGCTGGTCGAGGGGCGGGACCTGTTCTGCCGCGACAACTTCGTCTACCTGAGGACCACGGAGGGGGAGCGGCAGGTCGACGTCATCTATCGGCGCATCGACGACGACTTCCTCGATCCTGTGCACTTCCGGCCCGACTCGGTGCTGGGGATCGCGGGACTCCTCAACGCGGCGCGGGCCGGCAACGTGGTCGTGGCGAACGCGGTGGGCAACGGGGTGGCGGACGACAAGCTCGTCTACACGTACCTGCCGGAGATCGTGCAGTACTACCTGGGCGAGAAACCGTTGCTGCCCAACGTGGACACGTTCCGGTGCTGGTTGACCGACGAGCGGGCGCACGTGCTCGACAAGCTCGACGAGCTGGTCGTCAAGCCCGTCGAGGGGTCCGGTGGGTACGGGATCGTGTTCGGGCCGGACGCCACGGTCCGGGAGCTGAACTCGCTGCGGAAGCGGATCAGGAACAACCCGCGCGGCTGGATCGCGCAGCCGGTGGTGCAGCTGAGCACGGTGCCCACCAAGGTGGGCGACAAGCTGGCGCCGCGGCACGTCGACCTGCGGCCGTTCGCGGTCAACGACGGCAACTTCATCTTCGTGCTGCCCGGTGGGCTGACGCGGGTGGCGTTGCCGGAGGGCAGTCTCATCGTGAACTCCTCGCAGGGTGGCGGGTCGAAGGACACGTGGGTGCTGGCGGCCAAGTCGTCGACGCAGGAACGGGAGCTCGCGGAGCCCGGGCTGGCGGCGACGGCCCAGATGGAGGCCGCGGCGGCCGAGCAGGGGCCGGAGCTGACCACTTCCCAGCAACAGCAACAACAGCAGCAGTAGGGAGGCGCGCGGAATGCTGGCACGCAACGCTGAGTCGCTGTACTGGATCGGCCGCTACGTCGAACGGGCCGATGACACGGCGCGCATCCTGGACGTCTCGGTCCATCAGCTGCTGGAGGACGCGACGGTCGACCCGGACGCCACGTCGCGGCAGTTGCTGACGGTTCTGGGGATCACGCCGCCGGCCGGAGGTGAGCAGTTCGACGTGTGGGCACTGACGGAACTGGTGGCGTACAACAAGGACAACCCCAGTTCGATCGTGTCGTCGGTCAACAGCGCGCGCGAGAACACGCGTGGTGCTCGTGAGGTCGTGTCGACCGAGATGTGGGAGTGCCTCAACGCGATGTGGAACGCCGTCGCGGAACGGCAGACCTACGCGCGCACGATGGGGCCGCACGCGTTCTTCAGCTTCGTGGAGGAACGAGCGGCGATGTTCGCAGGGCTGGCGGACTCCACGATGTCGCGGGACGACGGGTGGCGGTTCCTCGTGCTGGGGCGTTCGGTCGAGCGCGTCGACATGATCGTGCGGCTGCTTCTGGCTCGTGTGGGCGACAAGGCGTCTTCTCCTGGATGGGTCACCGTGCTGCGGTCTGCCGGTGCCCATGACACGTACCTGCGGACGTACCGCGGGGCGTTGGACGCGTCGAGAGTGGTGCAGTTCCTTCTTCTCGACAGGCTGTTTCCTCGGTCGGTGTTCCACGCGCTGAGGCAGGCCGAATCGTGTCTTGAGCAGTTGGAGAACCAACCGTCCGTGCGCGTCGGTGCGCGGGCGGAGGCACTGCGGTTGCTCGGCAAGGCGCGCAGTGAGCTTGAGTTCCTGCGGCCGCACGACCTGATCGACGACCTGCCGAAACGGCTCGCGGCGCTGCAGCGGACCGTTCGCGAGGTGGGCGAAGCCGTTTCGCAGCAGTACTTCCACGTGGCGCCGTGGGTCGCCTGGACGAACACCGAGGTGGGCTGACCATGAGCTGGCGAGTGCGTGTCGTGCACACGACGGGTTATCGGTACGAGGCACCGGTCGTGCAGTCGTACAACGAGGCACGGCTGACCCCGCGTGGTGACCGCAAGCAGAACGTGGTCGTCTCACGCGTCGAGACGACGCCGGCGACTCGTGCGTACCGGTACACGGACTACTGGGGCACGGAGGTCACGTCGTTCGACCTCCATGCGCCGCACAAGGAACTGCAGGTCGTCGCGTCGTCGGTCGTCGAAACGAGCGCGGAGATCGAACCGGTCACCACTGGCACGTGGGGCGATGTGCGTGCGGAGAACATCGTCGACCGCTACACGGAGTTTCTCGAGCCCACGCTCTACACGCCGCGCCACCGCGAGTTGCTCGCGGTGGCGCGTGACCTCAAGAAGGGGCAGTCGCCGTCGGGCGCGGTGCTGGCGGCCTCGCAGTGGGTGTCGGAGCAGTTGACGTACCAGCCCGGCTCGACGGGCGTGCACAGCTCGGCCGTCGACGCGTGGCACGAACGCAAGGGCGTGTGCCAGGACTTCGCGCACCTCAGCCTCGTTCTGTTGCGCGGCATGGGGATTCCGGCGCGGTACGTCTCCGGGTACCTGCACACCAAGAAGGACGGCGCGTTGCGGGAGACGGTGCGGGGCGAGTCGCACGCGTGGATCGAGGCGTGGACCGGCGGCTGGTGGGGCTACGACCCCACCAACGCGATGCCGGTCGGGCCCCGGCACGTGTGGGTGGCGCTGGGCCGCGACTACGCGGACGTGGCGCCGTTGAAGGGGATCTACTCGGGCGGGGCCGCGACGGCGCTGGAGGTCACGGTCGACATCACGCGCCTCGCCTAGGAGTCACCAGGGGAGCGTGCCGTGCGCGGAGAAGAAGCCGCCGGTCGGTCCGCCGGTGTCCTGCGCCGTGCGGACGATGACCTCGGCGCCCTCCTCGACGGTCTGCGTGCCCGTGTTCGCGTTGAGGTCGGTCCTGGTGTAGCCCGGTTCCACCGAGTTGATCCGGATGTGCGGGAACGCCTTCGCGTACAGCACGGTGATCATGTTGACCGCCGACTTGGACGCCGGGTAGGCGACGCCGGGGTAGACGTAGGCGGGTGAGGCCGACGCCCCGCCGATCGAGGCCAGGCCGCTGCTGACGTTCACGACGACAGGTGCGTCGGAGCGGTCCAGCAACGGCAGGAACGCGTGCAGGACCCGCACGACGCCGAAGACGTTGGTGTCGAACATCGTGCGCATGAACTCGCCCGTGGTGTCGGCGGCGTTCACCACTCCGCCATCGGGCGTGCGGACCTCGATGCCGGCATTGTTGATCAGCACGTCGAGTCCGCCCTCGGCCTCGACGGTCTTCGCGGCCGCCGCCACCGACTCGTCGTCCGTGACGTCGAGGACGAGCAGCTTCGCGCCGAGCTCGTCTGCCGCCCGACGACCGCGTTCGGGGTCCCTGCTGCCCAGGTAGACGGTGTGGCCCGCGGCGATGAGGCGGCGGGCGGTCTCGTAGCCGAGGCCCTTGTTCGCTCCGGTGATCAGTGTCGTCGTCATGCGACCCAGAGTCGTCCCGGAACCGCGGGGTCAACCAGTCGACCGGTCTTCCTGGGACTGCCGGTACCAGGCACGACGGCGGGCCGAAGAGCAGAATCGACGGCGTGGCGGCGACGGAGTTCGGACGGGCGGTGCGCCGGTGGCGTGACCGGCTCTCCCCCGAGGCGGCAGGACTTCCGGCAGGCGTGCACCGGCGTGCGGCCGGGCTGCGCCGCGAGGAGCTCTCCGGCCTCGCCGGGATCTCCGTCGACTACGTCACGCGTCTCGAACAGGGGCGCGCGTCCAACCCGTCGTCGCAGGTCGTCGAGGCACTGGCACGGGCGTTGAGGCTGGCGCCGGCCGAGCGCGAGCACCTCTTCCGGCTCGCCGACCTCGTGCCGCCGAACGCGGCCATGGTGCCCGCGTACGTGACGCCGAGCGTGCAACGGATGCTGGACCGGCTCGCGGGCACGCCCGTCGCGGTGTTCGACGCGAGCTGGACGTTGCTGGTGGCCAACCAGGAGTACGCGGCGCTGATGGGCGACCCGTCCGACCTGCGCGGCAACGACCGCAACGGGGTGTGGCGCACGTTCCTCGGCAACGGGGGCCGGGCCAGGCGGACACCGGACGAGCTGGAGGCACTGCAGGCGGCCCAGGTCGCCGACCTGCGCTCCGCCGTCACCCGCTACCCGGCGGACGGACGGCTGAAGCGCCTGGTCGAGGAGTTGCGGGCGGCCAGCGAGAGGTTCGCCGAGCTGTGGGACTCCGGCACGGTCGGACGGCACGCGGCGGCGCGCAAGACCATCGACCACCCGCGGGTGGGTCCCGTCACGCTGGACTGCGACGTTCTCTCCGTGGCCGGCAGCGACCTGCGGATCATGATCTACACGGCGGAGCCCGGGACCGAGGACGCTGAACGACTCGCGTTGCTCGCCGTCCTCGGCACCCAGGACCTGGAGGTTCAGCGCCAGCCGTGACGTTCGCGCAGGGCGTCGACGACCTGGCCGAACGCGGCGGGGGACAGCACGGCACCCTCACGCCGGATGTCGTCGTCCGAGTCGAGGGCGAAGACGCGGTCCAGCCGCAGGTAGGACGGGCGGCCTTCGCGGTCCCAGGCGCCCGCGCCCAGTTCCAGGAAGTCGTCGCGCGGCTCCTTCGAGGAGAGCATCAACGCGACCAGGTCGCCGTCCGCGTGGCCCACGACCAGCAGCGGGCGGTCCTTGCCGCGGGAGGCGTCCTCCTCGAACGGCACCCAGGCCCAGACGACCTCGCCGGGGTCGGCGTCGCCGTCCATCGTGGGGGAGTAGTCCAGCTTCGTGGCCCGTGCCGCGTCGAAGATCTCGCGGACAGCACCCTTCTCGGGGCGGGGGTCCTCACCGTTCATCTGCACGGACGCACCCTAGTGGTGCAGAGCACGCCAGCCTCTATGGGACCATAAGGGGACACCCGTCCGATTTTTTGTTGAGGACTGCCTTGACCACGTTCGCCGACACGACCTTCACGCCGCCGGAGCTCATCCGGAACTTCTGCATCATCGCGCACATCGACCACGGCAAGTCCACGCTGGCCGACCGCATGCTGCAGCTCACCGGCGTGGTCGACGCGCGGGCGATGCGGGCGCAGTACCTCGACCGCATGGACATCGAGCGCGAGCGCGGCATCACCATCAAGGCGCAGAACGTGCGCCTGCCGTGGCAGCTCGAGGGGCAGGACCACGTCCTGCACATGATCGACACGCCTGGCCACGTCGACTTCACCTACGAGGTGTCCCGCGCGCTGGAGGCCTGCGAGGGTGCCGTGCTGCTGGTCGACGCCGCGCAGGGCATCGAGGCGCAGACGCTCGCGAACCTGTACCTGGCGATGGAGAACGACCTCACCATCATCCCGGTGCTGAACAAGATCGACCTGCCCGCGGCGGACCCGGACAAGTACGCCAAGGAGATCTCGCACATCGTCGGCTGTGAGCCGGAGGAGGTGCTGCGGGTCTCGGCGAAGACCGGTCTCGGCGTCGAGGCGCTGCTCGACGAGGTCGTCCGGAAGGTCCCGGCCCCGGTCGGCGCCTCGGACGCCCCGGCCCGAGCGATGATCTTCGACTCGGTCTACGACACCTACCGCGGCGTCGTCACCTACATCCGCGTCGTCGACGGCAAGATCACGCCGCGCGAGCGCATCAAGATGATGTCGACGGGCGCGACCCACGAGATCCTCGAGGTCGGCATCGTCTCCCCGGAGCCGAAGCCGTCGCAGGGTCTCGGCGTCGGCGAGGTGGGCTACCTGATCACCGGCGTGAAGGACGTGCGCCAGTCCAAGGTCGGCGACACCGTCACCTCCGAGCGCAAGGGCGCCACGGAGCCGCTGGCCGGCTACCGCGAACCGCGTCCGATGGTCTACTCGGGCCTCTACCCGGTCGACGGCTCGGACTACCCGGAGCTGCGTGAGGCGCTCGACAAGCTGCAGCTCAACGACGCCGCGCTGACCTACGAGCCGGAGACGTCCGCCGCACTGGGCTTCGGCTTCCGCTGCGGCTTCCTCGGCCTGCTGCACCTCGAGATCACCCGCGACCGCCTGGAGCGCGAGTACGGTCTCGACCTCATCTCCACCGCCCCGAACGTCGTGTACCGCGTCGTGATGGAGGACGGCACCGAGCACGTCGTGACGAACCCGTCCGACTGGCCGGAGGGCAAGCGCGCCGAGGTCTACGAGCCCGTCACCAAGTGCACCATCATCGCGCCGTCCGACTACATCGGCGCGATCATGGAACTCTGCCAGGGCAAGCGCGGCCAGCTCGGCGGCATGGACTACCTGTCCGAGGACCGCGTCGAGCTGCGCTACACGATGCCCCTCGGTGAGATCATCTTCGACTTCTTCGACTCGTTGAAGTCGCGCACCCGCGGTTACGCCTCGCTGGACTACGAAGAGTCCGGCGAGCAGGACGCGGAGCTCGTCAAGGTCGACATCCTGCTGCAGGGTGAGACGGTCGACGCGTTCAGCGCGATCGTGCACAAGGACTACGCCTACGCGTACGGCACGCGCATGGCGACCCGTCTGCGTGAGCTCATCCCCAGGCAGCAGTTCGAGGTGCCGATCCAGGCCGCGATCGGTGCCCGCGTGATCGCCCGCGAGACGATCCGCGCCATCCGCAAGGACGTGCTGGCCAAGTGCTACGGCGGTGACATCACCCGTAAGCGCAAGCTGCTCGAGAAGCAGAAGGAAGGCAAGAAGCGCATGAAGATGGTGGGGCGCGTGGAGGTGCCGCAGGAGGCCTTCGTCGCCGCGCTGTCGACGGACGAGCCGAAGGGCAAGAAGTAGCTTGTGGTCGACCAGGGGCCGGATCCGCTTGTCGGGTCCGGCTTTTTGGTTGGCGTGAACACCGCCGGGGCGACCCAGCAGGTTCAGCTGTTCGAGCGACTGTCGGCGTCTCCGGGCTTTGCCTAACGTCGGGAGTCATGACCTCCGTGACGAGCCATGAGATCGATGTTCGCCGGTTCCAGAAGTGGGACGTGAACGGAGACGGGATCATCGACCGCAGCGACTACGAGGCCGAGGCCCGCAGGATCGTCGCCGCGTTCGGCGAGAGCCTGAACAGCGGGCGCGGACGTGCGGTCATGGAGGCGTTGATCGTCCTCCACAGGCGTCAGGCCGACGCGGCGGGCGTGGGTGCCGGTGGTGCCATGAACCAGCAGCAGTACCTCGCGGCGAACCAGGAGCTGATGTTCGGTCGCGGCGACTCGGGTTTCGACGAGCTGCTGCGGCCTGCCATCGCGGCGATCGCGGACCTGTGTGACAGGGACCGCGACGGGCTGGTGAGCAAGGTGGAGCTGCGGAGGTGGCTCGGGTCCGCGGTGGGGTTGAGCGAGGCCGACTCGGATGCGGCGTTCGACCGCATCGACCTCGACGGGGACGGGAACCTCACGGTGGACGAGCTGGTGATCGCGGTGCGCGAGTACCACTACGGGCGGCTGGACATCGCGTTGCTGGGCTGAGTCAGGTCTGGTGGAGCAAGGGTTCTGGAGCGCTGGCTGCCTGGTGTTGCTGAGTTGGCAACGTAGATTGCCAATCCGGCACGGGGAAGAGCACGGTGGAACCATGACGACCGCACAGGAGTTCTGGGAGACCTTCTACTCGGAGCGGGACCAGGTCTGGTCCGGCAACCCGAACCCGTTGCTGGTGCGCGAGGCCGAACGGCTCGCGCCGGGCAGCGCCCTCGACATCGGGTGTGCTGAAGGTGGCGACGCCGTGTGGCTCGCGAAGCGGGGCTGGCGGGTGCTGGGGGTCGACGTGTCACAGGTCGCGCTCGACCGCGCGATCCAGCACGCGTACGACGCCGGCGTCGAGATCTCGGTGGAGCGGCACGACCTCAAGGCCACGTTCCCCGAGGGCCTGTACGACCTGGTGAGCGCTCAGTTCCTGCACTCGCCGGTCGAGGAGGACGGGGAGCGCAACAGCATCCTGAAGAAGGCCTCGCAGGCCGTGGCGCCCGGCGGGTACCTGATCGTCGGTGGGCACGCGGGCGCGCCGTCGTGGTCCGAGCACCAGGACTACTACTTCCCGACGACCAAGGACGTGCTCGACCACCTGGGGCTCAAGGACAACTGGATCATCATCACCGACGAGGTGGTGGAACGGCCGCTCACGGGGCCGGACGGCCAGCAGGAGATGCGCAAGGACAACGTCCTCACCCTCAAGCGGTTGTTCTAGAAACGCGAAGGCCACCCTCGGCAACGTTGCCGGGGTGGCCCAAGGGATGTCCGTCAGGCGGAACGCAGGAGGCGGTCCATCGCCTGGCGGTTGATGATCGAACGGAGCTCGCTCGTCTCCTCCGCGCTGTGGCGCGACAGGATGGCGTCCAGTTCGAGTCGGTCGCTCTCGGTGGTGTAGCTGGCCAACTGCCGTTCGAGGCTCTGGCGCTTCACACGAGCCGCGCGGCGCGTGGCCAGGCTCGAACGCAGGGACTTCACGGTCAGGTCTTGGCGGGTCATCTCGTCCTTCCAATCTTGGTTACGTTTCGATAATACACCCTGTTCAAGAGACCTGTACCGTTTAAGAAGCGAGTTAGCTCACGTACTCCTCGAGCAACCCGAGGGCCCGCGCGTACTTGGCCTTCAAGCGATCTTGCGTGGCCTCGTCGAGGCGGGCCATCCGGGCGGGGGAGAGGTTGTCGCCGATGTCCGCGTACTTCACGGAGAGTGCCAACGGATTGGCGGCCACGCGCCTCAGGTAGTCCTCCTGCGGCTCCTCCGGCAGGTGCGACAACGCCACGACGGCGTCGACCACGACGGCGGGGCAGCCTCGTGCCGTCAGGTCGGCCGCGGTCACCGGGGTGTCCTCGATGACGTCGTGCAGCACGGCGGCCATCTGCGCGTGCTCGCCCGTCACGGATGCCATGACCCGCAACGGATGTCCGATGTACGGCCGGCCCGACTTGTCGACCTGCCCGTCGTGCGCGGAGGTGGCCAGAGCGATGGCGTCTTCGAGGGTGAACACGACATCAAGCTAAACCAGGGCTTGACCTGACGCAGTGGTCTAGTCCATTTTTAGTCCACTCACAACATGGCCGCCGCATGATGTGTGGAGGTGGACCATGTCCAAGACCAGACGAGCAGCCATAGCGCTGCTCGCCGCGCTCTTCTCGTGCGCCGGTCTGGTGTTGGTGATCAACGGCAGCGCTGCCGCCGCGAACCTCGCGGCCAACAGCGGCTTCGAGGCCGGCAACCTCAGTGGTTGGACCTGCACCGAGGGCACGAGCGTCACCAACAGCACGAAGCGCACCGGCACGTACGCACTGCAGGGCGCACCCGCCGGGCAGAGCAACGCGCGGTGCCAGCAAACCGTGACGGTGCAACCGAACACGGCCTACAAGCTCAGCGCGTGGGTGCAGGGCAGCTACGTCTACCTCGGCGTCACCGGTGGCGTCGAGAAGAACACCTGGACCCCGGGCACGAGCGGCTTCTCCCAGCTGACCGTGGACTTCACGACCGGCAGCGCGACCAGCGTCACGATCTACCTGCACGGCTGGTACGGCCAGCCCGCCTACTACGCCGACGACGTCAGCCTCGACGGTCCCGGCACGCCGCCGACGACCACGAGCACCACGACGTCGACCACCACCACTACGACGACGACCACGACGACCACCACCACGACCGGCAACCCGCCGAACACCGGTCTGCCCAAGCACGTCCTGACGGGCTACTGGCAGAACTTCTACAACGGTGCGCGTGCTCTGAGGCTGGCCGACGTCCCCACCACCTACGACATCATCGCGGTCTCGTTCGCCGACGCCACGGCGGTGCAGGGCCAGGTCGCGTTCAACCTCGACCCCGGCCTGAGCAGCCAGCTCGGCGGCTACACCGACGCCCAGTTCCGCGCTGACGTCAAGACCGTGCAGAACCGCGGCCAGAAGGTGATCATCTCCGTCGGCGGTGAGAAGGGCACGATCAGCGTCGGCAACTCGACGGCGGCCACGAACTTCGCCAACAGCGTCAAGAGCCTCATCTCGTCGTACGGCTTCAACGGCGTCGACATCGACCTGGAGAACGGCGTCAACGCCCAGTACATGGGCCAGGCGCTGCGGGCGATCCACGCCGGCGGCGGCACCGTCATCACCATGGCGCCGCAGACGATCGACATGCAGAACGTCAACGCCGAGTACTTCAAGCTGGCGCTGGCCACCAAGGACATCCTGACGATCGTCAACATGCAGTACTACAACTCCGGTTCGATGCTCGGCTGCGACCAGCAGGTCCACAGCCAGGGCACGGTCAACTTCCTGACCGCGCTCGCGTGCATCCAGCTCCAGAGCGGTCTCCGGGCCGACCAGGTGGGTCTCGGCCTGCCCGCGTCGCCGTCCGGCGCCGGTGGCGGTTACCAGTCGCCGTCCAACGTCAACAACGCGCTCAGCTGCCTCGCCCGCGGTACGAACTGCGGGTCGTTCAAGCCGAGCACGACCTGGCCGTCCATCCGCGGCGCCATGACCTGGTCGATCAACTGGGACGCCTCCAACAACTGGCAGTTCGCCAACACGGTCGCTCCTCATCTGGACTCCCTGCCCTAGATGATGGAACCGGTCGGCGCCACGTCCACAAAGGACGTGGCGCCGGACGTCCGTTCGGAGTAGTCCTTGCGTCATCAAAGACACAGGGCTTCACCAGGCATTTGTCGCCCGATCCAACTAGGTTGTCCTCTATGTTCCACACGCTGGCCGTGCCTGTGATCGCCGCGCCGATGGCAGGTGGCCCCTCCACTCCCGAACTGGTCGCCGCGGTGAACGAGGCAGGCGGGTTCGGGTTCCTCGCGGCGGGCTACCTCACCGTCGAGCAGCTCGCGGAGAAGATCACACGCACGAGCGAGCTCACGAGCAAGCCGTTCGGGGTCAACCTGTTCGTCCCCGGCACCCGGTCGACAGCCGACATCTCGTCCTACGTGCGGCGCATCACGCCCTTCGCGGAGAAGGTCGGCGCGGTGCCGGGCGACCCGCGCTGGGACGACGACAACTACGCGGCGAAGCTCGAGCTCGTGCTGGCGCTGCGGGTGCCCGTGGTGTCGTTCACGTTCGGCCTGCCCGACGTCGACGACGTCCAGCGGCTCAAGGCTGCCGGGTCCACGATCGTCGTGACGGTCACCACCCCCAGCGAGGCACGGCAGGCGCAGCAGATCGGCGCGGACGCCGTGTGCGTGCAGGGGTCGGACGCGGGCGGCCACCGCGGCACGTTCGCCGACGACGGCATCTCGCCCGGCGGCGGTGAGCTGTACGGCACCCTCGCCGCGATCAGGCTCGTGCGCGCCGCCGTCAGCCTCCCGGTGATCGCGACCGGCGGCCTGGTCAACGGCGCCGACGTCGCCGCCGTGCTGGCGGCGGGAGCGGTCGCGGCCCAGCTCGGCACCGCGTTCCTCGGCTGCCCTGAGGCGGGAACCAATGCGGCACAACGGGAAGCGCTCGCTGAAGGAGCCCGCCGCACGGCGCTCACGAGGGCGTTCAGCGGCCGGCCCGCACGGGGTCTCGTGAACAGGTTCCTGATCGAGCACGGCCCGCACGCGCCCGCCGCGTACCCGAACGTCCACCACCTGACGCGCCCGGTGCGCGCGACCGGCGAGGTGGAGGTCATGTCGCTGTGGGCCGGGACCACGTACCCGCTCGCGACGGCCGAACCCGCGGGAGTGATCGTGCGGCGGATCGGTGCGGAGCTCACCGAAACGATCAAGACCTTGGCGGACCGGTTCGGTCGCGGCTAAGAAGGAGGGCGTGACCTCGCTCTCAGATGAGACCTTCCAGGCGATGATGGACTGGAACCCGTTGTTCGCCACGCTCGTCGGTGTTCCAGGCTGGGACGACAAGCTCGAGGACCACAGCCCGGAGGGCCACCGCGAGCTGCGGGCGCGGCTCACGGACGTCCTGAGCCGCGTCGACTCGAGCGACGAGGACGCGGTGTCGCGGGACGTGATCCGGCACCAGGCCGAGTCGATCATCACCATGATCGACGCCCGGCTCGTCGAGCACAGCGTCGCCAGAGGGCTGAACTCCCCGGTGACGCTCCTGCTCAGGAACACCTCGCAGGTCGACTTCTCGCAGCGCCGGCACGCGGTCCCGCACTTCCTGGAGCAGGTGGCGGGGCGGTTGCTCGACACCGACCGCAGGCCGTTGCGCCGGCACGTGGAGAGCGGGGCGGCACACGTCGAACGGTTCCTCGCCTCGCCCCGCCAGGAGTGGGAGGGCGATGCAGACCTGCGTCCGGCGTTCGCCCGCTACCGCGAGGTCCTGCTGGGGCTTCCCGGCCGTGACGACGCGCAGGCGGGCCTGTGCTGGCTGCCCGAGGGCGAGGAGAACTACCGCAGACTGGTCCGCGACTACACCACGACGTCCTACACGCCGGCCGAACTGCACCAGCTCGGGCTCGAGCTGATCGCCGGGCTGCGCGAGGAGTACGCGGAGATCGGGTCGCGGGTGTGGGGGACCTCGGACGTACCGGAGATCTTCCGCCGGTTGCGCACGGAACTGTTGTGGGCCAACGAGGACGACATGCTCACCAGTGCGGCGGAGGCCGTCGTCCGGGCGAACGCCGAGGCGCCGAACTGGTTCGGCAGGCTGCCGAAGGCGCGGTGCGAGGTCCAGTTCACCCCGGAGCAGGACCGCGCCAACGCGCCGTTCGCGTACTACGTCGACGCGGCGCTCGACGGCTCCCGTCCCGGCGTGTACTTCCTGAACCCCTTCGACGCCACCTCGCGCAGCCGCACGCTGTCGGAGGTGACGGCGTTCCACGAAGCGGTTCCCGGCCACCACTTCCAGATCTCGATCGCCGCCGAGACGGAGCTGTCGAACGTGCGGAAGTTCGCGTTCGTCGACGCCTACCTCGAAGGCTGGGGCCTCTACACCGAACGCCTGGCCGACGAGATGGGGCTCTACTCGTCCGACGAGGCACGTCTCGGCATGCTGGGCCTCGACGCGATGCGCGCCGGGCGGCTCGTGGTCGACACGGGACTGCACGCCCTGGGCTGGTCGAGGCAGCAGGCCGTCGACTACCTGCGCGAGAACACCGTGATGGACCACTCGGAGATCGACGGCGAGATCGACCGGTACATCGAGACGCCGGGACAGGCTCTCGCGTACATGGTGGGACGGCTGGAGATCCTGCGGATCCGTGCCGAGGCCCGCGCCGAGATGGGGCCGGATTTCGACATCAGGGCGTTCCATGATCTGGTGCTGGAGAACGGCATCGTACCGTTGTCCACACTGGGCGGTCTTGTTTCCGAATGGTCTGGGAGGGCCTGATGTCACTGGCGGATGAGATGTTCCAGGCGGTGATGGACTCGTCACCGCTGTCCGCCGCGATGTTCGGTCTGCCGGGCTGGGACGACCAGCTGGAGGACCTGGGCGTCGAGAGCGAACAGGCGATGAACGCGCGGATCCAGGACATCCTCGACCGTGCCGAGACGAGCGACGAGGACCCCGTCACGCTCGCCGTGATCAGGCACCAGGGCCGGGCGATCATCGACCGCACGAACGCCAGGCTGGTCGAGCACACCGTCGCGCAGGGACTGACCGCGCCGGTCAACGGCCTGCTCATGATCGCGACGAAGGTCGACGTGTCGCAGCGGCTCGACAAGTTCCCGCGCTACATCCGGCAGGCGGGGCAGCGGTTGCGCGACTCCGACCGCAGGCCGTTGCAGCGGCACGTCGCCGTCGGCGTCGAACGGGTGGAGGCGTTCCTGGCGTCGCCGGTGCAGCCGTGGGAGGGCGAGCACTCCGCGGCGATCCGCGAGGCCGTCGCCGAGTTCCGCGACGTGCTGGCGTCGATCGAGGACGGCCGCAGTGACGAGCACGCCGGCCTGTGCTGGCTGCCCGACGGCGAGGAGAACTACCGCAAGCTCGCCCGCAACTACACGACCACCTCGCGCACCCCCGATGAGCTGCACCGCCTCGGCCTCGACATCATCGCGTCGCTGCGCGAGGAGTACGCCGAGATCGGGTCACGGCTGTGGGGCACCTCTGACGTGCCGGAGATCTTCCGCCGGTTGCGCACGGAACTGTTGTGGGACAACGAGGACCAGATGGTCGAGAGCGCGGTCGAGGCGATCGAGCGCGCCCAGGCCGAGGCGCCGAAGTGGTTCGGCCGCATGCCGAAGACCGACTGCCAGGTACGCCTGGTCGACGAGGCCGGACGCTCGACGGCGCCGATCGCGTTCTACATGCCCGCCGCACAGGACGGCAGCCGTCCGGGCATCTACTGGCTCAACCCGCTGGGCGCCACCGAACGCAGCCGCACCCTGTCCGAGGTGACGGCGTTCCACGAGGCCGTGCCGGGCCACCACTACCAGGTGAGCATCGCGGCCGAGACCGACATGCACAACATGCGCAGGTTCGCGTTCATCGAGGCGTACCTGGAGGGCTGGGGCCTCTACACCGAGCGCCTCGCGGACGAGATGGGCCTGTACTCGTCGGACGAGCAGCGACTCGGGATGCTGGGCCTCGACGCGATGCGCGCCGGACGCCTCGTGGTCGACACGGGCATCCACGCGTTCGGCTGGTCGCGCCAGCAGGCCATCGACTACCTGCGCGAGAACACCGTGATGGCCGAGCCCGAGATCATCTCGGAGATCGACCGGTACATCGAGATGCCGGGGCAGGCGCTCGCGTACATGGTGGGGCGCCTCGAGATCCTGCGCATCCGGTCCGAGGCGCAGGAGAAGCTGGGCGACCGGTTCGACATCCGCGCGTTCCACGACCTGGTGGTGGGGAGCGGCGCGGTGCCGCTCTCCACCCTCGACCAGATCGTCACCGCTTGGGCCGACGCTCCATGACGGAGTGCTTCTTCGAGTAGGCGAAGTAGATGATCAGGCCGATCACGAACCAGACCGCGAACCGCAGCCAGGTCTCCGGGTTGAGGAACGTGATCAGCCAGATCGAGAAGATCACGCCGATGATCGGCACCACGGGCATGCCCGGCGTCCTGAACGTGCGCGGGAGGTCGGGCTGCTTGTAGCGCAACACGATCACGGCCACGCACACCACGACGAACGCCAGCAGGATGCCGATGTTGGTGAGCTCGGCGGCCTCCGCGATCGGCAGGAAGCCGGCGATGATCGCGGAGGCGATGCCCAGCACCCAGGTGATGCGCGTCGGAGCGCGCTTCACCGGGTGCGTCTTCGCGAACCACGGGGGCAGCAGGCCGTCCCGGCTCATGGAGTAGCCGACGCGGGCCGCGCCCATCAGGAACGTGAACAGCACCGTCGTGATGCCGAGGATCGCGCCGACGCTGATGATGATGCCCAGCGCGGGCAGGCCGACGTCCGCGAACGCCGTGGCGAACGCGGACTCCGCGTCGACGTCCTTGTAGTTCACCATTCCGGTCAGCACCAGGCAGGCCAGCACGTACAGGACCATCGACACCGCGAGCGAGTAGATGATCGCCTTCGGCATGTGGCGCTGCGAGTCCTTCGACTCCTCGGCCGCCGTCGACATCGCGTCGTAGCCGAACACCGCGAAGAACACCGTCGCGGCACCCGTGAGGGCGCCCGAGATGCCGAACGGGAAGAACGGGTTGTAGTTGTCGGTGTTGATGTGGAACGCGCCGACGACGATGACCAGCGCCACGACCGCGATCTTCAGGTACACCAACGTGGTCTCGAACCGTGCCGCGTTCTTCATGCCCGTGTTCAGCACGTACGCGATGAGCAGGCACAACAGGACCGCGAACAGGTTGACCTTGTACGTGCCCGAGGCGACGTCGCCCGTCTCGGTGCCGGGTGCGCCCAGCATCCACTGCGGTAGATGGATGTTCAGCAACGACAGCAGCTCGGTGAAGTAGCCGGAGATGCCGATCGCGACCACCGCCACGATCGCGGTGTACTCGAGCAGCAGGTCCCAGCCGATGAACCAGCCGACGACCTCGCCGAGCACCGCGTAACCGTAGGTGTAGGCGCTGCCGGCCTTGGGGATTAGGCCCGCGAACTCCGCGTAGGAGAACGCCGCCGCCGCGCTCGCGATGCCGGCCACGAGGAACGAGATCAGCACGGCGGGGCCGGCCGTCTTGTTCGCGACGGCGCCCGCGAGCGAGAAGATGCCCGCGCCGATGATGCCGCCGATGCCGATCGCCGTGAGCTGCCACAGGCCCAACGTTCTGGTGAGCCCGTCGCCCTTGTCCTCGGCGATCTGTTCTATGGGCTTGCGCCGGAAAACGCCCTGCGTAGTCATGGGACAACTGTCACGCGGTTCGCGCACACCCGCTGACCAGCAGGGCGTTTTGTGCCTTTTACGGGCGGCTGAAGACGATCTTGCCCGCCGTGTCGCCCTCCAGCATCGAGCGGAGGCCCTGCTCGGCGTCCTCGAACTTCAGCTCGGCGCCGATCTGCGGCTTGAGGTCGTTGAGCGCGCAGAACCGCATCAGGTCGCCCAGCTCCTCGCGGGTGCCCATGGTCGAGCCGACGACCCGCAGCTGCAGGAAGAAGAGCCGCTGGAGCTCGGCCGCGGACGCGTCACCGGACGTCGCGCCCGAGATCACCACGATGCCGCCGGGCTTGAGGGCCTTCATCGAGTGCGACCAGGTGGCCTTGCCGACGGTCTCGAACACGGCGTCGACCCGTTCGGGCAGCCGGGCGCCGGACTCGAACGCGTCGTGCGCGCCGAGGGTCTTCGCCAGCGCGCGCTTCTCCTCGCTGCGGCCCGTGACCCACACGCGGAACCCGGCGGCGCGGCCGAGCTGGATCAGCGCCGTCGACACGCCACCCGACGCGCCCTGCACGAGCATCGTCTGACCGGGGCGCAGCCCGGACTTCACGAACAGCATCCGGTACGCGGTCAGCCACGCCGTGCCCATGCACGCGGCCTCGGCGAACGAGAGGTCCGCGGGCTTGGGCAGCGCGTTCTGGGCCGGGACGACCACGTGGTCGGCGAACGTGCCCTGGTGCTTCTCGGTGAGCAGCGTGCGCCTCGGGTCGAGCGTCTCCTCGCCGGCCCAGTTCGGGTCGCCGATGACGGAGTGCAGCACCACCTCCGTGCCGTCGTCGAGCACACCGGCGCCGTCGCAGCCCAGGATCATCGGGAACTGCTCGGGCTTGATGCCGACCCCGCGCAACGTCCACAGGTCGTGCATGTTGAGGCTGGCCGCCTTGACCGCGACGCGCACCCACCCGGCGGGGACCTCGGGCTCGGGGCGCTCGCCCACGCGAAGCGAGGCCAGCGGGTTCTCAGGACTGGGTTCTGCTGCGTAAACGGCGAACATGGTTCGCAACATACCCACCTGGATCGTGGCCAAATGCCGTGACTCGGGTCACGCGACTACTCTCGGGTCCGTGGACTGGCTTGTGCAGTGGTGGGACGGGGTCGAGCTGTGGGTGGTGCAGCTGCCCGTCGCCGTGCAGTTCCCCGTCGTGATGATCGTGGTGCTGCCCTTGTGCCTGGGCGTGGCGCGGCTGATCGACCGGGTCGCTGACTGGGGCGCGAACAACCCGGCGTCGGTCCCGGAGCCCGAGCTCGAAGCGGAGAAGGTCACAGCGTGAGTCCTGGTCGTCGCCTGACCGTCGCACTGGTCGGGCTCGTTGCCCTCGTCGTGGTCGGGTGGTTCTTCAAGGACACCTCCTCGACCTCCGAGACGCCGCCCGCGAGCATCGCGCCGTCGGCCTCGCAGCTCGCCGTCCCCGGCGGGAAGTCCGGGCTGGACGTCCAGGCGCTGTCGAAGCTTCCCGCCGAGGCCGCGAAGACGTGGAAGCTGATCGAGGCGAAGGGGCCGTTCCCGTACCCGCGCAACGACGGCGTGACGTTCCAGAACCGCGAGAAGCGGCTGCCCGCCAAGGACTCCGGGTACTACAAGGAGTACACCGTGCCGACACCGGGAAGTCCCGACCGGGGCGCGCGGCGGATCGTCACCGGGTCGGAAAAGGAAGTCTTCTACACCGGCGACCACTATTCGTCGTTCGTCGTCGTGGACGTCAGCAAATGAAACGGCACATTCTCGTTTCGGAGAAGGTCGCCGCGATCTCGGCCATTGCCGCGGCGCTCGACTTTCCCGAGTGGTTCGGGCAGAACCTCGACGCCCTGTACGACAGCCTGACCGATCTCTCGTGGCTGCCCGCGGGGGAGTACGTGCTGGTCGTGCCCGCGGACCTGGACTCGTCCGTGCTGGAAGTGCTGCGTGACGCCGCGAAGCAGACCGCCGAACCGGGTGACCGGAAAGTGCGCGTGATTCGCACAGAACGGTGACGTGGGCTGCGGGTTTCGCGTCCGGAGTGGACAGTGCCGTTCCATGGGAACGCAATTCCGCCGCTCGAGCTGTGCGCTCGGCGTCGTCGTGGTTGTCTCGATTCTTTGTCCGGCGACGTCGTTCGCCGGTGACCCCGACTGCTCGCAGGAGGGGCCTTTCACGCCGTTCGAGACGATCGACGGCGACAACCCCGTGACCATGCTCAACGGTCGCGTGGTCGAGCTGCGCGCGTCGAACAAGTCCAAGTGCGCGTGGGGCCGCATCTCGCACGGCACGCCGGGCGAGGAGATCTGGACGGACCGCAAGGAACCCTCGGCCAACGGGCACGAGGGCTTCCTCGGCTACACCAGGATCGACTCGGGTTCCGCGAAGTACACCGACGCGTTCAAGAACGACGGCAGGCTCATGCGCGCCTGCGGGTCGTCGCAGGGCCGCATCGAGTGCACCGGCTGGTTCTAGTGGTGTGACTCGGAATGTCGGCGAGGTGATCCACGCTCAGCAGCGCGCCTCGCGGCGCCGCCCCCACGCCCCCCGTACAACCAGTACGAGGACGTGGGGGCGACACCACGATGCACCCGTCTGACCGCGAATCCCCCCGGCGACGTTCCGAGCCACACCACTAGACCGGATCAGCTCTCGGCAGGCACCCAGGAGGGCTTGCGCTTCTCCCTGAACGCGGTGATGCCCTCCTGGCCCTCGGGGCCTCCGAAGTGCTGCGCCGACAGCTTCAGCATGTCCGCGAAGACCTCGCCGAGGTTCGTGGACCGCTCCTGCTGGAGCATCTCCTTGGTGGCGGCCAGCGCGTTGGGGGCGCCGAGCGCGAGCATGTCCGTGTAGCGGCGGACCTCCGCGTCGACGTCGTCGGTCGCGGCGTTGAGCAGGCCGATCTCCTTGGCCCGCTGCGCGTCGAACGTCTCGCCGGTGAGGAACAGCTCGTGGGCCTGGCGGGGGAGCAGGCGCGGCAGGACCGTCACGGAGATGACGGCCGGCACGACGCCGATCCGGACCTCGCTGAACGCGAACGTCGCCTTGGCGTCCGCGATGGAGATGTCGCACGCAGCGACGATGCCGACGCCACCCGCGCGGGCCGGGCCCTTGAGTGCCGCGACGACCGGCTTCGGACTGGTCCAGAGCTGTTCGAGGATCGCGGGGAACTCGTTGACGCCCTGGTCGCCCGCGCTCGCCCCGGCGGCCTCCTTGAGGTCCATGCCGGAGCAGAACACGGAGCCCGTGTGGGTCAGCACGACCACGCGCACGGTCTCATCGCTCGCCGCGCTGTTCAGGTGCTCCTTGAGCTCCCGGCGCAGCTGCGAGGACAGCGCGTTGCGGTTGTGGGGAGAGTCCAGCGTGATCGTCGCGATGCCGCGCTGCACCTCGTAGTGGACCAGCTCGTCTGCCATGCCGCTGACCTTAGCCGGGCGGTTGTTTGACAGCATGCTGTCACTTATGACAGTCTACTGTCATGACACAGACGGTGTACCTCGTTCTGACCGACCAGCTCGCCGACTGGGAGTACGGCCACGTGGCCGCGCAGGTGAGCCTGCAGCAGTTCCAGCAGCAGCCGGGGCGGTACGAGATCCGGACGGTCGGCCTGACCGCGGACCCGATCCGCACGGTCGGCGGTGTGCGGATGCTGCCCGACGTCGCGATCGGGGACGTGTCGGTGGAGGACGCGGCGATGCTCGTGCTGCCGGGAGGCGACGGGTGGGAGACGCCGGCGGTGGCCGAGGCGTTCGGCAAGCTCGCGCGGCGGTTCCGCGAGGCCGGCAAGCCGGTCGCGGCGATCTGCGGGGCCACGGTCGCGCTCGCGGCCGAAGGGCTGCTCGACGACGTGGCGCACACGTCGAACTTCCCCCAGATGCTCGGTGCCTACGGCGGCGCGGCGCTCTACCGCGACGAGCGCGTGGTCCGGGACCAGGGCGTGATCACGGCGGGTGGCGCGTCGTCGCTGGAGTTCGCGCGCGAGGTGCTGGCGGAGCTGGAGACGTTCTCGCCCGGGACCCTGCACGCCTGGTACGAGTTCAACCGCGTCGACTCGGTCGAGGCGTTCGGGAAGCTGGTGGCGAGTGTCCAGGAGTGAGCCGGCGTCCCGGAGCGAGTCGGGTGACGTTCTCACCGACGTCGTGATGAGGACTTTCCGCTTGTACGGAACGTTTCTCGAGGCGGCCGAGGTGATGACGAAGCCGGTGGGCCTGACCGCGGCGTGGTGGCAGGTGCTCGGCGCGGTGCTGCGCGAACCGTTGTCGGTCTCGGGTGTGGCGCGGGAGATGGGGCTGACCCGGCAGTCCGTGCAGCGGATCGCGGACCTGTTGGTGGACAAGGGTTTGGCCGAGTACCTGCCGAACCCGGCGCACGCCCGCGCGAAGCTGGTGCGGCCGACCGAGGAGGGCTACGCGGCCATCGAACGGTTGCGGGACGCGCAGTACGAGTGGGCGAACCGCGTCAGTGCGCAGGTCTCGCTGGAAGACCTGCGCACGACGCTCGCCACCATGACCGCTCTGGTCGCGGCTAGTTCCTGATGCCCGGCAGGGGGTGGGGCACCAGGGACTAGCCGATCGTGGTCGTGGTCAGCACGGGGCTCGGGTCCGGGTAGCCCTTCGCGGCGGCGTTGATCGGGAACCCGATGACCACCACCACGGCGGTGAAGGTGAGGCCCGGGGCGTCGTAGCTGGTGCCGCCCAGCTTCGTGGTTATCGTCCCGGTGCCGCCCGCCTGGAGGTCGATCGTGACGGTCGGCAGCTCGAAGTCGGCGCCGCCCTTGATCGGCCCGGGCACGGTCAGCACGACGTCGTTGCCCTGCAAGGCGACCGTGGGCGTGCCGCCCAGTCCCGAGCCGCCGGACAGCGCCGCGGAGGTGAACTTCGAGTTGGCGGGCACGGGCAGCCTCAGCGCGAGACCCTTGATCTCCCGCACCTGCCGTCCACCGGCCTCGGTGGGGATCTTGTTGGGTGCCGGGTCGATCGTGACCTTGACCGCGCCGTTGGGTGCGACGGTCGCCGGTGCCGACGCGTCGACGCCCTGGTCGAGCGTGAAGTCCGACGACTGCCCGGCGGCACTCGCCCGGAGCTTGTAGGTGATGGTCTGCGGAGCTGCTGACGCGTTGACGGCGAACATCAGCATCGGTACCAGTGCGGCTGCTGCGATTCCGGCTGGCTTCATGGCCTCTCCCCGTTGAGTGGACGAGGGACATCTTCAGCACGCGGCGTAACCAATTGACTACTCATGAGTAGGTTTCACGTCAACAGTTCACACTTCACATCGCCCGAACGGCGCTGTGGGTTCGATCTTGTGGCGGCGGCGGAAAGTGGTGGTTCAGCGCCGCTTCGCGGTGCTGTGGCCCAGCCCGGCGATCGCCGACAGCACGAAGCCCGCGAAGAACAGTCCGAAGCCCAGCCCCAGGTTCGGGCCTCCGACGCTCGGGGACGGGTGCTGACCGGGAACCGGGAAGGCCCTCGCGGTGGTCTGGAACTCGGGTGGCAGCGCCTCGACGGGGAAGTCGGCGGGTATGTCGGCGGTGGGGAAGGCCGGCGTGAGGCGGGTGCTGGCCGGGTCCGGTCCGTCGAACGCGCCCAGGAGGCCGAACACCACGATCCCCATGCCCGCCAGCGCGACGAGGGTGCCCGTCCACAGGAGCACCTTGACCCACACCGGTGCGCCCGACACGTCGTGGCGCCCGGAGCCCTCGCTCGACCGCGGGAAGGGCGGGAAGCGGTGGTGACCGTGGTGGCCGTCGTCCAGGTCCTCGAGGTCGTCGATGCTGCCGTCGAAGATGCCGTCCCGGACGCTGCGGTCCTGGAAGTCGTCGGCGCTGCCGTCGAAGAACCCGTCCCGGACGCTGTTGTCGAACTGCTGCGGATCGCTGGTCACGTCGCCCCCCCGGAGTCGTTCGGCAGTTGGTACCACGCCGGGATCTGGTGCCGGGGTGTTTCGGCGGAGTCCGGGACTCGGGCCGCGACCGTCTGCCGTGCCGGGGCGTGGGGCAGCGGTTGGGGTCAAATGTGCTACGCTGGCCGCATAGCCTCTGCCACTAGGCGGAGGAAGTGAGCCCAGGTGCGCTTCCGGACGGTTGCTGCCTGGGCTTCGCGCTTTTCAGGGTTCGATGCGGGTCACCACGGGGCTGATTCGCCGCACCCAGTCACCACCGGCTCCCAGGCACCACGCGACGGCGTCGCTCACCCACAACGCCGGCTCGGCAGACGACTGGATGTGTTCGTAGACGATGCCCGCGTCGCGAGCCTTGGTGTGCGCCAAGATCACGCGATCGCGAGCATTGCCCGCGTGGTCGCGCGAGTCGAGAACGAGCCTGCTGACCCCTCGATCGACCGCTTCGGTCACCAGTCGTTCGAGTAGAACGGCTCGCGCGGAGTCGCCCTTCCTGCAGCTGGACACCACGACCACTTCGAACGTCCGTTCAACGATGCGCGAGACGATGAACTTGCGGCGGCTGTCCTTCTCCGACTTGAAGTGCACGCGCCGCTCACCGGGCAGCAGGAGGCTCCGCATCAGCGATCGGGTCGAGTGCAGGGCTGCGGGAGCGACGAGCGTGGCGGCCAGTAGGTGGCCGCCACGTTCGGTCTCGTCGACGAACATATGCATCCAAACAGGATCGCAGGTGACCCCGACAATTCCCGCTCGGGTAGTTGCACACAATCCAAGGACTTGCTTACCGCACAACCTAAGCAGCGACGATCTGCCGTGCCAGAGCGGAGTCGTAGCGGTCGAGCACGAGCTGAGCGACCTCCACGTCGTCACCCAGCGGCCGCGCCACGACGGCATCGCCCGCGAGCTTCGCCACCTTGTCCGGCAGCAGACCCGGCGCGAGGAACCACGACGCCACGGCGATCCTCTTGGCGCCCTTCGACTTCAGCTTCTCGATCGCCTCGGGCACGGTCGGCGAGGCGATCGACGCGAACGCCGCCTCCACCCCGGCCCAGCCCGACTCGCGCGCCCAGCGCCGGGCCACGCGGGCCACGGCCTCGTTCGCCGGTGCGTGCGACGATCCCGCACCGGCCAGGACGACACCCAGAGACCTGTCCCCGAACGACACCCCGGTCTCGGAGAGCCGCCGCAACGCCGCCGACTCCAGCCGCGGATCCGGTCCCAGCACGTCGGTCACCACGGCGGGGACCCGGGACTCGGCGACCGCGGCCGGAACGTCGACGCGGGCGTGATAAGCCTTGCCCAGCAACAAGGGCACGACCACGGCAGGCCCGCGCAGCACGTCGCTCAGGCGCGGCGCGCACAGGTCCAGGAAGCACCCGCGGACGTCCAGCTCGGGCCGCAGCGACCGCACCACGTCCAGCAGGGCGTGGATCGACGCGGCCGAACGGGGGTCACGACTGCCGTGCGCGACGGCGACAAGAGGAGTCACAACGCCCCCGTGAGTCCACGCGCCCGCAGCACGGCGCGTTCCAGCGGACGGAACAGCAGCAGCTCGATCCCGATGCCCACCAACAGGATCAGGAAGATCGCCGCGATCACCATGTTGATGTCGTTCAACGACGACCCGTTGTGCAGGTACTGACCGAGCCCGACACCGAGCTGGGGCGAGGTCGCGATGATCTCCGCGGCCATCAGCGACCGCCACGAGAACGCCCACCCCTGCTTGAGTCCCGCGAGGTAACCGGGAAGGGCGGCGGGCAGCAGGATGTGCCGGGCCGAGGCCAGTCGCCCGGCCCCCAGAGCGCGTCCCACCCGAGGCAGCAGCGGCGGGATCTGGTCGATGCCCGCCACCAGCCCGTTGGCGATCGACGGCACCGAGCCCATCAGCACGACGAAGTAGATCGTCGACGGCGTCACGCCGAACCACAGGATCGCGGCCGGAACCCAGGCGACGGACGGAAGTGACTGCAGACCGGTCAGCAACGACCCGATCGCCGCGCGCACCACCCGGACCTTGGCGATCAGCAGACCCAGCGGCGTGGCGATCAACACCGCCGCGAGGAACCCGAGCACCGCGCGGTGCAGCGAGGTCCACAGGATGCCGAACGCCTCGCCGGTGGAGACCGAGCGGACGAGCTCGTTCCACACGTTGACCGGCGCGGGCAGCTGGAACTCCGGCAGGATCGCCGAGGCCCACAACCCCTGCCACACGCCCAGAAGCAGCGCGAAGGCGATGATCGGGGGCACGCCGGTCTTCAGGAAACGCTGCCACACCGACGCCCTGTGCGCCTCGGCGGGCACGTCCAGGGCGTCGAGGCCCGCGCCGACCTTGTCGAGCGTGTCAGGAGGCGTGGCCACTGATGACCTCTCGCAGATGGGTGTTGATCTCGTCCAGGACCTCGTCGCGCGAGTCCTTCACGTCCCACTCGCGCACGACGCGGCCCGGACGTGAGGACAGCAGCACGACGCGCTGGCCGAGACGGACTGCTTCACGCACGTCGTGCGTCACGAAGATGATCGCGGTGTTCGTGGTCTCCCACACCCGGATCAGCTCGGACTGCAGCACGTCGCGCGTGATGGCGTCGAGCGCGGCGAACGGCTCGTCCATCAGCAGCAGGGCGGGAGCGCCGTCCGCGGACACGGTGGTGGACGCCAGCGCGCGAGCCAGAGCCACGCGCTGACGCATACCACCGGAGAGCTCGTGCGGACGCTTGTCCGCGACGTCGCCGAGCCGCACCAGTTCGAGCAGCTCCTGGGCGCGACGCTTGCGCGCGGCGCGGCCGACACCGGCGAAGCGCAACGCCAGCTCGACGTTGCGGGACGCGGTCAGCCACGGCATCAGCGCGGGCTCCTGGAACATCACGGCCGGGCGTGACGTGTTGAGCTCCAGCGAGCCCGACGTCGCGCCGTCGAGGCCGGCGACGATGTTCAGCAGCGTGCTCTTGCCGCAGCCGGACGCGCCCAGAAGGCACACGAACTCACCGGGCTTGACCTTGAGATCAACCCCGTCGAGCGCCACCACGGCCGAGTTGCCGTGGCCGAAAACCTTGCGGATGCCGGTCAGTTCGACGGCCGTATCCACAGTGGACAGAGAAGCGGTCTCGAGCGTGGCGGTCATGGTCGTGTGCCTTCCCCTCGACGTCTCGGAACTACTTCTTGTCCAGGCCCGCTGCTTGGACCTGCGGCTTGCCCTGTGCCTGGAGAACCTTGTTCAGCAACGTGAAGTCGGCGTACCCGGCGACGTTCGCGGCCTCCTTGGCCACGCCCGCCGTCACGGCGTCCTTCGCCAGCTGCGGGAAGTGCTTGGCCTGCGCGTCGGTCGTGAGCTCGATGTTGTCCCACGCGGCATCGAGGATCTTGTCGCCGAGCTTCTTGGACGTGAGCTTCTCGAGGTGGGCGTTCGCGGCCTTCTTGGCCTCGTCGGAGTTCGCCTTCGCCCAGTCGATGGCGGCGACGTGGCCCTTCAGCACGGCCTCGACGGTCTCGGGGTGCTCCTGCAGGAACTTCGTCCGCACGATGACGACGGTGGTCGGGAAGGCCCCGCCCTCCCACAGCGTCTTCTCGTCGAGCAGCACCTTGCCGCCACCCTCGGCGACGATGCGCGCCGACCACGGCTGCGGCGCCCACGCGGCCTGGATGTCGCCCTTCTTGAACAGGTCGAGCGACGCGGCGTTCTCCACGTTCTGCACCGTGACCTGGTCCGTCAGCTTCTTCTCCGCCAGGTACTTCTTCAGCGACACGTCCTGCGTGTTCGCGAGCTGCGGCGTGGCGACGACCTTGCCCTTGAGGTCCTCGATCGAGTTGATCTCCGGCTTCACCACGAGCTGCGCGCCGCCCGAGGTCGCGCCGGCGATGAGCTTCACGGCCTCGCCCTTGGACTTCGAGTAGGCGTTGATCGCCGGGCCGGAGCCGATGTAAGCGATGTCGAGGGACTCGCCCAGCAGGGCGTTGACCTCGTCGGGGCCCGCGTTGAACGTCTGCGTCGTCAGCTTGGTGTTGCCGAGCTCCTTCGCGTACAGGCCCTTCTCGACGCCGATCAGCGCGGCGGCGTGGGTGATGTTCGGGAAGTAGCCGAGGCGGACCTCGGCTGCGGCGCCCTTGGACTCGGCGGCGGGGGTGTCACTGGTTCCGGCACGGCTGCAACCGGAAAGGGCTGTCAGAGCGACTAAAGCGACGGCGATGGCGGGCTTGAGGTTCACAGCGAAAGGGCCTTTCAGGGACCGGGGGAGACGAGGGCGTGGTTGTCAGGGGTAGCGGCGCTACCCCCGGTACAGCTCTCCACGCCGTTCTCGAGGAGCGGCAGCGGAGCCCCGACCAGTCCAGCGGCGAGAGTCGATCCGTCACTCGCGTCGATCACCAGGAAGGACCCGGTGCGCCGGCTGAAGCTGTAGTCGTCCAGCGGTACGGGCTCCGCGAGACGCAGAGCCACTCGGCCGATCTCGTTCAGCTCCAGCGAGGCAGGGCTGTCCACACTGGACAGGTTCTGCTCGTCGAAGCGGTCGCGCAGGTCGGTGACCATCGCCTGCACGGTGCGCGTGCCGTGCTTGACGAGGACTCGGGCGCCGGGCCGCAGCGGCTTCTCCGCGAGCCAGCAGAGGGTGGCGTCCAGCTCGTCGGTGACGTTGGGCTCGTTGCCCGCCACCGAGATCAGGTCGCCGCGGGAGATGTCGATGTCGTCCGCCAGCAGCAACGTCACGGACTGGCCGGCCGCCGCCTCCGCCAGTTCACCGTCCGCCGTGTCGATCTTCGTGACCGTCGAGCGACGGCCGGACGGCAGCACCACGATCTCGTCGCCCGGCTTGACCGTGCCGGCCGCGACCAGACCGGCGTAGCCCCGGTAGTCGAGGTGCTCGGCCGTGCGCGGGCGGATCACGTACTGCACCGGGAAGCGGAACGGGGCGTCGTGCGGGTCGGGCTCGACCGGCACCGTCTCCAGGTGCTCCAGCAGGGTCGGGCCGGAGTACCAGGGCGTGTTCGCGGACTTGTCCACGACGTTGTCGCCCGCCAGCGCGCTGACCGGGATCTCGACGACCGAGTCCTCGGTGTAGCCCAGGGCCGTGGCGTGCGCGGTGAACTCCTTGGCGATGCGGGAGAACGTCACCTCGTCGTAGCCCACGAGGTCGATCTTGTTGACCGCGAGGACGAGCCGCGGCACGCCGAGCAGCGCGAGCACCGCCGCGTGGCGCCGGGTCTGCTCGATGACGCCCTTGCGCGCGTCGACCAGCAGGACCGCGAGCTGCGCGGTGGAGGCGCCCGTGACGGTGTTGCGGGTGTACTGCACGTGGCCCGGGGTGTCCGCGAGCACGAAAGACCGTTTGGGCGTCGCGAAGTACCGGTAGGCGACGTCGATCGTGATGCCCTGCTCGCGTTCCGAACGCAGGCCGTCGACCAGCAACGACAGGTCCGGGGTCGCGAGACCGCGGTCGGCGCTCGCGCGGTGCACGGCGTCGAGCGTGTCCGCGAGCACGGACTTGGTGTCGTAGAGCAACCTGCCGACGAGCGTGGACTTTCCGTCGTCCACGCTGCCAGCGGTAGCCAACCTCAACAGGTCGCTCATTTAGAAGTAGCCCTCCCGCTTGCGGTCTTCCATGGCGGCCTCGGACAGCCGGTCGTCGGCCCGCGTGGCGCCGCGCTCGGTCAGTCGGGACGCGGCGACCTCGGCGATCACCGCGTGGATGTCGGCGGCGTCGGACTCGACGGCACCCGTGCAGGAGCCGTCGCCGACCGTGCGGTAACGAACCGTCTTGCGCTCCAGCGTCTCGCCGTCGCGCGCCGTGCCCCACGGGCCTTCGGCGAGCCACATGCCGTCGCGCAGGAACACGTCGCGCTGGTGCGAGTAGTAGATGTCGGGCAGCTCGATGCCCTCGCGCTCGATGTAGTTCCAGACGTCGAGCTCGGTCCAGTTCGACAGCGGGAACACGCGGACGTGCTCACCGGCGCGGTGCCGGCCGTTGTAGAGGTTCCACAGCTCGGGCCGCTGGCGCTTCGGGTCCCACTGGCCGAACGCCGTGCGCAGGCTGAAGATCCGCTCCTTGGCGCGGGCGCGTTCCTCGTCCCGGCGACCGCCGCCGAAGACCGCGTCGTACTTGTGCTCGGTGATCGAGTCGAGCAGCGGCACCGTCTGCAACGGGTTGCGCGTGCCGTCCGGACGTTCCTCGAGGCGGCCGTCGTCGATCCAGTCCTGGACCTTCGCGACCTCCAGGCGCAGACCGTGTTGTGCCACCACGCGGTCGCGGAACTCGATGACCTCGTCGAAGTTGTGCCCGGTGTCGACGTGCAGCAGCGGGAACGGTACCGGCGCCGGGTAGAACGCCTTGATCGCGAGGTGCAGCAGCAGCGTCGAGTCCTTGCCGCCGGAGAAGAGGATCACCGGCCGGTCGAACTCGCCCGCGACCTCGCGGAAGATGTGGATCGCCTCGGATTCGAGACGTCCCAGGGTGTCCAGAGCCAGTGTCATCCGTGCAACCCACATTCCGTCTTCGACTGACCGGCCCACCGGCCGCTGCGCGCGTCCTGGCCCGGCAACGGCTTCGCGGTGCACGGCAGGCAGCCGATGGAGGGATATCCCTCCTGCACCAACAGGTTCTCGAGGATGCCCTTCTCGCTGATGTAGGCGTTGAACTCGTCGTCGCTCCACGGCGCGATCGGGTTGATCTTCACCAGGCCGTTGCGGTCGTCCCACTGCACGATCGGCGTGTTCGCCCGCGTCGGGGCGTCCACGCGGCGCACACCGGTGACCCACGCGTCGTACTTCGCGAGCTCGCGGCGCAGCGGCACGACCTTGCGCAGGTTGCAGCACGTGGCCGGGTCCGACTGGTAGAGCAGGCCGAACTCGCGTTCCTGGTCCTCCACCGACTGCTCGGCGGCGGCGTTGACGATGCGCACCTCCGGGTAGACGACCCCGACGGCGTCGCGCACGCCGATCGTCTCCGGGAAGTGGTAGCCCGTCTCCAGGAACAGCACGTCGAAGTCCGGCTTCACCTTGGCGGCGAGGTCGATCAGCACGGCGTCCTGCATGTTGGAGGCGACGATGTAGTTGTCGCCGAACGTCCGCGCGACCCACTCCAGCGCCTCTTCGGCGTTCGCGTCCTTCAGCTCCAGCTCGGCGGCCTCGGCGACGATCTTGAGGTCCTCCTTGAGATCGCTCACTTCTTCACCTCCTGCGGCAGGTTGAGCCCGACGAACGAGACCTTGAAGACGCGGCGGCACCCGGTGCACAGCCACGCGTAGCTGGGTTCCTCCTGCGGCCGCAGGTCCTCGTCGCCGCAGTAGGGGCAGTAGAACGGCGTCGCGCGTTCGCTCATCGCAGCGAACCCTCTTCCGCGCGGGCGACCCACTGGGCGAACCGCTCGTCGGTCTCCCGCTGGGCCACGAAGTTCCGCACCACGCGCTCGACGTACTCGGGCAGCTCGTTCGCGGTCACCTTGTGGCCGCGCAGCTTCCGGCCGAAGCCGGCGTCGAGGCCGAGGCCGCCGCCGAGGTGCACCTGGAAGCCCTCGACCTGGTTGCCGCTCTCGTCCGTGACGATCTGGCCCTTCAGGCCGATGTCCGCGGTCTGGATGCGGGCGCAGGAGTTGGGGCAGCCGTTGATGTGCACGGTGATCGGCGCGGTGACGCCGTCGACGATGTCCTTGAGGTTCGCTTCGAGCTGCGTGACGAGGTCGAGGGCACGCGCCTTGGTCTCGACGATCGCGAGCTTGCAGAACTCGATGCCGGTGCAGGCCATGATGCCGCGGCGCCACGGCGACGGGTCGACCTGCAGGCCGAGCTTCGCGAGGTCGCTCTTGAGGGTGGGGATCTCGGCCTCGGGCACGTCCAGCACGATGATCTTCTGCTGGGGCGTGAAGCGGACGCGGCCGGAGCCCGCCCGTTCCGCGTACTTGGCCACCTCGACGAGGATCGAGCCCGAGACGCGGCCCGCGACCGGCGCGGCACCGACGTAGAACAGGCCGTCCTTCTGCTTGTGCACGCCGATGTGGTCGAGCGGCTGGTCCAGCTGCTCGGGCGCCGGGCCGTCGATCATCTTGCGCTTGAGGTACTCGTCCTCGACGACCTGGCGGAACTTCTCCGGACCCCAGTCGGCGACGAGGAACTTGATGCGCGCGCGGTGGCGCAGCCGGCGGTAGCCGTAGTCGCGGAAGACGGAGATGACCGCCTCCCACACGTCCGGCACCTCGTCCAGCGGCACCCAGGCGCCCAGACGCTTGCCCAGCATGGGGTTCGTGGACAGACCGCCACCGACCCAGAGGTCGAAGCCGGGCCCGTGCTCGGGGTGGTTCACGCCGACGAACGCGATGTCGTGGATCTCGTGCGCGACGTCCTGCAGGCCGGAGATGGCGGTCTTGAACTTGCGCGGCAGGTTCGAGAAGCGCGGGTCGCCGATGTAGCGCTCGAGGATCGTGTCGATCGCCGGCTGCCCGTCGATCACCTCGTCCACCGAGATGCCCGCGACCGGCGAGCCGAGGATGACGCGCGGGCTGTCGCCACACGCCTCCATCGTCGTCAGGTTCACCGCTTCGAGCTTCTGCCAGATCGTGGGAACGTCCTCGACCCGGATCCAGTGGTACTGGATGTTCTGGCGGTCGGTGATGTCCGCGGTGTCACGCGCGTAGGTCTGCGAGATCTCGCCGAGAACCCTGAGCTGCTGCGTGGTGAGCGCACCGCCGTCGCTGCGGACGCGCATCATGAAGAACTCGTCGTCCAGCTCCTCCGGCTCGAGCGTGGCCGTGCGGCCGCCGTCGATGCCGGGCTTGCGCTGGGTGTACAGGCCGTACCAGCGGAACCGTCCGCGCAGGTCGGCAGGGTCGATCGAGTCGAAACCGCCGTGGGCGTAGATGTTCTCGATGCGGGCGCGGACGTTGAGCGGGTTGTCGTCCTTCTTGCTCCGCTCGTTGGGGTTCAGCGGCTCTCGGTAACCGAGTGCCCACTGCCCCTCGCCGCGACGCTGCTTGGCGCGCGGTGACGTCTGCGGCGTGGCCATCGCCATCCTCCGGGGTTTCGAGGCGCTCGGTGCGCGTAGCGAAGCCCGGAGGTGCTCGTGGTGGGGGCGTCGTCAGCGCGCCGGGCGCTGACGGGAACAAATCAGCGCGCGGTCATGCCGAACGACGGCACATCGCGCTGGAGACACGACGGAAGTCGACGTGGCGGCGGGCCACGAGGCGGACTCCAGTCGAATGCATGTCCTCAGTGTGCATGCCGTCCAGTGCGTGGTCCACCGCCAACCGAATGCTGGGATTGACGAGGGGAAGTTGACATCCTAGGCTGGTTTCACTCCGTAATACTTCTGTCACCGACAGATACTTCCCCTGGTCGAACACCGCCATTCGGGCCGTGTAGGGGACACTGGGAGTCATGCCCTCCGCTTTGCCCGAAGGCGAGCCCGCGCCCGCTGACGGTGCGCTTCCCGCGTCCGCTCTCGCCGGTGTCGGTTCACGCCCCTTCGGCGTCTACGTGCACGTGCCGTTCTGCGCGACCCGCTGCGGCTACTGCGACTTCAACACCTACACGCCCGGCGAGCTCGGCTCCTCCGCGTCACCGGAGTCGTGGCTGGAGGGCCTGCGCCGCGAGCTCGACCTCGCCGCGTCCGTCCTGGGGACCGCGCCTTCGGCCGAAACCGTGTTCGTGGGCGGGGGAACGCCCTCCTTGCTCGGCGCCTCGGGTCTTTCGGACGTGCTGGACGCCGTGCGCCAGTCGTTCGGCCTCGCCCCCGGCGCCGAGGTGACGACGGAGTCGAACCCCGAGTCGACGTCCGTGCCCTTCTTCGAGGGGATCCGGTCCGCGGGCTACACGCGCGTGTCGTTGGGCATGCAGTCGGCCGCGCGCCACGTCCTGGCCGTGCTGGACCGCAAACACACGCCAGGCCGTCCGGGTGAAGCAGCCCGTGAGGCGCGCACGGCCGGGTTCGACCACGTGAACCTGGACCTGATCTACGGCACACCGGGGGAGCGCCCCTCGGACCTGGCCGCCTCGCTCGACGCCGTGCTCGACGCGGGCGTCGACCACGTGTCCGCCTACGCGCTGATCGTCGAGGACGGCACCGGCCTCGCCCGCCGCATCCGCCGCGGCGACCTGCCGATGCCGGACGACGACGTGCTCGCCTCGTCCTACGAGATGGTCGACTCGGTGCTCTCCGGCGCCGGCTTCTCCTGGTACGAGGTGTCGAACTGGGCCACCTCGGTGGAGGCCCAGTGCCGCCACAACGTCCTGTACTGGAAGGGCGCGGACTGGTGGGGCTTCGGCCCCGGCGCGCACAGCCACGTCGGCGGCGTCCGCTTCTGGAACGTGAAGCACCCGGCCCGCTACTCGTCCCTGCTCGCCGAGGGGCACTCACCCGCCGCGGGCCGAGAGACGCTGACCGCCGAGGACCAGCGAGTCGAACGGGTGCTCCTCGAACTGCGCCTCTCCGAGGGCCTGCCCGTGGACGTGCTGGACTCCGCCGGCCGCGAAGAGGCCGAGCAGGCGATCGCCGACGGCCTGCTGGAGCCCCTGGACGACCGCTGCGTGCTCACCGACCGGGGCCGCCTGCTGGCCGACGCCGTCGTCCGGCGCCTGCTGCCCTGAGATCAGCGGGCGCGCAGGTCGTGCTGGCTGTGCACCTCGGTGATCTTCTCGCCGTCCTTGACGTAGGTCGCGGTGCCCCACCACAACCCGTCGCGCCGGCGGCTCTCCTCCCAGACGACGGTGCCTTCCCACCACGCGTCGTCGCTGTGGACCAGGCACGCTCTCCCCGGTTCGGGACCTTCCTCCTCCGGTGGCCGCAGCCACACCACGTTGCCCACGTTTGGACCCTAGCGAGTGCCACCGACAAAAACCGGAGCCCTGATCGAGCACGACTTCAGAGCGGGCACCGGGCACGAATCCGGCTGGGTAAACTCGGTAGTAGTGGACACGGAGGTGAACAGCGATGAACGCCGATGAACGTCGGTTCGAGGTGCTGCGCGCCATCGTCGCCGACTACGTGTCCAACCAGGAGCCCGTCGGGTCGAAGGCCCTGGTCGAGCGGCACAACCTGGGAGTGTCGAGCGCGACCGTGCGCAACGACATGGCCGCGCTGGAGGACGACGGGTACATCGCCCAGCCGCACACCAGCGCGGGGCGCGTGCCGACCGACAAGGGCTACCGGCTCTTCGTCGACAAGCTGAGCGAGATCAAGCCGCTCTCGCAGGCCGAGAAGCGCGCGATCCGCAGTTTCCTCGACGGGGCGGTCGACCTCGACGACGTGATGCGCCGCAGCGTGCGGTTGCTCGCGCAGCTCACGCGGCAGGTGGCGGTGATCCAGGTGCCGACGCTGTCGCGTGCGGCCGTGCGTCACCTGGAGGTGCTGCCGATCACGCCGTCCCGGCTGATGCTGGTGCTCATCACCGACACCGGGCGCGTCGACCAGCGGATCGTCGAGCTCGGGGACGTCATCAGCGAGGAGCACACGGCCCAGCTGCGCGGTGTGCTCAACCAGGCGATGGCGGGGCAGCGGCTGGCCGAGGCCAGTGCCAAGGTCGCCGAACTGCCCGAGGAGGTTCCGTCGAACCTCCGCGACCCGATGCTGCGAGTCGCTACTGTGCTCATCGAGACGCTGGTGGAGCACCCCGAGGAACGGCTGGTGCTCGGCGGTACGGCGAACCTCACGCGGAGCATCACCGACTTCCCCGGCTCGCTGCGGCAGGTGCTGGAGGCGTTGGAGGAGCAGGTCGTCGTGCTCAAGCTGCTCGCCGCCTCCCGCGACCCCGGTCGCGTGCTGGTGCGCATCGGCGAGGAGAACGAGGCCGCTGAGATGCGCAGCACTTCCGTGGTGTCGATCGGCTACGGCAGCCGTGACAATCCGCTCGGGGGTCTGGGCGTCGTCGGACCGACGCGCATGGACTACCCCGGGACTATGGCGGCCGTGCGCGCGGTTGCCAACTACGTCGGTGAGATCCTGACCGGTCGTTGACCAACATGTACTTGCTAGTTGATGAACATGAAAGTGAACAAGGTGGCCAGGGATTACTACGGCATCCTCGGTGTCTCGCAGGAAGCGACACAGGATGAGATCAAGCGCGCCTATCGCAAGCTCGCCAGGCAGCTGCACCCGGACGTCAATCCCAACGAGGAGGCCCGCTTCAAGGAGGTGACGGCCGCCTACGAGGTGTTGTCGAACCCCGAGAAGCGCCGCGTCGTCGACCTGGGTGGCGACCCGCTCGACTCGGGCGGTGGTGGCCGTCCGGGCGGGGACCCGTTCTCGGGCTTCGGTCTCGGCGACATCATGGACGCCTTCTTCGGCGCCTCGACCGGTGGTGGCCGTGGACCGCGCAGCCGTGTGCAGCCCGGTTCCGACGCGCTGATCCGGCTCGACATGACGCTGGAGGAGTGCGCCGCGGGCGCCTCCCGCGAGCTGACGGTCGACACGGCGATCCTGTGCGACCGCTGCCACGGCGCCGGCACCCAGAACAACTCCAAGCCCGTCCAGTGCGACACCTGCCACGGCCGCGGCGAGGTCCAGTCCGTGCAGCGCTCGTTCCTCGGCCAGGTCGTGACGTCCCGCCCGTGCCCGGTGTGCCGCGGCTACGGCGAGGTCATCCCCGACCCGTGCCAGCAGTGCGCCGGTGACGGCCGCACCCGCTCGCGCCGCACGATCTCCGTCAACATCCCCGCCGGTGTCGCCGAGGGCATGCGCGTGCGTCTCGCGGGCCAGGGCGAGGTCGGCCCCGGCGGTGGCCCCGCCGGCGACCTCTACGTCGAGGTCGAGGAGCACCCGCACGAGATCTTCGAACGCGACGGCGCCGACCTGCACTGCGTCGTGCAGATCCCGATGACGACGGCGGCCCTGGGCGCCACGTTGCCGCTGAAGACCCTGGACGGCGAGGAAGAGCTCCAGATCGACCCGGGCACGCAGCCGAACACGCAGCTCGTCATGACGGGCCGCGGCATGCCGAAGCTGCGCTCCACGGGCCGGGTCGACGGCCGCGGCGACCTGCACGTGCACCTCGAGGTCGTCGTGCCGACGAAGCTCGACGCCGCCCAGTCCTCACTGCTGCGCGACCTCGCCGAGATGCGCGGGGAGAGCGAGCCCTCGTTGTCCCACAACGGCAAGGGCGGCGGCGGGCTGTTCTCCCGCCTGCGTTCCTCGCGCGGCCACCGGTGACCCTGCCCGTCTTCCTCGTTCCCGCGCTGCCGCGGGGCGAGGAGCTCGTGCTGGACGGACCGGAGGGCCGCCACGCCGCCACCGTGAAGCGGATGCGCGTGGGTGAGGAGCTCGTGCTGTCGGACGGCTCCGGTGCCCAGGTGCGCTGTTCCGTGGTGGCGGTGGAGAAGGACGCCCTCGCGCTGCGCGTCGTCGAGCGCTGGGTGGAGCCCGAACCGGCACCGCGCGTCGTGCTCGCCCAGGCCCTGGTGAAGGGCGACCGCGGTGAGCTCGCGGTCGAGCTCGCCACCGAGGCCGGAGTGGACGGTGTGGTGCCCTGGCGCGCCACCCGGTGCATCACCAAGTGGGAGGACGGGCCGCGCGGCGCGAAAGCGTTGGGGCGCTGGCGATCCACGGTTCGTGAGGCGGCGAAGCAGGCCCGCCGGGCGCGCGTTCCGGTCGTCGACGAGCCCGTGAGCACCACTCAGCTTTCTCATCGCGTGTCGTCCTCGGCGCTCACTCTCGTGTTGCACGAGAGCGCCACCGAACGCCTTGCTGACGTCGAGTTGCCCGATTCCGGAGATGTGCTGCTTGTGGTGGGTCCCGAAGGCGGAATCACGCCGGAGGAACTGGATGCTCTGCGATCTTCCGGTGCTCGCGTGGTCCGATTGGGTCCAACTGTTTTGCGTGCTTCCACGGCCGCCGCGGTTGCTCTTGGTGCTATTGGGGTGCGCACGACCCGCTGGTGACCCCGATCACTCCGAAGGTGAACATCGGATGGATTGGCTTGACGGAAGTTGTAGCGAATCGCAGGCGGATGGGGTTACCCTTGGTGGCAGAGGGGCTGATTGGTCTATCCGGAAACGGAGTAGACGATTAGGCTCTTCTGACCAAAAGACTCGCCGGACACCTCCCCCCTCGGTCCGGCGTCGGCGCCTCGCGGCGAAGCGACCCCCAGGCTTCGGACCGCGAGGCGCCCCTTTTGTTTTTCGGGGGTTCTTTCTCACTTCGCGTAAGTTCTGCGTGTGCAGCGAATTGCTTACGGTGACCATCCCAGTCAGTTCGGCGAGCTTTACCTTCCCGAGAACGCGACTCAGGGTGCCGTTGTCGTCATTCACGGTGGTTTTTGGCATCAGCGCTACGGACTAGAACTCGGCCGGCCCCTCGCGGACGCGCTTGTGGCCGACGGGTTCGCCGTCTGGAACATCGAGTACCGGCGCGTGAGCGGCGGCGGTGGATGGCCGCAGACGGGCCAGGACGTGCTCGCCGCGATCGACGCCGTCGACATCGGGCCCGTCGTGACGCTCGGGCACAGCGCGGGCGGCCATCTCGCTGTGTGGGCGGCCAAGCACAGCGCGCGAGTGGTCGGAGCGGTCGCCCAGGCGGCGGTGCTGGACTTCACCCGGCACATCACGCCGCGCGCCCTCGAACTGTGCACCGAGGAGCAGTTCGCGGAGGCCTCACCGGCCGCGTTGGTCCCCATCGGCAAGCCGGTGGTGTGCGTGCACGGTGACCAGGACGAGGACGTTCCGGTCGAGCAGTCGATCGGGTTCTGCGCCGCCGAGCCTCAGGCCGAGCTCGTGGTGGTGGAAGGGGCCGGGCACATGGACATGATCACGCCGGGCACCGAGTCCTGGGAGCGGTGCCGGACGGCTGTCGTCCGGCTCGCCCGCGGCTGCTAGAAAGGGCCGGTGCCGAAGGTTGTCGACCACGAGGAACGCCGCCGCGAGCTCGCCGAGGCAGTGTGGCGCATCGTGCAGCGGGACGGGATAGACCACGCGTCCGTCCGTGCCGTGGCCGCGGAGTCCGGGTGGTCGAGCGGCTCGTTGCGCCATTACTTCCCGACGCAGGACGCGTTGCTTGGCTTCGCGATGGAGCTCGCGTACCGGCGGTTCCTCTCCCGGCTGGAGAAGATCGACACCACCGCCGGGAACCGGGAGGTGGTGCGGTCCCTCGCGCACGAGATGCTCGCGATGGACGAGGACCGGCGCGTCGAGGCCGCCGTGCTCTTGTCGTTCCTGCCGCGCGCGATGGTGGAACCGTCGTTGCACGAGCTGGAGCGCTTCGGCACGCGACAGCTCTGTGACGAGATCGCGCGCGTGCTCACCGCCGCGCAGCACGCCGGCGAACTGCGGCCCGGCGTCGTGCCGTTGAAGGCCGCACGGCTGCTCATCGCGTTGATCGACGGCCTCAACATCCACCACGGCCTCGGGCCCGACGAGGTGACGGTCGAGGAGATGGTCGAAGCCCTCGACGAGCGGCTGGACTCGCTGTTCGGTTGACTCGGGGCATGTCCTGTCTGTTCTGCCGGATCGTCGCCGGTGAGGTTCCCGCGACGATCGTGCACGAGACCAAGACGACGCTGGCGTTCCGCGACATCCAGCCCAAGGCGCCCGTGCACGTGCTGCTGATCCCGCGTGAGCACGTGCCGAACGCCGTCGACCTCGACGGTGACCAGCTCGGCGACCTGTTCGCCGCGGCGAGAGAGGTCGCCGACACCGAGGGCGTGGCCGAGTCCGGCTACCGGCTGCTGTTCAACACCGGCCCGGACAGCGGGCAGGAGGTCTTCCACGCCCACCTGCACCTGCTGGGCGGCAAGCGTCTCTAACCGAGCGCGTGCGACGCGGGCGCGAAGTACCGCGAGCGGTCACCGGGCACGTCCGCGGCGCCCGCCACCATGAGCCTGCACCCACCGTCGCGCTTCTCGAAGCCTTGTCCCGCGAGGAAAGCGCCGACCTCGGCGTTGTCGGTGTCCACCCGGACCCTGTCCTCACCGGCCGCCAGGTCCGCGATCAGCCCGCACGCGGCCGCCGCCGTGGGGGCGATCAGCGGACCGATGGTGACGCCGTCGGGGTTCGGGCGGGTGGCGACGACGCCGTCGTCCGACATCAGCACGCGGTACGGCGACGCCGGGGCGAGCAGCCGTTCCCAGAGCACGGGCCGGGTGTAACCGCTGACCTCGCGGTCGAGCGCCGCGAGCGACGCCGCGTCGGCGGGAGTGGCCACGCGCGTGACGCCGGGGGCCTCGCCGGTGAACACGCCGTGGTAGTCGGCGGTCTCCCCGACGGGGTGAAAGCCGAGCCGCGCGTAGAGCGGTTCCCCCATCGCCGTCGCGTACAGCGCGGACGGACTGACGTTCATCGTCTCGGCCATCAGCCGGGTGCCTATGCCACGGCGCCCGGCCCAGGACGCGACCAGTACGCCGCTGATCGCCTGCATCTCGGGATAAGGCGTCGTCAACGCCGTGCCGAGCAGTCCGGACGAGTCGAAGGCGCCGTACCCCGGACCGAGGGCGAGCATCATCTCCCACTGCGCCGGGGTCCACGTCCAACCGCGGTCCGTGATGAGCTTCATGCACTCGGGTACGTCCTCGACGTCAAGCCTGCGGATCTCCACAGCTCCCGAGCACACACGGTGAGCAATCCGGTAGCCACCCATTTTCGGCCGGACTAGCATCGTCGGCACCAGATCCGAGCGACAGGAAGCAGGCCGGGGCCACGTGGCCGAAGAAACCCAGCAGAGCAACAAGGAAGGTCAGTCCCGGTTCGCCGTGCCGGAAGGTGCGGTGCTCACGCTGCTCGGGTCGCGCGACGAGAACCTCCGGCTCGCGGAGGAACTGCTCGACGCCGACGTGCACGTGCGCGGGAACGAGATCACCTTGTCCGGCGACCCCGCCGACGTGGCCTTCGCCGAACGCGTCTTCTCCGAGCTCATCACCCTCGCCGGCCGCGGCCAGCCCATCGACCAGAACAGCGTCCGCCGCATCATCGCGATGCTCAGCGCGAACGACGTCGAGTCGCCGGCCGAGGTCCTGAGCCTCGACATCGTGAGCCGCCGCGGCCGCACCATCAGGCCGAAGACGCTGAACCAGAAGCACTACGTCGACGCGATCGACAAGAACACCATCGTGTTCGGCATCGGCCCCGCCGGCACCGGCAAGACCTACCTCGCCATGGCCAAGGCCGTGCAGGCGCTGCAGAACAAGCAGGTCAACCGCATCATCCTGACCCGTCCGGCCGTCGAGGCGGGCGAGCGGCTCGGGTACCTGCCGGGCACGTTGTACGAGAAGATCGACCCGTACCTGCGGCCGCTCTACGACGCGCTGCACGACATGGTCGACCCGGAGTCGATCCCGCGGCTGACGCAGGCGGGGACGATCGAGGTCGCGCCGCTGGCCTTCATGCGTGGACGGTCGTTGAACGACGCGTTCATCATCCTCGACGAGGCGCAGAACACGACGCCCGAGCAGATGAAGATGTTCCTCACCCGGCTGGGCTTCGGCTCCAAGATGGTGGTGACGGGCGACACGACGCAGGTCGACCTCCCCGGCGGCCAGCGCAGCGGCCTGCGGGTCGTGCGGGACATCCTCGACGGCGTCGACGACGTGCACTTCTCGGTCCTGACCAGCCAGGACGTGGTCCGCCACCGCCTGGTCGGCGACATCGTCGACGCGTACGACAAGTGGCAGGTCCAGCAGGACGACCTGGACCAGAACGGGCAGCACCACGGACCCGGTGCACGGCGGGGTAACCAGCGGCGAGGACGATAGGCGCCGTGAGCATCGAGATCGCCAACGAGTCGGGCGTCGTGGTCGACGAGGGTTCCATCGTCGCCGCCGCCCGGTTCGCGCTGGACCGCATGGGCGTGAGCCCGCTGGCCGAGTTGTCCGTCCTGCTCGTGGAGCTGGACGTGATGGCCGACCTGCACGAGCGCTGGATGGACCTGCCGGGTCCGACGGACGTCATGGCCTTCCCCATGGACGAGCTGGACTCCGCGCGCCGTCCCGACGCCGCGGGCCTCGGCCCGGCGCTGCTCGGGGACATCGTGCTGTGCCCCGCGTTCGCCAAGGACCAGGCCAAGAAGGCGGGCCACGGCCTGCTGGACGAGCTGCACCTGCTGACCGTGCACGGTGTGCTGCACCTGCTCGGCTACGACCACGCCGAGCCCGCCGAGGAACGTGAGATGTTCACGTTGCAGAACCGCATCCTCGGCGACTTCCGCACGGCGCGGGACGACGCCGAACGGGCCGCGCACCAGCGCAGCACCGACGACAAGGTGCTCGGCGCGGTCGGCCTGGACGAGAAGAACGAAGAAGCCTGACGCGATGACCGGGAACCCTGCCAGTGTGATCGTGCTGGCCGTCCTGCTCGTGCTCGCCGCAGGCCTGTTCGCGTGTGTGGATGCCGCTCTCGGCACCGTGTCACGCGCACGGGTGGAGGCCCTGCAACGCCAGGGGCGCTGGGGCACCGGGCAGTTGCTGCAGGTCCTCAACGACCGGCCTCGGCACGTCAACCTCCTGCTGCTGCTGCGCCTCGCGTGCGAGATGTCGGCGGCGGTGCTGGTCACGACGGTGTTCCTCGACTACGTGGAGCAGGACTGGCTCGCCGTCCTGTACTCGTGCCTGAGCATGCTCGTCGTGTCGTACGTCCTCGTCGGCGTCGGGCCGCGCACCCTCGGCCGTCAGCACCCGTACGGCGTGTCGCTGCTCGCGGCGGGCACGGTCCGGCAGCTCGGCCGCGTGCTCGGTCCGTTGTCGAAGCTGCTGATCCTCATCGGTAACGCGATCACGCCCGGCAAGGGCTTCCGCGAGGGGCCGTTCAGCTCGGAGGTGGAGCTGCGCGAGCTCGTCGACATGGCGCAGGAACGCGGCGTCGTGGACGAGGGCGAGCGCGAGATGATCCACTCGGTGTTCGAGCTGGGCGACACGATCACGCGCGAGGTCATGGTGCCGCGCACCGAGATCGTGTGGATCGAGCAGTCCAAGTCGTTGCGGCAGGCGCTCGCGTTGTCGTTGCGCACCGGCTACACCCGCGTGCCGGTGATCGGGGAGAGCGTCGACGACGTGCTCGGCGTGGTGAACCTCAAGGACCTGATGAGGGCCACGCTCGCGGAGGACGAGGACCCGAAGAGCGTCTCCGAGCTGATGCGTCCGATGAGCTTCATCCCGGACTCGAAGCCCATCGCGGACCTGCTGCGCGAGATGCAGGTGTCGCGCCGGCACATGGCGATCGTCGTGGACGAGTACGGCGGCACCGCGGGTCTGCTGACCATCGAGGACATCCTCGAGGAGATCGTCGGCGAGATCACCGACGAGTCCGACACCGACGACCGCCCGCCGATCGAGCACCTGGACGACGGCGCGGTGCGCGTCAGCGCGCGTCTGCCGGTGGATGACCTCGACGCGTTGTTCGGCACCGAGCTCGACGATCACGAGGTCGAGACCGTCGGCGGCCTGCTGGCCCAGCGGCTCGGGCGCGTGCCGCTGCCCGGCACCGAGGCGGAGATCGCCGGCCTGCGCATGCGGGCCGAGGGCGGCAAGGACGAACGCGGCCGGATCCGGGTCACGACGGTGCTCGTGCGCCCCGCGCAGAAGGAGACCGAGGATGAATGACATCGCCCCCGAGGACGCCAAGCTCGTGACGCTCGCACGGTCTGTTCGTGCGCGTAACGGCTCCAAGGAGGGGGCGGCCGTGCGTGATCTCGACGGCCGCACGTACAACGCGTCCGAGGTCTGGTTGCCGTCGCTGAAGCTGACCGCGTTGGAGGCCGCGGTCGCCGCTGCCGTGTCGAGCGGTGCCGAAGGACTGGAGGCGGCCGTGGTCGCCACCGATGCCGCAGCCCTGGACGAGGAGTCGATCCGGGTGGTGCGCGACCTGTCGCCGAGCGGCCCGGTGATCCACGTGAACGCGGCGGGGGAGTTCGTCGAGCAGTTCTAGGGACCTGGGGGATCGGGTTTGCGGAGGCCAGGGACAATGGACTGATGGATGGTTACCGCTCCGGGTTCGCGTGCTTCGTCGGCCGCCCGAACGCAGGGAAGTCGACGCTGACGAACGCACTGGTGGGCACGAAGGTCGCCATCACGTCCAGCAAGCCGCAGACCACCCGCCACACGATCCGCGGCATCGTGCACCGCGAGGACGGCCAGCTCGTGCTGGTCGACACGCCGGGTCTGCACCGGCCGCGCACGCTGCTCGGCCAGCGCCTGAACGACCTGGTCCGCGAGACGTGGTCGGAGGTCGACGTCGTCGGCTTCTGCGTGCCCGCGGACCAGAAGGTCGGCCCCGGTGACAAGTTCATCGCCGCCGAGCTGGAGAAGGTCGCGAAGCGCACGCCCGTGGTCGGCATCGTCACGAAGACGGACCTGGTCCAGCCGCAGCAGGTGATGGAACAGCTGCTCGCGCTGCAGAAGGTCATGGAGTTCGCGGAGATCATCCCTGTCTCCGCGGTCGACGGCTTCCAGGTCGACAAGCTGAGCGACCTGCTGCTGGGCAAGCTGCCGGAGGGCCCGCAGCTGTTCCCGGACGGCGACCTGACCGACGAGCCCGAGCAGACCCTGGTCGCCGAGCTGATCCGCGAGGCCGCGCTCGAGGGCGTGCGCGACGAGCTGCCGCACTCCATCGCCGTCGTGGTCGAGGAGATGGCGCCGCGCGAGGGCCGGGACGACCTGATCGACATCCACGCGTTCGTGTTCGTGGAGCGGCCGTCGCAGAAGGCGATCATCCTGGGGCACCGGGGTGAGCGGCTCAAGCAGGTCGGCATGGCGGCGCGCAAGCAGATCGAGGGACTGCTCGGCAGCCGGGTCTACCTGGACCTGCACATCAAGATCGCCAAGGACTGGCAGCGGGACCCGAAGCAGCTGCGCCGCCTGGGCTTCTAGATGGCCAACCTGTACCGCGACACCGGAGTCGTGCTTCGTGTGCAGAAGCTCGGTGAGGCGGACCGGATCATCACCTTCCTGACCCAGCGCCACGGCAAGCTCCGCGCCGTGGCCAAGGGCGTGCGCAAGACGACGTCGAAGTTCGGCGCCCGTCTCGAGCCGTTCTGCCACGTCGACGTGCAGTTCTACCCCGGCAGAACGCTCGACATCATCACGCAGGTGCAGACGCTGGATGCGTTCGGCGTGGGCATCGTGAAGGACTACCAGCGCTACACGGCGGCGTGCGCGATCGCCGAGACCGCGGACCGTCTCACGGCCGAAGAGGGCGAGCCGGTCCTGCGGCTGTACATGCTCGTGGCCGGGGCGTTGAAGGCGTTGTCGACGGGGGAGCGGGACCCGTCGCTGCTGCTCGACGCGTTCCTCATGCGGGCGATGGCCATCGCCGGGTGGGCGCCCGCCGTGAACGAGTGCGCGAAGTGCGGCGATCCCGGTCCGCACCGGGCGTTCAGCGTCCAGGCGGGTGGCTCGTGCTGCCCCAACTGCCGTCCCGCCGGGTCGTCGTCGCCGTCCCAGGACACCCTGGCGTTGCTCTCGGCGCTGCTGCACGGGCAGTGGACCGTGGTCGACGAGATCCCGCAGATCGCCCGCCGCGACGCGAGTGGGCTGGTCGCGGCACATCTGCAGTGGCACCTCGAACGGCAGCTGCGTTCGTTGCCGTTGGTCGAGCGGAAGGCGCAGTCGGCGGACGGCTAATGTGGCGCCTACCGACAACGGTTTTCGGTCGAAAGGATGCCTAGCCCCATGCTGCGTCGCCGCCGCTCTGAGCGTGAGAAGCGCGTACCGCGCCCGCCGGAGCCGCACGAGTCCGGTGCGACGCCCCCGGACATCCCCGCCGACCTGGTGCCCAAGCACATCGCGATCGTGATGGACGGCAACGGCCGTTGGGCGAACCAGCGCGGGCTGTCGCGGGTGGAGGGGCACAAGCGCGGTGAGCAGGTCGTGCTCGACGTCGCGAAGGGCTCCATCGAGCTGGGCGTGAAGTGGCTCTCGCTCTACGCCTTCTCGACCGAGAACTGGAAGCGCAGCCCCGAAGAGGTTCGCTTCCTGATGAACTTCAACCGCGACGTGATCGCGCGCCGCACCGACGAGCTCGACGAGATGGGTGTCCGCATCCACTGGGCCGGCCGCTCGCCGAAGCTGTGGGGCAGCGTCATCAAGCAGCTGCAGGAGGCCGAGGTCCGCACGGCCGAGAACGACGTGCTGAACCTCGTGATGTGCGTGAACTACGGCGGCCGCGCGGAGATCGGGGACGCCGCCCGCGAGGTCGCCCGCCTGGTCGCCGCCGGGAAGATCAACCCGGACAAGGTCGACGAGCGCACCCTCGCGAAGTACCTGTACAAGCCGGAGATGCCCGACGTCGACCTGTTCATCAGGCCGTCCGGTGAGCAGCGGATCTCGAACTTCCTGCTGTGGCAGTCCGCGTACGCCGAGATGGTCTACCAGGACATCCTGTGGCCCGACTTCGACCGCCGCGACCTGTGGCGTGCCGCCGAGAAGTTCGCCGGGCGCGACCGGCGCTTCGGCGGTGCCGTCGACAAGCCCGGTGAGGAGGCGGTGTCGTCGTGAACGCGAGTGGTGAGGCCCTGGAGGCCGCACGCAAGGCGTTGGAGCTGTTCCACGACGTTTCCGTGGACGACGACGGAGCGTTGAGCTTCCGCCACGGCGACGTGCCGTGCGCGGTGCAGGGCATGGAACTGGCCGAAGGGCTGACGGTCCTCTCGCTGACGGTCGTCGTCGCGTGGGACCTGCCCGCCGAGGCGGCCGGATGGGTCGCCGAACGCGCCGGTCAGGGTCTGTTCGGCACGCTCGGCGTGATCCACTCCGAGCGCGGCACCGACGTGATGCTCCGCTACGCCTTCCCGGCGGACGGCCTCAAGCCCGAGCCGCTGAGCACGCTGCTCATGCTCGTCGTGTCGACCGCGTCGCAGGTGCGCGGCGAGCTCCTCTCCCGCTTTTCTTGAGAAAGGACCCTTCCATGGGTGGCGTGATCATTTACGAGCCGGAAGAGGACTCGGACGTCAACGAGTTCCCGTGGACCGTCACGTTCGAGCCGTCGGGCGGCGACGAGTGGGACTCGTTCATCTGCGGCCCGTACGAGCGTGACCACGCCGTCGCGCTGGCCGAGGCCGTGGCGCTGGACGACGAAGAGGGCGGCGTGCTCGCCATCGTGAAGCCGATGCTGCCCGCGCTGTCGGCGCAGGACGTCTCCGCCACGATCGAGGAGCTCCGCGAGGCCGCCCTCGAGGAGGAGGCCGACGACGAGGAGACCGTCAACGGCACCCCGGTCGACTTCGACGACGACGACCTCGAGGAGGAAGAGGCGGAGTTCGACGAGCCGCCGTCGCCCGAGGAGATCCGCGAGGGCATGGCGCGCCAGTACCGGCGCCTGCTGGACCTGGACGCGGACGCGGAATGACGATCACCGGCGAGATCCGCTCGTCGAAGCGGCGCTCCGGCGGGCCTCGGCTGAAGATCACGTCGTTGGAGGTGCTGTGCGGGATCCTCGTTCTCGCACTGCTCTTCCAGTCCCGGCTCGTCGACCTGCTCGACGTGCCGAAGCTGCGCACGGCGTCGACCGTGTTCGTGGCGATCTGCGTGCAGGCGATGCCGTTCCTCGTGCTGGGCGTGCTGATCTCGGGCGCCATCGCGGCGTTCGTGCCGGCCTCGGCGCTGCGCAGGCTGCTGCCCTCGAAGACGGCGCTGGCCGTGCCCGTGGCCGGTGTCGCGGGCATCGCGCTGCCGGGCTGTGAGTGCGCCTCGGTGCCGGTGGCCAAGCGGCTCATGCAGCAGGGCGTGGCACCGGCCGTGGCGCTGACGTTCCTGCTGGCCGCTCCCGCCGTGAACCCGATCGTGCTGGTGTCGACCGCGGTGGCGTTCAACGACGCCCCGATGATGGTCGTCGCGCGGTTCGCCGGCTCGCTGCTGACCGCGATGGTCATGGGCTGGCTGTGGGTGCGGTTCGGCAAGATGGAGTGGATCGCCGAACGGGCGCTGGCGCGGATGGCGGATCACACCGGCCGTTCCAAGTGGGCCGTGTTCGCCGAGAGCGCGCGGCACGACCTCGTGGACGCCGGCGGGTTCCTGGTGCTCGGCGGCCTCTTCGCGGCGGCGTTCAAGACGTTCGTGCCGGTCGCGTGGATGCAGACGCTCGGCGGCCAGATCGTGCTCGGGGTGATCGTGATGGCCTTCCTGGCCGTGATCCTGGCGCTGTGCTCGGAGGCAGACGCGTTCGTGGCGGTGGCGTTCTCCGCATTGCCCCTGTTGCCGCGCCTGGTGTTCCTCGTCGTCGGCCCGGCCGTCGACGTGAAGCTGATCGCGCTGCAGGCCGGTGCGTTCGGCAAGTCCTTCGCCTTCCGCTTCGCACCCGCTACCTTCGTGGTGGCGATCTTGTGCGCTGTCGTGAGTGGAGTGGTGCTGCTGTGAGGCGGGAAACCCAGAACATCCTCCTGGTGCTGCTCGGCGGCGCGCTGCTGAAGATCAGCTTCTCCGGGCTGTACCTCCGGTACGTGCAGAAGTCGCTGCTGCCGCTGCTGATCGCCGCCGGCATGATCATGATCGGCCTGGCGCTGTTCGCGATCGTGCAGGACATCCGCAGGGGCAAGGCAGCCGAAGAGCACGACCACGAGCACTCCCACTCGTCGCGTTCGACGTGGCTGATGCTGCTGCCGGTCCTCGCGGTGTTCCTGATCTCGCCCCCCGCGCTGGGTGGCGACGTCGTGAACTCGGCCGCCGACACGAACCAGACGCAGCGCTCCCGCAACCTGCTCGGCGAACTGCCGTCCGGCGGCGTGATCCCGTTGTCGATGACGGAGTTCGTCACGCGCACGGCGTGGGACGAGTCGGGGACGCTGGACGGCCGCCGCGTGAAGCTGACCGGCTTCCTGCTGCGCGCCGAGGGCGAGACCTACGTCGCGCGGCTCGCGATCTCGTGCTGTGCCGCCGACGCGCGGCCGTTGAAGGTCAAGGTCACCGGGGACGTGCCCGCGCTGCCCGACGAGCAGTGGGTCGAGGTGACCGGGCAGGTCGTGCCGAAGTCGGCGAACGAGAAGAACTCCTGGGTGCCGAGCTTCACCGTGGAGTCCTTCACGCCCGTGGCCGAACCGGTCGAGCCCTACGAGAGCTGAGGGCCTACTTCAGGCCCTTGGCCGTGCACTCCGCGCACGTCCCGAAGATCTCAACGGTGTGGCTGACCTGCGAGAACCCGTTCTCCGCGGCCACCCTGTCCGCCCACTTCTCGACGGCGGGACCCTCCACCTCGACCGTGCGCCCGCAGTGCCGGCACACGAGGTGATGGTGGTGGTGCGCCGAGCAACGGCGGTAGATCGCCTCGCCCGAGTCGGTGCGCAGGACGTCGACCTGGCCCGCGTCCGCGAGGGACTGCAGGGTGCGGTAGACCGTGGTCAGTCCGATGCCCTCGCCGCGGCGGCGCAGTTCCTCGTGCAGCTCCTGGGCGCTGCGGAAGTCGTCCAGCTGGTCGAGCAGGTTCGACACCGCGGTGCGCTGCTTGGTGGACCTCAGTCCGGTCACAACTTCTCCTCGACGTGCGTCACAGCGTCCACCACGATGTGCGCCAGGTGTTCGTCCACCAGTCTGTACACGACCTCGCGGCCGTGCCTTTCGCCGTGCACCACTCCCGCCGACTTCAGCACGCGCAGGTGCTGGCTGATCAGCGGCTGCGCCACCCCCAGCGCCTCGACCAGCTCGTGCACGCAGCGGTCGTGTTCGCGCAGCTGCAGCACGATGGCGATGCGGACCGGGGCGGCCAGTGCCCGCAGCAGGTCGCCGGCCTCGGCGAGGGTGTGCGCGGAGCGGGGTGCCGCGGGCGCGGGGGCCTCGCGTTCGGGGGAGTGCTCGCCGTGCAGTTGAACGGTCATGGCGGCGCACCTCACCTGGTAGGGATTTTCACAACCAATTCTACGGTGATGACGAGCAGTACCAGCAGGACCACCACGCGCAACGTGCGTTGAGCTGGGGAAAGAACCTTCCAGGTGGCTGCCAGGAGCACCGCGGCGCCCAGCATCAGCACGCCGAGCAGCACCGCGCCGAGGGTGCCGCCCACGAGGACGCCGGTGATGAACAGACCGAGCACGAGCACGAACGCCACGACGGGACGGACGCGCGCCAGCGGGCCGTCGCCGGGCAGGAGAGGGCGCTTGGAGGTCACCATGCCATCCTTGCACCGTGCTGCTGGTGTGCCGCTTCCGCGTGTCCGACCCCGAGACCTTCACCGTGCGCGTCGAGCAGGCGTTGAAGCTCCTGACGGCCCAGCCGGGGTGCCGCAAGGGCACGTTGGCGCGGTCGACCGACGAGGACGACCGTTGGGTGCTGACGGTCGAGTTCGAGTCCGTGGTGGCCTACCGGCGCGCGATGTCGCCGTTCCCCGTGCGTGAACACGTCATCCCGTTGCTGTCCGAGGCGCTGACCGACGAGCCCGCGATGTACGAGCCGACGCTGACCAGTGAGAACGGCGAGGTCGAGACCCACACGAGCGTGCTCGCCGAGGACGCGTTCACGGTGCGGCTGGGCGAGGCCGCGGGGCCTGCGAACCCGAGGCGATAGCTTCCATCTCCTCGACCCACTCCTCCTGGGAGTCGTGGGGGAGCAGCTCCAGCGCCCTGCGCGCGGCCTCGGCGGCCTCCTCGGTGCGGCCCAGCGCGTGCAGCGTCTTGGCCTTGCCGCTCTCCGCGTACGCCTCGGGCGTCTTCTCGAAGGCCTCCAGCGCTTCCTCGAAGCGGCCGTTCTCGAAGTAGAACCAGCCGAGGTTGTTGTGCAGCGGGCCGAGCCAGCGCACCAGCGCCGGGTTCGCCACGACGATCTCGAGGCCCTGGCGCGTCCACTTCTCCGGGTCGTCGACCAGCGACGCCATGTGCGCGGCGTCGACGGCGAGCGACAGGTCACCCCGGGTCTTCGCCAGGATGAAGGCCGCGACGAACAGCGGTTGCGCTGCCTCCGGGTCGCCTGCGGACCGGTGCAGCCTGCCGCGTTCGAGCAACGCCCGCACCCGGCCCGTCGAGTCGGGCGCGACGAGCACCTCCGCCTCGTCGACCAGGGTGTGACCCGCGGCGAAGTTCTCCCGCAGGCCCTCGACGCGGGCGAGCTGGGTCAGCACCTCCGCGCGCTCGTCCTCGGTCCCCACCTCGCCCAGGAACGCGCGGAACCTCGCCTCGGTGCCGTCCAGGTCGGCGAAGTCCCACAGCTCTCGCAGCCGGTCTTCCATTCGTGCAGGGTAAGGCTCCGGTCGCCCGTTCGGGGCGCAACGTGACGGGCTAGGCTTGGGCCCCCGATTCTCATTCCCCCGATGGAGTTCCCCTTGCCCGCCGATCGCATCGAGACCGTTGTCAGCCTCTGCAAGCGCAGGGGGTTCGTCTACCCGTGCGGGGAGATCTACGGCGGTACCCGCTCGGCATGGGACTACGGACCTCTCGGCGTCGAGCTCAAGGACAACATCAAGCGCCAGTGGTGGAACTTCATGGTCCGCGGCCGCGAGGACGTCGTGGGCCTCGACTCGTCGGTCATCCTGCCGCGTGACGTGTGGGTCGCCTCCGGTCACGTCGAGGCGTTCGTCGACCCGCTCGTCGAGTGCGAGTCGTGCCACAAGCGGTTCCGCGCGGACACGCTGTCCGAGGAGTACGCGGAGCGCACCGGCAAGGAGGTCGCCGAGGGCGACGTCTCCGACGTGCCGTGCCCCAACTGCGGCGTGCGCGGCACCTACACCGAGCCGAAGATGTTCAACGGCCTGCTCAAGACGCACCTCGGTCCGATCGAGACCGAGGAGGGCCTGCACTACCTGCGCCCCGAGACCGCGCAGGGCATCTTCACGAACTTCCTGAACGTGCAGACGACGTCGCGCAAGAAGCCGCCGTTCGGCATCGGCCAGATCGGCAAGTCGTTCCGCAACGAGATCACGCCGGGCAACTTCATCTTCCGCACCCGCGAGTTCGAGCAGATGGAGATGGAGTTCTTCGTCGAGCCCGGTACGGACGAAGAGTGGCACCAGTACTGGATCGACGAGCGCACCCGCTGGTACACGGACCTGGGCATCTCCAAGGAGAACCTGCGTCACTACGAGCACCCGAAGGAAAAGCTGTCGCACTACTCGAAGCGGACGGTCGACGTCGAGTACCGCTTCCAGTTCGGCGGCCAGGAGTGGGGTGAGCTCGAGGGCATCGCGAACCGCACCGACTTCGACCTCACGACGCACTCGAACCACTCGGGCGTCGACCTGTCGTACTTCGACCAGGCCACGAACTCGCGCTTCAAGCCGTTCGTCATCGAGCCCGCGGCCGGTGTCGGCCGCCCGATGATGGCGTTCCTGCTGGAGGCCTACACCGAGGACGAGGCCCCGAACGCCAAGGGCGGCGTGGACAAGCGCGTCGTGCTGAAGCTCGACCGCCGGTTGGCCCCGGTCAAGGTCGCGGTGCTCCCGTTGTCGCGCAACGCCGACCTCTCGCCCAAGGCCCGCGACCTCGCGACGGCCCTGCGCCGCAACTGGAACGTCGACTTCGACGACGCCGGCGCCATCGGCCGCCGCTACCGCCGCCAGGACGAGATCGGCACGCCGTTCTGCGTGACGGTCGACTTCGACACGCTCACCGACCTCGCCGTGACGGTGCGGGAGCGCGACACGATGTCGCAGGAGCGCGTGGCGATGGACCAGCTGGAGTCGTACCTCGCGGCGCGCCTGATCGGCTGCTAGTCCGCCCGACCACCCCGAGGTGGACGGCCTGGCGATGAGCCCGAGCCCGGCCGTCTCCACCGCGGTGATGTTCGCCGGCGTGGAGGCGGACCGGAACGCCGAGCGCGCCGGTGATCCCGGTTCGCCGCCGCGAGCAACATCCTGCGGCTTTCCCGCGTGTCCAAGACATGGCGTGGGCGAGAGGGCAGACGGCGGCGGGAGTGGTGTGCGTCGTCTGGGTGGTGGTCGTCGCGGCGGTGGCCGAGGTGGAGACCCCGCGGGTGTTGCTGGCGTCCGCGGTGAGCGGTGGGCTGGTGTCCCTGTGCGCTGCGGTGGGCGGGGTCGTGGCGCTGCGATCGACCGATGCGGAGTCGGCCGCCCGGCTGCGACACGTGTTCGTGGTGCTGGAAGGGGCCGCGTTGGTGCTCTTCTTCCCGTTCTACTGGTTCGGCTTCGGCGTCGAACCCGTCGGGAAGCCGGGCACCTTCGCTGCGGGGACCGTGCTGCTGGTCGCGGTTCCCGTGGTCGCCGCACTGGTGCTGGTCGTGCGGCGGAGTTTCGTCGTGCACGACCTCGTGCCGGACTCCGGTGAGGGCGCGCCGGTCCAACGGATCCGCGTGCTCGCCACGGTGCTGATCACGGCCGGGCTCGCGCTGTCGGCCGGTGTGGTCGCGGTGGCGGCGGTCGCGACCGAGCACCGGGCGATCCTGCTGGTCGTCGGCCTGCTGGTGACGCTGATGCCGGTGCTGCTCGGGGTGCGGCTGGCCGGCGTGACGGACGTGCACTCGGCTCGCCGCCGCAACGCCGGCAACTACGTCGTCGTCCCCGCCGCAGCCGGGATCGCCGTGTTCGACTTCTCGTCCACGACGGGTCCCGCGGGGACGTTGTTCGGGGCGCTGGCGTTCGGGGCGGTCGTGCTGCTGGTGGTCGCGATCCTCGTGATGCGCGAGTTCACCGGCGAGTGGGACCGCCCGTGGCGGGAGCCGCGGGGACGCTCGGTCAGCCGTTGACGCCCAGCTTCCCGAGCACGGCCGTGGCGACGGCGTTGATCGACTGCCTGGCGGTGGTCCACGACCCCGTCGGGTTCGTGGTGAGCACGGCTACGGCGTAGCGGTTGTCGAGCACGCCCGCGCTGTGCAGGTAGACGTCGCTCGGCAGGTAGTACATCCAGCCCTGCTTGGCGTAGACGCCGGTGATGCCGAGCAGGCCGAACGCCTGGTCGAAGCCGTCGGCGGCGGTGGCGGGGGCGGCGGAGAGCGCCGCGACGATCGTGTCGCGCTGCGGCGAACCGAGGATGTACTGGTAAAGCCGGACCATGTCATTTGCGGTGATGACGACCTCTCCCCACTGCGAGGGGTCGTCAGGAGCGTGAGTGCCTGTAAGGCCCGCTTCGGCGGCGACACGGCCGATGGCGTCCATGCCGTCGAACCTCGTCCACAGCACGTCCATGGCGTTGTCGTCGCTCGCGCTCAACGCGCGGTGGATCAGGTCCTGGTCCTCGTCGGTCAACTGCTGCTGCAGCGCGTCCACGGCGAGGATCAGCTTCGACAACGACGCCGAGTAGAACGGCTTGTCGCCCTGCTCCGAGACCGCCTGGTTCGTCTCCAGGTCCAGCACCGCGACGCCGACGTCGGACGCCCCTCCGGCGGCCGCGACATCCGCTATGCCAGCGGCTGATATATCGGATATCGCCGAGCTGGCGTCCGACACATCGCCGGGATCGAGCGAGCCGTCGCCTGAATCCAGGACATCTGGCCCACGCGATATATCAGCCGCGGGCTTGCCGTGTGCGAGGCACGCCGACGTCTCCGGCACGACGAAGACCGCCGCCACGAAGAAGAGGATCAGAGCCCACCGCACACATCCACGGTCCGTCTCACAGGACCCTGGTGTCGAGCTTTTCCTCCTGTGCGGTTGCTGAAGAATCGTCCCTGACCACCACGTATGCGCCTGAGCCGGGACGTTCCGTCACCGCTTCGACCAGTTCGGTGCCCCGATAGAGCAACCCGACCCCGTCATCGGTGCAGTAGGTCTTCGGCAGCACCCCGGCGGCCACCGCCTCGTGGATCTTCGGGCGGCGCTGCTCCTCCGAGTCGTAGTGCACGCCGTTGCCGTAGGGCAGGAAGCCCAGGCCGTTCGTGACGATCCGGAGGTCCGGGCCGAACGAGTCAGTCGCGCCGCCCGAGTGCCAGCAGATCGAGCCCGCGGACACACCGCTGAGCACCACGCCCGCCTCCCACGCCGTGCGGAAGACCGCGCCGAGGCCGTGCACCTCCCACACCGCGAGCAGGTTCGCCACCGAGCCGCCGCCCACCCAGATGACGTCGTGGGACAGCACGTAGTCCTCGAGGTCGTCGGTCGGCGGCATCGTGAAGAGGTTCAGCACCGACACGTCGACGCCCGCGACCCTGCCCGCCTCCGCCATGTTCGCGTTCATGGCCCGCTGGTCGCCCCCGGCGGTGCCGACGTGGCACAGACGCGGTGCCCGGCCCTCGACGCCGGACAGGTCCAGGGCGAAGTGGATCAGCTTGTTGAACTCGACGAGGGTCCGGCGCCCGGAGCGCAGACCTCCCGACGTGGCGAGGATGGTGGGCTGCTCAGCAGGCATGACGAAGATCCTCGCAGGGGCGTCAACGCACCGTGCGGCCGGTTCTGGAAGCATGCGGGGTGTGCGGACCTCGCCCCTCAGACCACTCGCCCGGATTCGCCGGATCGTGTTGCGCCTCGTTTTCGGGGCGTTGGTCATCGGCGTGCTCGTGGGCGGCGGCACGGCGTTCCGCGTCTGGCAGGTCGCCCGCGTCGACGACTGGACCAAGGCCGACATGGCGATCGTGCTCGGCGCCGCGCAGTACAACGGCGTCCCGTCCGACGTGCTCGCGGCCCGCCTGGAGCACGCGCTCGGCCTCTACCAGGAAGGCGTCGTCGGCTACATCGCGACGACCGGCGGCCGCCAGCCCGGTGACAACTTCACCGAGGGCCAGGTCGGCAAGTTGTGGCTGGTCAAGCGCGGTGTGCCGGAGGACAGGGTGCTCCAGGTCGGTGAGGGCGCGGACACGCTCGGGTCGCTGCGCGCCGTCGCGTCCGTCGCCAAGGAACGCGACCTGAAGACGGCCGTGATCGTCAGCGACCCGTGGCACTCGCTGCGTGCCCGCACGATGGCCGAGGACGCCGGTCTGCGCGCGTGGACGTCGCCGACCCGCAGCGGCCCGAACGTGCAGACGCGCGAGACACAGTGGTTCTACATCAAGCGCGAGACCGGAGCCCTGCTCTACTACCGCCTGATGAAGGCGCACGCCGGCGTGTTCGACGAGCTCAAGCTCCCTAAAATCGGCTGATGGGATACACCGGCCACGACGCGGAGCGCCTCCTCTCCGAAGACCCGAAGAGCGCCGCGCTGCCGGGCGCCCGCACCGACACGCGCACGCCGTTCTCCCGTGACCGCGCCCGCGTGCTGCACTCCGCGGCGTTGCGCAGGCTCGCCGGCAAGACCCAGGTCGTCGGTCCCGGTGAGGGCTCCGAGGTCACCGGTGTGCCCCGCACGCGCCTCACGCACTCGCTGGAGGTCGCGCAGATCGGCCGCGGCATCGGTGAGGAGCTGGGCTGCGACCCGGACATCGTCGACACGGCCGGCCTCGCGCACGACATCGGTCATCCGCCGTTCGGGCACAACGGCGAGAGGGCGCTGAACGAGCTCGCCGGTCCGTGCGGGGGCTTCGAGGGCAACGCGCAGACGTTCCGCATCCTCGCGCGCCTCGAACCGAAGACCGCGCACGGCCTGAACCTCACACGCGCGGTGCTCGACGCGTCGACGAAGTACCCGTGGACGCGCACGCCGGGCACGGTGAAGTTCGGCGTGTACGACGACGACCTCGAAGTGTTCGAGTGGATGCGTGCGGGTGCGCCGGAGCGTGAGCGGTGCATCGAGGCGCAGGTGATGGACTGGTCCGACGACGTGGCGTACTCCGTGCACGACGTCGAGGACGGCGTCCTGGCCCACCGCATCAGCCTCGGCGCGCTGGCCCGTCCCGACGAACGCGGCGCCATCGCGTCGCTCGCCGCGAAGACGTTCTCCGACGAGTCCGTCGCGACGCTCGAAGCGACCGCCGAGGAACTGCTGACGCTGCCGGTGATCGCGTACTGGACCGACCGCGAGTACGACGGCTCGCTCGGCGCGCAGGTGGCGTTGAAGAACCTCACCAGCGAACTGGTCGGCCGCTTCGCCTCCGCCGCCGTCACCGCGACCCGCGCCGTGCACGGCGACGGCGCGCTGACGAGGTACAACGCCGCGCTGGAGGTCCCGAGGCAGGTCGCCGCGGAGGTGGCGCTGCTCAAGGCGATGGCCGTGCGGTACGTGATGAGCGACCCGGCCCGCCTGGCCATGCAGGCGACGCAACGCGATCTGATCACCGATCTGGTGGGCCGCCTGATGGAGCGCCCCACGTTGCTCGACCCCGCGTTCCGCCCGGTGTTCGCGGCCGCTTCGTCCTACGCCGCACGGCTTCGCGTCGTCGTCGACCAGGTCGCGCTGCTCACCGACGCCCAGGCCGTGGCCTGGCACCGCGCATCGGCGTAGCTTCGAAGGGATCCGTGCCGAAGTCCGATCCTTGGGAGAACCTGTGACCGACCAGGCCGACTTCGCCCTCACCCTGCACCGCGTCGCCGTACCTGATCCGTCCTCGAACGCGTGCTGGTCACCGTTCTCGGTGGCCAGTGCGCTCGCGCTGGCCCGCGAGGCGGCCCGCGGCGAGACCCGCGCCGAGCTCGACGGCCTCCTGGCCGGGTTCGACCCCGCGGACGCTCTCGACGTTCCCGAACTCGCCGTCGCCAACACCCTCTGGGCCGACGACGACCTGACGATCGACCCGGACTTCTCGCTCGCCGGCTCGGTGCGGCGCACCGCGTTCTCCGACCCCGCGACCGTCCGCAAGCTCGTCAACACCGACGTCGCCGAGACCACCCGCGGCCTCATCCCCGAACTGCTGACGGACCCGCCGCCCGCCGACGCCGCCGCGATCATCGTGAACGCCCTGTACCTCAAGGTCGGCTGGCTGAACCCGTTCGCGGCCTGGGACACCTCCGCGAAGCCGTTCCACGCGCCCGGCGGCGACGTGGACGTGCCGACGATGAAGGTCACCGAGAAGTTCCGCTACGCCCGCCACGACGGCTGGCAGACGATCGTGCTGCCCGCTGACTCGGGCGTCGAGACGGTGATCCTGCTGCCGGACTCCTCGCTGGAGCAGCCGCTGCACCCGTCCGTGCTCACCGCGCAGACCTTCACCCGTCTCGAGCTCTCACTGCCCAAAGTGGACGCGCGGGAGCGGTTCGCCCTCAAGAACACGTTGCGGCAGCTGGGGGTCGAGCGCATGTTCACGCGCGACGCCGACTTCTCCGGCCTCTCGCCGGACGAGCGGATGTTCGTGGACGACGTCGTGCACGAGGCCGTGCTGCGCATAGACGAGGAGGGCCTCGAGGGCGCGGCGGCCACCGCCGTCACGTTCAGGACGGTGTCGTTCGAGATCCCGGTGGACCCGGTCGTGGTGACGGTCGACCGGCCGTTCCTGCTCGCGGTCCGGCACGCGCGGTCCGGCGCGCTCTACTTCCTCGCGCAGGTCGCCCGCCCGTGACCGACCGGACCACCTTCGCGCTGGATCTCCACCGCGTCGCCGTGCCCGATCCCGGATCGAACGCCTGCTGGTCGCCGTTCTCCGTCGCCAGTGCGCTCGCACTGGTCCGGGAGGCCGCCAGGGGCAGGACCCGGGACGAACTCGATCCGCTGGTCGGCGGGTTCGACCCGAAGGCCGCGCTCGGCGTCCGGAACCTGGCCGTCGCGAACGCGCTGTGGGCGGACGACGGCCTGCCGCTGAACCCGGACTTCCCGTTGACGTCGTCGGTGCGGCGAGCGGACTTCTCCGACGCGAAGACCGTGCGCAAGCGGGTCAACGCCGACGTCGCCGAGACGACCCGAGGGCTGATCCCCGCACTGCTGCCGCCTCCGTCCGGTCCGTACCAGGGGGCGATCATCGTGAACGCCCTGTACCTGAAGGTCGGCTGGTCGACCGCGTTCAAGGCCCACCTGACGGAGCCGAGGCCGTTCCACGCACCCGGCGGCGACGTCGAGGTGCCGACGATGACGACGACGGCCTCGTTCGGCTACGCCAGGACCGAGGGCTGGCAGACGATCGCGGTGCCCGCCGGGCCCGCGGTGGAGGCGTTGGTGCTGCTGCCGGACTCCTCGCTGGAGCAGCCGTTGCCGCCCTCCGCGTTCGACGTGGGCGACGGCCCCGCCCTCGAGCTGTCACTGCCCAAAGTGGACGTTCGGGAGAAGTTCGAGCTGCGGGAGACGCTGGAACAGCTGGGGGTGGGCACGATGTTCTCGCCGGACGCCGACCTCGGCGGTCTCTCACCGGACCCGTTGTTCGTGAGCGACGTGATCCACGAGGCCGTGCTGCGCCTCGACGAGCAGGGCCTGGAGGGCGCGGCCGCGACCGCGGTGCGGATGACCAGGGGTGGGCGATCGGAACCGCCGGAGGACCCGATCGTCGTGCGGGTCGACCGGCCGTTCCTGCTCGCCGTCCGGCACGTCCGCTCGAAAGCGCTCTACTTCCTCGCGCAGGTCGCCCGTCCGTGAACCAATCGCCCCTGATGGGCGAGCGTTTCGCGCGGCGAGATCATGATCATGGCTTTACCGTTCCAGGCATGACCCAGCACGGTGCCGGCGAGCAGCTCGTCGTGCTCGCCGCGGCGGGCGCCACGCGGATCACCTGCTTCAGCGGCGTCACCATTCCCGTCCTGCTCAGAACCGAGTGCTACGCGAAAGCGCTGGCCGGGGCGCTGGGCCTCGCGCCGACGCCCGAGCTCAAGAGCGACGGCGTGCTGCCTCAGTGCGTGTTCTTCATCCACGAGTACGCGCTGCGCACCGTCGTCGGCGGCGACCGGCTGATGGAGGACCAGGTCCTGCACCTGCTGTTCCACGCGCCGTCGATCCGCGTCGTGCCGGCCAGCGCGGGCGGGGCTGCGGCGGTCGGGCTCGACTACGCGCTCATCCAGTACGAGCACGAGCCGCCGCTGGTCTACCTCGCGAACTGGACACTGGCCAGCGACGCGGCGACCGTGGAACGGGCCGTGGCGATCTTCCAGCGCATGCACGCCGTCGCGCTCGACAACGAGAAGTCGCGCGACGTGCTCATGGAGTACGTGGCCGTGTACGACCGCTAGGGCGTGTTGCGGCGCAGGAACAGGCGCATGCCGTCCTCGCCCGGTAGCGCGCACAGCAGCAGTTTGACGTTCTGGTGTCGCACCGGGACCGCGCACGAGTCGCCTGCCAGCAGCGTTCCCGCCAGGAGGCCGGCCGACTCGTGGTCCATGTCCAGCACGAAGTCGTTGCTCATGCAGGGACCCTATGAGTAGACCGCCTCGCGCCCCAGTCACCCAAAGGTGTCACGTTCCGGCGGGCTGTCTCGTCCAGGGTGCATGACGAGGATCAAGGGAGTTGCCCGGAAGAACACAGGCCTGCTGCTCAAGGCCGTGTACTGGTTCGCGCGGCGCGAGTTCGGGGCGGTGCCGGAGCCGGTCACGGTGATGGCGCACCACCCGAAGCTGCTGATGGCGAGCGGCCGGCACGAGCTGGCGGTCAAGAAGGCGATCCACGGGCCGTTGTTCGAGCTGTGCGTCTACCGGACGGCCGTGAAGCTCGGCTGCTCGTGGTGCGTCGACTTCGGCGCCATGCTGATGAAGCACGGGGGTCTCGACGTCGAACGGCTCAAGCACATCGACGAGTACGCCACGTCGCCGCTGTTCACCGACCTCGAACGCAAGGCGCTCGCCTACGCCGACGCGATGACCGACACGCCTGTCGCCGTCACCGACGAGCAGGTCGCCGAGCTGGAGAAGTCGCTGGGGCGCAAGGAACTCGTCGCGCTGACCTACCAGATCGCGCTGGAGAACCAGCGGGCCAGGTTCAACAGCGCGTTCGACATCAAGGACCAGGGTTTCACCAGTGGTGACGCCTGCCGCGTACCGACAAACTAGAGGTGTGGAGAAGATCGCACTGACAGGTGCGCAGGAGACCATGCTCGCCACGCTCTACGGCCGGGCGCTCGACAGCGAGCGCCCGGCGTCCGTTCTGCACGACGACGAGGCCAAGCGTGCCGTGGACCGCATCGACTACGACTTCGGCAAGACGGGGATGAACACGACCAGCGCGGTCGGCGTCGCCATCCGCGGCCGGGTGCTCGACGACTGGACGCGCGAGTTCCTGCGGCGCACCCCGTCCTGCACGGTGCTGCATCTGGCCTGTGGGCTCGACACTCGCGCGCATCGCATCGAACGGCCGGACACCGTGCGGTGGGTCGACGTCGACATGCCGGACGTCGTCGCGTTGCGGCACAAGCTCTTGCCCGAGCCGCGAGGGGACTACCGGCTGGTGGCGTCGTCGGTCACCGAGGAGGCGTGGCTCGCCGAGGTGCCCGCCGACCGTCCGGTGGTGGCGGTGTTCGAGGGCCTGTCGATGTACCTGACGCAGGCCGAGGGGCACGCGTTGATCAGCAGGATCACCAGCAGGTTCCCGAGCGGTGAGCTGCTGTTCGACGTCTACGGCTCCTGGGGGATCAAGCTGCAGAAGCTCGTGCCCGCCGTGCGCAACGCCGGCGCGACCCTGCACTGGGGCGTCGACGATCCGCGTGAGATCGAGGCGTTGCGCACAGGACTGACCACTGTGGACCAATGGCGCAGCGTGGACCTGCCGCACCTGGACGCGTTGCCCAGGTCCGGCAGGATCCAGATGAAGGTCGTCAGCGCGATCCCGAAGCTCCGCGACGTCGGGAAGCTGCTGCGGATGCGTTGGTGAGCTCTGGGGTGGTAGGTCAGATGTCGAGGACGAAGTCGAACTTGGCCGTGTAGCGGTTGCCGACGAGCGGGCCGAGCTCGACCTCGCACTCGCGGTCGAGGTAGGCGTCGCGCCGGTTCAGGTACGGCACGTTCATCCCGTACGCCCTGAGGTTGTCGGGGAAGAACAGCTGCGTGGTGAGGATCCGGCCGCCACGCGGCTGCGCCTTGACGTGGATGTGCGGGGTGCGGCCCGGGTAGTCCTTGGGCACGATCGTCTCCAGCACGTACGCGCCGGAGGCGTTGGTGAACTGGTGACCGCGCATCTTGAACGTGGTGTTGTCGTACACACCGCGGTCGTCCGACTGCCAGAAGTCCAGCAGTGCGTTGGGGATCGGGGCGCACTTCATCGTGTAGACGAACCCGGTGATGCTGAGCACGATCCCGGTGACGCCGGGGGTGCGCAGGTTCGTGCGCTGCGGGGAGTTCCGCTTGAAGTAGGGACCCTCGATGTTCGACGGGGTGTCGTCGTCATCGACGCAGGTCGGGGTCAGGGGGAGGGGCGCGCTGCGCGCCGTGGTGGTGCCGGCGGCGGTCAGTGCGACCACTGCGGCCGCACCGGTCGCCAGGAACGCCCGGCGTGAGGGGATGTCGTGTTCGGGCATGGTTCGAACTCCGGTGGTCGCGACCCGCGGCAGGGGGCTTGGGCAGCGCGTCGGACGTTAGCCACGCCGCGGTCCCGGCTCCAGTTACGGTCCAGACCAAAACCCGTCAGAACGTGACGTGCGTGAGCTTGTCCGGGTTCGCGATGTCGTAGATGGCCGCGACCTTGCCCTCGTGCACCGTGAAAGCCGTCACACGCGACGTCACCTCGCCGTACGCCGGCATGAGCACGCCGATGTCGCCGTTGACGAACGTCGGCCGGTGCTCCTCCGGGTAGCCGTACTTGCGCATCAGGCCGAGGAAGAAGCGAGCGACCTTGTCCGCGCCGGAGACAGTGTGGACCGCCGTGCGCACCTTGCCACCACCGTCGCCGATCAACACCGCGTCCGGGTGCAGCAACGCGAGCACGCCGTCGAGGTCCCCGCTCGCCATGGCCCGCAGGAACTTCTCCAGCACCTCCTGCTGCTCGGCCAGGGCGGAACGGGGCGGCGGCTCGGCGTCCGCTACGGCCTTGCGGGCACGGGAGGCGTGCTTGCGCGCAGCAGCCTCCGAGACCTGCAGCACGTCGGCGATCTCGTTGAACGGCAACGAGAACGCGTCGTGCAGCACGAACGCGACGCGCTGGTCGGGCGTGAGCCTGTCGAGCACCACGAGCGCGGCCATCCGCACGCCGTCGGCCTGCACCACGCTCGCCAGCGGGTCGTCCTCGCCGGTCGTGAGCAGCGGTTCGGGCAGCCACGAGCCGACGTAGGTCTCCCGGCGCACGGCCGCGGAGCGCAGCCGGTCGAGGCAGATGCGGCTGACGACGGTCGTGAGCCAGCCGCGCGCGTCCTGCACGCCCTCGGCCTTGGCGAACCTCGGCCACGCCTCCTGCACGGCGTCCTCGGCGTCGGCGAAGCTGCCGGTCAGCCGGTAGGCGACACCGATGAGGTGCGTCCGGTGGAGTCCGAAGACGTCGGCGGTGGTCACGGTCGGCAGTTTGCCAGGGGATTAGACTCGGTCGTGTGGCAGGACGCATCAGAGAGAGCGACATCGCGTTGGTGCGTGAGCGCAGCCGCATCGACGAGGTCGTCGGTGACCAGGTTTCGCTGAAGCGTGCCGGTGGAGGCGCCCTCAAGGGGTTGTGCCCGTTCCACGACGAGAAGTCGCCGTCGTTCAACGTGCGCCCGTCGCACGGCACGTTCCACTGCTTCGGCTGCGGCGAGGGCGGCGACGTGATCGCCTTCGTGATGAAGGTCGAGCACCTGTCGTTCGTGGAGGCCGTCGAGCGGCTCGCGGACCGGGCGGGCATCCAGCTGACCTACGAGGGCGGCGGCGCCACGATCCAGCGCGACCGGGGCACGCGCAGCAGGCTCATCGAGGCCCACAAGGCGGCCGCCGAGTACTACGCCGAGCAGCTCGCGACGCCCGAGGCGCAGCAGGCGCGCGAGTTCCTGGCCGAGCGCGGGTTCGACGAGGCTGCGGCACGCCAGTTCGGCTGCGGGTTCGCCCCCGGCGGCTGGGACAAGCTGACGAAGCACCTGCTCGGGCGCGGGTTCGAGCTGCAGGAGCTGATCAAGTCGCAGCTCACCAAGGAGGGCCGCCAGGGTCCGATCGACCGGTTCCATCGGCGGCTGCTGTGGCCGATCAAGGAGATCAGCGGCGACGTCGTCGGGTTCGGCGCGCGTCGGATCTTCGACGACGACCCGATCCAGGCGAAGTACCTCAACACCAGCGAGTCGATGATCTACAAGAAGTCGCAGGTGCTGTTCGGCCTCGACCAGGCCAAGCGCGAGATCGCCAAGCGCAAGCAGGCGGTCATCGTCGAGGGCTACACCGACGTGATGGCGATGCACCTCGCGGGCGTGCCGACGGCGGTCGCGTCCTGCGGCACGGCGTTCGGCACGGACCACATGAACGTGCTGCGCCGGCTGCTGATCGACGACGACGTGAACGGCGAGGTCATCTTCACCTTCGACGGCGACGAGGCGGGCCAGAAGGCCGCGCTGAAGGCGTTCGAGGGGGAGCAGCACTTCTCCGCGCAGACCTACATCGCGGTCGCGCCGGACGGCATGGACCCGTGCGAGCTGCGGCAGGCCAAGGGCGACGTGGCGGTGCGCGACCTGGTGGCGCGGCGCATCCCGTTGATCGAGTTCGCGATCAAGGCCCAGCTCAAGGCGTACGACCTCGACTCCGTCGACGGCCGCGTCGAGGCGCTCAAGAAGATGGTGCCGTTCGTCGGGCAGATCAAGGACAGGGCCAAGCGCGACGGCTACGCGACGCGCCTGGCGTGGTGGGTGGGCTGGGACGACGAGGCGATGGTCGTGCGTCGCGTGCGTCAGGTCTCCAGCGGCAAGGGGCCGGTCGCCGCCCCCCAGCGGGTCGACCCGAACCAGATGGCGCTGGGCGTGGAGGTCGACGGCCCGGCCCGGCCGAACCCGCGCGACCCGAGGCTGATCTTCGAGCGCGAGGTGCTCAAGATCGCGCTGCGGCTGCCCGAGTACGCGGGGCCGTTGTACGACTCGCTGCCGGACGAGTCCTTCACGGACCCGGCGTACGTGGCGCTGCACCGGGCCATCCGCGAGGCCGGCGGCGCGTCCTGCGGGCTGGAGGGCTCCGCGTACCTGGACGGGATCTCGCAGGCGTGTTCGCACGCGTCGGTGCGGTCCGTGCTGACCGAGCTCGCGGTGGAACCGTTGGCCGTCAAGCAGAACGACGAGTTCCGCTACGTGTCGATGGTGATCGCGCGGCTGCAGGAGGTCCAGGTCGGCAAGCAGGTCGAGGACGTGAAGTCACGTCTGCGGCGGTTGTCCCCGATCAAGGACGCCGACGAGTACCGGGCGCTGTGGGGCGACCTGGTGGCGCTGGAGGAGTACCGCAAGGCGCTCCTGCAGCAGAGCGCTGGAGTGCTGTAGTGGGGTTGTTCCGACGGTTGTTCGGCAACGGTGCGCCGGACGGGTTCACGGGAGTGCTCGACCCGGAGGAGACGGTGATCGCGCACGCGCCCGTCCAGACCGGCGGGCACCTGGTGGTGACGTCGTTCGGGCTGTGGGTGCCGGGGGAGGAGCCCCGCCGGATCGGCTGGCACCTCATCAGCAAGGCTAAGTGGGAAGGCGCGCTGAGGCTGGTCGAGGCGGCGGAGGCCTCCACGGAGGGGCCCGTCGTGCTGCTGGAGGACCTGCCCGCGCACCGGTTCCCGCTGGAGAACCCCGAACGGGTGCTGCGGGCGATCAGCCAGCGCGTCGAGGGGTCGATCCGGCACCGCGAGCGCGTCGAGTCGCCGGGCGTGTGGATCCTGCAGCGCAAGATCCCCGGCCAGGACGGCGTGGTGTGGCAGGCGCGCGGGGACGCCGGGGTGGACCTGGCGGCCGTGCGCGAGGCCGTGGAGCCGTTCGTCGCGAAGCTTGCGGGCTAACAGTACGCGTGTACTGTTAGCCGTATGTGGGATCCGACGCAGTACCTGGCCTTCGCCGATCACCGGGCGAGGCCGTTCTACGAGCTCGTGGGGCGCGTGCGGGCTGATGAGCCCCGCCGCGTCGTCGACGTGGGCTGTGGGCCCGGCAACCTGACCTCGTCGCTGTCGCAGCGGTGGCCGTCGGCCGTGATCGAGGCGTTCGACTCGTCCGTGGAGATGGTCGAGGCGGCGCGTGAGGCCGGCGTCGATGCTCGCGTGGACGACGTCACGACGTGGGAACCGTTGCCGGACACCGATGTCGTGGTGTCCAACGCGGTCCTGCAGTGGATCCCGGAACATCCCTCGATCGTGTCTACTTGGCTGTCGGCGCTGACTGCCGGCGCGTGGCTCGCGTTCCAGGTCCCCGGTAACTTCGCGGACCCGTCGCACCGCCTGATCCGTGAGGTCGCGGGAGCGGGGCTGGCGCACGTCTTCCGTGCCGACAAGCCGGTTCTGGCCCCCGTGGAGTACGCGGACCTGCTCGGCGACTGCTCCACTGTGGACGTCTGGGAGACGACGTACGTGCAGCGGCTGTCCGGCCCGGACCCGGTGCTCGAATGGGTGAGTGGCACGGCTCTGCGGCCTGTGCGAGCGGCGTTGTCCCCAGCGGACTGGGACACCTATGTGGCGGAACTGGCGCCGCGGCTGCGCGAGGCGTACCCGCAGCGAGCCGACGGCACCACTTGGTTCCCTTTCAGGCGGATCTTCGCGGTGGCCCAGGTGTGAAGACCGTCACACTCGCGGGGTCGTCGCGGGAGGGGTGAACGCCTTGCCGTTCGTCCCCTTCTCTTCCTCCTGGTGCTTCCAGGGAGCCTTCTCGGCCGCTTTACCTGCGGCGTCCGCCGCCTTTCCTGCTGCGTCCGCGGCCAGGTCCTTGGCCTGGACCGCGGCTTCGAACGCCTTGTCCTTCGCCTGGGCCGCCGTCTTGCGCACGGTCGGGTTCGCGGTGAAGCGGTGCCAGAGGCGCACGATCTGGTCGTAGCGCTCCCGCCCGGCCTTCGCGCCGAGCACGTAGCCGACCGCCGCACCGACCAAGATGCCCTTCATGTGACGTCTCCTCTCGCATCTTGCCTGGTCAAAGCCTATGTGGCCGCAAAGTGGGGGGTGCTTGCAAAACCCCTTTCGCGACTCATGTAGAGTTACCCACTGTCAGGAGGAACCAAGCCTGACAAGCTAGAACAACAGAACATTCCCCCATAGCTCAATTGGCAGAGCATGCGACTGTTAATCGCAGGGTTACTGGTTCGAGTCCAGTTGGGGGAGCCAGAGCGGCCGTCAGACTAGATCTGGCGGCCGCTCTTGTTTCTTCGTGGGGTCAGCCCCAGGACCTGACGACCCCAGTCGACCGACTGGGGTCTTTTGCTTTGGCGGGTCTTGCGTCAGCTTGGGGGCATGGCCCGCTTCGCGAACCTCCGCCGCATCTCCGCGCTCGACCCCGTGGCCGACCACGAGGAGATCATGCGCATCTCGGCCGGCCTGGAGTTCCCGTGGGACTACCAGAAGTCGCTGGAGATGGCGCTGTTCCGCACGTACTGCGTCCCGACGATCTCGGGGCTGCTGGAACGCACCGGAGAGTTTGAACGGCGCCCGCAGAAGCGCTACGACGACACCGCCGTCCTGATGGCCGAGCTCGTGGAGCACGGCTACGACTCCCCGCGCGGCCGTGAGGCGTTGCGCGTGGTCAACCGCCAGCACGGCCGTTACGACATCTCGAACGACGACATGCTCTACGTCCTGTCGACGTTCATCTACGACCCGATCGAGTGGCTTTCGCAGTACGGCTGGCGCCCGCTGACCCGCAACGAACAGCTGGCCGGCTTCCACCTCTACCGCGCGGTCGGCGCCCGCATGGGAATCCGCGACATCCCTTCGGGCTACGACGAGTTCCTGGCGTTCAAGACGGCCTACGAGCAGAAGCACTTCGTGTACGCGCCGTCGAACCGCCGCATCGGCCAGTACACCCTCGACCTCTTCTGCTCCTGGTACCCGTCCGTGGCGCGCCCTGTGGTCGCACGGGCCGTGGTCGCGATGCTGGACCCGGCGATGGTGCGCGCGTTCGGGTTCGTGGCGCCACATGCGTGGGTCGGCGCGTTGGGCAGGCGTGCGTTGCGCCTGAGGGCTTTCGTCGTGCGCCGCCTACCGGTCCGCAAGGCCCTGAAACTCACCAGCACCCCGAACCGCACCTACCCGGGCTACCCGCGCGGCTACCGGCCGTCGGACCTCGGCGCGACCTCCAGCACGGCCCGCTGACCGTTGAGGACGAAGCCCAGGGACTCGAGGAACGCGTTGCCGGGCTTGAAGCCGTCGAGCCGCACGTGCACCCGCGAGACCTCCGGAAAGCGCGCGGCCAGAGCCTTCGCCATCTCCCGGCCGATGCCCCACCGCCGCAGGTCCCGCGGCACCAGGAAGAACCCGATGCTCGCCTCACCCGGTGCCGGGTGGTGCAGCACGAGGTCGACGAACCCGATCATGCCCTGAGCCTGCGCGACCAGCAGGTGCTTCTGCTCGAACGCCGCGCCCTCCGGCAACGCGTAGAAGAGGCTCTGCACGTCACCGGGTCCGGACGGATGCCCCGTGGCGGCCTGGAACCAGTCGTCGCAGTCGGCGAACAGCGCCAGCACCTCGGGCTCGTCCGCCGGGGTGAAGTCGCGGAGGGTCAAACGCACGCGTCCACCCTATGTGTCGCTCGCCACGGGGGTGCGCAAGGGCCGTTCGGCGTGATCGGTATTCTCCAGCACGCAGCGTTAGCGGGTCGGGGTCCGCTGCTGCGAGGGGGCAGTAGCTCAACCGGTCAGAGCAGCAGACTCATAATCTGTCAGGTTGTCGGTTCGAATCCGACCTGCCCCACCAGTCTGACCAGCACGGACGGGCCGTTTCAAGATCCGCTAGTGATCATCTGTCCATGTTGCTGTCCATTGACACCGGGTTGACCATGGGCACATGACCAGGTCAAACGGCTCCGAAGACCGCCGGACGCGAGGCAGTATCCGCGTACGCGGCAACTCGCTCCAGGTCCGTGTGTTCTCGGGGAAGGACCCGGTCACGGGCAAGGATCTTTATCTCACCGAGTCGGTGAAGGGCACGGACAAAGCGGCGTACAAGGCTGCTGACAAAGTGCAGACCCGGCTACTCGCTGAAGTGGACGCTCAGCGCGCGACAAGCTCGAACGCCACGTTTGCCTACGCCGCTTCGGAATGGCTGCGCGTGACCGAGCTGGAGGACAGCACGCGCGAACTCTATGAGGGCTACATCAACCGCACGATCAATCCCGCCTTCGGCCCGACGCCGGTCCGGAAGATGACCACGCGGATGCTGGAGAACCTCTACGCGGAGCTTCGTCGGTGCCGCGTGCGCTGCGACCGAAAGCCGTACGTGGAGCACAAGGCCGAAGGCGACCACGACTGTAAGAAGGCCAGGTGTAAGCCACACAAGTGCTCGCCGCTGTCGACTTCGGCGGTCCGGCAGGTCCACTCGATCATCAGCGGAATTCTCGGCGCTGCTGACCGGTGGGACTGGATTCCAGGCAACCCGGCCAAAGCTGCGAAGCGACCGAAGCAGAAGCAGCCACAACCTGAGCCGCCTTCGTCCGCAGATGCCGCACGTCTCGCCGAAGAGGCGTTCCAGATGGATGACGACTGGGGAACGCTGGTCTGGTTCGTCATGACCACGGGCGTCCGGCGTGGCGAACTCTGCGCCCTGAAATGGTCCTCCATCAATCTGGACGAAGGCGTGGTCGAGATCCGCCGGAGCTACCGTCTTCGTCGCGGCGTCGGCACCGAGAAGGACACCAAGACTCATCAGATGCGGCGGATCGCACTCGACACCGAAACCGTCGTGCTGCTCATGGAACACCGCGACCGGTGGCGTGATCGGCTCGCTGAAGCGGACGTCGAACTGACGGACGACATGTACGTCTTCACTGGCGTGCGAAAGGCAGACCCGACCGTCCCGTACTCGCCGCACGCGGTGTCGAGCCGCTACAAGGAGATGGCGGATCGGCTGGAGATCAAGACGCATCTTCATGCTCTGCGGCACTACTCCGCGACCGAGCTTCTCACCGCCGGAACCGACCTTCGCACGGTCGCGGGACGACTCGGACATGGCGGCGGCGGTGCAACGACGTTGAAGGTCTACGCAGCGTGGGTCGCTGCATCCGACCGGAAAGCGGCGGAACTTCTTGGTTCTCGGATGCCGAAGGTCACGCGCAAGCCGCGTGACAAGAAGTCAGCCGACTAGAGCCGCAAGCCGATTGCGCTGACGCACCGAACCCACCTGAGCCGCCAGCAGCCGTGCACGTTCCGCGTGCGTGGCTGCTGCGTCTTTCTCGCCGGTTGTGGTGAACACCTGAGCAAGGTCAACCCGAAGCGTGGTCTCAGCACGGGTAAAGCTCGTGTCGAGCCGCTCCAGCACATCGGAGAGAACGTCAATCGCTTCGGGCGCACCGAGTCGAGCGAGGGCATTGCCGCGCCACCGTGACAGGTGGGTGGCGTCGAAGACGAGATACGGCGTGTCCCCGTTGTCAGTGGTTGGCATGGAGCGCGCGGCATCGTCGAACGCCCGCATGGACCGCGTGTGTTCGCCGTTCGCTGCGCACGCTTCGCCGTAGCCCGCGGAAAGCCATGAGAACAGCAAACTAGGCACGCGCCCTCTCGCTTCTGCGAGCACTTGCTCGGTCAAATCGACGGCTGCCTGTGTCTCGCCGATGTCGAGCAGAACGACTGCCTGCCCTCCACGCGCATAGGCCTCCAGCGCGGGCGATTGCGCGTACCTCGCTGCTCGAATCGCCCGGTTGTAGTTGGCCCACGCATCGCTCGTGAGCCCCTGATCGAGCGACTGCCATCCGGCGAGTGCGGAAGCGTCGACCAACACAGCGGCCAAACGTGACTGCGTGGACTGATCGAGTACATCGTCCAGAACGCCGTCCATCTGGTCGATCTGCGCACGAAGCTGACCGATCAACGCGGCCGCGCCCAGCCTGCGGTCGATCACGCGCGTGATGTCGAGTTGGTGCTGGAAGAGCTTCACGGTCCTTTCGTCGATGTTGCGTCCTGCCGCGATGCGGGCTTGCAGTCCCAGGTCCTCGGACACCGGGGAAAGCGGTACCCGCACGGGTTCCAGTAGCCGGGAGATCGGCAGGTTGAACATCTCTTCGAGTAGGCGGCGCGTGACGGCCCTAGGAGGCCCGAGCGGACGGCCGTCGGCACGGACGCCGGAAGCCAGGCGTTGAACGTGACGCGGGCCGAGTGTGGCCTTCATGCCGCGCTCTCGCGCGAATCGCTCCGTCTCCCTGCTGAACTCCTCAGCCGTCAGCCGGCGCTGCCGCAGCAACTCGCCGAACAGCGTCCCTGGGTGCCCGCTTCGATCTCGCGAACTCATCGGCTGACCTCTCCGTCTCGCTAATGTCAGCGCCAAGGAGTGTAGGTCGTGAGAAGTCGCTATAGGTCTTTGCCTGGTCATTTACATCCGATGTGCTGCTGGCGAAGCTGATGTTGGCGGATCTGATGTCGACAGAGGCAGGTGACGGATCATGGTGTGGGACGCAACGGGGCTCTTGCTGTTCCTCGTCTGGCTGGTGCTGCCTCCGCTCTACGTCGTGGTGCTCGGCAGGCACTACCTCCGCCGCTGCGCTGACGCCGCACAGAAGGCCGTGTGGGCGCGCGAAGAGTTGCGGACGGCACTCGACAGCGTTCGGGCCGTTCTTCGAACCGGGGCGAGGAACTAGACATGCCAAAGAAGATCTCTACCGCGCGGGGGCGGGAGTTCGGCGCTGGCTTGCGGGCGGCCATTGCAGGCGCGGGTCTCACTTCACGCGCGCTCGCCGAAATCCTGGACTGGGACGAAGCCAAGCTCTCGGGAGTAGTGAACGGCAAGGGCGGGGCCAGCCTGCTCGAAATCGCCACGCTGCTGGGTGTGTGCCGAGTCGTTGCCGCCGAACGTGAGCACTTGCTCTCGCTGCACCCAGAGGTGCACATCAAGGGCTGGTGGCAGCAGCACGGCATGTGTGCGCCTATCAGTCTTCGCACGCTCTGCGAAAACCTTGCCGTGGCCGAGTCGCTGACGAGTTGGCACACGCACTTGGTGCCGCCGTTCCTTCAGACCGTCGACTACATGCATGAGGTGCTGCTCGCATCCTCTACGGTGCCGAAGGCCGAGGTGCAAGATCGGGTGAAGGCGCAGTTCGCGATGCAGGAGTTGTTGCGCGGCGGCAAGAAGTGCTTCTTCTTCATCCACGAACTCGCGTTGCACCTGTGCGTCGGCGGTGCCGAGGTACACGCTGCGCAGTTGCTGCACCTCCTACTCATGGCCAAGTGGTCGAACGTTTCGATCCGGGTCTTGCCCGCAGCGCTCGGCGCGCATCCTGGCTTGGCAGGGCCGTTCACCCAGTTGACCTTTGCAAAGTACGAACCGCTGGTGTGGATGGACACCGAGAACTCCAGCCTTCTCGACGAGTCGACGGACGCGATCGCGGGCTACGGGAAGGTCATTCGCGCGCTCGATGAGATGAGCCTGGACGAGGCTGACTCCAAGGACCTGATCGTCCGCCTGTACGACGCTTCGTGCCTTGCCGACGACGAAACGGCAATGCGTAAACCCGTCTGTTGAGGACACAAGAGCTGCCAGCCTCCGGACTCCGTCACACGACCGAGGTTGGCTAGGAGCCGACGCGGCGCCTCACCGCGTCGGCTCCGCCCACGTACTGAGTGAGCCGAGATGCCCAAAGACTTCAAGTCCAACCTCCAGAACCGTGCGGTTGGTCGTTCGCTTGCGTTGTGGCGCAGGGAAAGCGGCTTGAGTCTCGCGGAGGTAGGCGAACGCGTGGGCTGGTCGTCGGCGAAGACGTCGATGATGCAGAACGCGCTCGTCCCGGTCGCCGACGCTGACGTTGTCGCGCTCGCCCTGGTGTACCGGGTCAGCGGTGAGCGACGGAAGCCGGTCGTACTAGGCGCGCAACGTGCGCGCGATCCTCTGCGGTTCGATCTGCTGACCGGTGACGACGCAGCCTGCGTCGGCTGGACATACGACGAAGTCGAGGCCGAAGCGAGCTACGTGCGGGCCGTCGCGCTAGAGGCGTTGCCCCCGTTCGTCCGGACACCGGAGTACGAGGCCGCACTTCGAGGCGCACAAGTCGATGCGGTGGCCGAACAGGACCACCGCCACTACAGCGACGTTCACCGCAAGCGAGTGATGCAGCACCTCAGCAAGGGGCCGTCGCTGCGTCTGGATCTCGTTGTGGGTGAGGCCGTCCTGCGGCGACCGGTGGGGAGCGCACTGGTGATGGCTGATCAGTTGTTGCGGTTGGCCGCGCTTGCCGAACTTCCTGGCGTGCGGGTGTGGTTGATGCCGGACGAGGTCGGCGCCTTCGCGGGGATGACGTCGTTCTCCACGCTGTCGTTCCGTGAGGACGAGTTTGAGGACGTGGTGTACCTCGACACCTTGCACGGCGGGACGTGGCTTGAGGCCGAACGTGAGCGGCGTCCCTACGCGGAGACGTTCGAGCGGTTGGTCAGGATGGCCCTCCCCATCAAGGACACCGTTGATCGGTTGTTCGAGGCTGCCCAGTCGCTGAAGGACAGCGCGGCTGAGTGACGGGTCGGCCGTGTGCTGTGTCCTTCCCGGCAGGCACGGCACACGGCCGTTTCGCAGCGTTTGTGACGGGTCAGCCGTCACGCGTCACACCCGTCACGGCGGCCCGTTCATGCAGCTGGGAACCGGTTTCTGACCCGTCACAGGTTGTGTGACGGCGCGACGGGTCGCTGGGACGGGCTGTGACGGGTTACTGGCCATCGTCGACCACCTCACCGTCGATAGCAGTGGCCTCCCGTGCGCGCTCGATCGCCGCGCGGATGTCGGCGACGTCGTAGCCGCGCACTTGGCGGACGCGGTCTCCGTCGTTCACCCGGTCGCGTGTCGGCCGACAGCCAAGCTCCGCCATCTCACGCCCGAAGGCGGTGGGCTCGACTTCGAGCGCGTCGATGAGTTCTGCGGTGGGCACGAAGTCCCTGACAGCGTCACCGTTCAGTTCGTCCGCCAGGTAGTCCACAAGGGACGCCAGAGGCTCCGCAAGCTGCGCAGCCGGTACGCGCTCGGCCGCCACCGCAGTGCTGCCGATGGCCTTCGCCACGGCGGCGTGGTCGAGCGTTGGCGGGGTGGCTTGTCCTACGGCGTGGCCGGTGAGAGTTCCTTCTTGTTCGCGTAGGGCACGGCCTTGTGCGCAGATCTCCCGCCAGTCCTCGTTGGGCATGTAGAACGTCCGCACCGTCAGCGCCAGCACATCGGCCCCCGCTTGGGTCTCGCCGTCCGGTCGGAGGATGCCGACGCCCTTGTGGGAGGGCAGCAGTCGGCTTGAGTCGTAGCCTCGGGTGTTCATCTGTTCCCCGAGGATGATGTTGCTGTCGCGCCAGTCCATCACCCGGAGCGCGAACCTGGACCCGAGCACCGCCCGCAGCCCGGACGGGATCGTTTTGCCGTCCGGCCGCTGTGTCGCCAGCACGAGGATCACCCCGGCTGCCGGGGCCTTCTTCGCCAGCCACATCAACAACTCTCCGATGTACTCGCCTGCGGTCAGCTTCTTCCCTTGGACCTCCACGGGTGTTCTGTCTTCCAATGGGATCTGGACCTCGTCCACGATCAGCGCGGTGATCGGCATTCCGAGTGCGACGTCTCGGGACATGGCCGGGGTGACCTTCGACTCCGGGCACGTGACGTCGTCCAGGTCCTGCATCCGTCGGTAGCGCGCCTGCACGTCGGCGACCAGTTCCACGAGCCAATCGACGAACCTGAGCACGTACTCGGAGTCGTCGCCCGCCATGAACCGGTGGGCGACCTGTTCGGCGGCTTTCCAGTCCTTTCCGTTCTTGAAGTCGGCCACGTAGAGCCGCACGTACGGGTCCAGGATCAAGCCCGCAGCCGCCAGTCGTTCGGCCATTGTCTTGCCCTGCCTCGGGATTGCGCCGATCAGCACCGACGTCCAGACCATCGGCAGGTCGATTCGCCGGCCGCGTGCGTCGGTGCCGAACGGCACCGGCCGCCACGCGTCCCACCGCTCGACCGCCAGCAACGGTGTCCGGATCGGCGGTGCGGCGTAGGGGTCCTCATCGGCTACCCACATCGCCACCCGTCCGGCGTGGCCGCCGTTGCCCCGGACGCGTTCCACGCTGAGCTGGATCTCATCCACCGCGAGCGCGGACGCCAGTGCGTCTCGGTTCTTCACGACGTCGACCGCCTTGCGGGTGGCGGGGAGATCGACCGTGACCGCCCACCCTTCGCCCTGCCGGGTGGCGCGGTGGACCAGGCGCAGTGTCTCGTCCTTCCCGATCAGCTTGGCGTCCCGGAAGGCGTCCACGAGCACCTGCGGGTCCATCGTCCATGTGAGCGTGCGTGGTCCGGCGAGCACGGCCCGTCGTCCGGGGCTGCCGTCGCGGCGGCGACCGAGCACCGCCAGCGCTACCGCCACGACGGCCCCTGCGATCCACAGCGCACGCGGTCCGTAGAGCAGCCAGCCCACCAGGCCCACGATCGGCACGGCGGCGGTCACGGCCCCGGTGACCTTCCACCGGAACAGTGTCAGCGCGCGGATGTCGGTGAACTTGTCGGCAAGCTTCTCCGACTGCTCGGCAGCCTCCCGGTAGTCCCGCACCGTCACCCACGACCGCCACCACCGCACCCCGACCACCAGGCCTCGCACCACCGCCCCGAGGAACCGGAACGGCGAACGCAGCACAGCCACGGTCACGTCCTTCGCGGCCTGCACCGCGTGAACACGGTCCTTCGCCCACAGCGGCACACGCGGTGAACGCCGCCACGCGTTCATGAACCGCTGCCACCGCGACGGCTGTGGCACGGGCGGAGCGTCGTTCACGAACTCAGCGTTGAACACCTGCCGGACAGGAAGATCGGCATCCGACGTCGATGGGCGGTGGTTCGCGTGTTCAGTCATGACCGCCACCGCTGTCTACTTCGGCCGCCAGCGTCGCCGCCAACCGCGACGACAGCCCGCGCGAGCACCCAGTGACACCACGGACCCACAAGGGGCTCACAGCGACACCAGGCGACCACGCTTCACGCGCGACAGACAGGTACTCCTCGAACGACACGCGTGCTGGTTTCTTGTTGCGCTGCTGGGGTTTTGCAGGTGTGCGGGTGACCTTCTGGGGCAATTCCGCGGTGACCGGTTTCCCGTACCCGGACGCCTCCGTGAACGCTGCCGACACAGCTTCGGTGAGCTTGTCTCGAAGGTCCGTGACCGCTTCGGCGGCGACGAACACCACGAGCGGCGGAACCGAGTGCAGCACCACCCCGGACACCGACCCGGCGGCCCACGAGTGCCACGTGTTCATGACGTAGGTCGCGGCGAGCGTGAACCACTTCGCCCGCCTCGTCCACGGACCCGTGCGCACCCGGTACCGCGCGGTCACCTGCTCCGCGCGCAGGATCGCCAGCAACACCAGCGACACCGTGGGGTCCAGCAGCCATGCCGCTAGCCACGGCAGCGACCACGCCGGCGTGCCTGCTGTCGCGAAGCTCTGGACGTTGGTCATGGTGAAGCCGAGACCGAGCACGATCCCGGACCAGCACAACCGGTCCACCTGAGCGCGAACCCGCTCGACCCGCAGCGCGATGACGTCCGGGTGCGTCGCGTACGCCCGCAGCTCCGCTGCCTCCGCAGCATCGGATGCCAGCCTTGCGGCTGCCGGGGCGGCGGGTGGCCGCCCGAAGGCGGCCACCCCTTCCCGAACCCGTTCCAGCGTCCTCATCGCCGATCACCCCGGCCACGCGGACCCTCATTCGTCGTGATCGTCAGTGCCTTCGTCAGCGTGTACGCCGCGAACAACGCGGGCAGACCCAGCACCACAAGCAACACCACCACGTCGCCCCGGTGCGTGATCACCACCCACTGCACACCCACGATCGCCCCGGCCATCACCAGCACCCGCCCGGTCAGCGACAGCAACCGAGCACCAGCACGAGCCGCGTTCGCCGTGGCCTTCGCCCGCCGGGCACTGGCCCGCCAGACCCACAGCACCACCACGACCACACCAATCGCCGCAAGGATCTGCGTCGGAGTCAGGTTGATCGTCATGACGACTCACCGCCTTCACGGCGAGCACGCCACACCCGGTACACCTCGCGGCGGTCCTCCTGCGACAGACCACCCCACACACCGACCGTGTCCTCACCGGCCGTGCGCAACTCCAGCTCCAAGCACACACCCCGGACCGGACAGCCCGAACACATGCGCGTGGCAGCCTCGCGGTCGGTGATTTCCTCTTCTTCCCACTCCGGGCCGTCGTTCTCGTTGGCCCACAACCACATGCACGCACCGTCCCGCGTCACGATCTCCAACAGGACCTCGTCCGGCACCTTCGCGTAGCGGTCGAGCTCCGCCGCCACGACCTCGTAGTAGTTCTCGGGGTTCACCACGCACCCCCGGTCGCCCGCTCGAAGTCACGGGCGTTGCGGCGGTCGGCCGCCATCTGCGCGACGTCGACAACGCCGCTGGACTCCGCTGCCTGCCGGGCAAGCTCCTCAACCGCCCGTGCCGGAACCACGTACCGGGTGCGCACCCGCACAGCGGGAAACGCGTCCTCCCTGATCGCTCGGTAGATGGTGGCCGCGTCGACGCGCAAGATCCGCGCGGCCTCTGTCACCGTGTAGAAGATCGGCGAGTGCTCACCCGCCGTACTGTTCGATGTCATTGCTGTTAGCCCTTCAGAAGCATGATTTCTTCGATGAAGGCGCTGACATTGGCGGCAATAACTACCGATTCTCCGCTGATGTCTGCGCTAAGTCCGCTTTCTGCCTGCAAGCCGCGCTAATGTCGGCGCTGAGGCGGAGCACGGAGGCGCACGTGGCGGAGGACTGGTCGGCGGTCGCGGAGGCAATCAATGCCCGCGCGGCAGAGCTGGCTTTGAAGCAAAAAGAGATCGCCGAGAGATCCGGCGTATCGCACGCGATCGTTCGCGAGATGCAGCAGGGTCGAATTCAACGCCGGCGAAACCCGCGCACCCTCGAAGCGCTGTCGATCGCGCTCGACTGGCACCCGCAGCACCTGACCGCTGTGCTGCAAGGGAAAACGCCACCCGAGGCGGACGCTCAGACCACGGCCGCGGACGACCCTCTGGTCCCGCTGCTGCAAACCATCATTCGTGAGCTCCGGGGTCTCCGGGCTCAGGTCGGAACGCTGGCAAGCCGTATTGACGATGGGAGCCGTCAAAAGGACTAGCCGGAATTCCTGAATCAGTTGCGGTGTCGCTGTCATGTGAACAGCAGACCGCCGAGAAGGGGGTGGAAATAATTGCTCGCGGTTAGCAAGCCGCGTGTTAGGAGGAGTTAAGTACGCAGGTCACGACCGTTGGGGAACGGGGGAGCGTGACGAAGAGAAAACGGGGAGAACCGCCGCGCACACACTTGCAGGCGGTACGAGAAGAGCTGGGCCACACCCAGGAGCACGTCGTCAGGTACTTCCTGACGCGCGGTCCGCAGATCGGTGTCGCCGTGGCGTCGCAGTCGGCGCTGAACATCATGATCTCGCGCTGGGAGAACGGCCACGTAGAGGTGACCGAGCCCGGCTACCGACGTCTTTTCCGGGAGATCTACGGCCGCTCGAACGAAGAGCTTGGCTTCCCGTCGGAAGTCCTCAACCACTCCGCTGAGGAGCTTCGAGACCGTCTGGTCATCGCGCGGAACGTCGACACAGCAACGCTTGACCTGTTCCAGCGACAGGTCAGCGACCTTCGCAGCTCAGACCGCCGCTTCGGCGCGGTCGTAGTGCTCGACCAACTCAACAGCCTTGTGCGTCAGATCGAGGCCGTGCGGGTCTTCAGTGTCAGTTCGCACCTACGTCAGCGCTTGGCCACGATCCTCACCGATGCGCGGACGTTGGCAGGGTGGACAGCGCTAGACAGGGGTTCGCAACTCCAGGCGTGGCAGTACCACGAGGACGCGAAAGTCTCTGCGAGAGAAGCAGATTCGCCCTATCTGCTGGCGCACGCGGCGGCTCAGCAAGCCGTGATCCTGCTCGACATCGGTGAGGCCGATTCGGCGGTCGAGTTGCTTGAGTACGCGCGGTACGTCGCGGAGAACCGTGCGCCGTCGCTGCTTCGGAGCTGGCTCGCCGCCGCGCATGGTGAGGGCCTGGCAGCAGCCGGACAGCGCGATGCGTCGTTCCGTGCCTTCGACGTAGCAAGTTCTTTATTGCCAACGAATCCGGTCGATCCGGCGATGCCGTTCCTTCTGCTGAACGAAGGTCAGCTCACGCGTTGGCGCGGCAACGCACTTCTCCGCCTAGGGGACCCTGAGGCGATCGTCCAGCTTGAAGCTTCCGTGCGGGATCTCGCCAACCCGGAGTGGTCGGCGGTGCGCGGTCTGACGAACACCTATGTGGATCTGGCGTTCGCGTACGCCGCCGCTGGCGACAGCAAGGGAGCAGTGCAGCACGCGCAGACTGCGCGTCAGCTCGCCAAGCGCATCGGGTCCGACCGTCAGCGGCAGCGTCTCGCGAAGCTGGAGCTACCGAGTCCCAGAGGTCCCGGTGTTGCGTGAGGCTAGGTAGTAGAGGAGGGGGATGATTGCGCCGGAGCCGAGCACTTCGCCGCGCCGGACGAGGTCCAGGACGCGGTCAATCGGAATCCACTCGATCCGCGCGGCTTCTTCGCCGTCGGTGGGTTCACCGACCTTCTCGGAAGCGTGCCACACGTAAGCATCGACAGGCGCATCGATGATGCCGGGCAAAGGCTGGAACGTCCCTATGTGCTCAGGCTCGCCGACCGGACGCCAGCCAGTTTCTTCCACAGCTTCGCGTGCAGCTGTAGCTGCTGGTTCTTCGTCCTCTTCTACGAGACCGCCGATCAGTTCGTATCCCCATTGGTCGACGGCGAACCTGTACCGCCAGAGGGTGAGAACCTCTTCTTTTTCGTTAACCAGAAGCGCTACAGCGACATGGTCAAGGGCAACGACATGGTGTTCAAAGCGACTACCGTCCGGCGGCTCTACTTCAACGAGTTTGACCTTAACCCACCGATTGTCATACACGGTGCGTTCGCCGTGCACCTGCCACTTGAGCTCATCAGGGTACTCCGTCACCCACAGAATCCTAGTTCAAGTTTGGCTGCTGCGATAGCTGTGGTCTCTGGCATTTGATTTTGGAGATTCAAACCCAGTATTTGAGATAGTGTTCATGATGGAAAGCTATTCGTCTACTGAAGGTCGGTGAAGATCTCTAAAGCTCTTTCCTTCAGTTCGTCTTCGCTGGGTGGCGGTGACCAACGCGGTTGCTCATGACCTTCCTCTTCATCAATGTGAAAAAACTCTTCTCTTTCGAACGCGCCTTCTGCTTCCCGCGGCCTGTGATCAACCTCGTGAGGCTCCGGGACGTAGTTCTCGATCGATTCAATCCTTGCTTCGATTTGGTCGAAAGTAGGCTCTAGGTATTCGGCAATTCCTAGATAGTCGCTGACCTCTCTGATGGTTTCGACGCGATCACTGGAGTTGAAGACTTCTTCGTCGCTGCTGTCTGCGATATCGTCAAGCTCCCTTTGGTACCAGTCTTGGGCGGCTTGTTCGAGTCGGTCATCGAGATCACATGAAATGACGATGTAGCTGTATTTGAAGTCTTGACCGAAGTCGCAGATCACGCGCCAGCCATCGTCATCGACGACAGCTTCAATCCATGCATCTACCCAAAACTCGTAAACGGCTCGTTCAAGGCTATCTGGATTATGCCCAACCGAGTTCTCGTGCAACAATTCGACGATCGCATGGACTCCGCTAAAAACTGACGAGTACCGCCTGCCACCGTTTCGGCCTAATGTTGAGATCAATTCGAATAGCCAGTCTTGCCATCCAAGCTTTAGCTCTCTATTGACCTCGATCAGGCTGGCGATCGTCCGCTCAATGCGAAGGAATTCCCCTTGCGTTGCTTCTGCGAGGAGGGGTGAGAACCTGTTGGCTACAGCCTCCCGTATGGATTCCGCGTTGTGGCGAACGTAATTGCCCAAGCCGGTAAACTTCCGTGCGGGAGATTCGGTTGATTGCGCGGCTGAGTATGTGAGTAGTGTGCAGATATTCGATATGTCCAGTTCGTGGTCGAGCAGTGTCGCCACATACTCTGGGTTGATGTCTATGTACGACAGAATAAAGTCGCGGCAACTCGGATTGGCAAAACGAACGACCTGACTGTTCGGGCCTGCTCTGTAAGATTTCTCAATCTTTATCCAGTCGCCTTCCAGGACTCGGAGAGCCTGTGTGTAGCCGATTGGACTGGCTTCTCTGGAGGCTATCTGTCGTAGCTCGGCAACTCCTGCGCCGCCGATTGGAAAAGTAACGAGTGTAAGAAGGACGATGCGCGCGGTCTCGGAGAGAGTGTTCTCGAAACTGGGAGCCCAAAGATCGATTGGCCTGTGAAAGGCATCTTGCAACGCTTTCGCTAGACTATTTCCGGATGGATGAGTTCGGCGAAGTATTTGTTCCACGGTTCTCGGAGTGAAGTTCGCGTGGCGCACTAGCGCCCAAACTGCTTCACGGTCATTCGCTAGCTCACGTACTACGTTTCTGTCTTGGTTGGAGAAGTACAGATGGTTATATAGGACGTAGGATCGCTGCGTGTAGTCAAAGTCTTTGATTTCAACCACGCATTGCAATGAACTTATTCCTGAACGGGCGAGTGGCTCATTTCGGATCTGGGCTTGTCCAAGGATATGCGAGCGCGTCGTCAGGACTAGCCGCTTGTCGGGAGTTGCTGCAACGCGATCAATGAACTTGACTAGGCTAGTTGATTCGTTCTTTTTGCCTGAACGTTCACTTAGGTCGGTTTGGCCTAGAAAGTCGTCGTAATAGAAGATCTGGCGTGTCTCCTTTTTCCAAGTATCCCAACCTTCGTCAATGTCGGAGTTGATGGTTATGACTTGCCAGTCTTCCTCGAAATGTGTCAACATAAGCATCTCTGCCAGCATGCTTTTCCCGACGCCCGGAGGTCCTGTGATGGCCACCACCCTTTGGGTAGACAGCACTTCACTCGCTCTGGTGTAGCTTGCGTTCGTCACATACAAGCGGACTCGGGACTGAATGCTCTCCATCAGAGCTTCTGAACGCTCCCAGATGCCACTTTGCACGATCCGTTCCAAGACGGAACTGGATGCAAGCCATAGCTTGAAGTGATTCTTCTCGACGTTGGGGTGCCTGCTTAGAAGCTCGTTGACATCGGCTCTTCCTATGATATCCGATGGACTCTCTATTAAACCTCCCAAAATTCCGAATAGTTCGTCTCTTTGGCCCCTGCTCAACTCTTGGGTAGTAGCGAAGATGTAGACGTCAGGGTTCTCCGCCTCCATCTTCTCTGCCTCCTTTTTTGCGGCTGTCTTGAGATTGGAAAAGGTTGAACTGGCGTAATGCTTGCACTGCACGATTATCTTGTAGCCATCTACGATGGAGCGTAGGTCTATTCCGCCGTCGGGCCCTCGCGAGAATGTCTCGAAATGAACTTGATGCTCTACTTTGAGAAGGTCGCGCATGAGGATCTCAAAATCGTACGGCGAGAGCGAGGTGAAATCGTAACCGTGCATCGGCGTCCCTCGGGCAGTTGACCTACTGTTGACTGGGTATCGCCGAAATATCAAAGAATGTTACCGAGCTAAGCTGGGTGCTTTGATAACCTGAGTCAGGTGGCTTCCGATCTGCATAGGCTGGTTGTGTGTATGCGTGTTGGGTGTACGAGTCACTCGACAAGGCTGCGGCAACGAATCCCGAGGTGCCTGCAACGCGGTGATGGCTGTTAGTGGTGGCGCTTATTTGGGCAGGGTGCTAAAGATCAAGACGTGCGACAGTGCCACTCATGGACCTAGGTCCAATGTGGACGTGACTGTCCATGAGGATGTCCATGAAGAGGGCTCAGTTGTAGCCCCTGGCGCGACACTTGCTGTGCCGTGAGTCGGCCATTGCCGCAGGCGGCAGGTCTGTGCGGTGTGGCCTTGGACACTCATAATCTGTCAGGTTGTCGGTTCGAATCCGACCTGCCCCACCAAGTCACTCGGTGTGTGGACCGCTCCGCCCGGCTCGGCGAGCCGGAACCGCGATCCCTCTCCGCTCAAATCGCATGCGAGCACACCTGTCCTCTGCGTACTGTGCGCGGGACGAAAAAGGGGGGTGCGGCATGACGAAGCTGAACCAGATCATCGCGGTGGAGAAGAGTGTCAAGGGAGGCACGCTTCGGGACCTCACCGACGCGCACCACGGGCTGCAGAAGCCCGCGCTGCTGGCCGGTATCTCCCGGACGTACCAGCCGAAGGACGAGGACGGCGAGGTGTTGCCGCCGGAGTCCACGCGCGTCCAGGTCAAGGCCGAGGACGTGCTGCGGCGGACCGCGACCGTGATGGCACGGCTCTTCGACGTCACGGCGACCAAGGACTGGGCCAACTGCGTCGCCAAGGCCGACGTCGTGGTCGACGGGCAGACGGTGCTGCGCGACGTGCCCGTGTCGTACCTGCTGTTCCTCGAGAAGCAGCTGACCGACCTGCACACGTTTGTGAAGAAGCTGCCGTTGCTGGACGCCGCCGAGGACTGGAACTTCGACGAGTCCGCTGACTACTGGCGCACCGAGCAGGTTCGGACCATCCGCACCAAGAAGGTGCCGCGCAACCACGTCAAGGCCGAGGCGACGGAGAAGCACCCGGCGCAGGTCGAGGTGTACTACGAGGACATCCCGGTGGGGTACTGGACCACGGTGAAGTTCTCCGGCGCGCTGCCCGCGCGGCGGGTCAACGAGCTCGTCGACCGGGTGGAGAAGCTGCAGCACGCGGTGAAGTTCGCCCGCGAGGAAGCCAACAACATGGAGATCACCGACCAGCGCGTCGGTGACGTCGTTTTCGACTACCTGTTCCGGTAGCGTCCACAGACTCCCCCGCTGGAGCGCGGGGGAAGCGTTCCCGTGCCGGGAGCGCGAAAGCTGAAACTGAACGTCAGCCTGAACCACTCGGTCACAAGTGGGGGTTCGATTCCCTCTCCCGGCACCACCAGGCCGGGATAGCCCAAATGGCAGAGGCAGCCGAGATCAAGATCAGACTCTCGCTCCAGCTTCAGCATCACCGCCGAACGCCAGATCACCCGAGACCGGACAAGACTCGCCGAGGTGCAGGTTCGAATCCTGCTGGCCGCTCTGCTCATGCGGCCGTAGCTCAACGGAAGAGCGCGGCGACCTAAGGACTGATCCGACTCTTAAACGTCGCTGGTGTGCGCAATTGGGCGGACAAGCGGGGCCCCGGACTGGACATGTCCGGGGCCCCACCTCCGTTCTAGGCGTGCACGCCTTCGAGGTAGAGCGACAGGAACCGCTGCCACTCGCCAGGCGAGTCCCGGATCACCTGGGCCATCGCCATCGTCAGGGTGGCCAGGTCCGTCATCGAGTAGTCGGCGCGCAGCACGCCCGCGGCCAGGGCTCGGTCGACCAGGACTCCCGCGTGGCCGGCGCTGCGGTGGCACGCGCTGCGCACTTCGGGCGCGTCCGTCAGGTCCCTGGCCAGGATGTCGTTGAGGCCCCGGTCCTCGGCCTGCAGCGCGTACAAGTCGTTGAGGTAGACGGTGAACGCGCGCCACGGGTCGTCGTCGGCCAGTGCCTTCTCGCCGATGACGTCCAGGGTGGCGAGGCGCTCGGGGAAGATCGCCGTGAAGAAGTCCTCACGGGTCGGGAAGTGCTTGTAGAGCGTGCCGATGCTGACTTCCGCGTGGCGCGCGATGTGTTCCATCGGGACTTCCAGGCCGCGTTCCGCGAACAGCGAGGCGGCCGCTGCCAGCAGTTTCTCCCGGTTGCGTGCCGCGTCCGCACGCAGGGGCCTCGACGCGGTGACCATGGGCGGATCCTACTCGGCGGCTAAGTCGAGGGTGCCCTCAAGTTCTGTGGTAGCGTCGGCCGCGTAAGTCGAGGGTTGCCTCGAATTAGCGTTCGGAAGGACGGAACCCATGTCTCCCACCGCAGTCGTGCTCGGGGCCGGTCCCGGGCTGGGCATGTCCATCGCGCACCGGTTCGGGCGTGAGGGCTACGACGTCGTGCTGATCTCACGACGCAGCGAGCGGCACGCGGGGTTCCTCGCGTCGCTCGCCGACGCCGGGGTGAAGGCGCGGGCGTTCGCCGCGGACGTGCTCGACCGCGAGCAGTTGGCGTCCACTTTGGACTCCCTCGGGCCGGTGGACGTCCTGTACTACGGGCCGGCCGCGACCGACCTCAACGTGCTGCCTCCCGAGATCACGGTGACCACGTCCGACGAGGTGCGGGCCGCCATGGACTCGGTCTACCCGGCGATCGACGTCACCCAGCGGGTGCTGCCCGGCGTGGTCGAACGCGGCGGTGCGCTGCTGTTCGCGGGCGGGCTGAGCGCGGTGCGGCCGATGCCGGTGCTCGGCGCGCTCACGCTGTCCTCGGCGGCTGTGCGCAACTACGCCCTGACGCTCAACGCGGCGCTCGCCGAGAAGGGCGTTTACGTCGGGACGCTCACGATCGGCGGCGTCGTCGAACGCAGCGACATCCACAAGGTGGTGGACGCGAACCCCGAGGAGTTCGGCGGCCTCTCCGAGATGCTGCTGAACCCGGACGACATCGCTGAGGTCGCGTGGCAGATGACCGTGAAGCGGGACCGTGCCGAGGAGGTGTTCTCGGTGCTCTAGAGGTACGAACCCGGGGTGTGGCCGAGGGAGCGGCGGAAGACGTCGATGAACGCGCTCGCGGTGGCGAACCCGCACCGCAGTGCGACGGCGGTGACGGGCTGGCCCTCGGCGAGCAGGCGCAGTGCGTGGTAGAGCCGCAGCTGCGTGCGCCACTGGGGGAACGTCATGCTCATCTCGTCGCGGAACAGCCTGGTCAGCGTTCTGCCGCTCGCGCCGGCCGCGCGGCCGAGGGCTTCGAGACCGCGAGTGTCCGAGGGGTCGGTCTCGAGTGCCGCGCAGACCGCCGCGAGCCTGGGGTCGTGGGCGGTGGGGACGCGCACCGGTTGTTCGGACGCGGTGGCGAGCTGGTCGAGCAGCACCGAGCGCATTCGTTTGCCCGCAGGGGTTTCTCGGTCGGTGAGCTCTGTGTAGGTGATCAGCAGCTCACGCAGCAGAGGGGAGACGGCCAGCGCCGTCGGTTCGTGGAGCTTCAACGGGTTCTGCGTCAGGCCGAGGAAATGCAGCCGTGTGACGCCATACGCGCGGTGCGAGTGCACGGCGCCGGACGGGATCCACAACGCACGGTGCGCGGGCGCGATCCAGCGTGACGTCTCCGTGTGCACGGCCACGACGCCGCGGCTGGCGTAGACGATCTGGTGCTCGTCGTGCCAATGCGCGGTGACACCACTGGCGGCCGCCAGGTCGCGGCTCGTGGTCGGTGCCGCCGGCAGATGGCGAGAATTCGACATACATCGGCAGAATATCGGAATCGCGAACGCGTGGGCGGGGCCACGATCGAGGTGTGGACAACTCTCGCCGGCGCATGTCGGTCCTGGTCGCCGGGCACGTGGTCGACGACCTCTATCAGGGCGCAGTGCCGGCCGTCGTGCCGTTCCTCGTCCTGGAACGCGGGTACAGCTACCTCGCGGCGGCCGGCATCACGGTCGCCGCGACGGTGCTCTCGTCGGTCGTGCAGCCGCTGTTCGGGATCCTGACCGACCGGCGCCCCCTGCCGTGGCTGGTGCCTCTCGGCATGACGCTGGCGGGGGTGGGCATCGGGTTGTCCGGGCTGAGCGACTCGTACCTGCTGACGTGGCTCGCGATCGCGTTGTCCGGCCTGGGCGTCGCCGCGTACCACCCCGAGGCCGCGCGGCTCGCCCGTCGCGTCGCGCAGGACAGCCACGTCGGCATGAGCTGGTTCTCGGTCGGCGGCAACATCGGGTTCGCGCTCGGCCCGGTGCTCGTCACGCCGGTGCTGGCGTTCGGCGGGCTCGCGTGGAGTCCGCTGCTCGCCGTTCCCGCGCTGGTGGGAGGTACGTTCACGATGGTGGCGCTGCGCGGGGTGCAGGGCTCCGCGGCGTCGGTCACGGCGTCGGCGGGCCGTGACGACTGGGGCCAGTTCAGCCGGCTGACGGTGGTGATCGTCGCGCGGTCGATGGTGACGTTCGGGCTCGGCACGTTCCTCGCGATCTGGGTGACCTCGCGCGTTGGCGGCGGTCCGGCGTCGGGGGCCGCGGCGCTCGTCGTGCTGTTCGGAGCGGGTGCCGCGAGCACGTTGCTCGGCGGTGTGCTGGCCGGGCGGTTCGGGCGCGTCCGCGTGCTGCGGGTGTCCTATGCGGTCGCGGTGCCCGCGGTCGCCGGAGTCGCGTTGGTGCCCGGTCCGGCCGTGTACGTGATGGTGGCCCTCACGGCCGTAGCGCTCTACGTCCCGTTCTCGCTGCACGTCACCCTCGGCCAGGACTACCTGCCCAACCGCCTCGGCACCGCCAGCGGTGTGACGCTCGGCCTGGCCGTCAGCGTCGGCGGTCTCGGCTCACCGGTGGTCGGCGCCGTTGCGGGCGTCACGAACCTCCAGTGGGGACTGCTGTCTCTCGTAGTGATGCCCATCGTCGCGTGGGTGGCCGCACGAGGTCTGCGCTCACCCGTGCGCGTCTAGACGCTGTCCTGCAAGTCTCGTCGGGCGAGAGCGGCGGCCGAGGGCCCCGGAAACGGCACCGCCGCAATGCCCGAACACGCCCGGTATGAGGTCATCGCGGCGGCACCGCTTCCGGGACTCTCACCCGCGTCTCTCACCTGACGAACTCGCAGGACAGCGTCTAGCTCGATGCGGCCTCTAGCCCGGATGACTACCGTGGGGCACGTGCGAGTGGCGACCTGGAACGTGAACTCCGTCAAGCAACGCGTGCCCCGCCTGCTGCCGTGGCTCGACCAACGGCAGCCGGACGTCGTGTGCCTGCAGGAGACCAAGCTGGCCGACGACGCCTTCACCACACTGCTGGGCGACGCGCTGAAGGAACGCGGCTACGAGTTCGCGTTGTTCGGCGAAACGCAGTGGAACGGCGTAGCCCTCCTCTCCCGCGTGGGCCTGGAAGACGTCGCAGTGGGCGTAGCCGGCGCACCGGGCTTTCCGCACGTAGAGGCCCGCGCCGTAGCCGCAACGTGCGGAGGCGTGCGAGTCCATTCGCTGTACGTGCCCAACGGCCGTGAGCCGGAGTCCGACCACTACAAGTACAAGCTGGAGTGGCTGGCCGCCCTGCGTGACGTGCTGGAAGCGGGCCCCGAGGACGCGCTGGTGTGCGGCGACATCAACATCGCGCCGGCAGACGCGGACCTGTTCGACCCCGAGGCGTACATCGGCCAGACCCACGTCACCGAACCAGAACGCGCCGCATTGCAGGCCATCGAGGCGTTGGGGTTCCACGACGTCGTGCGCGACCGTTGGCCGACCGAACGCATCTTCAGCTACTGGGACTACCGCGCCGGCATGTTCCACCGCGACCTCGGCATGCGCATCGACCTGATCCTCGCGTCGAGCACGGTCGCGCCGCGGACCAAGGCGGCGTGGATCGACCGGCACGCACGCAAGGGGACCGGGCCGAGCGACCACGCGCCGGTGATCGTGGACCTGGACGAGGCGCCGGACGGGGACATCGGGCCCGTGGTGCCGCCGCCGTCGTCGTCGCCGGGCTCGAAGAAGAAGGTCAAGCTGCCCCAGGCGAAGTAGGCCGCGCCTGCTCCCAGTGCCTGCGCAGCCACTCGCGCTGACCGGCGGTGGGCGTCGCGTGCAGCGGCTCGCCGTGGAACCGGGAGTACTCGTCGTAGCTCGCGAGGCTCGGGTGCACGTCGATGTGCAGGGTGTTCGGGTGCACCGCCAGCAGGCCGTCGTCGAAGAGGCGGTGGATGTCGCGGCGCATCAGGAACCCGCCGTCGGCGTGGTGCTCACCGGACTCGGCGTAGCTGTAGAGGTGCGCCGCCTCCAACACCGCGGGCGGCGCGCTGCCGCTGAACGCGCACTCGTTGCCGTACCTGGTCAGCAGGTCACCGCGGAACGCCTCCTGGCCGACGCGCACCCGCACGTAGGCCTTCCGGTGGCCGCCGGTCCTGCACTTCGCCGCCGCGTCGAGCCGACTCAGGGTCGTCGGCGCGGGGACCGATCCGATCGCCTCGCGGAAGCGGTCGTAGTCGAGCTGGCGGATGCTGTGCTGGGACGTCGGCTGCAGCGCCAGGTCACGGAGCTGCTTGCTGCTCATCCGTCCGTAGAGGTCCATCCAGTCCACGTCGTGCTTGGTGCGGTAGGTGACGACGTCGACCATCAGGGCCGGCAGCTCGTCGAACTCCGCGCCGCACCCCTTGCTGTAGCACTTGATCGGGGGCGACACGGTGGCCCGCGGTTCGACCTTGGAGCTGCCGCACCTCCCACAGCGGTAGGTGGCCTTCTGGCTCCTGCCGTGCGCGATCGACTCGATGACCGACGCACCGAGGAGACGGTTCTTGTCCCGCAACACGATCACGTGGCCCGGCTGCGGACCCTTGTGGTTCGGGACCTTGCTGTCCCAGCTGTAGTGGGACGACGGGAAGTCGTCGTAGCCGTCGTTGCTCGCCCGTGAACGGTCCTCACCTGCGGCCAACACCAGCCAAGCGGTCGTGTCCCCCATGGTGGGGAGATCGCAAGATCAGCCGATCGTGTTAGCGGGTGGCTGCAGCGTCACGGTGAACGCCGCCCCGCCCTCCGCCGCCGGCCCCGCCACGATCGTCCCGCCCATCCGCGTCACCAGCCCGTGCACCAGCGCGAGCCCCACGCCGGTCCCCACCGGCCGGGACTCCTGGTACCGCGCGTGCAGCACCCCGCGGTCGAACGCCACGGGGTAGTCCTCGGCGGCCAGGCCGGGCCCGCCGTCGCGCACCTCCAGGACGCCGGACAGGGCGAGCACGACCGGGTGGCCGGCCGGGGTGACGCGCAGGGCGTTCTCCATCAGGCCGTCGATGACCTGGCGCAGGCGGCGGGCGTCCGCCCAGACCACCGGTGAGGACGCGACCTCCAGCGTGAAGTGCACTCCTCGGGCGTGGCAGCGGGCGTGCCAGACCTCGGCGGCCGAGCGGACGACGGGTTCCAGGGAGAGGGCGGCCATGTCCAGGCGGAAGTCGTCGGCGCCCAGGCGGGCGAGGTCGAGCAGGTCGGTGACCAGGCGGTCCAGGCGGCGGGCCTCGTCCAGGATCACGGTGCCGACCGGCGCCACCTGGGTGCCGGTGACGACGCCGTCGGCCAGGGACTCGGCGAAGCCCGTCACGGCGGTCAGCGGGGTTCTGAGTTCGTGGGAGACGGAGAGCAGGAAGTCGCGTTGGCGGGCCTCGCTGCGTTGCAGGGCGTCTGCCAACGAGTTCACCGCCTGGCTCACCTCGGCCAGTTCGTGGGTGCCGGAGATCGGGACGCGCAGGTCCCGGCGGCCCGTGCTCATCGAGTGGGCGACCGAGGCGACTCGGCGCAGCGGGCGGGCCAGGAACGAGCCCAGGGCCAGGCCTGCCAGGACGGCGACGCCCAGGCCGACGCCGAGGGCGACCATGATGTTGCGGATCAGCTTGCGGTAGGTGCCGGAGGTCTCGGTCTGCTGGACCAGGGCGAAGCCGCCCGCCCCCGACGGACGGGCCTCCACGTTCAGACGGCCGCTCACCCCGGACACGGCAGAACCGGACAGCACCGCGCGGTAGTCGACGGCGCGCACCGCCCGAACTGCCGCGCGGTCGGGGCCCGTGACGTCGCCATCGGCGGTGATCCGGACGATCGCGATGTCCTGGCCCTCCAGGATCTGCTCCACGCGGTTGTTCGAGATCTGGCCCGCGACCACGTCCGCCTGCGAACGCAGGAACTCGCGGCTCACCTGTTGCGACGTCGAGAGCACCAGGCGGATCGACACGAAGCCCGCCACGGTCACGGCCACGAACGCGACTCCCAGACACAGCAACGCGATCCTGCCCGCGAGGTTCACGACGCGTCCGCCGAGTAGCCGACGCCGCGCACTGTCCGAATTGGACTCGACGCGCCGAACTTGGCACGTAGCTGAGCGACGTGGACATCGACGGTTCGTGTGCCTGCCACGGATGAGTAACCCCACACGGCGGACAGCAACTGCTCACGCGAGAACACTTGCCGTGGGTTCTTCATCAGGTACGAAAGCAACCCGAACTCCGTCGACGTCAACGAGACCTCTGCATCACCGGCGAACGCACGTCGTTCGCCCACATCGAGCCGTACGGAACCCACCTGCAGAACGTCCGACACGGCGCCAGAGGACCGACGCAGCACCGTCCGCACGCGCAGCGCTAGCTCGCGCGGGCTGAACGGCTTGGTGATGTAGTCGTCGGCGCCCAGCTCCAGGCCGAGCAGGCGGTCCACCTCGTCGTCGCGGGCCGTCACGAACAGCACCGGCGTCCAGTCGCCGCCCGCCCGCATCGCCCGGCACACCTCGATGCCGTTCAGCACGGGCAGGCCGACGTCCAGCACCACCGCGACGGGCGAGAGCGAGCGGACCGCGGCCAGTGCCGCGTCCCCCGAGGACTCCACGTGCACGCCGAAGCCGTCGCGCCGCAGGTACAGCGCCACCAGTTCGGCGATCGCCGGTTCGTCCTCCACGACGAGCACCAGGCCACGTTCCACGCGTTCACCCCGGCTGGTTGAGATCCGACTCGATGCTGTTCAGCGTTGATTCCACATCATCGAGGTCCGACACCGGAGCCTCACCCCGGCACGCCGTCAGCGCGAACAGCAGAACGACGGCGGCGACCCACCTCACCTGGACCCGCCTCACTTGGACCCGCAGTGCTCGGACTTGAACTTGGCGACGCGCTCGCCGGACTTCGCGAGCTTCACGAGCTGGGCGTCGCGCAGCTTCAGCCGTGCGTCCAGCACGTCCGCGCGCGCCGTGTTGCCGTTCTTGCGGGCGTCCGCGGCCTTCTGCTCGATCCACTTCTTCGAGCCCAGCGTCTCCGCGGTGCCGTTGATCTTGTCGGTCAGCGCCTTGACCTTGGCCTCGACCCGCGGGACGCGGTTCGAGCAGATCTGCTGCACCTTCTCCGGGCTGATCGTGATCGGTTCCTGTGCCGACGCGGTGCCCGCGCCCAGCAGCAGCATCCCCAGCACGAGCCCACCGATTCGCGAAATGTTCATGGCACAGAACGATGACGGGCCACGGTCAGAACGAGGTCCGCCGAATGTTCGGATTCTGCAAAGATCAGCGCCCGCACCGTCAGCGCGGCCGCGTCAGCGCAGGGCGATCCCGCGCGACGCCGCCGTCTGCACCATCGGCCGCAGCCGGTCCCACACGCGCTCCGACCGCAGCTCCTCCGCCGCGTTCACCGCCCGCATCCCCACCGCCTGGCCCTGGTCGAGGTCGCCGTCGTGGAAGTGGCACGAGGCCAGCGAGATGAGGCAGAACGTCCGGCTGCGCGCCATCTCCGGCCCGAAGCTCTCGACCGCCGACAGCAACGCGGGAACGGCCGCCCGCGTGTCCCCGAGCTCGGCGTGGATCACGCCGATCATCGCCGTCAGGTCCGTCTCGTCGTGGAACTGCGCCCAGTCCGGCACGTGCGTCAGATCTGCGCGCGCGAACGAGTCCTTCGCCTTCCCCAACGCCTGCAACGCCTCAGCGGAACGGGCTTGACGGGCGTATGCCCACGCCTCGTTCGACGACATGATGCTCGCCGCCAACGGCGCGAAAGCGCCCCTCTGAAAGTAAGCCAGTGCATCACCCGGTGCGCCGTGATGCAGATGCACGCGCCCACGTCGATAAACGATGTTGGTCGTCAGATCTTCGTCGTGACGGGCGAAATCCAGCGCGCGGTCGAAATGGTGGTACGCCGCCCCGATCTGGCCGCTGTCGAAGGACGTCCACCCGGCGAGGTTGTGCAGATCGGCGACCGCGGACAGCAGACGCGCCCGCACGGCGTCCGACGCTTCGGCGGCCAGCAGCTGCTGGGCCCAGTAGATCCGCACGACGACCGCGTCACGGCACGCCCCTCCGCCGTACCGGTAGTCCACCGAACGCAACGACCGGGTCTGCGCCTCCAGCTGTTCGACATCGCTCGCACCGATGCGGCTGGAGTGCGGGGGAGGGAAGTACGCAGGATCCGCCATGGAGTACACCTCTGCGCCGCCGTTGGAGTCCGAGCGTAGGGCGCGGAAGGGCGGGTGAGAAGGGGTTCTTCGCCGGCTGGAATTCGGTGCGGCCGGCGGTTGAACAGGTATTAATGCGGGTATGCGCGCTCGGCTCGAGGAAGCAGGATCTTCCTCATGAGGCGACGCGCGCACCTGCGGCTGGTGACCTCCTCCGAGGCCGAGGACACGACTCTCACGGCGGTTCTCAGCGCCGAGGACCTGGCCCAGGAACTGGGCCTCGACCCCTGCTCACGGGTGACGTGCGCTCTGCACCGGTGCTGGCTGCACCAGTGCCTCGACGCGGTGGACGCGGCCTCGGACCGCCAGGTTCTCAGGGCCTACCGCACGAGCCTCGCCGCGACGCACGCCCAGTAGACCGGCTCGCCAGAACGACCCGGAAGCGTTAAGCCTGGTGGGTGAACGCCGCCGCCTCCGGGAGGTAGCTCGGGGGCCGTCGGCTGTCCTCCGGCACGTCGAGCAGGGCCCACACGATGTGCCGCCCACCTCCGGCCGGCGTCTCGCCCATCGTGAAGTTGCAGACGGCGATCGACGCGACGTTGCGCCGCATGATGTGCCACTGCTTGAGGTCGAAGCGTGCGGTCGTGCGCACGGCAACGGACAACTTGTCCCCACGCATTCGCAGCAGCAGCGCCATCGGGCTGTCGTCCTCGATGTGCGACACGAGCTCCACCGCCACCTGTGGCGCGACGTCGAGCATCGACTGGACGCCCCACCGCTCGCAGGCGCGTTCGGTGATCCGCTCGGCCACGTGCGGCAGGCAGCGGCACGTCGGCAGCGGCGCGTCCACCCGGTCCTCGTGCTTGTGCCGCACGACGGCGGCCACGGCGGCAGAGGTCGTCGAGTGCATCGGGATGTGCCGGGGCAGGCCGCGCGACTCCAGCGTGGAGCGCAGCTCGTGACCACTGACGACGAGGCTCAGCGAGATGCCGGGCCACCGCGCCGCCGAGAGCCACACGACGTCGAACACCACGAGCAGCGCGGGGGATTCCGCGACCAGCTCGTCGAGCTCCACGACCACACCCACGAGCTCCTTGGTGGCGTAGTCGAGCAGCACGTCCTGCACGCGCATGTACGTCATCCAGTCGAGCCGTCCGCTGAACCGGATGACGACCACGCCGTTCTGCTCCCGGACTTCCACGCCGAGGCTGTCGCCGGCCATGAGTCCCCCTCCCGCAGGCGTGTCCCAAGCCTTCAAGACTGAAGTGGTGACCGCATGCTCCCTAGGGGGTAACTACCCGTGTTTCGCCGTTGGTACCTCCGGGGGACCGCGTTGCAGCAAGAGATCGCGCGCACCTAGGGTGCGGCTGTGGGCGGTTCGCTTTCCCCAGCTGGCAAAGGTAATTTGCCTGCTGACACAACTACTTTCGTCGGCCGCAGGCACGACGTCGCCGAGGTGCGGAGACTGCTGTCCGAGTCCCGCCTGGTCACCCTGACGGGTGTGGGTGGCGTCGGGAAGACGCGGCTGGCGTTGCGTGCTGCCGCCGAGACGAGCAGGGCGTTCCGCGACGGGGTGTGGTTCGTCGAACTGGGCGGCCTCACCGACCCGCAGCTGGTCGTGCACGCCGTCCTGGAGCAGCTGGGCGTCCACAACGACACCGTACGAATGCATCGCACCGTTCTGGTGGAACACCTGCGCGACCGGCAGCTGCTGATGGTCCTGGACAACGGCGAGCACGTCATCGAGGCGACCGCCGACCTGGTGGGCGCGTTGCTGCGCGGGGTTCCCGGTCTGCGCGTGCTCGTCACCAGCCGCGAACGCCTGGGCGTCGACGGCGAACACCTCTGGCAGGTCACACCGCTGCCGCAGGATCCGGCGCTGATGTTGTTCGCCGAACGTGCCGCCGCCGTCGAACCCGGCTTCGTCCTCGACGCGCGCAACCACGCGAAGGTCAGCCAGATCGTCACGCTGCTCGGCGGGATTCCACTGGCCATCGAACTGGCCGCGGTGCGGTTGCGCGTGCTGAGCCTTGACCACTTGTCGTCCAGATTGGACAACACCTTCCGGGTGCTCGCGGACGGCAAGCGCGGCGGCGACCCGCGCCACCAGACGTTGCACGCCGCCGTGGACTGGAGCTTCCACCTCTGCACGCGGTCCGAGCAGATCCTGTGGGCGCGCGCGTCGGTGTTCTCGGGCACGTTCGACCTGGAGGCGGCGGAACGGGTCTGCTCCGGCGACGCCGTCCCGTCCGAGGAGGTCATGCACTCGCTGATGGGCCTGGTCGACAAGTCCGTCGTGGTGTCCGAGCAGCAGCCGTCCGGCACGCGGTTCCGGCTGCTGGAGCCGTTGCGGCAGTACGGCCTGGAGAAACTGCGCGAGGCCGGCCGCGAACAGGTGATGCGCGAACGGCACCGCGACCACTTCATCGAGTGGGCCGAGCGCCGTGAGAAGGAGTGGTTCGGCCCCGCCCAGCCGCAGATCTTCTGCCTCACGCGCCTGGAACACGCGAATCTCCGGTCCGCGCTGGACTTCTGCTTCGACCACGACGGCGACCACTGCGTGCATCTGGCGAGCACTCTGTGGTTCTACTGGGCGGGCTGCGGCATGCTCGGCGAGGGCCGGCACTGGCTCGACCGCGCCGTCGCGAGCGCGAAACCGGGTCCGGCGCGAGCCAAGGCGTTGTGGGTCAACGGCTACGTCTCGACACTGCAGGGAGACCTCTCCGCGTCGATCCGGATGCTGGACGAGTGCCGCGAGTACGCCGTCGAGTCCGGCGACGGGGTCGCGCTCGCCTACGCCACCCACCGCATCGCGTGCACGCACCTGGTCGGCGACGACCTCGACCTCGCGGACAGCGGGTTCGCGGAGGCCATGCGGCTGTACCGGGGCCAGGGCACGGTCAACAGCCACACCATGCTCGCCGGCATCGAGCTGGCGATCTCGGCGACGTTCCGGCACGACTTCGCCGTCGCGGAACGGCTCTGCGTCGAGGCCAAGGCCGTCGGCGAGCAGCACGGCGAACTGTGGGCGCACGCGTACGCGATCTGGGTGCTGGCGCTGTGCGCGTGGGTGAGCGGCGACCTCGCAGACGCCGACCGCCTCGGCCGCGAGTGCCTGCGGATCAAGCGCTCGTTCCACGACCTGCTCGGCATCGTGCTCGCGATCGAGGTGCTCGCCTGGATCTCCGCGTCCCAGGGCGACGCGCAGCGCGCGGCCACGTTGCTGGGTGCCACCAACGAGATCTGGCAGTCCGTCGGCTACCCCATGTTCGGGTCGCGCCACTTCGGGGCGCCGCACGGCGAGTGCGAGTCGGCGACGGTGTCCGCGCTCGGCGAGCACGAGTTCCGGGCCGTGTTCCGCAAGGGCATGGACCTCGAGCTGGAGGACGCGATCGCGTTCGCCATCGGGGAGGAGGCCGCCCGGGAGGAGGCGCCGGTGGTGACGCTCACGCCGTTGACGCGGCGGGAGCAGCAGGTCGCCGACCTCATCGCCGGGGGGATGTCGAACAAGGAGATCGCGGCCCGGCTGGTGATCGCCCGGCGGACCGCGGAGGGGCACGTGGAGCGGATCCTGCAGAAGCTCGGGTTCACCTCTCGGGCCCAGATCGCCACCTGGGTGACCGAGCGCCGCCACTGACGGCGCGGGACCGCTAGTGAATGCAGGGAATGCCGTCGTTGGGCGGCGGTGGCGGCGGCGCGGTCGCCAGTTCCGTCACCTTCGCCCGCACCTTGGCCTGGTCCACCTTGTTCACGTCCAGCCCGCCCAGGTGCGCGCCACCCTCGATCGGCAGAGTGTCGAACCGCACCTCGGTGGGAATGCCGCGCGCGAACTCGACCAGGTCGAACCGCGCGTCCAGCACGACGTCCTCCTTCGCCATGTCGATCATCGCCTGCACCACGCCCACGTCGGCGCCCTTGAGGCGCTTCGTCACGGCGGACAGGAACGCCTGCTGGCGCCGCGTGCGGTCCAGGTCGCCGCCGGGCAGGCCGTGGCGCTGCCGCACGAACGAGAGCGCCTGGCCCGCGTCGAGGTGCTGGGGCCCGGCCGGGAAGTCCGCGCCGGACAACGGGTCCTTCGTCGCGTTGCGCAGGCACACGTCCACGCCGCCCAGGCCCTCGGCGATGTGGAAGAAGCCGATTAGCGAGATCTCCACGAGGTGGTCGATCGGCTGGCTCAGGAACGCGGACACCGTCCGCACCTGGGCGCGGCGACCGGCTTCACGGCCGGCGCGTTCCAGCTCTCGCTTGTCGTGCGTTCCGCCCGCGCGCAGGCGGTCCTCCTCGGCGATCTTGGCCCGGCCGTAGGCCTCCTTGATCTTGCCCTCGCCACCCGAGGACAACGGGACGAGGTTGTCGCGGGGAACGGACATCGCGACCGCCGGGCCGGAAACGGGGATGTGCAACAGGATCAGGGTGTTCGCGTTGTAGCCGCCGCGATCGCTCTCGCCCGCCTGCATGCGCCGCAGCACGTCGTCGGGGAGCGGTTCGCCGTGCCGGTCGAGCCTCGTCGTCAGGCCCATGATCAGGATGTTGCGGCCCGACTCCGACCGCGGCGCGTCGTCCGGGATCGCGTACGAGCGTTCGACACCGGTCGAGATCGTGGAGACGGTGGTCCAGGCGAGGCCGGAGGCGGCGAGCACGACCGCGCTCAGAGCCACCCACACCGTGCGCGTCAGGACGAGGAAGACCGTGCGGTGATAGCCGCCACGTGATTGCATGAACAAGACACCCCCTCCACTATTCTAGGTGGTCATGGGGGTTCAACTGCCCAGTCTCGCCGCGCTCGCGGTGCTGGCGGTGTTCACGCAGACGGGGGTCTGGGTGGACGGGGGCAACTTCGGCTGGGTGTTCGGCGTGTGGTTCGCGGGAGGCACTCTCGTGGCGTCCGCGCTCGTGCGGCGCGTGGGTCTGTGGACGGTGGCACCGGCGCCACCTCTCCTGTTCGTGGTCGTCGCGGTGGGCAACGCGGCGTGGGAACGGCAGTCGAAGAGGCACGCTCCGTGGGGGAGCAGCAAGGAGTTCGCCGCCGACGCGGTCCCGTGGCTCGTGAACGGGTTCCCGTGGATGGCGGCGGCGGTCGGCGTGGCCCTCGTGGTCGCGCTCGTCCGCATCGTCTCTGGGGGGAAGAGGAAATGCAGGTCTTCGTCGACGGCAACGGCGGTAGACGGGTAGCGGCGAGACTGGTCAGCTGGACCGTCGCGAGTGGACTGATCGTGTTCGCCGCCGTGGTGGGCGGCACGCTGCTGGGAGCGTGGTGACGCGCACGCCGCGGCTGCACTGGATCTCCATCCTGCTCGGGTTGCTCGTGTTGCTGAGCGTGGTCTCGTTCCACGCCTACGCCGCGATCAAGCCCGAGCCCGTGCCGCACGCGGGTGCGCACCGGGAACTGCCGGAGGGCACGCTCGCGCTGGCGTTCCACGGCGGCCCGGACCCGAAGTGGACGCCGCGGACACTGGAGAGGCTGGCGGACGCGGGCATCAAGGCGACGTTCTTCGTCACGGGCGCCCAGGTCACGCGGCATCCGGACGTCGCGCGGCGGATCGTCGCGGAGGGCCACCGGATCGGTATCGACGGCTTTCGCGCCGAAGGCGATCACGTGAACCCGCTGGACCTCGCCTTCGCGCAGGCCGCGCTCGCCGACGCGCTGGGCGTCCACACAGGACTGGTGGGTGCCCCCGAACAGGTCGACAGCGGCGACCGCGACCACCAGGACATCGGCACGCTGGTGCGGATGTCGTTGCGGGAGAAGCGAGGCGTCGTCCGGCTGCACGACGACGGCAGCATCGGCGGTGACATAGCCCGTGAGCTCGCGAAGGAGCCCGGCTACAGGTTCGTGCTCGTCGGCGACGAGGTCCCGGTCGAGGCCTCCGCGCGCGAACGGTTCACCGGCGCGGTCACCACGTGGTCGCAGCGCAACGGCGGCATCGTGCTCGTGCTGTTCGGCACGGCCATCGCGATCGCCGCGCTGCTCGGTCTGCTGCGCACGTTGATGCAGCTGGGCCTCGCGCACACCGACCGCCGGCTGCGCCGCGAGAGCGAGCAGGAGCCACCGCCGTGGTTCGCGCCGCCGGTCTCGGTGATCGTCCCGGCGTACAACGAGGCGCTGAACATCGCCGCCACGGTCAGGTCCATCGCCGGGAACAACCACCTCGCCGACGTCGAGGTGATCGTCGTGGACGACGGTTCGACCGATGACACCGCAGCGCGAGCGGAGGAACTGGACCTGCCCGGCGTGACCGTGATCCGGCAGGACAACCAGGGAAAACCGGCGGCCCTCAACGCGGGCGTGCGCGAGGCCACGCACGACGTGCTGGTGCTCGTGGACGGCGACACGATCTTCGAACCGGACACGATCGGCCAGCTCGTGCAGCCGTTCGCGGACGCCGGGGTCGGGGCGGTCTCCGGCAACGCCAAGGTCGGCAACCGGCAGGGCCTGCTCGGGCGCTGGCAGCACCTCGAGTACTGCGCGGGGTCCAACCTGGACCGCCAGATCCTCCACGCGCTGCGCTGCATCCCGACGGTGCCGGGCGCGGTCGGGGCGTTCCGCCGGTCCGCCCTCACCGACGTCGGCGGCGTCAGCGCCGACACGCTGGCCGAGGACACCGACCTCACGATGGCCGTCACGCGTGCGGGCTGGCGGGTCGCGTACCGCCCGGAAGCCAGAGCGTGGACGGAGGCACCGGCGAGCGTCCACGGGCTGTTCCGGCAGCGTTACCGCTGGTCGTACGGCACTTTCCAGGCGATGTGGAAACATCGCGGCGCGCTGGCGGAGAACGGGCCGATGGGCCGGTTCGGGCTTCTGTACCTGCTGGCGTTCCACCTGCTGCTGCCGTTGCTCGCGCCCGTGATGGACCTCTTCGTGCTGTACGGGTTCCTCGTCGCGGACGCTCCTCTCGGGCTGATCGTGTGGACGGTGTTCCTGCTGATGCAGACGGCGAGCGCGGGCTACGCGCTGAGGCTCGACGGCGAGTCGCTCAAGCCGTTGTGGGCCTATCCGTTGCAACAGGTCGTGTACCGGCAGCTGATGTACGTCGTGGTGATCCAGTCGTTGATCACGGCGTTGCACGGCACGCAGCTGCGCTGGATGTCGGTGCAGCGCACGGGCAGGCTCGCCGACGCTCCCGGTACGGTGCACGTCACCTGAGCCGAGGGAGACAGGGTGGGTCGCACGCCTTTGGACGCGCCCGAGCGTCAGCAGGAGGTCTTCGCCGCGGTCCTCGGGGTGCTGGCCGAGGTCGGGTACGCGCGGTTCAACATGGACCTCGTCGCCGGCCGGGCGCGCGCCAGCAAGGCGAGCCTCTACCAGCGCTGGCCGTCCAAGGCGCGGCTGATCACGGACGCCCTGAAGGCGAACCTGCCGCGGCTGCAACAGCCGGACGAGGGCACGTTCGCCGAGGACGTCCGCCAGATCCTGCTGGCGTGGGGCGAGCCGATGCCGTTCGACACGGCCGGGATCTTCCTCGGGCTGCTCGAGGGCAGCCGTCAGGACGCCGATCTCGCGTGCCTGCGCGAGGAGCACGTCGACCGCGCCTACACCGAGCACCTGCGGGTCGCCGTGCAGCGGGGGAAGGCGCGCGGTGAGCTGCCGGAGGACCTCGACACCGAGGTCCTCATCACCGCGCTGGTCTCGACCTTCGTTCTGCGCTCGGAAGAGCAGGGTGTTGTCGAGAGCATCGTCGACGGCCTGTTGAGACCGTTGATCGGTGCTTTTCGGACCAAATAACTCGTCAGACCGTAGTCGTTGCGCTACGTTCGGTCATGGAGTCAACAGAACAGTTCTGTTCTATTGAGGGGGAATCCCGTGACTGAAGCGGCCGTCTGCCCGGTCCCGCACGAGAACCGCACGCATCCGCTGGGGGCGCCCGAGGGCTTCGAGGAGGCCGTCAGCCAGGGCCCGGTGAGGATGCTCTGGCCCAACGGGGTCGAGGCCTGGGTCGTCAGCAGCTACGCCGGGGTGCGTCAGGTGCTCTCCGACCCGCGGTTCAGCGCGAACAAGGACGGCCAGCCCGAGATGCGCACCGAGGGCGAGCAGGTCCTCGGCCGGCCCGAGCCCGGCAACATGAACGTGATGGACGGCGCCGAGCACCTGCGCCTGCGCCGGCCGCTCTCGCGGGCGTTCATGGTCAAGCGCCTCAACGAGATGCGCCCGCGCATCCAGCAGATCGTCGACGAGCACCTCGACGCGATGGAGCGCGCCGGAGCGCCCGCCGACCTGGTGTCGTCGATCTGCCTGCCGGTGCCGTCGCTGGTGATCGCCGAACTGCTCGGCGTGCCGCCGGAGCACCAGGAGCTGTTCCAGGCCACGGCGAGGGAGATGTTCGGCAAGAACGGCTCACGCGCCGAGTACGAGGCGAAGGCCGCCGAACTGGGCGGCGTGCTCATGAAGGTCGTGGACGAGAAGAAGGCGTCGGGCTCCACCGACGACCTGATCGGCCTCATGGTCAACGACACCGACTTCGACATGGACGAGCTGCTGTTCCTCGCCATCGGCCTGCTCGCGGCGGGCCACGAGACGACGTCGAACTTCTTCGGCCTGTTCACGCTCACGCTCTTCGAGAACCCCGACCAGCTCGCGATCCTGAAGCGCGACCCGAGCCGCGCCGACGTCATCGTCGAGGAGCTGATGCGGTACACGGTCGGCAAGCTCGGCGGCGCGGGGCTCGCGCGCAAGGCCGTCGAGGACGTCGAGGTCGACGGCGTGACCATCCGGGCGGGGGAGTGGGTCGCGGTGACGTTCCACGCGAACCTCGACGAGGAGCTGTGCCCGCACGCCGGTGAGCTCGACCTGGAGCGCAGGGCGGTGTCGCACCTCGGTTTCGGGTTCGGCCCGCACCAGTGCCTCGGCGCGAACCTGGCCCGTGCGGAGCTGCAGATCCTGCTCCGCACGCTCTTCACGCGGTTCCCGGACGTGCGTCCGGCCGTTCCCCTGGCCGAGATGGACTTCCGCGAGGACATGATCACCTATGGCGCGGCGACGATCCCGGTGGTGTGGTGATGACGGTCCGGATAGACCAGACGAAGTGCATCGGATCGGGCCAGTGCGTGCTCGCCGCGCCGGACGTGTTCGACCAGTCGGACGACGACGGGCTCGGCCTGGTGCTGGTTCCCGAACCCTCCGCGGACCTGCTGCCGGGCGTTCGTGACGCGGTGGACAGGTGCCCCGCCCAGGTGGTGACCCTGGAAGAGTGAACCGGGCGGCCGATCCGGTGAGGAGTCGTCACGGGGAATGGATTCAGTTCCCGTGCGCTGACACCTCGTTGGCCCCTTCCCGATCACCACGACCGTCCGAAATCGTAGGCGCGACCACCACGGCGTTGTGGCGGTCGCGTCGACGTGTCCCGGGGGAGTCCAAAGACCCTTCCCGACCAGGCCCAGCAGCGGGATGGTGTCGGCGCGCGGTGAGTACCGGCGGTGTGTAACGGGTATTCGTACAAACGAGTGCGCGGCGCACGTCAGGAGGCCAACCATGTTCAACGGCGAGCCGTTTCCAGATCGCGTGGACAAGACCGACGTGCGGCATGTCGAGACCCTGACCAGTGCGTTGCGGGCGCTCGACCACGAGTACGGCGGCGGTGCCTGCCGGGACGCCTGCGTCGCGTTGCTGAACTGGGCGAACCCGCTGCTCGACACCGGCTCGTCCGGCACCGTGCTGCACCGGCTCCAGGTGGCCATCGCGGACCTGCACAACCTGGCCGGCTGGGCGTCGTTCGACATGGGCCTGCTCGAGTCGGCGCACCTGCACTTCGGCCGTGCGATGGGCCTTGCGCGCGAGTCGGGCAACAGCGCGCTGGAAGCGAACATCCACTACCGCATGGGCCGCGTGCACCTGCACTACGACCTGGCCGAGGACGCTTTGTCGTCGTTCCAACGAGGTCTGCCCATCGCGCAGGCCAGCGGGTCCACGCTGGCCGTGTCGATCCTGCACGCCAACGAGGCGTGGGCGTTCGCGAAGATGGGCGCGGAAAGGCAGGCCCTGCGCCAGTTCGCGCGCGCCGAGGACGAGTTCGACCGGTCCGCGGCCGAGGACGCACCGCCGTGGGCGCGTTTCTTCGACCTGGCCGACCTCGTCTCGATCGGCGGCATGGTGCACACCGAGCTCGCGCGCACCTGCGACGTGAAGTACGCGCGGTCCGCGATCCCGTTGCTCACCAGGGCGATCTCCTCCGGAGGAGAGGACGCGTCGCGCAGCCAGTCGTTCCGGCTGGCCGCGCTCGCCGTGAACCACCTGGTGCAGAACGAGCCCGAGCGCGCGCGGGACGTCGGCGAACAGGCGATCGCGCTGTCCGGTCCGATCCGCTCGGCCCGCACCCGCGACCGCATGCGGCCGTTGAAGCAGGAGGCGGAACGGTTGCGGGGCAACGAGGCCGCCGACGATCTGGCGTCACGTCTGGGGAAGTTCATGACGTCGTCGCGTGGTGCGGCCTGACCGGAGGCGCCGCCGGGACCCGAGGAGAGGTTTGGGCTTCGGGCCCCGGCGACACCGTCTGAAGAGGAGCGGCGCCCCGCTGGGGGGCCAAGACGCCGCTCCAGCCTGTGCGTCAGCAGTCGAGTCCGGAGAGCAACGCCGCGAAGGCCGCGAAGGTTGTCGTCCTCATGGGCGAGAAGCATCACGCGGCCCGCTGACATTTCGCTGACACCTCGGGTTACCGGCTGGTTAGGATCGGGCCCATGCAACGGCGGTGGGGGTTCAGGGTTCTCGGATCGTTGCAGGTCATCGACTCCGGCCGCGCGGTGGAGCTGCGCTCGGCCAAGCAGCGTGTCCTGCTCGCCGCGTTGCTGATGAAGGCGAACGCGCCGGTCTCGTCGTACGAGCTGATGCAACACCTCTGGGGCGACGAGCCGTCAGGTGCGGCACGCGCGACCCTGCAGACGTACGTCATGCGGTTGAGACAGGCGCTGGACGACCTGGCGGACCGCAAGCTGGTCCGCACGTGGCCCACCGGCTACTCGATCCACCTGGAGGACGACCAGCTCGACCTGCTGACGTTCCAGCGGTTGCGCGCCGAGGCCCGCCGCGCGCCCGACCTCGAGACCGAGGCCCGCCTGCTCGGTGAGGCCGCCGCGCTGTGGCGCGGCCCGGCCCTGGACCAGGTGTCGTCGCTGCGGATGGAACAGACCGACGTGCAGCGCCTGAACGAACAACGCTGGGAGGTGCTGGAACGCCGCAACGACGCCGAGCTGCAGCTGGGCCGGCACGACCAGATCGTCGACGAGCTGCGCTCGCTCGTCGCTGAACACCCGCTGCGCGAACGCTTCTGGTTCCAGCTGATGCTCGCCCTGCACCGCACCGGCCAGCAGGCGCAGGCCCTCGACGTCTACCGGCGGGCCAGCGAGGTGCTCGCCGACGAGCTCGGCATCGACCCGAACGCGGAGCTGCGCGCGCTGCACATGGAGGTGCTGGCGGGCTCGTCCGCGCCGGTCGCCGTCCAGTCCGGACCGTCGTGGCTGCCGCCCGCGGTCGGCGACTTCTCCGGCCGGGCCGCCGAGGTGGCGCGGCTGACGGCCGGGTTGCGCGCCGGCGGGACGTGGACGATCACCGGACCCGGCGGTGTCGGCAAGACCTCGCTGGCCGTGCACTGCGCCCACCTCGTGCGCGACGGGTTCCCGGACGGCCAGCTGTACCTGAACCTGCGCGGTGGTGAGCAGCAGCCCGTCGAGCCCGCCGCGGCCCTGGACCGCCTGTTGCGCGGCCTTGGTGTGTCGGGTGGCGCGATTCCGTCCACTGTGGAGGACCGGGTCGACCTGTACCGGGACCTGTTGTCGGACCGGCGGATCCTCGTCGTGCTGGACAACGCCGTCAACGAGGCCCAGGTCCGGCCGTTGCTGCCGGGGACCACGTCCGGTGCCGCGCTGGTCACCTCGCGGGCCGCGCTCGCCGGACTGGAGGCCGCGCACGTCGTACCGCTGGACGTGCTGCCCTCCGACGACGCCCTGGCGTTGTTGAGAGCTGCCGTCGGTGAGGCGCGGTGTGCCGCCGAACCCGCTGCGGCACAGGAGATCGTGACGTACTGCGGCAAGCTCCCGCTGGCGTTGCGGGTGGCGGCGGCCCGGCTGGTGGCGCGCCCGCACTGGCAGCTCGCGAAGCTCGCCGACAGGCTGTCGGACGAACGCCGGCGGTTCGACGAGCTGTCGCTGGGTGACCTCGACGTGCGGGCCTCGCTCGCGCTGTCCTACGACGGGCTGGACGAGTCGCACCGGACCGCGTTCAGGTTGCTGTCGCTGGTCGACACGCCGGACTTCCCGGCCTGGGTCGCGTCCCCGTTGCTGGGCCTCGACCTCGACGACGCCGAGGACAACGTCGAGGCGCTGGTCGACGCACGGCTGGTCGACTACGCGGGCCGAGACGCGCTGGGACAGGTGCGTTATCGGCTGCACGACCTGCTGCGCGCCTTCGGCCGTGAGGCCGCGTCCGAGGACCCGGCCGTCGCGCTGCGGGCGTTGTTCGAGCAGTGGCTCGACCTCGCGACACGCGCCGACGTGGAGCTGCCGCACCAGGGCATCAGGATGGAACCCCTTGCGCTGGAACGGTTCGACCTCGGCGACGCGGCCGACTGGTTCGACGCGGAGTGGCTGAACCTCCACGCCGTGACCACGCAGGCCGCCGCGCTGGGGCTCGGCTCGCTGGCCGCCGAGCTGGCGATCAGGTCCGCGGCGTTCTGCGACCTGCGGGCCCGGTTCGACGACTGGGAGCAGATCAACGCGCTGGGACTGTCCTGCGCGCCCGCCGCGCGCCGGCCGATGTTGTTCCAGCAGCGCGGAATCCTCCGCGTCCGGATGCACGACTACAGCGCCGCGTCCGCCGACTTCCAGGCAGCGCAGGAGGGGTTCGCCGCCGCCGGCGACACGTGGAGCGAGGCCTACGCCTGGTACGGCGTGGGGTGGATGCACGAGTGGAGCGGGCGGTCCGCGGAGGCCCGTGAGGCCCATCGCGAGGCCATGACCCGGTTCGCCGCTTCCAGCAACCCGCACGGCGAGATCGAGGTGCTGTGCTCCCTCGGCGCGATCGAACGCCGTGCGGGCGGGCTGGCCGCCGCCCAGGAGTACCTGGAACGGGCCCGGCGGCTGGCCGCCGGCATGGGTGACGAGCAGAGCGAGCTGATGGCGGCGCTGGAACTGGGACGGTTGCACCAGTTCACGGGGCAGCTGGACGACTCCGCCGCGTTCCTGCGGTCCTCGCTCGCCGCGGCGCAGAAGCTCGGGGACCCGGACCTGGCGGCGAACATCCGGTTGTTCCTGGCGGACACGCTGGTCCGCTCCGGGCAGGACTCGCTCGCCGAGGAGCAGCTGCGGCAGGCCTGGGAGTTCTTCGAGGAGCACGACGACCGGCAGGGCCGGATCTGGGTGTGGCGCCTGAGGTCCGGGATGGCCGCGTCCGCCGAAGCCGCACTGGAGCTGGCTTCGAAGGCCGTGGACCAGGCCCGGGAGATGGGGTCGCCGCCGGAGTTCGGGCGGTCGTTGCGGGTGCTGGGCAACGCGCTGGACAGGGCCGGGCGGACCGAGGAGGCCTGGGAGCACTGGCGTCAGGCCGAGGAGACGCTGACGGCGGCGGGGTTCCAGGCCGAGGTGGACGAGCTCCGCCTGGCCACCAGCCCTGGTTCTGGCTGAGCACGGTGTCGCCCGAGGCCGCGCACGTCATGCCGTTGGACGCGCTGGCCGTGAGCGTGCGACTCCGCGCGGACGCCGGCGCCAGGCGACGGGACACCGATGTCGCCTGGCGACCTGACGTGCGGCAGGTCAGCTGACCGTGATGGCGCCCGCCGGGCAGAGACCCGCCGCTTCCTTCGCGGTGGCCTCGTGCTCGGCGTCCGGGTGCTCGACGAGGAGCAGCACCGTGCCGTCCTCCTCGCTCTGGTCGAACAGGTCCGGGTCGGTCAGAACGCACATACCCGAGCCACAGCACTTCGTCTGGTCGACGGAGATCTTCATGCCGACCACGCTACTGGCAGCGAGTGCACTCCGTAGATGCCCATGTCGGTGCGCAGCGGCACGTCCTCGGGATCGATGTCGAGACGCAGGTCCGGGAACTCCTGGAACAGCTTGGTGAACCCGATCCGCATCTCGATGCGGGCGAGCTGCTGGCCCAGGCACTGGTGGATGCCGTGCCCGAACGCCACGTGCCCGCTCGCCGGGCGGCGCAGGTCCAGCTCGTCGGGGTCGCCGGCGAACTTCTCCGGGTCGCGGTTGACCGTCGGCACGTGCACGACCACGGTGTCGCCGGCCTTGATGAGGTGGCCCTCGACCTCCACGTCCTCCACGGCGGTGCGCACGATTCCGAAGTGGAGGATCGACAGGTACCGCATCAGCTCCTCGACGGCGTTGTCGATGACGTCCGGCTCGTCCTTGAGGATCTTGAGCTGGTCGGGGTGCCGCAACAGCGCGAACGTGCCGAGCCCCAGCATGTTCGCCGTCGTCTCGTGCCCGGCGATCAGCAGGAGCATCGCCATGTTCGACGCCTCCTCGTCGGTCGGTTCACCGGTGGCGAGGAGGTCGCTGATCATGTCGTCGCCGGGGTTGACCTTCTTGTCGGCGATCAGCTCCCGCATGAACACCTTCATGCGCCCGAAGGCCTCCATGGCCTCGGCGAACGTCGACTCCAGGTTCAGCATCTTCGAGGTGTCGTCCTGGAACTTGTGCCGCTGGTCGTAGCCGACCCCCAGGATCGCGCAGATCACGAACGACGGCACCGGGAGCGCGAACTCCTTCACCAGGTCCGCCCTGCCGTCGAACGTGCGCAGGTGCGCCAGCTGGTCGTCGATGATCTTCGCGATCCACTCCGACAGCTGGTTCATCCGCCGGACGGTGAACTGGCCCTGCAGCATCCTGCGCAGCCGGGTGTGGTCCGGCGGGTCCTGGCTCAGGAACATGCCGGGCTCGGCCCTGCGCACCGACTTGTCGTCGGGCAGGTCGTTCTGGCCCCGCTTGACGAGGACGTGGTGCTGCTGGGGGTCGGTGGTGAACTTGGTGCTCCCCAGGATCTCGCGCATCTCGTGGTGACCGGTGACGAGCCAGCCGAGGTGCTCGTCACCGAACTTGAGCCTGCTGATGTGGGCCTGCTCGCGGATCTCGGTGAACTCGGCGGGCGGGTCGAACGGTGTCCGGCGCTTCATGGGCAGTTCGTCGGTGATCAGTTCGGTCATCTCGCACACCTCCCAGTGCTCGGTGGAAGACCTGCTTTTGAAGCTACATAAGTTTCATGAATTCGTGAAGTTCAATGCAGGGTGACGGCCCGCCACGAGTCGAAATCTGTCCGCATCTGCCGGTCGTGGGTCGCGACGGCCACGGCGGCGCTGGTCTGCTGAAGCGCCTCGGTCAGCTCGTCGACCAAGGTGATCGACAGGTGGTTGGTCGGTTCGTCGAGCAGCAGGACGTGCGGTGAACCGCTCAGCAGGATCGCCAGCTCCAGGCGCCGGCGTTGCCCGGTGGACAGGCGGCCGACCGGGCGGAGCAGGTCCTTTCCGCTCAGCAGACCGATGTCCTGCACTCGCGGGCACAGCTCGACCGCGGTGGCGTCCTCGTTCTCGAACGCCGACTCCTGGGCCAGCAGCGCGACCCGGCCGACGTGGTGCACCGTGCCGTGAGCCGGGGCGACGCGGCCGGCGAGGACGCCCAGCAACGTCGACTTGCCCGCCCCGTTCGGGCCGGTGACCAGGAGCTTCTCGCCCGCGCTGAGCGAGATCGGCTCGGTGAGGTTCAGTCGTCCGGGTACTTCGAGCGGGGTGGCGTGCAGCAGGCCGCCGCTCGCCGTCAGCTCCGGCGGAGTGAAGCGCAACGGGGGCGGGGGAGCGCCGACGCGCTGGTCGCCGAGCTCTTCGAGCCTGCGGGCGACGTTGCGCATCTTGCTCGCCGCACGCGTCGTGCGCTGGTGCTTGCCCGTGCCCTTGGGAGGCCGCCAGCCGTCCTTCAGGCGGGCCTGGGCGCGGTCGACCTTCTCGGCCAGCTCGTCGTGCTCGGCCTCCTCCTGGGCGAACCGCTGCTCCCACCGCTGCCGCTCGGCGCGCTTGGCCTCCTTGAACGCCCGGTAGCCGCCGCCGTGCAGGTGCACCTCGCCGTCCGGGGACGGGTCGAGGTCGAGCAGCTGGGTGCAGACCTCGTCCAGCAACGTGCGGTCGTGGCTCACGAGCACCACGACACCGTGGTGCTGTTGCAGGCGTTCGGTCAGGAACGCCAGCGCGCTCGCGTCGAGGTGGTTGGTCGGTTCGTCCAGCAGCAGGACGTCGGCTCGTTCGGCGAGCAGGCACGCGAGCCGCACGCGGTAGCGCTGGCCCACGCTGAGCCGCTGGAGCTCCGCCGCCCTGTCGTGGTCGGCGTCGAGGGCCTTGAGCGCGATCTCGGCGCGGCGCTCGGCGTCCCAGGCCTCGATGTTCTCCGCGTGGGACAAGGCCTTCTCGTAGCGCTGCTCGTCGAACGGCGCCGCGGCGGCGTCCAGTTCGGACAGTGCCTCGCGGCTCTCGCGCAACGCCTCCGCCAGCAGGTCGCCGACCGTTTCACCTTGGTGGAAAGGCATTTCCTGCTGCACGAGGCTCAGCGAGCCGTGCCGGGTGACGGTTCCCTGGTCGGGTGCCAGGTCCCCGGCGAGCAGGCGGAGGAGGGTGGTCTTGCCGCGGCCGTTCTCGCCGATGATGCCGAGACGCTGGCCCGCGGAGACCGTCAGGGAGATGCCGTCGACGACGGGCCCGGCCTCATAGCCCTTGGTGAGATCTTGGGTCGTCAAATGAACATGCGAACGCACGGGGATCCTCTTCTGGGTACGCGAAATCAGGACGTGTTGCGCGGCGGCACACGTCCGTTATCAGAGGTAGAAGACCCCGTACCCGAATCCCATGAGACCCACGGTACTTACGGTCGCAACGCTTTTTCGACGGCCGCTTTCAGGTCGCGCACGCTCTCCTCGGTACCCGGCGCCGGCCCGACCGTGCTGCCGCCGCCGACGAGCCGGTAAAAGAGCAGGCCCTCCAGGAACGCCGTGAAATGCGCGCCGGCCCGTTCGGGATCCTCGTGGCCGAGCATCTTCGCGAGCGCCGTGGCCTGCTCGCGCGGGGAGTGGATGAGGATCGACCTCAGCTCCGGGTGGTGCGTGGCCTCGAGCATCGCCGCGTACCTCGCGAGCGTCCTGTTCCGCTCGACGAGCCAGCTGTCGAGCGTGCGCGCGATGCTGCCCGCGACGTCGGCGGGATCGGGCGTCACGTCGAGCCGTTCCTGCTCCGCGAGCCGCTCGACGAACCCCTCGACCAACGCCTTGCGGGTGCGGAAGTACGCGCTGGTGGAGCCCTCCGGCAGCCCTGCCCGGCGGTCGACCGCGCGGTGGGTGAGCCCGCGCATGCCCTCTTCCGCCACGAGCTGGATCGCGGTGTCGGTGATGAGGTCTCTGCGCACTGTGGTCCCAATCTCTCTACAGCTGTAGTCTACAGGTGTAGTGTCCTCTACACCTGTAGAGGAGGAAGCCGTGAAGGCGATCGTGGTGGGCGGCGGCATCGGCGGTCTGGCGACGGCGGTGTCGTTGCGACGCGTCGGCTGGGAGGTCGTCGTCTGCGAGCGTGCGGCCGCGTTCGGCGAGATCGGCGCGGGTGTCGGCGTGATGCCCAACGCGCTGCGAGCGCTGGAGTGGATGGGCCTCGACGACGAGATCCGCAGGCTGGGCACGCCGCGGGTGTCGGGTGGTGTCCGGTCCGAGGACGGGCGCTGGCTCGTGCACATGCCCGACGTGGGGCAGGAGAAGGTCGTCGCGATGCACCGCGCCGACCTGCACGGCGTCCTGCTGCGCGCGCTGCCGCCGGAGATCCTGTTCACCGACGTCGAGGTGACCAGCGCCGACGACCTGGACGCGGACCTCGTGGTGGCGGCCGACGGCATCCACAGCCGGCTCCGCGCGGAACTGCTGCCCGAGGCGCCGGGACCGGTGTACGCGGGGGCGACGGCGTGGCGAGGGGTGGCGCCGGGGCCCTACGACCTGCCCATCTCGCAGACGCTCGGTCCCGGTGGGGAGGCGGGCATCCTGCCGTTGGGGGACGGACGGGTCTGCTGGTACGTCGCGACGGTCGCGCCCGCGGGGGCGGACCTGGACCCGGTGTCGTTGTTCGCCGGGTGGCACGACCCGCTGCCCGAGCTGCTGGCGTCGACTCCGGGCGTGATCCGCCACGACATCCACCAGCTGCCGTTGCTGCCGACGTTCGTGAAAGGACGGGTCGCGCTGCTCGGCGACGCGGCGCACGCGATGACGCCGTACCTCGGGCAGGGCGCCTGCATGGCGTTGGAGGACGCGGTGACTTTGGCTCTGTGCAACGGTGATCTCGCGCGCTACGACGCATTGCGACGGCCGCGCACGCAGTCCGTCTGGAAGGGATCGCGGATGGCGGGACGGTTCGGGATCGAACTGCGGTCGCCGATTGCGTTGGCGTTGCGGAACTTCGTGTTCCGCGTGATGCCACCCTCGTTGGCAATTCGGGGGATGACCCAGTTCTCCTCGTGGGAGGTCCCCGCTGAAGTTCACTCGAACGGGTCGAATCCAGCGGTGAACTGAATCACTGGTCAATCTTTGGTCTCGGCCAGATAACAGTCGAAAACCACCCTTTGTCCCACCCTTTGTCACCCGGTTGCGGTATCAAGTACTCGCTGTGCGTATCGGACGTGCGCTAGTGATCCAGATGGCGTAACGCGACAGGCGGTTCCCGCTCCACGAAAGCGCCACTACGGTCGCTCGCCATGACCCCCGTCCCGACTGATGTGTTGCCCCGTTCCCTCACGGCGCTTCCCCCGGCGCAGGTCGAGAACACCGGCGAGCTCGACATCGCCGAGGCTGAGGACTTCGTCCGACAGCACCACGCCGAACATCCGGACCTCGGTCCGGTCGAGGCCAGGCTGGCCGAGGTGCACGCGGAGATCGCCGCGACCGGCACCTACCGCCACACGACCGCCGAACTGACCTTCGGCGCACGGGTGGCCTGGCGCAACAGCTCCCGCTGCATCGGCCGCCTCTACTGGCGGAGCTTGAAAGTGCGCGACCAGCGCGAGGTGTCGACGCCCGCCGACGTCGCGAAGGAGTGCGTCGAACACCTCCGCGTGGCCACGAACAAGGGCAAGATCCGGCCTGTCATCACGGTCTTCGCCCCCGCGGAGCCCGGCACGCACGCGCCGCAGATCGTCAACGAACAGATCATCCGCTACGCCGCCTACCGCGGTTCCGACGGAGGGGTGCTCGGTGACGGGCGGAACCTGGCGCTGACCGAGCTCGCGATGAAGCGCGGCTGGAAGCCGCCCGCCACGCGCGGCCCGTTCGACGTGCTGCCGCTCATGGTGTCCTGCAAGGGCCAGGAGCCCGCGCTCGTCGAGATCCCCGCCGACGAAGTGCTGGAAGTCCCGTTGTCGCACCCGGACTTCCCCTGGCTGGGCGCGCTCGGCGTGAAGTGGCACGCCGTGCCCGCCATCAGCAACATGCGCCTGCGCATCGGCGGCATCGACTACCCGTCGGCGCCGTTCAACGGCTGGTACATGGGCACCGAGATCGGCGCCCGCAACCTCGCCGACCGCGACCGCTACGACCTGCTGCCGTACCTCGCCAAGCGAATGGGTCTGGACACGTCGTCGGAGGCGACGTTGTGGCGCGACCGAGCCCTGGTGGAGCTCAATCGCGCCGTCCTGCACTCGTTCGCGGAGGCCGGGGTCACGATCACGGACCACCACACCGAGTCGCAGAGGTTCCTGACGCACCTGGAGAAGGAGGAGGCCGCCGGACGCACCTGCCCCGCGGACTGGTCGTGGATCGTGCCACCCGTGTCGGGCGGGATCACGCCGGTGTACCACCGCTACTACGACTCGGATGAACTGCTGCCGAACTTCTTCCCCGCGGACAAGCCCTCGGGGTGCCCTGTCGCACACTGAGCCGTGTGCAACTGGTCAGAAGTCTGACACTGACCGACGCCGTGTTCGTCGGGCTCGGCTCGATGATCGGCGCCGGAGTGTTCGCGGTGTTCGCCCCGGCCGCGGCGGCGGCCGGGTCCGCCCTGCTGGTGAGCTTGGCGGTCGCGGGCGTGGTCGCCTGCTGCAACGCGTTGTCGAGCGCCTGGCTGGCCGCGCGCTACCCGCAGTCCGGCGGCACGTACGTCTACGGCCGCGAACGCCTCGGGCGCGTCTGGGGCGACCTGGCGGGCTGGGCGTTCGTGCTGGGCAAGACGGCGTCGTGCGCCGCCATGGCGTTGACGGTCGGTGTGTACGCGGGCTGGCCGAAACCTGTCGCGGTGGCGGCGATCGTGGCGCTGACCGTGCTGAACCTGACCGGTGTCCAAAAGTCCGCGCTGGTCACCAGAGTCATCGTGATCGCCGTGGTGCTCGTGCTGGTGCTGACCTCGGTCACGGCTCGCGAGGCCGTGCAGTCGGCGGAGTTCCTGCCCGCAGGAATCCTTCCCGCCGCCGCGCTGCTGTTCTTCGCGTTCGCCGGCTACGCGCGCATCGCCACGCTCGGAGAGGAGGTACGAGAACCCGCAAGGACGATTCCACGCGCTGTGGTCATCGCGTTGGCCATCACGCTCGTCGTCTACGCGGTCGTGGCCGTGGTGGCGTTGAACGCGTTGGGCAGTGGTCTGGCCGTGTCGACGCTGGCTGACGTGTCGCCCTCTCTCGCGCCCGTCATCCGGGTGGCCGCGTGCCTGGCCGCGCTCGGTTCGTTGCTGTCCCTGCAACTGGGGGTCAGCCGGACCGCGCTGGCGATGGCGCGCGACCGCAGGCTGCCCGGGTTCCTGGCCGACCTGCGCTGGGCCGAGATCGCGACCGGACTGGTCGCCGTGGGCCTGGTGCTCACCGTCGACGTGACGCGCGCGATCGTGTTCAGCTCGTTCTGCGTGCTGCTCTACTACGCGATCGCCAACGCCAGCGCGTGGACGCTCGGTAAGCGCGTCGTGCCCGCGGTTGGGCTGGCAGGGTGCCTCACCCTGGCCGGTGCAGTGCTCTGGCAATTGTGATGTGGCCCAGGTCACCTTTGATCGCGTAACGTGCGTACGGTGAAAGTGGGAACCCCCGCAGAGTCGCGGCCCGCCGAGCGCCGAGTCGCCTGCGTACCGGAAACGGTGTCGTCGCTGGTCGACGCTGGACTGACCGTGCACGTACAGGAAGGCGCCGGGCGTCACGCCCACGCCCTCGACGCCGCGTACCGCGCGGCAGGGGCGACGGTGACGCCCGAGGACCCGACGTCGGAATCCGATGTCGTCGTGTCCGTGCAGCCCTTGACCATCGACCAGGCCTCCGCCTTGAAGCCTGGCGCCATCACGATCAGCTTCCTGCAGCCAGGTGGCGAACGGGAGCTCCTGGAGGTCTACCGCGACCGCCGGGTGACGTCGTTCAGCTTCGACCTGCTGCCCCGCGTCACGCGTGCCCAGAGCGCGGACGCCCTGTCCTCCCAGGCGTTGGTGGCGGGCTACCGGGCCGTCCTGGTCGCCGCCGAACGACTACCGCGCTTCCTGCCGATGTTCACCACCGCCGCCGGCACCGTGCCACCGGCGAAGGTGCTCGTCCTGGGCGCCGGAGTCGCGGGCTTGCAAGCGATCGCGACCGCTCGTCGCCTGGGCGCCGTCGTCGAGGCGTACGACGTGCGCAAGGCCGCGGGCGAGGAGGTCCGCAGCCTCGGCGCGAAGTTCCTCGAACTGGAGCTGGAGACCCAGTCGGGGGTCTACGCGTCCGTGCAGTCCGAGGAGTTCCTGGAACGCCAGCGAGAACTCATCGGCGAACACGTGGCCGCGTCCGACGTCGTGATCACCACGGCGGCCATTCCCGGCCGCAAGGCCCCGGTCCTCGTCACGACGGACATGCTCAAGGCCATGGCACCCGGCTCCGTCGTGGTCGACCTGGCAGCGGAGTCCGGCGGCAACTACGCCGGATCCGTTGCGGGACAGGAGACCTGGGTCGGCGACGTGCTCGTGCACGGCGCGCTGAACCTGCCGTCGTCCATGCCGGTGCACGCGAGCCGCCTGTACTCGCGCAACGTGCTGAACCTGCTCAAGCTGATGATCGCGGACGGAGCCGTGGCGCCGGACCTCTCGGACGAGGTGCTCGACGGCTGCTGCCTCACCCACGACGGTCAGATCCGCAAGGAGTCACCGTGATCGATCTGCTGACGATCTTCGTGCTGGCCGTGTTCGTGGGCTTCGAGGTGGTCTCGAAGGTGTCCACGATCCTGCACACACCGCTGATGTCCGGTGCGAACGCCATCCACGGCGTGATCCTGGTCGGCGCGATCCTGATCACGGGGTCCGCCGAGAGCACCCTGGAGCTCGTGCTGGGGTTGGTCGCGGTCTTCCTGGCCACGGTCAACGTCGTGGGCGGGTTCGTGGTGACGGACCGGATGCTGGAGATGTTCAAACGTTGACCTTCCCCTTGCTGACGAGGGGTTTCTGCTTCGTCGCCGATCGCCCGCCCGGAGTGTTCCGTTGAGGTCTTGCACCGGCTCCACAGACCGTCACCGCCAGCCCGGCGGCCAGAATGTTGCGTGCCGCGTTCACGTCCCGGTCGTGGATCGTTCCGCAGTCACAGGTCCACTCGCGCACACTCAACGGCATCGTCGCGGCGAGCGCGCCGCGGACCGAGCACAGCTTGGAGGACGGGAACCAGCGATCGACTGCGATCACTTTCCGCCCGTACCAGGCTGCTTCGTACTCCAGCATCTGCCGGAACTGCCGCCACCCCGCATCACTGATGGAGCGGGCAAGACGGCGGTTCCGGCGCATGGTGGACACGGCCAGGTCCTCGATCACGAGCGTTCGGTTCTCACGCACGAGCCGAGTGGTGATCTTGTGCAGGTGGTCGGCACGCCGGTCCGAGATCCGAGCGTGGATTCGGCTGACGGCCAGCGCGGCCTTCACCCGGTTGTTGCTGCCTTTCTGCTTGCTCGTCAGGGCTCGCTGAGCCCTGACGAGCGCCAGCCTGTCACGGCGTTCGTGCCGGGGATTGCTGATCTTCTCCCCGGTCGAGAGCACCAGCAGGTGATCGAGTCCGAGGTCGATCCCGACCTCGGAACCGGTGACCGGAAGCGACTGGACGTGCGGGGCGTCGCACAGCATCGCGACGAACCACCGTCCCGCCGCGTCCTGCGACACCGTGACCGACGAGGGCTCCACGCCTGCGGGCAGCGGCCGGGACCATCGGATCTTCAGCGGCTGTGGCACTTCGGCCGGCGTCAGCGCACCGTTGCGCCAGCGAGATGCCGAACGCGTGTACTCGGCGCTGGATCGCGATCGCTTGCGAGACTTGAAGCGCGGGTGTCGAGCACGCTTGGCCCAGAAGTTGGTGAACGCCATCTGCAGGTGCCGCAGTGTCTGCTGCAGCGGAACACACGACACCTCGTTGAGAAAAGCCAGCTCCTCGGTGCGTTTCCAAGCCGTCGACAACGCCGACGAGGCTTTGTAGTCGATCGGCTCCAGACCTTGCTGCCGCGCTTCCGTTCGTGCCTGCAGGGCCAGGTTGTAGACCTTGCGAACACACCCGAAGGTGCGCAGCAGTTCGGCGGCCTGCGCTTCGGTCGGATAGAAGCGGTACTTGAACCCCCGCTTCACCTGGCTGCTCACAGGTCGAGATCTAGCGAATGCCTTGTGGCTCCAAACGGGCTGGGATTCTTGGAGGGCTCCAGATGACGGTCCAGCTGATGTACCTGGTCGCGTCCGTGTGCTTCGTCCTGGCGCTCAAAGGTCTGAGCTCGCCCAAATACGCGCGCTACGGCAACTTCATCGGCGCGTTCGGCATGCTGGTCGCCGTCGTCACCGCGTACCTCCACGGCGTCGTCCACAACGGACTGTGGATCCTGATCGCCATCGCACTCGGTGTCGTCGTGGGCATCCCGGCCGCGCGTTCGGTGAAGATGACGGCCATCCCGCAGATGGTGGCGCTGTTCAACGGCGTCGGTGGCGCGGCGGCGGCGTTGGTGGCGCTGGCGGAGTTCTTCGCTGTGCCGGAGACGACCGTGCTGTTCCGGCTGGCGACCGTGCTGACGGTGCTGATCGGGTCGGTCAGCTTCTCCGGTTCGGTGGTCACGTTCCTGAAGCTGCAGGAGCTGATGACGACCCGTCCGGTGCTGTTGCCGGCGGGGCAGCAGCTGGCGATCGCGGCAGGGGTCTCGTCGGTCGCCCTGTGCGCGTTGACGATGGCGGTGCCGAACGGGTTCCTGCTGTGGCTGCTGGCGGCGGTCGGGCTCGCGCTCGGTGTGCTGTTCGTGCTGCCGGTCGGCGGTGCGGACGTGCCGATCGCGATCTCGTTGCTCAACGCGTTCACCGGCCTCGCGGTCGCGGCGTCGGGCTACGTGCTGGCGAACACGCTGCTGATCGTCGCGGGCACGCTCGTCGGCGCGTCCGGCACCATCCTGACCCGGCTGATGGCGCAGGCGATGGGACGGTCGCTCGCGAACATCCTGTTCGGTGCGTTCAAGGCGACGACCGTTGCCGTAGCTGGAGACGAGCAGCGGACGGTCAAGTCGGGCACGGTCGAGGACGTCGCGATCCTGCTGGGGTATGCGAACAACGTCGTCGTGGTGCCGGGCTACGGACTCGCTGTCGCGCAGGCGCAGCATGCCGTGCGGGAGCTGGTGTCGACGCTGGAGAAGCGCGGAGTGGCGGTGGCGTACGGGATCCACCCCGTGGCGGGGCGGATGCCGGGGCACATGAACGTGCTGCTGGCCGAGGCCGACGTGCCGTACGAGCAGCTCAAGGAGCTCGACGACGTCAACCCCGGCATCACGTCGGTCGACGTGGCGGTGGTGGTCGGCGCGAACGACGTGGTGAACCCCGGTGCGCGGGACGAGCCGTCCAGTCCGATCTACGGCATGCCGATCTTCGACGTGGATCGGGCGAAGTCCGTGGTGTTCATGAAGCGCTCGATGCGGCCGGGTTTCGCGGGCGTGGACAACGAGCTGCTCTACAACCCGAAGACGACGCTGCTGTTCGGGGACGCGAAGGACTCGCTCACGAAGCTTCTGGCGGCGGTGAAGCAGCTGTAGTCAGGAGCTCGGTGACCTCGGCGGCGGACAGGGCGGGCAGCAGCCCGATCACACCGTCCGCGCCGGCCTGGCGCCAGTGCTCGGCGTCGGTGAGGGTGTGCACCTCGTCGACGCCGAACCGCACGCCGAGGCTGTGCACGGTCGCGATCAGCGCGCGCATCGCCTGGTGCAGCGGGGAGTCCGGGCTCGGTGCGGGCGCGCGGGTGATCACGGAGCGGACCGGCACCTCGGTGAGCACGGTCAGTTCGTCGTGGCCGCCGTGGAACCCGTCCAGCGCCGTCACGATGCCGCTGTCGTGCAGCACCACCGCGTTGTCGTCGCCTGCCAGCACCGACGAGATGTCGAGCGCGATCCGCAGCCGTTCGGGAGGGAGACCGGTGTCGTCCAGCGCCCGTTTGACGTCGGCGACCAGGTCCTCGTCGCGGGACTGCAAGGCGCCCAACGCGATGTGCAGCGTGGGCGCCCGGTCACCGAACTCCTCGACCCATCTCGCGGCCTGCGCGCACGCCTCGCGCAGCAACCACCTGCCGATCGGCAGCGACAGGCCCGTCGAGTCGGCCAGCGCCATCGTGTCGTTGTGGCTCAGGTCGTCCCAGTGCAGCCGGGCGACGGCACCGAGCACCTCACGGGACTCCAGGTCGTGCACCGGCGCGTAGACGATCTCGATCTCGCCGTGCTCCCACGCGCCCGGCATCGACGCGGCCAGCGCGTACCTGCCGCGGCGGCGCGCGTCGTCGTGCGGGTCGTGCAACGCCCACTGCCGCTTGCCGCGCGCCTTGGCCTGGCGCAGGGCGGCGTTGGCGCAGCGCATCAGCTCGGCGGCGGTCGCGAACGACGGCGGGCGGTCCACCACGCCGATGCTCGCCGACAGCGCGATGCCGTGATCGTCCACAAAGGTCGGTTCGCCGAGCGCTTCCTGGATCTCCTCGACGGTCGAGGTGACGTTGTCCGAGACCGTCATCAACGCGAACTCGTCACCGCCGATGCGCGCCAGCACCGCCTTCTTCGCGGCGGCGAGCTCGCCCAGCCGGTTCGCGACGATCTTCAGCAGCTTGTCGCCGGTCTCGTGGCCCAGGCCGTTGTTGACGATCGAGAACGCGTCGAGACCCAGGTGGTACAGGGTGATCGGCTCGCCGTCGAGCCTGCGTTCGACCCGGGAGAGGAAGTGCTGGCGGTTCGACAGACCGGTGAGCGAGTCGTGCAGCAACTGGTGGTCGAGGCTGCGCTGCAACAGGTGCAGCTCGCTGATGTCGTCGACCATCGTCACGTGGTGCGTCGGCATGCCGTCCGCGTCGCGCAGCACGGACACGACGAGCTGCACCCACACCGGCTCGCCGTCCGCGCGGATGAGCTTGCGCTGGTCGCGGAACCTGTCGAGGTGCCCCTCGCTGACCTTGCGGTACGAGGAGCCCAGGGCCGCCAGGTCCTCGGGGTGGTAGAAGTCGCGCAGGTCGCGGTCCGTGAGGTCGCAGCCGGACTCGAGGCCGATGATCTCGGCGAGCTTGTCGTTCGCCTCGACGCACCTGCCGGTGAGGTCGGTGATCGCGATGCCCAGCGCGGCGGAGTCGAACACCTCCTGGAACCGCGCCTGGCTGACCTTCAGCGTGCGTTCGACCCGCTGCTTGGCCCGCACTATCGCGACCTTGATCTGCTCCTGCTGGTCGAACGCGTCCAACCGCATGGCCTGCGCGTACGCGGAGCTCAGCCGGGCCAGCAAGGGTAGTTCGAACGTGGGCGAAAGAATCTCGATCGTGACGCGCAGCGAGTCCGGCCCGGTCGCGTGCAGTGACACCAATCGATAGGCAACCGATTCGGGTGACTCCGGCAGCTCGCGCAGCGAGTCGAGCAGCGCCTGCTCGATTTCGGCGTGGGACAGCGGGATGTACGCGGTCGACGTCAACGCGTGCATCCAGCGGGCGGCGAGTTCCGGAAGTTCCATGCTGTTCACAGAGCGTACGGATTCACCGCCCCGACGGCCAACAACGACAGGCGGACTACAGCTTCCTGCCGACGGCCGCGTAGATGCCCGACTTGTCCGGATCATCGGTGTTCGTGGCCTCGGGCCGCCACAGCGGCGTCGGCACGATGCCGGGCTCCACCAGTTCGAACCCGTCGAAGAGCGCCTCGATCTCACCCTTCGAGCGCGGGTACATCGGGTTCTGGCTCTTCTTCATGACCTCGACGATCCCGGCCATCTCCTCGGGCTGCAGGTCGTGGGTGAACTGCGAGACCGCGAGGTAGCTGCCCGCGGGCACGGCGTCGCGGTAGGCCGCCACGATCGCGTTCGGGTCGGCCTGCGGCGGCACGAAGTGGAAGACGCCGGCCGTGAGCACGCCGACGGGCTGCGAGAAGTCGATCAGACCGCTGTACCGCGCCGCGTCCAGCACCGCGGCGGGCCTGGTCATGTCCTCCTGGATGATCGTCGCGCGCGGTTCGTGCTCCAGGATGAGCTGGCTGTGCGCGACCGCGACGTCCTCGAAGTCCACGTAGACGACGCGGGCCTCCGGGTCGGCCTTCTGCGCGATCTCGTGCACGTTGCCGACCGTCGGGATGCCCGAACCGAGGTCGAGGAACTGGCGGATGCCCTCGTCGATCATGAACAGCACGGCCCGCCGCAGGAACGCCCTGTTGAGCCGGGCGATCGCGCGGCCGTTCGGCTGGGCCTGCAGGAACTTCTCCGCGAGGGCCCGGTCGGCCGCGAAGTTGTGCCCGCCCCCGAGCAGGTAGTCGTAGAGGCGCGCGGCGCTGGGCCTGCCCGTGTCGACGCCTTCCGGAACCCAGCTCACCCGTTCAGCCATGGGGCCCAGGCTACTGAGACACACCTGTGCGCGGCAGTGCATGGGCCCTATTGGAGCAACAGAACCGCTGCTATCACTGGAAAGTGTGAACCAGCAGCGTCGCCAGAGCGACGCCCAGCGCCGTCCCGAGTCCTCGCGCGACGTTGACGAGCCCGCTCCCGACCCCGGCAGACCCCTCCGGCAGCACGCCCATCACCCGTTTTGTGCAGGCGGGTGCGATGATCCCCAGCCCGATCCCCACGACGACGAGCTGAACCGCCAGCGGCACAGGCAGAATCATCCCCACCGCCGCGATCAGCGCCCCGACCTTGATCCCCGGCCTGCTCAGCAACGTGGCCGCCAGTGCGAACCCGAGCGGCAACGCGGCGACCGTGAGTCCTATATGTGCCAAGGGTTGTTTCAGGGTGAACGGCAGCAACGTCATCGGCGCGAACAACGCGGCATAGGTGAGCAACACACCCACCAGCCCCGGCAACACCTTCCACGTCGGCTTTCCCTTGTCACCGCAGGTCTTCGTGCGAGGCAGCAGGTAGTGCCCGGCGATCATGGCCACGACCCCGATGGGCACGTTGATCGCGAACACGGCCTGCCACCCGAAGTTCTCGGTGAGGTACCCGCCGAGCAACGGCCCCGCCGCCAGCCCGGCGGCCTGCGCCGCGGCCTGAATCCCCAGCGCCTTGCGCCTTTGTGAGGGCGCCACCGCCGTGGTCACCAGCGCGACGCTGTTCGCCTGCAACATCGCCGCCCCCACCGCCTGCGCGACACGGGCAGCGATAAGGGTGTCGAACCCCGGCGCGTAGACGCACGCGATGGACGCGCCGGTGAACAACGCGAACCCGTAGATGTAGACGATCTTGCGCCCGACCCGGTCCGCGATCCTGCCCATTGGGACGAGCAGACCCACGAGCGTGATCAGGTAGCTGAGCGAGATCCACTCCGGATCGGCGTGAAAATGCGCGCTCATCGCGGGGAACGCCAACGTGACGATCGAGGCGTCCAACTGCCCCATGAACGCACCGAAGCAGACAGTCGCGATGACCAGCCATGGCGCGTACGACCGACGCGCGATCCACGCCGGCCGAGGCGACTCCGTGACGAACCAGTTCATCGTAAGCCGATTATATCTGACACAGAGCTATTGCCGGGAGTTCAGTATCATTTCCGCATGTCAGACGAAGCCCGCACGCTCACCGACGTCGTCACTCGCCTGCGCCGGGCGTTGCGGACGAGCATCCGGGCCGACTGGCCGTGGGAATCCCTGCCGATGGCGCAGGTAGAGCTGCTGCAGACCCTCGCGGAGCGCCCGCCGATGAAGGTCGGCGACCTCGCCGCGGCCCTCCGTCTGGCCCCCAACACCGTGTCCGGGCTGGTGTCCCAACTGATCGACTCCGGGCTCGTGGTGAGAGGGGGAGACCCCAAGGACAGGCGGGTAGCGCGACTATCCGTCTCACCCCGTGGACACGAACAGCTGCTCGTCTGGCAGCGCGAACACGAGAAGCGGATCGGCGCCGCATTGGGCAAGCTGGAGTCGTCCGAACGCGAGGACGTCGTGCGCGCGTTGAAGGCTCTGGACCACCTGGTGGAGCACCTTGCCGAACCCTCAGCCTGACCCCGGCCTCCGGTTCGTCGCACTGGTGTCGCTGGGCGGTGGGCTCGGCGGGGTGGCGCGGTACGGGCTGTCGGTGCTGGTGCCGGGGGCCTGGGGGCTGTTTCTGATCAACGTGCTCGGGTCGTTTCTCATCGGTGTGTTGATGGGGACCGTGCCTCGGCCGTTGGTTCGGGCGTTCTTCGGGGTTGGGGTGCTGGGCGGGTTCACCACCTTCTCGTCCTATGCCGCTTCTTGGTCCTGGGCGTTGGTGGCCACGCCAGTTTGTGCTGTGGTGGCGGCGTTTCTCGGGTTGCGGGTGACGCGGTGACCGTTCTGGTGGTGTTTCTCGGGGCTGCTCTGGGGGCTCCTGCGCGGTATCTGACCGATCGGTTCGTGCAGTCGCGGCACTCGTCGGACTTCCCGTTCGGGACTCTGGTGGTGAACGTCGTCGGGTGTTTGTTGATCGGGTTTGTCGTGGGGACGTCCTGGATGCCGTTGCTCGGGGTCGGGTTCTGCGGTGGGCTCACGACTTACTCGACGTTCAGCTACGAGACGGTGAAGCTGCTGGAGGCGGAGAAGTACCGTTCGGCGCTGCTGAACGTCGTCGTCAGTGTTGTTCTGGGAGTGGGGGCTGCGGCGATTGGTCTCGTTCTAGCACGTTGATCTCGCCGCGCTTCCAGCTCAGGAGGAACGCGCTGACGGGGTCCGGGACTCCGTCGAAGCGCCAGCTGTCTGGCAACACCCTTTCCTCTGATGCCTCCAGATACGGTAGGAACAGCATCATCCGAAGTCCGTCGTGGTATTTGGAGAAATCTGACAGTCGATCGTTCGTAGGGAGTAGCCCTTGCTTCATCCACGGTGTAGGCGAGGAGCATAAAATTCTGGCGATCGAGTCTGCCTCGTCGTTGGGAATTGAGAGCGTATCTGCCTGAAGGAGCCTATCGGCCGCGCTGTAGAACCATACTCTCGCTGCACTCAATCTTGTGAAGAGGACAACGGCGCCCATTCGACGGATGGCAATCTTCAGGTCTGCACTCCAGCTCGCCCACGGTGTCGAAGTCCGAAGGTCCCGCAGTTCATTCTGGAAACGGAGTTCCAGGTCCTTCTGGACTTCATGTATGGCGTCCATTCTGGTGTCGGTGATGCTGGGAATTAGATGAGGCAACACGTCGATTGCGACGGAGGCTCCGACTTCGCCGCTGGCGATCAGAACTTCTAGCTGCTCAACCACTGTTCGCTCGATCATCTGCCAGTTCATCGGAGATGAGTTGAACACGCAGTCTCTCAGCGATATGTCGGCAGTCCATATGTCGTTGGTGTGGCCGTGGTCAATGCGCGCGCTGATAGGAAAGAGAACGAAACTCTCCAACGCCGCAGTGGTGATCAACCGAACCATGCGATCGCTGGGCGCCACGTGGTGCAAGGCACGAGCGGCGAACTCCAGTCCGCCGTCGGGAAGCGCTTCGGCCAGCAGTTCGTCCACGCCTCCCTCGAAGTTGCGGTCGTACAGCTGCAACACGATCTGAGCCACCACGTCCCATTGCCCGATGTTCGGCTTGAGGACCGCCCACAGCGATGAGGCTGTCCGGTGCGTGCGAACCAGGTACTCGGCGGCGAAGTACTCGAGGAACGTGCGGTGGGTGAAGCCGAACTGCGGTTCGGACTCGGTCGCGCCGACGTCGGCGAGGATCCAGGCCCGGCCGGTGCAATGCGCGAGGAACTCCTCCGCCATGGCAACGGACTCGTCGTGGTCGTCGAGCCTCTTGTCCAAGTACTCCGCGAGGCTGTTGATGACCTTGGTGCGGTTCTGGGGCTTGCCGGACTCCGTCGCGCTGAACACCTTCCACGCGAGGTGCTGTACCGCACCGCGCAGGCGACCGTGGAACTTGATCGGCAGGTCGATGCCGCGTTTCGAGTCCCACTGCTCGAACAACATCAGCGCACACCGCTCGTAGACCTGAGCGAGGTTGTGCGGCAGGTAGCGGTCACTGGAGTACATGGCACACAACAACGTCAGCAGCAACGCGTTGCTGCGCAGCTCGTGGATCTGTGCGCTGTCCTCCATGAAGGAGCCGATCAGCTGGTCCTGTTCGGCCGGGGAGGTGGCTTCGTCGAGCTTGAACCACCGCGACACGTAGTCGGCGACCTGGTCACCGTCGAACTCCGCGATGCGGCTCGAGACGAACAGATCCGTGCTGAGCGGCGCGTCCTCGTAACCGACTTTCCGTGCCGTGACCAGGATCGGCACCAGCGGGTACAAGTGCGCGAACCCCTCCGTCAACGACACGACCCGACGCCGCAACTCGGTCTGCACCAGTTCGTCGAGCCCGTCGAGGATCACGACGGCCCGTCCGGTGCGCAGCAGGTACTCGACGCCGTCCCGCGGCGGCTTCACGTTGTACGGCGCCTGGCACAGCTGTTCCAGGTAGTGCAGGAGATCCCGCCCGCCCTCGTCGAACGACGTGGCGAACTCCCTCAGAACTAACAGGAACGGCACACGACCGCTGCCGCTCACCGCGATGTCGTGGGCGAACTTCGCGGCCAGTGTCGACTTGCCGGCACCGGGATCGCCCTGCACCAGCACCCGTTCACCGGGAGCGCCGAGCCTGAACTCGAACGGTGAGTCCAGGGTCGGTTCGACGTAGAGCTGGTCGTAGCGGACGGATCTGCTCACCCCGACGTGCGGCAGTCGGATCCTGCTGTGCAGCGCGGCCACCTGGTCGCGCATGCGGGCCGCGAAGGAGTGGATCCGCGCGGACGACCTCAAGCGTTTGAGCATGATGCTGTTCCGCGTCGCCGCGGTGAAGAGATCGCTGTGATCGATCTTGGAGCTGGTGCTGCCGAAGTGCGGTGCCACCTCGTTGCAGGCCGCGACCATGACGTCGTGCACGATGTTGATGACGCGGGGCAGCGTGCGGTCGCCCACACCGGCGAGCCGGAGTCCTTCGCGCAACTGGTCCTTCGCGGACTTTCCCGCCATGTTGCCGATGCGCTTCTGCGCCACGACTGTCGCGAAGTCGGGGGAGTCCAGGTAGGTCTCCAACGCCTCGATGTCGGTGCGCTGGAGATCCGTGAAGAGGCCAGCGGTTGCGGCGCTGGTAGGTGCCGGTTCGAAGCGGAGGTCCTGATCGGTGAGGCGGGCAGAGAGCTGGTCGCTCACGTCGACGACGACCCGGATGACCGTCGACTCGATACTGGCCAACGAAAGCTCCTATTCGAAGACGTCGAAGGATCGGGAGGTCCAGCGGGTCAGCAGGTCGGCGGTGTCCTCGGACATGCCGTCCGGCCGTGTCCAGGGGACGCCCGCCGCGACCTCACGATCAGCGGAGGAGAACTCCAGACAGGGCAGGCTGAGCAGGAGTCCGAGCTCGGTGCCGAGTCCCTTGCCGGACGTGAGCGCCGGTGCCCAGGCCGGGTCGTACGTGCGTGCCCAGCTCTCGCGGGAGATCCATGGTCGCGTCGAAGCTCGCACGATCGCGCGAACCAGGTTCGTGACTTCCGTGTGGTCGAACGGGCCTTCCGCGGCCAGCAACGCCGCCGCCGGCGAGAGGACGGTGCCGCCCAGGTACGAGTAGTTCTCGAACAGCACACGCGGGCCGTGTCCCAGCACGAGCAGGAACAGATCGTTCAGGCCGTCCGATCTCAGCCAAGGCCTGAATCCCGGCCGCGGCCGTCCCACCTCGGGCGCGTCCTGGGGCGCGGCGCCGAGCATGCCGCGGAAGAAGCTCTCGAACGCGACGTCGCCGGCCCGGTACAGGGCGGTGGCCTCCTCCAGCACCGTGCGGCGGGCGAACGCGGTGTTGGAGGGCAGGCTGTGGCGCAGGCAGACCTGCAGCGGCACGTCCTCCTTCACCAGGAGGAAGAAGGGCGAGTAGGTCACGCGGTCGTCGACCGGGACGGACATCGCCTCGTGCAGGCAGGCGCGGGTGATCCTGTCCACGACGTCCGGCCGAGGGGTCACGTACTGCAGCGCGCCGGCCGCGAAGCTCGTCCGGCCCTCCTCCAGCGCCAGGGAGAGGACCTCGTCCGCGCCGTCGTCCACGTTGCGGTCGTGCAGCTGCAGCGCGATCCGGGAGATCACGTCCCACGAGCCCTCGGCGATGTGCGGCCGCAGCGCCTCCCACAGCGAGGCCGCGTCGGTGTGCTTGCGCACCATGCGTTCGGCGGCGAAGTACTCCATGAAAGTGCGGTGGGTGAAGCCGAACAACGGCTCGTTGCGGGTCGCGCCCACGTCGGTGAGGATCCAGGCCCGGCCGGTGCAGAACTCGGCGAACTGCTCCGCGGCGGCGGATGCGTCGTCGGTGTCGAACGACTTCGACACCAGGTAGTCGGCCAGGACGCGGACGATGCGGCTGCGCGGGAGGGCGCGGCCGGACTCATGGCTGTTGAACAGGAACCACGCCAGGTGCTGGACCGCACCGCGCAGGCGGCCCTGGAACTGCATGGGCAGTGCGATGCCGCGCATCGAGTCCCAGCGGTCGAACAGCATGACCGCGCATCGCTCGTAGACCTGCGCGAGGTTGCGGGGCAGGTAGTGCTCGCTGGAGTACATGGCGCACAACAGGGCCAGCAGCAACGGGTTGCGGCGCAGTTCGGCGATGTCCGTGCTCTCCGCGACGAACGACTCGGCCAGCCGCGCTCGTTTCGTCACCAGGGTGGCGGCGTCCAGGGCGAACCAGCGCGTCACGTAGGTCGTCACCTGGTCCGTGTCGAACTCGTCGACGGTGCCCTGGGTGAACAGCGACTCGCTCAGCGGGGCTTCGAGGTAGCCGACCTTGCGCGCTGTCACGACGATCGGTGTCAGCGGGTACTGGTGTGCGAACCCCTCGATCAACCGCACGGCCCGCCGCCGCAGTTCGGGCTCCACCAGTTCGTCCAGGCCGTCGAGGATGACGACCGCACGTCCGTTGCGCAGCAGGTATTCCACGCAGTCGCGCGGTGGCGCGAGATTGTACGGGTCGTGGCAGATCCGCTCCAGGTACTTCAGCAGCTCGCGGCCTCCGTGGCGGAACCACTGCGTGAAGTCCCGCAGCACCAGCAGGAACGGGACGCGGTCGTCCGAGAGCGCGAGGTCGTGCGCGAGTTTCGCGGCCAGTGTCGACTTCCCGGCGCCGGGATCGCCCAGCAGCACGGTGCGGCGGCCGGGCAGGCTCAGGTCGTCGACGGAGAGGTTCGGGTTCAGCGTCGGCCGCACGTACAGCTCGCGGTACGGCACGGTGCGGCTGACGCCGATGTGCGGTAACCGCATCTCCGCGTGCGTGGCGACGACCTGCGCGCGCAGCTGGTCGGCGTAGGAGTGGAACTCCGCCAGGGACGGGGCGCGGCGCAGCAGCAGGCGGTTGTGAGTCGCGGCGTTGGCCAGGTGTGCCACGGAGACGGCGGTCGGGGTGTCGAGGTCGTCGGAACGCAGCGGCTCCGCGTCCGACAGGGCGGTCAGCACCGCCAGCGGGTCGCCGGAGACGCCGGCGTGCCGCAGGCCCTGCACTATGTGCTCGCGGAGATCCGCGGCCAACGAGGAGTCGAGCGAGCCCCGCATCGCCCTCCACAGCACGACCTGGCGCGCCACCTCCGCGAAGTCCGGGGACTCGAGGTAGGTCAGCAGGATCGGGTCGACGCCGGGCGGCGGGGGAGGGACGAGCTGGGAGAGCTGGGTGGCGAGCTGGTTCTTGACGGACACCACGATGCGGCCGACCGCCACGTCCACACTCGCCACCCAGGGCCTCCCAAACGTTCGTTACGAAACGTCCTTCAGCCGGGATAGCACATCGGGCAGCGTCGCGGTGTGCACGACGCCGAGTCGTTGCGTGGCACGGGTCAGCGCGACGTACAGGTCCGACGCCCCGCGCGGCGACTCGTCGAGGATGCCCTCCGGGTCGATGACGACGACCGAGTCGAACTCCAGGCCCTTCGCGTCGGTCACGCCGAGCACCACGACCTGGGCCTCTTCCAGCTCGTTGCCCACCGACGAGCTCGGCACCGCGGCGGCGATCGACGCGCCGACCGACGACAGCAGCGCGCCCGGCACGATCACCGCTACCTTGCCGTCGCCGACCGCCGTGGCCTCGCGCGCGATCAGCGCGGGCACCTCGGACGCGTACGACGACACCGAGGACACCCACGGCGCCACGCCGGTCTCGCGCACCGACGTCGGCGGCACCAGAGCGGCGTCGACGGACGCGAGCACGTCCGCGGCCACCTCCATGATCTCGGCCGGCGTGCGGTAGTTGACGGTCAGCTCCGTGAGGCGCCAACGGTTCTGCACGTACGGCGACAGCACGGAACCCCATGAGGTCGCACCGCCGATGTCGCCCGTCTGCGCGATGTCGCCGACGACCGTCATGGACTTGCTGGGGCAACGACGCATCAACGTGCGCCACGCCATCGCCGACAGCTCCTGGGCCTCGTCCACGATCACGTGACCGAACGTCCAGGTGCGGTCCGCCGCGGCACGCTCCGCGGCGGTCTCGTAGCGGTCGACGCCGTGGCGCTCGGCCAGGCGGTACGCGTCCATCAGGTCCGACGCCATCAGCATGTCCGGGTCCGCGTCGTCGTCCAGGTCGAGGATGTCGAGCACCCCCTGCGCGTACTCGACGGCCTGGCGGCGCTGACGTTCGGCGCGGGCCTTGGCCTCCGAGTCGTCCTCGCCGAGCAGTTCCGCGGCCTCGTCCAGCAACGGCACGTCCGCCGGCGTCCAGTCGTCGGTCGACCGCTGCAGCAGGTCGCGTTCCTCGCGGGTGAACTTCGCCATCGCGCGGTTGCGCCGCTTCGGGTTCCGGTAGAGCTCCGAGAGCAACGAGAACGGCGTCAGCACGGGCCACAGCGACGAGATCGCGGCCTGCACCTCCTCGGACTCGCGCAGCTCACGGCGGATGTCGTCCACGTCGGCCTTGTCGAGCAGGTGCCCGCCGAGGCGGTTGACCACCATGCCCGACAGCGACGAGATGATCTCGCGGGCGAACGTGCGGCGCGCCTCGTTGTGCGGGCGGCGGGTCCGGCGGGCCCGGCCGCGCGCCTCGGCGATCACGCGCCGGTCGAGGCGCAGCACGTCGTTGTCGAACCGGATCTCGACGGACGTCGGCGCCTCCTGACGGTCGCGCACGGCCGCGGCGATCACGTCGGCCATCTGGATGCGGCCCTTGACCGCCGCCGCCTCGGAGGACTCGCGGCCCACCGCGGTCAGGCCCGGATACAGCTCGCCGACGGTCGACAGGAGCACGCCCGTCTCACCGAGCGAGGGCAGGACCTGACTGATGTAGCGCAGGAACGTCGAGTTCGGGCCGACCACGAGGACACCGCGTTTCGCCAGCTGGCGGCGGTGTGTGTACAGCAGGTACGCGGCTCGGTGCAGCGCCACGGCGGTCTTGCCGGTGCCCGGTCCGCCCTGCACGACGACGACGCCGTTGAGCTCCGAGCGGATGATCCTGTCCTGCTCGGCCTGGATCGTCGCGACGATGTCGCTCATCTGGCCGGTGCGCGACTCGTTCAGCGCCGCCAGCAGCGTCGCCTCACCGGTCAGGCCGTCCTTCGCCGAGCGGTCGACCGAGTTGATGTCGAGGACCTCGTCGTCGAGGCCGATCACCTTGCGCGAACGGGTCCGCAGGTGCCTGCGCCGGCGCACGCCGTCGGGGGAGGCGGCGGTGGCGAGGTAGAACGGCCGGGCGGCGGGCGCCCGCCAGTCCATCAGCAGCGGCTCGTAATCCTTGTCCTCGTCGAAGAGACCGATTCGGCCGATGTAGAACCGGTCTTCGTTGTGGAAATCGAGCCGGCCGAACGCGAGTCCGTTCTCGACAGCGCTGTACTGGGCCAATTGATCTGTGTACATCGCGACGGACGTGTCGCGCTCGGACCGCATCTGGTGCGTGCCGCCGGTTTGTCGCAACGATTGTGCGAGTCGTTTCGACGTCTGTTCACGGAGGTCGTCGAGCCGGCCGTACAACATGGCCACGTATTCCTGCTCCGGCTCCATTTCGGCGAGCCGGAGGTCATCGGAGGGGCTTGACAACTTGCCTCATTTCTCGATATCATGCGGCGTCGGATTTTATTCCGATTCGCATTGTCCTGCCCGCGCCGGGTTCGCGTGAGCGCAGACTGTCTAATCTACACGCATATCCGCGTGGTGCAGGTAGGCCTTACGCAGCAGTGTGGCCAACGTATCGCGCTCGTGCGGCGTCAACGGCGCCAGCAGCTCGTCCTCGTGCGCCCGAGCCGTCTCCAGGCGTTCACGCAACGCCTGCCTGCCGCCGTCCGTGATCGACACGGTGAACCGGCGCCGGTCCTTCTCGTCGCGCCTGCGCTGGGCGAACCCGAGCCCCTCCAGGTCGTCGAGCACCGACACGAGGTCGCTCGGGTCCATCCGCACCCGGTCGCTGATCCGCTTCTGCGCCACGGCCTCCTGCTCGGACAGGTACGCGAGCACCGTCAGGTGGGGCCCGCGCAGGTCCGCGCGCCCGATGCGGCGAGCTTCGCGCACCAACCCCAGCATCAGAAAGCTGGGAAGACGCAGAAGCTGATCGATGCTCATGTCCTCAGTCTAGAAAAGATCTGTCCCCCGATCGTGGATTGCGCTGCGTGATGAACCGCCTCGGACGAGGTCCGTCAGGGTGAGCGATGGGGTGACGTTTCTCCACAAACCACCAGGAAGCGGCATGGTGGGGGTATGACGCGTGCGGAGATCGTCCGGCTCGCCCGCTGTGTGGTGCGCCGGCCCCGGTGGCAACTCGTCGTCGCCGTCCTGCTGTCCGCGTGGACACTCGCCTGGGTGCTCGGTCAGCTCGCCGCGGAGCCCCCGAGCCCGCTCGGTCTGCTGGCCTGGACCGGCATTCCCCTCGATTCGGCATCCCTATGGGCGAGGGAGCGCGCCGACGTCCTCGCGTGGCTCGCCACGCTCGGCGGACTGAGCTGGGCGGCCACCACCGAGCAGGGTCAGCTGCCCGCGCTCGCCGGGTGGTTCGCGGTGCTGGTCGCGGGGGAGGCGGCCGGGTACGAGCACGCGGTCCAGCGCGCGATGCTCACCATGGTCGTGTTCCTGCTCGTCCTCGCTGTCGTCTCGATCACCGGACGGCACGCGTTCGTCGTCGACCGGGTCGCCGTCATGCCGAAGGACGTCGTCCGGGCGGGCATCACCGCCGCCGTGCTCACGGCCGTGGTGCCGCTCATAGCCCCTGGCCTGGCCCTCACCCGTCTCGTCCGCCCCTACGTGACGAAACCGCCGCGCCTGCTGAGGCGGGTTGAGGCCCCGTTGCTGCGGGAAACCGGGTGAGGTGAGCGACTACCTGCCACCACCCGCGCCTCCCCGCAGTGCGCTGACCTTGAGGTTGTGGCTGGCCGGGTTCGGGCTGGTCTTCAACTCGGTGGCGGGCTGGCTGGCGCTGCGAGCCGACCTCGTGTGGCTCGGAATCCTGCTTTTACTACTCGCCGTCGTCTGCCTCGTGGACTTCGGCTGGGTCGTTCATCGCAAACGCCGCGGAGATCCGGGCTGAAGCCTGTCGGGAACCTGTGCTTGGGCTCGAGCGCACTTATGGATAAAGATGTCGGCGTGCATGAAGATCCGGCAAAAGGCAGGTTAGCCAGGGTGATGCGTCGGCAGCCTGTGCAACAGCGCGGCGCGGCAACTGTCTCCGCGATCCTCGACGCGTGCGCGAGCCTGCTGAACGAATACGACTACGACGACATCACCACGGCTCGCATCGTCGAAGTGGCCGGAGTGCCCATTGGTTCCTTCTATCAGTACTTCCCGGACAAAAGATCCGTTGTGCACGCTCTGGCACTGCGAGGTATGGAGATCTGCCTCCGCGAGATCGAGGAGCTGTTCGCCGCCGACCTGATCGCGGACTCGTGGCGCGAGGCCATGACTCAGGTCATCGCGGTGTACATGCGGATGCTCGTCGAGGTGCCCGGCTTCGGGAGGGTGCGGTTCAGCGACATGCTGGACAGTCATCGCCTCGACTCGAGCGTCGACCAGTACGAGATGATGGCCGAACGGCTGGCGGAGATGTTCGTCAACCGGTTCGGCGCCCACGGCGACGCCCCGGTGATGCTGACGTTCCGGATCGCCGTGCAGACCGCGGACGCGCTGTTCAAGCTCGCCGAACGGGTCGACGAACAGGACCGCGCGCACGTGGTCGGCACGGCGAACGAGCTCCTCGCCGGCATGCTGGGGTCCGTGCTCGACAAACCCCGCGACCCGCTTCAGAGCCCGTAGGACTCCAGCAGTCGCAGCCAGACCTCGCTGATCGTCGGGTACGAGGGCACCGCGTGCCACAACCGGTCCACGGTGACCTCCCCGACGATCGCGACCGTCGCCGAGTGCAGCAGCTCGGCCACGTCCTGCCCGACGAACGTGACACCGACCAGCGTCCGCGTCCGCTCGTCCACGACCATCCGCGCCTTGCCCTTGTAGCCGTCCGCGTGCAGCGACGACCCGGCGACCGCGATGTCCAGGTCGACGACCTTCACGTCCCGGCCCGCCGCCCGCGCCTGTTCGGCGGTGTGCCCGACGAACGCCACCTCGGGGTCGGTGAAGACGACCTGCGGCACCGCCACGTGGTCCGCCCACGCCTGACCGGCCGACCACTGCTTCGGCTCGAAGCCGCGGGACCGCTCCAGGATCGCCGTGCCGACCGCCCTGCCCTGGTACTTGCCCTGGTGCGTCAGCAACGCCCGCCCGGTCACGTCGCCGGCGGCGTACAGCCAGCGTCCGTCCACACCGGACACGAGGCCGGAGTCGTCGATGGTCAGCGGCTTGCCGTCCTTGGTCGCCGGCACCCGTCCGGTCGCGACGAGGATGTGCGACCCCTGCACGACCCGGCCGTCCTTCAGCGTCAGCTCGCCCGGCTTGATCGCCGAGGCTCGCCCGTTGAGGAGGACCTCGACGCCGTCGGCCTCCAGGCCCTCGACGACCAGCGGGCCGACGAACTCCTCCATCTTCGGCAGCGGCCGGTCACCGGACACCACCAGCTTCACCTTCGACCCCAGCCGCGCCCACGCCTGCGCCATCTCGACGCCGACGACGCCACCGCCGAGCACGACCAGTGAGTCCGGAACCTCGCGCGCGGACGTGGCCTCGCGCGAAGTCCACACGGGAGTGTCCTCGATGCCTTCGAGCGGCGGCATCTTCGGCACGCTGCCGGTGCACACCACGACGGCCTGCCGCGCCCGGTGGACCTCGCCGCCCACGGTGACCTCACGCTCGCCGGTGACCTCACCGTCGCCGCGGATGACGTGGATGTTCTCCGACTCGGCCCACTTCACCTGACCGGTGTCGTCCCAGTCGGAGGTGAAGCTCGTGCGCCGCTCCAGCACCGCGGCCGCGTCGAGCGACCCGCCGACCACGCCTTTGACCCGCTTCGCGGCGGCGAGCGCGTGCCCGGAGCGCAGCAACGCCTTGGAGGGCATGCAGGCCCAGTACGAGCACTCGCCGCCGACGAGCTCCTTCTCGATCATGGCGGTGGACAGGCCACCCGCGGCCGTCCGCCAAGCCACGTTCTCACCTACGGGGCCACCACCGATGACGATGACGTCGAAGTCCATGCGGCCCACAGTAGGCCTCGATCAAGAAAGCCACACGAGGCAGAAGGGGTGCCCCACCGGGTCCGCGTACACCCGGAACGTGTCGTCGTTGTCCTTCTGGAGCAGCTCGGCGCCGAGTGCCAGCACCGCGCGCTCGGCCTCCTCGACGTCCTCGACCAGCACGTCGAGGTGGAACTGCTGCGAGCCGCGCGGGTCGGGGAACGTCGGCGGCTCGTACTCGGGGGCGAGCTGGAACGCGATGCGCGTGCCGTCGGCGACGATCACGACCCAGGTGTCGTCACCACCGGCCAGCCGCTCGGCGCCGAGGAGCTTCTCGTAGAACGACGCGAGCGCGCCGGGGTCCGGGCAGTCGAGCACGACAGAACGCAGTTGTCCGACCATGCCCTCCACCCTCTACCGGGTGACGGGCAGCCGCAACGCCTGCTTGGCGATCGGGTCGAGCGCGGGCTCGCCCCCGCCGCCGGAGTACACCGCGAACGCCAGCGTCACGTGGCTTCCCTTGGTGTTGTTCGCGAACGCCGCGCTCTCCAGCGGCTTGCCGTCGAGGCCGTGCACCCCGCCGGACCCCGGCAGCGCGATGATCGCGTGCAACGCCTTCGCGCTGGGCGCGTCGTACAGGTCCATGTCCGCCACCAGCACCGTCACCGGCCTGTTCAGCAACGACGTCTCGTAGGTGGCGCGCAGCATCACGCCGCAGTCGTTCGCGACCAGCCACGCCTTCACGTCGCCGAACGCCTGCGCCTGGCAGTCCTGGTCCTTCTTCATCTCCTTCGGCACGAACGTCGTGCCGTCCACGACCACCGTCGTCGGCTGCGCGGAGGTGGGGGCGGGCGTCGCGTCGGCCGGCGTGTCGTCACCGGGCAGTGCCGCCACCAGCCACACGACGAGGATCAGCGCGAGCAGAGCCGCCCCGGCGAGGTAGGGCCAGGTCAACTTGCCCGGCAAGCGCTTGCGGCCGAGGGCCTGGCGCATCTGGGCCTTGGGGATGAGCATCGTGCTGGCGGCCGCGAGGTCGGGGGAGATCGCGTCGCTGAACCCCTCCGCGAGGAGCGCCTTCGCGTCCGGCGGCGTGCCGGTGGTCTGCAGGATCGCGAGGAGCTTCGCCGCGTGGTCAGCCGTGCACGGCACCGTCGACGTCGCGAGCTCGCGGGCCGCACTGAGCACAGTGGACGGTTTGGGGTGCAGCACCCGCACGCCGCGGTTGAGGTCGACCGTCGGCTGCACGACCTGGCCCACGAACGGGCCGACCGCCACGACCGTGCTGACCGGGAGCGGTTCCGCGCGCATCGCCTGGATCCGCTGCGCCACCGCGGTCGCCGCCGCCACGGCCTCGGTCGCCGGGTTCGCCGTGCCGTCCTTGGCGACGAGCGGCCAGCCGTCGATCTTCCACTGGCCGCCGAGCGGGGCCTCGAGCTTCACCCCGGGGTCGGGCAGGTCGACGCCGACGATCACGAGAACGCCCTTGGGCAGCACGACGATCGCGTCCAGCGGTACAGGACAGTCGGGTGGTTGGACGCCGATCAGCGCGATACCACCCAGGACCTCGGTACCCGCGCCCCACGCCGTGAGGGCGGCACGGACGTCCGCCCCAATGGCCGAGGGTTCAGCGCCCAGACGGATCAGCCGCACGATCCCTACCTTTCCGCACGGGGGGACACCGTAGCGGTCCGGGGTGGGCCAAACGCACTCGGTCGAGACATTCGGTGATGCCCGTCACCGATAAGTGGATCACTCGTTGGATGGATTGCCTGCCAATGTTCACGGAGGGTCCATGTACACACGCGCAGCATCGCTCGCCGTACTGCTGGTGGCCGTCGCCTCCCCTGTCGCGACGGCCGCTCCGGCCTCCACGGTCTACGTCCACGGAACCGACATCGCCGCCGCGGAACGGGCGGTCGAGTCAGCCGGTCTGCAGAAGCTCACGAGCTTCCGCAAGATCGGCGTCGTAGCCGCGCGGGGAGACTCCGCGCGAATCTCCTCCGCCAGGGCCGAAACGGGCGTCACGCGCGTCGAGGTCCAGAAGCCGATCAGGTTCCTCGGCTCGACCTCGCACACCGCCACGCGCGGCCTCGACGCCCGCAACAGCCTCGGGCTCACGGGCGCGGGCGTGTCGGTCGCGGTGATCGACTCGGGTGTCGACCCGACGCACCCGTCGTTCGGCGGCAGGATCGTCCGCAACCTCAAGAGCCTGTGCCTCGACGGCTCGACGCAGACGAACTGCATCGTGCCGGTGCCGAACTTCCTCGACACCGACACGACGTCGCTGGGCGGCCACGGCACCCACGTCACCGGCATCGCGATCGGCGGTGACGTGCAGACCACCGGCGGACCGGTGATCCGCGGCGCGGCGCCGGGCGCGAAGGGCGTCGTGATCTCGACCGGCGCGGCGATCCTCATCCTCGGCGCGGACGCCGCGCTGAACTGGGTGCTGGAGAACCACCGCGCTCCCTGCGGCGCCGGTGTCCCCGCCTCCACCTGCCCGCCGATCAAGGTGATCAACAACTCCTACGGGCCGTCTGGCGGCGGTGCGTTCGACCCTGAGTCGGTCACTGTCAAGCTGCAACGACAGCTGGTGGCCGAGGGTGTCGTCGTCGTGTGGGCGAACGGCAACGACGGAGGTGATGGTTCAGCGAACCTGTCCAACCCGCCGGGCGTCGACCCGACACCGGGCGTGATCTCGGTGGCCTCCTACAACGACCAGGAGACCGGCACCCGCGACGGCACTGTGTCCGACTTCTCATCACGAGGTCTCGCCACGGACTCCGCGACCTGGCCGGACATCTCGGCACCCGGCGAGAACATCGCCTCGTCCTGCCGGCTCTACCTGCCGATCTGCGCGACCGGCCTGAAGCCGCAGAACGGGCCGGGACCGCTCGACCTCGGTACGTTCAACACGATCAGCGGCACGTCGATGGCGGCACCGCACATCGCCGGGATCGTCGCACAGCTGTTCCAGGCCAAGCCTTCCGCGACCCCCGCTGACATCGAGCGGGCGCTGAAGTCGACGGCCCACAAGTACGGCTCCGGCTACCAGCCCGCAGGCCCCTACACCTCGTCGTTCGACAAGGGCACGGGTCTAGTCGACGTCGTTGCCGCGGTAAACGCTCTGTAGATCACGATCAGGCATCACTCGGCCGGGAGATCGGGACTTAAGACCTGTATCTGCCCCGGTCGGGTGATGATCGAGCTGGTTCTTATGGCGGACATGCCTCAAGTCGAGGCAGAATGCAGCGAACGGGTTCCACGGTGATCACCTCACTCTCGACAAAGGCGTAGGGGAAGACGTCCCTCGTCGAGTAGCGGAGGTCAGCAGTGAGCACCCGTGGCAGCACCAGTGGCGTGGTTTACGTCCACTCGTCGCCGTCTGCGGTCTGTCCGCACGTCGAGTGGGCGATCTCGGGCACCCTCGGTGTCCGGGTGGACCTCAGGTGGGCAGCGCAACCCGCGGCACCAGGCCAGTTGCGCGCGGAATGCGCGTGGACCGGAGACGCCGGCACCGGCGCCAAACTAGTGGCTGCGCTGCGCGCGTGGCCGATGCTGAGATTCGAAGTGACCGAGGAGCCCTCCTCCGGTCAGGACGGCGAGCGCTTCTGCTTCGCGCCCGTTCTGGGGCTGTGGCACGCCCGCACGTCGGCGAACGGCGACATCGTCGTCAACGAGGACCAGCTGCGCGCGCTCGCGGTGCGAGCCCGTGGTGGCGAGTCCTTCGCGCACGGCGTGGACGAGCTGCTCGGCGCCGCGTGGGACGACGCGCTGGAACCGTTCCGCCGAGCGGGAGACGGCGCGCCCGTCACCTGGCTGCACCGTGTCGGCTGACAGGCTCGTCTAGTCCGGAGTGGACCCCCGCTCACCGTTTGGGCAGCGGGGTTTCTTCTCGGTGCGTGGGGTCCCACGCCAGCATGAGCTGCCCGTAGAGCGCGGACGTCTTGAGCAGGTGCTCGTGGGTGCCGAGCAACGGCTTCCCGCCGTCCATGACCAGCACGCGGTTCGCTCGCAGCGCCGAGCTCAACCGGTGCGCGATCACCACGAGGATTCCGTCCCGTCGTGCGAAAGCCCGTTCCACACGGGCCTCGGCGGCGGGGTCCAGGTGTGAGGTCGCCTCGTCGAGGATCACGACGCTCGCGGACGTGACGTAGACCCTCGCGAGTGCCAACAGCTGCGCCTCACCAGCGGAAAGTCCTTCTCCGCCGTGGCCGAGCATCGCGTTCAGGCCGCCCAGCCGGTCCAGAAGTGGTGCGGCGCCGACCTTCTTCGCCGCCTCGACCAGGTCCTCGTCCGTCGCCCATGGAGCCAGGAGCGTGAGGTTCTCCCGCACCGTGCCGGTGAAGAGGTACGTCTCCTGCGGGATCAGCGCGATCGCGTGGTGCCGGACCGCGGGCGCCACCTGGTCGATCGGGGCGCCGCCGAACAGCACGGAACCGTGGTCCGGCGGCATCAGACCGGTCAGCAGACTGGCCATTGTGGACTTGCCGATGCCGGACGGGCCGACGACCGCGAGGTGGTCGCCGGGCCGCAGGCCGAGCGACAGGCCTCGCAGCACCGGTTCCGCGTCCGGGCTCCAGCCGAACGTGACGTCCCGCAGCACGAACTCGCCGTTGGCGGGCGTTTCGGAGCCGATCGTCCTGTCGGTGCGCGGGGCCGCTTCCTGAAGTCGTTTGAGAGCGACCATCAGCCGCATCACGACCGTGCTGGTCGTTCGGGCCAGTCCGTGCAACGCGGGGTTGACGCTGTTGGTCAGGTAGACGACGGCCGCGAGGACCGCGCCCGTGGTGAGCTGTCCCGATGCGACGAGCGGCGGAGCGAACGCCACCAGCAGGACGATCGGCGCGAAACCACCGAGCGCGATCACCGTGGCGCGCAACGAGTTCGCCCACGCGACGGTGACCGTGGCCCTGGCCTGCCGGTCGATCTGCCGTGCGACGTCTCGATAGGCCTCGCCACCCGCGTCGCAGGCGGCGACGTCGCGCAGCCCGGTCAGCACCGCACCGGACGCCTCCGCCGTGCGTTCGTCGGCGATCACAGCGTCGCGCTGCCGTTTCGCGAGCGAGGGCAGCATCAACCCGAACAGCACCAGCGCGGCCACGATCGGCAGCACGACCAGCCAGATCAACGCGGCGGCGGTCGTCGCGAGACCGACGAGCGCGGCGACCGTCGTGACCAGCAGGGCACGGGCCTGCACCAGCACGCCCGCGGTGGCGTCGCGGACCACCTCGACGTGCCGCGTGATCATGGCGACCGCGCTGGCGTCCGGGGTGCGGCGGTGCGTCGGGTCGTTCAGCACGCCCTTCACCACCCGCGTGACCAGCGCGTCGCGCATCGGTTCGACGACGGCGCCGAGCCGAGCGAACACCTGCCGCTGTCCCAGGGCGCCCACCACCGCGAGCACCGCGAACGACACCAGCCACAGCACGCCGGCCAGCGGTTTCCCCGCCGCGAAGCCCCGGTCGACGGCGCTGCCGACGAGCCTGCCGCCGAAGAACGCCGGGATGCCCTCGAGCATCGACCAGCCGAGCAGCACCAGGACGCCCTTGCGGTGTCCTGCCAGCGTGGAGAGGTAGAAGCGCATCACTCGCCCCCGGTGAACACGGCCCGGTAGGCCTCGTTGTGCCACAGCAGCCGATGCGTGCCGGTGCCGCGGATCCGGCCGTCCTCCAGCCACACCACGAGGTCCGCTCTCGCGGCCGTCGCCGGGCGGTGCGTCACGACGATCCGGGTCCTGCCGGGGAGCGCGGTGGTGAGCGCCCTGTCCACTTTGGCCTCGGTCACCGTGTCCAGACTCGCGGTGGCGTCGTCGAGCACGAGCACGTCGGGGTCCCTGATGATCGCGCGGGCGAGGCCGATCCGTTGCGCCTCACCGCCGGACAGCGGGGCGTCGGCCACCGGGGTCTCGTAGCCCTGCGGCAGCCGGATCAGCACGTCGTGCACCTGGGCGGCGACAGCGGCGTCCCTGACCTGGACCTCGTCGGCGTCCGTGCCGTAGCCGATCGACCGGCCGATCGTCGTGCCGAGCAGCGCGGGACGTTCGAAGGCGTACCCGACCGAGTCCAGGCCGAGGATCTCGCCGGAGTCTACAGAGGACAGTCCGCCGAGCACCGCGGCCAGCGTCGACTTGCCCGCACCGGAGCTGCCGACGATCGCGGCGAACGTGCCGGCCGGGATCATCAGGCTCACGTCGTGCAGCGCGCCGTCAACGTGGACGTTCCGCAGTTCGATGACGCCGTTGGACCGCTTGGCGGCACGGCGGCGCGGCTCCGGGACGTCGAGGACCTCGGCGATCCTGCCGGCGGACGCGCGGGTGCGCTCCAGCACGGTCAGCTGGGTCATCTGGCCGACGATGCCCATGCCGAGCGCCGCGTACCCGAGGGCGGCGAGCACGTCACCCGTGCTCAGCCTGCCCTGCATCACACCGAACCCGGCGGCGGTGAGCACCGCGAGCTCGACCGCGGGCAGCAGCAACCCGGCCCGCCACATCATCTTCGCCTGGGTGCGCCACATGCCGGCGCCGGCCGCGGCGAGCCGGGGGAGCGGCTCCAGCACGCGGTCCGTCTCGCGGTCGGCGATGCCGGCGGACGCGATCGTGCGCAGGCCGGACACCGAGTCGAGCAGTCGTGCCGAGACCTCGCCGGACACCTCCTGGTACGTCAGGACGTCGTCGGCGGTCATGCGCATGTGGGTGCGGATCAGCAGTCCCGCGAGCGGCACGCTCAGCAGGAACACGGCCGCGAGGCGCCAGTCGAGCAGGGCCAGGGCGATCACGGAACCGACCGAGGACACGACGGTCACCGCGAACCCGATCACGAGGACGGCGATGCCCCCGGCGTTGCCGCAGTCACCGGTGACGCGGCTGACCGCGTCTCCGGGCGCGAACGAGGACGGATGCCCGAGGACGAGGAACTTCTTCGTCAACCGGCGCCGCAACCACGCTGTGGCGCGGGCGGTTATGCCGGCGGCGAGCACGATCCCGATCGCCTCGCCGAGGACCTCGATGCCGGCGAGCACGAGCAGCCACACGATCGTGACCAGCACGAACGTGCCGCCCAATGCCATGTCCACGGCGCCTGCGAGAGCGGCGGGGAGCAGCAGCCCGGCGGTGGTGGTGACGGCGGCGTTGAGGAGCAGGAGCCACGGGCGGTAGTCGCGGGTGGTCGTGGTGAGAAGCAGCCGATCACCGGATTTGCGCATCGGGCTGTTCCTCCGGGGGTGGTGAGGGCCCATCATGAAGCGAGGGCCCGGCAGCTGGCCGGCTGCCGAGCCCTCGAAGCCGGTGGGTGAGCGGCATACTTCGCCTATGCCGCTCACCGGCCGTTCATGCTTGGTGGAGCGAGATCAGCACAGCAGCAGCGACGCACCGCTGTGGCTGCACGGGAGCAGCAGGGAGACGGTCGAGGCCGTCGTCGAGCCGCCGCCACCGCCGCCACCGCTGCCGCCGGCCATCATCGTGGCGGGGGCCTCGGGGGTCTCGAGGTCCTGCATGTCAAGGATGAAACCCATGACAACATCTCCTTGTTTCGAGGGATCGATCTCTTCTTGCTACCGGTCTGCGGAGACCGGCGTTCTGGTGCCCAGGAAGGGCAGAGGTGGGCGGCCGTCCACTGTGGACGCGATGGCGAGCAGCACGCCCGCACCGCCGGTGTTGAGGTCCATGGAGAGCCGGCGCAGCTGCACGCCGGGGAACGCGAGCCCGCCGCCGTAGCGGACGGCGTGCCAGCCGAGTGCCTTCAGGTGCCGCTCGGCGGCGCGCTCGAGCCGTTCGTCGGGGAAGTGCCTGGTGGCGTGGGCGAGCGTGGCGAGCAGCCCGGCCCGGCCCAGCGTGAACGCGGGCTGGATGACGAACTCGCCGGTGCACCCGCCGAGCAGTTCCGGCAGCTTCTCGACGCACGGCCGGTCGGGAGCCTGCTTCGCGAACTCGGTCAGCGCCAGTGCGACACCCGCGCCGCCGATGCCCACGTACGGCAGGCTGCGCAGGTTGCCGTCCCGCACCTGCAGCGAACCGTCGAGCGCGATCATCGTCTCGGCCAGGTCGCGCTCGAGCGCCTGCTCCGCGAGGTCGAGCCAGCGGCGTTCGGTGGTGCGTTCGAACATCCGCAGGAAGAACAGCGCCGGTCCGGACCAGCCGTGCAGCAGGCCCGCCTTCGCCTTGTCACCCGGTCCGGGAGCCTCGGCGAGCTGGCCCGCGAGACGGTCCGCGAGGTGCTCGGCCTGGGCCGCGTAGCCGTCGTCCTGCCGGGCGTCGGCGAAGTGCAGCAGGTTGAGGCCGATGCCGGACAGGCCGGCGCTGAGCCCGTGGTCCTGCGTCATCGGGAGCAGCTCCGCGTACGTCTCGACGATCTCCGTCGCGACGTCGTGGTGGCCGAAGTTCTCCAGCACGTGGGCGATGCCGTGTGCCCCGACGAAGAAGCCCGCCTGCTTCGGCGGCTCCCGGCGGAACGCCTTGACCAGCCAGTCCTCGTGCTCGGGGTAACGGCCCTGCCCTGCTTCCGCGAGAGCGTGCAGCACGCCCGCCGCGCCGTAGCCGAAGCCCGCGCCGCCGACCTCCCACTGCTCGATGTCACCGGGGAACAGGCGGTCCTCGCGGTGCGGTGTCGCGCTGTGCAGGATCGCGGTCGCGATCTCCTTGCGGACCAACGCCCAGTCCGGGGTGTCCTGGTCGAACTCGGTCAGCGCGGGGTCCGACGGCGGGTCGACCCGCGGCGTCAGCACGTCGATGATCGGCCGGCAGTAGTCGTCGCTCAGCCCGAAGCGTTGCTGGATCACGCGGACGTGCTGCGGGATCTTCGCGGGAGCGAGCTCGAGGACGGTGTTGAGCGGCAGGAAGAACCAGAGCCGCAACGCCGCGAGCGGGTACGCGTCGATGTCGAAACCGTCGCGGTCGCGCGGTGCCTGGAAGCCCGGCGAGCCGAGCGTGGGCTTGCGGACCGCCTCGATGCCGGAGCTGAGCTCGAAGTCGATGAGCGAGACCTGGTCGTCGTCGTCCACCAGGACGTTGAGCGTGTGCAGGTCGCTGAACACGACGCCGCGTTCGTGCACCTTGTCCATGATCGACTCGATGCGGCCGACCAGCTTGAGCGCGCGGGCCTTGTACTCGGAGAGCGCCTCGTCGCTGACGTCCATGTGCGTCAGCGGGTAGTGCCTGCCGACCCACTGCCCGAGCGAGCGTCCGGGCATGAACTCCATGGCGACGAAGAGGTGCTCCCACTCGGTGAAGCGGTCATACACCTCCGGAACGCCCTTGATGCCCTGGAGCTTCGTGAGGATCTCGTACTCCCGCTCCAGCCTGATGACCGCGTCCTCGCCGTCGCGGTCGAGCCCGGCGTGCGGCCGGGCCTCCTTGAGCACGACCTCCTTGCCGTCGCTCTTGCGCGTCGCCAGGTAGACGCCGCCACCGTTGGAGAAGTGCAGCGAGTTCTTGATCTGGTACGGGAACGCGGCCGGGTCGCCGGCGTTGCGCTCGTCCAGGTGGGGCTTCAGGAAGGCCGGCAGCTCGATCCACTCGGGCAGGCTGAACACGGGCTTGCGCCTGTCCGGCACGAGCTCGCCGTCGGGCCCGGCGATCGCGAGCACCTGCTGCCCGCCGACCTCCAGCCACTGCTCGACGAACCCGCCGTAGCGGACGTACAGCGGCCCCTTGCCGTAGCGGAGGTCGCTCAGGATGTAGGCGCCGTGCTGGCCGTCGAGGATCTCCGCGAGCTCGGTGAGGATCGTCTCGAGCTGGGCGACGTCCGTCGGGTAGATCGTGACGAGCTTGCCGCTGCCCTCCCGGGGCGCGTACTTCGAGTTGCGGGCCAGCACGATCGACATCGACTGCAGGTACTTGAAGGGGATTCGCCGATCGACGCAGTAGTCGAAAGCGGCCTTCAATACCCGGCCGGCGTTGTCGAGTCCAGCGGAAACGTGGATTTTCCACCCTTGAGTGGGCAGCTGCACCCCCATCGGGTGATGGTGCCGCCACACGTTGCGTTCCACCGTCGCCCAGTCGAGTGGAAGCGCGGGGAGTTCGGTGGAGAAGTCGTCCTGAGGAGTGCTTTCGGTGCTGCTCTGCAGATCGTAGAACTGCCGATCGGCGAAGCAGTACGCCTCGTATCTGAGGTCCACCGAATTCCCCTCCCTGACTCGTTTGCGTTTCTTTGTTGCGGCATATTTCCGCACGATTTCGCAGCTATGGGGAATCCGCCGTTAGGGTCATATGGGTCCCCCGTTCGTGTCCGAAAGACCATCGGTTACCGGTGCGTATGTGACTTCAGGTGATGAGGTTTGGGCCCATCTCACCCGGTTGAGATGTTTGCTGCCGGTCGCTTGATCGGTCTCGCGCCAGGTTTCCGCTAAACGGCACCGAAGCGTTCTGTTAAACGGCGCCTCTGAGCTGGGCAATTCCATCCGGGCCTCGACGTATAGTTGGGCAGGTGCAAACGTCATGCACGCGCTGTGTTGGCTGCTCTTTCCGAGTGAAGCCACAATTGGCTGCTATTGCGCGTTTGGTACGGCCGAACGGCGGTATGGAGACACCCGTTCGAACCCATTCGTAGGATGAGATTGGATTTCCACCTTTATGTAGCAAACATTGTCTTGCTACATGCAACTCACTAAATTTCGGTGTGATGTAATCGTTCGAGTGAAATCCGTGTTTTGATGTAACGCGACACGTTTTGTGTGCAGCCCTCTGCTGCCCGGCGTGTCGTGCGACTAGGCTGCGCGTGTGGGGAGCGTGGCAAGCCGCTGGCTGGTGTCGGCCGTGGTCGTGATCGCCGGAGCCGCCGTGGCGGCCGGGATGGTGGGCCGGACCGTGTACTCGCGCCCCGCCGAGGCTCGTGGGGCGCCGGCGGTCGCGTCCTCGTCCGTCGTCGGGGCTCTGCCCGGGCCCGCGGAGGTCCGGTTGAGTCCGGACTCGTTCACCCATCCCGATCGGACTGCCGTGCAGCGGGTGCTGCAGGCCTACTTCGACTCGATCAACTCTCGCGATTTCGACGCTTGGCGTGAGGTCGTGTCGGCTCGGCGGGTTTCGTCCACGCCTGAGGCCGGGTGGGTCGCTGCTTACGAGTCCACCCGGGATGGCGGGATGGTGGTGCAGCGGGTCGAGTCCGATGTGGTCGGGCGGCGGTTGCGGGTGTTGATCTCTTTTGTGTCCACTCAGGACGTTTCGAAGGCTCCGCCTGCTTTGCCTGAGGGGTGTATCCGGTGGCGGGTGGTTTATGTGCTGGTCTGGGAGGGTGGGGTGTTGAAGGTGGATGAGGCGCCGGAGAACCGGAACCCTCAGATGGAGAAGTGCTGAGCTCGCCTTCGGCTTCGGGGCTTTGTTGCCTGTGCGCGCCGGTTGGGTGGGTCGTCCCCCTGTTGCGTTGGCGGCCGCCGGTTTCGAGTTCGTAGGTCTGGTCGCGTTGCGGGCGTTGTGTTGCGTTGCTCCCTGGGGACTCCGCCCCCAGACCCCCACAATCTGATCAAAGACCGGCCCACGCCACGCGCAGGTTGATGGCACGCCTGATGCGTTGGGCGGAGGCGCGTTGCTTTGCCGGGTGGCGTCGGTGGGGTGGTCCCGTCACGAGTCGCACCCGAGCGGGCCACATCTGAAGGGGAGGGTCAAGTCGACGAAAAGCGTGTCGACTTGACCCTCCCCTTCAGATGCAGCAAGAGCTGAGGTGCGACTCGTGACGGGACCACCCCACCCTTGGCTCTTGGTAAGACGGCTCGCCTTCGGCATCGCGATGGACCAAGCGCCCATCTGTTCCGCCTCGCTCCGCTCCGCCCCATCCGCCCTGCCCTGCCCCGCCCTTCTCCCGCCCTGTCCTTCTCCCGCCTCGCCCTGACCCTTGCCGGACAAGCACAAAGGCCCGGTCCGCAGTGCGGACCGGGCCCCTGAGGTGGAGCGAAGTGGTGCTAGGCCGGAGTGAAGGCCAGGGCCACGTTGTGGCCGCCGAACCCGAACGAGTCGTTCACCGCGGCCTCGAGCTTGATCTTGCGTGGTTCGCCCGCCACCACGTCCAGCGTGACGGCCGGGTCGAGGTTCTCCAGGTTGAGCGTCTGGGGAACGATGCCGTCGCGGATGGACAGCACGGTGACGATGGCCTCGACGGCGCCCGCCGCTCCCAGCAGGTGCCCGAGGGCGCCCTTCGGTGCGGTCAGGATCGGGTGGTCGCCGATCGCCTTGCGGATCGCCACGGTCTCCGCGACGTCGCCCACCGGGGTGGAGGTGGCGTGGCAGTTGACGTGGCCCACGTCGGACGGGTCGATGCCGCCCGAGCGCAGGGACGCTGCGATCGCTCGCGACTGGCCCACGCCCTCGGGGTCCGGGGCCGTGATGTGGTAGCCGTCGGCGGAGGTGCCGATGCCTGCCAGGCGGCCGTAGATCTTGGCTCCGCGGGCCTCCGCGAACTCGCGGCGTTCCAGGACCATGACGCCCGCGCCCTCGCCGAGGACGAAACCGTCGCGGGCCGTGTCGAACGGGCGCGACGCCTTCTCCGGCTCGTCGTTGCGGGTGCTCATGGTGCGGGCCTGGCTGAAGCCCGCCACCGGGATGGCCGTGATGCACGCTTCGGCGCCGCCCGCGACGACCACGTCGGCTTCGCCGGACATGATCATGCGGTAGGCCCAGGCGATGGCCTCGGCGCCGGACGCGCAGGCGGAGACCGGGGCGTGCACGCCCGCCTGAGCCTTCAGCTCCAGGCCCACGTGCGCGGCCGGGCCGTTCGGCATCAGCATCGGGACGGTCAGCGGCGACACCTTGCGCAGGCCGTGCTGTTCCAGGAGGTCGTCCTGGGTCAGCAGGGTGATCGCGCCGCCGATGCCCGTGCCGATGATGACGGCGAGGCGCTGGCGGTCGACGGTGTCGTCGTTGTGGCCCGCGTCGGACCACGCCTGGCGGGACGCGACGATGGCGACCTGCTCGGAGCGGTCCAGGCGGCGCGCCTCTACTCGGGGGAGCACCTCGGTCGGGTCCACCACGAGCTGCGACGCGATCTTGACGGGCAGGTCGTACTTCTCGACCCAGTCGTGGGTCATCGGACCCACGCCGCTCTTGCCCGCCAGAAGCGCGTCCCAGGTGGACGTGACATCACCACCGAGCGGGGTGGTGGCACCCAGCCCGGTGATGACGACCTCGATGCCGGAAGTCACTTGTTGCTGGTGATGTAGTTCACCGCGTCACCAACGGTCTTGAGGTTGGCCAGCTCGTCGTCCGGGATCTTCACGCCGAACTTGTCCTCAGCCTGGACGGCGATCTCGACCATCGACAGCGAGTCGATGTCGAGGTCGTCCACGAAGGACTTCTCAGCGGTGACGTCGTCGGCGGCCACGCCGGCGACCTCTTCGACGATCTCGGCAAGACCGGTAAGGACGTTGTCGCTCACTGAAGTTCCCTTTCGATTGAAACGATGGAAAAACCGGGGGTGGTGCTCACGGGCACCGCACGACCTGTCCCGCGTAGGACAGGCCCGCGCCGAAACCGACCATCAGCACCACGTCTCCGGAGGAGATCTCGCCCGCGGACCTCATGTGGTCGAGCGCCATGGGGACCGAGGCCGAGGAGGTGTTGCCGGATTCGACGATGTCTCGAGCGACCTTCAGGTCCTCGCGCGCACCATTCTTGCGAAGGCGCTTGGCGATGGCCTCGATGATCCTCAGGTTGGCTTGGTGCGGGACGAAGACGTCCACGTCGGACAGCTCGACGCCCGCGAGTTCGGCGGCGCGGATCGCTACCGGAGCGACCTGCGTCGTCGCCCAGCGGAAGACCGTCTGGCCTTCCTGGGTGATGAACGAGTCGCGGTCGTCGATGCGGATGACCTCGGACATGGAGCCGTCCGAGCCCCACGCGACGGGGCCGATCTCGTTCGTGTCGCTGGCGCCGACCACGACGGCACCCGCGCCGTCCGCGAAGATGATCGCGGTCGAGCGGTCGTCGGGGTGCATCCAGTCGGTGAGCTTCTCCGCGCCGACGACGAGGATGTTGCGCACCGTGCCCGCGCGGACGATGTCCGCAGCGGTCGCGACGGCGTAGCAGAAGCCCGCGCACGCGGCGTTCAGGTCGAACGCGGCCGCGGCCTGGATGCCGAGCCTCGTGGCGACCTGCGCGGCGGCGTTCGGGATGGTCGACGGCATGGTGCACGTCGCCACGATCACGCCGCCGATGTCGGCCGCGGTGAGGCCCGCGTCCTCGATCGCCCTGGTGGCGGCGAGGACCGACATGTCCACGACGCCCTCGTCCTTGGCGGCGACGTGGCGGTTCACGATGCCGACGCGCTCACGGATCCACTCGTCCGAGGTGTCCATGCGCGCGGCCAGGTCGTGGTTGCTCACCACGGTCTCGGGCCGGTAGCTGCCGAGACCGAGGATGCGGCACCCGGCGGCTGCGCTCGGGGCCTGGAAGGTCGTCACTTATCGGCTCCAACGGTCTCGAACAGTTCGGAGACCTTCTCAAGCTGGTCGGGGGTCTTCAGGGCGAGAGTGGCGGTGCCCTTCATCGCACGCTTCGCGAGACCCGTCAGCACGCCGGCGGGCGGCAGCTCGACCGAGCCCGCGATGCCCTTCTCGACGAACGTGGCCTGGCAGAGGTCCCAGCGGACGGGGCTCGTCACCTGGGAGACCAGGCGCGCCAGCACCTCGGAGCCCTCGGTGACGACCTGACCGTCCTTGTTGGACACCAGCGGCAGCGACGGGTCGTGCGTGGTGACCTCGGCGGCACGAGCGCGCACCGCGTCTTCGGCGGGCGCCATGTACTTGGTGTGGAACGCGCCCGCGACGGCCAGCTTGCGGATCTTGGCCGGGCCGGGCGGGTTCGCCACGAGCTCGTCGAGCGCGGAGTGCGGACCGGCCGCGACGATCTGGCCGGCGCCGTTGCGGTTCGCGGGCACGAGACCGAGCTCCTCCAGGCGGGCGAGGACCTCCGGCTCGTCGCCGCCGAGCACCGCGGCCATGCCGGTGGGCTCCAGCGCGCACGCCTGGGCCATCGCGGCACCGCGCACGGCGGCCAGCGCGACGGCGTCGTCGGCGCTGATGACGCCCGCGACGGCCGCGGCGGCGAGCTCGCCGACCGAGTGACCGCCGACGATCACGGCGGAGGGCAGTTCGAGGCGCTTGCGCAGCTCACCGAACGCGAGCACGGCGAGAGCCACGACGAGCGGCTGGGTGATCGCGGTGTCGACGATCTCGTCGGCCTCCGCCGTGGTGCCGAGACGCACCAGGTCCAGGCCCGTGATCTCCGACCACGTCCGGACCTGCTTCTCCGCCCCCTCCAGTTCGAGCCAGGGGGTGAGCATGCCGGGCGTCTGGGACCCTTGTCCGGGCGCGAGGAGTGCGATCACGTCGATTACTAAAGCTGGTGAACCCACCGGTACCCCATGCCGTAAAGAACGAAGTACGGCGATCGTATTTGTAGAGACCCTACAAAAGTGTCGTTCAGGTGAACGCTCCCCGGCGTAAGCCCAGCTCAGCGTGGTGCAAGGTCGTTTGGCCCTCACCCTAACGGATGTGTGCGAAGTCCGTCACAACCCGTTCGTTACCACAGGCCACGGGAGCGAGCAAGGCGTCCTACAGACAAAGCGACGCGAAGCACAAGTGCGTCTCGAGCGTCATGTGCATTTCTTCCCGTCATTTCCTGAACGCGCCGAAGGCGATATCTGACCGTGTTCGGGTGCACGAACAGTCTTTTCGCGCACGTCTCCAGCACGCCTCCGACCTCCAGGAAGGCGTCCACGGTCTCCAGCAGCGCGCCGCCCGCGTCCTCCAGCGGCCGGGCGACCCTGTCGACCAGCTGCCACTCCGCCTCCGGGTCGCCCGCCAGCGCCCGTTCCGGCAGCAGGTCGAGCGAGCGGACGGGACGAGGGGCGGCGGGCCAGCCCACGACCGCGCGCAGCCCGCTCAACGCGTCACTGGCGCTGCGATGCGCCTCGGACAGCGACTTCACCGTCGGCCCGGCGACGACCGGGCCCTCACCGAAGCCCTCGGCGATGCGCCCCAGCACGTCCTCCCCGGTCTCCGTCGGGCCGCCGAGCACGACGACCAGCCGTGAGCCCTGCACGGACAGCAGCACCGGACGACCGGCGCGGGCCGCCTTGCTGCGCACCGAGTAGATGATCGCGGGCGGGTCCTCGCCGCCGGGGTTGCCGACCAGCACCGTCGCCTCCAGCGCCGGGTCCCAGCCCAGCGCGGCGCCGCGGGACAGCAGCGACTCCTCCGGGTCGCCACGCACGATGCCGTCGACGACCAGCGCTTCGAGCCGCGCGTCCCACGCGCCACGCGCCTCGGCGGCCGCCGCGTAGGAGGTGGCGGCGGAGAAGGCGATCTCCCGCCCGTACCGCAGCACGCCCTCCATCAGCAGCGCGCGCTCGGCCTCGTCCGCCGCCATCTCCGGCAGCTGCCCCTCGAAGAGCTCCAGGGCTATCCGCACGAGCTCGACGGTCTGGCGCAGGCTCACCCAGCGGGAGATGTCCTTGGGGGCGCTGCGGAACGCGTCCGCGGTCAGCCGGATCGCCTGCTGCCGGTCGTGCAGCCACTCGACGAACCCGGCCACGCCGTTCTGGATCAGCAGCAACACGCTCGCCCGCTGGTCGGCGGGCATCCGCGCGAACCACGGCAGGCGCCGCTCCATCTCGGCCACGCTGGCGGTCGCGAGCGAGCCCGACGCGCGTTCGATCTTGCGCATGGTGCGGGCGGAGAGCGTCGGCGGGTGCTCCTCCTTCGCCTTGCTGCTGGTCATACCCGCAGCTTAGGCGGTCGCACTGACATCACCGGGATGGGTGACAGAACCCATGTGCCCGAGTGAACGGCCATACCTTCGGGCGGCAGAGGTCTTTCGGCACGGCGTGGAGGTTTCGTCTTGCGCAGGTACCCGGCACTGGTCCTAGGGATCGTCGTTCTGCTGACCACGAGCGCGACCGCCTCCGCCGATCCACCCGACCCGCTCGCCGAGTTCCACGCGCAACCCGTCAAGTGGGCGGCGTGCGAGGGGAAGCTCGCCGAGCTGGAGTGCGCGACGCTCGTCGCGCCGCTCGACCACGCCAAGCCGGCCGGCGACCGGATCAACCTGACGATCAGCCGCAAGAAGGCCGCGGCGGCCGATCGGCGCCGTGGTGTGCTCTTCACCAATCCGGGTGGACCCGGCGGCTCCGGGCTCGGCCTGCCGCTGTTCCTGATGAGGTCCGAGCTCGCCCAGGTCTACGACGTGATCGGCATCGACCCGCGCGGCGTCGGCGGTTCGACGGCGCTGAACTGCCGCTCCGCGCCCGCGATCGCCGCGCCGGAGTCGCGGCCCGCCGACGGCGAGTTCGGCAAGTGGGCGGCCGAGGCGCGCGAGGCCGAGGAGGCCTGCCAGAGGTCCGGCGGCGGGATCCGGCAGTTCATCAGCACCGCGAACACCGCGCGGGACATGGACGTCGTGCGCGCCGTGCTGGGCGAGCAGAAGATCAACTACCTGGGCTACTCCTACGGCACGTACCTGGGCGCCGTGTACGGGACCCTGTTCCCGAACCGGCTCGACCGCAGCGTGCTCGACTCGGCCGTGCACCCCGAGTGGATCTGGCACGAGCAGTTCCGCCAGCAGGCCATCGCCTACCGGCTGGACGTCGAGTCGTGGGCCACGTGGGCGGGCGAGCGCAACGAGAAGTTCGGGCTCGGCAAGTCCCGCGACGAGGTGCTGGCCGAGGTCGAGAAGGTCGCCGCGAAGGTGCACGCGACGCCGATCGGCGAGCACAACCGCTCCTCCTTCGACGGCGCCATGGGCGTCGGTGCCCGCTACCGTCCACTGTGGTCGGATCTGGCGTCGATCGTGACCAAGCTGCGGTCGGGGGAGAAGCCCGCCAACGCCGAGGGGGCCAAGGCCGGTCAGGTGCTCGCGAAGACCGGTCTGGAGGAGCTGCGGTCGGGCGTCTTCGACACCGTCACCTGCGAGTCCGACTGGCCGACCGACGTCAGCGTCTACTACGAGGACATGCGGATGTTCCGCGAGCGCTACCCGTACGGCTTCGGCATCGTCAGGGCGGCGCCCATGACCTGCACGTTCCGCTCGTTCACGCCTCCGGAGCCGCCGGTGAAGATCGCCCGCGGCGGCTACCCGATCGGCGTTGTCGTGCAGTCCGAGGGCGACACGCAGACCCAGTACGCGAGCGGTCCGGCGATGGCGCAGCGGCTCGGCCACAACCTGATCACCGTCACCGACGAGGGCAAGCACGGCCTCTACAACGGCGGCAACGCGTGCGTCGACGGCAAGGTCAACCGGTACCTGATCGACGGTGCTCTGCCGGGCAGCAGCTCCGAGTGCGCCGGCGACCCGCGGCCGGACGTGCCGAAGGACGGGCAGGGAGGTGCGGCCCCCACGTTGTCGCCGGAGGGGATCCAGGCCTACCTCGACGGCCGGGGGTTCTCCGCCCGGCCGTGACAGGTCCGGACATGTGGAAGCGCCCGCCACGGAGCGTGGCGGGCGCTTCCCTCTCCCCGGTCCCCACCGGTGGTTCCACTCTGGACTGTATTGAGACAAAAATCCACGTCAGCCACCCTTTCGTGTAGCAGTGTCGAAGTTGTGGAGCGGTGTGATCCGCGAAACGATCAGCGCGTCTGATCTTCACTCACCGCAACTTTTGTTCATTGGAGGGCCCGTGGGCTCGCAAATCACCGAGGGCCTGGGCCAGGCGTGGGCGATGGTCGCCACGTTCGTGCCGAAGCTGCTCGGCTTCCTGCTCGTCCTGGTCATCGGCTGGTTCATCGCCAAGGCTCTCGCCAAGGGCGTCCAGTTCCTGCTCAAGCGCGTCGGCTTCGAGAAGCTCGTCGACAAGTCGGGCCTCAACGGCGCGATGCGCCAGTCGTCGATGGACGCCTCCGGCCTCATCGCCAAGATCGTCTACTACTTCGTGCTGCTCATCGCGCTGCAGCTCGCGTTCGGCGTCTTCGGCGCCTCGAACCCGGTCAGCACGCTGCTCAACGAGGTCATCGCGTACCTGCCGCGCATCGTCGTGGCGATGGTTCTCGTGATCGTCGCGTCGGCGATCGGCACCGCGCTCAAGGGTCTCGTCACCGGTGCGCTGGGCCAGCGCTCGTACACGAAGATCATGGGCAACATCACCTACGGCTTCGTGATGGCGCTCGGCGTCATCGCGGCCCTCAACCAGCTGGGCATCGCGATCTCGGTGACCATGCCGGTCCTGATCGCCGTCCTCGCCACCATCGCGGGCGTCGTCATCATCGGTGTCGGTGGCGGCCTGGTCCGCCCGATGCAGGCGCGCTGGGAGGGCTGGCTGACCCGCGTGCAGGACGAGGCACAGGCCCAGTCCCCGATGCCGCGCGCGTCGCAGGAGATGCCCCAGACCGTGGGCGGACGCATGGGTGACATGCAGACGCCGCCGTCTGGCACTCCCATGAGCTAGAGGTTCTGACTTTTGAGAAGGGGCCCTGCGCAAACATCACGCGCAGGGCCCCTTCTTGGTGTTCTGGGGGTTCTCCAGGGACGGTCCACCGCCCGGACGGAGCCTCGTATCCACCCGAACTGTTCCGTCGCGGTGGAGGACCTATGAAAGCCCTTGTGCTGTCCGCGGGCGTGCGCCCGGCCGGATACTCGCTGCCTCGACAGATCGTCCCCATCGCGAACAAGCCGGTGCTCGAGTACGTCGTGGAGAACCTGCGGGACGTCGGCATCACCGAGATCGGCATCGTCGTCGGTGACGGTGCGCAGGAGATCTCCGAGCTGTTCGGCGACGGCTCGTACCTCGGTGTCTCGATCACCTACATCCAGCAGGACCAGCCGCTCGGTCTCGCGCACTGCGTGCGGATCGCCCGGCCGTTCCTCGGTGACGACGACTTCGTGATGTACATGGGTGACAACGTGCTGGTCGAGGGCATCGGCCAGATCGCGGACGAGTTCGCCCGGCTGCGGCCGTCCGCCCAGGTGCTGGTGGACAAGGTCGAGGACCCGCGGCTCTACGGCGTCGCGGAGGTGGACGAGAACTCGCGCGTGACGCGGTTGATCGAGCACCCGCAGGAGCCGCGCAGCGACCTCGCGATGATCGGCGTCTACTTCTTCACGCCCGCGATCCACACCGCCGTCGACGCGATCGAGCCGTCGTGGCGCGGCGAGTTCGAGATCACGGACGCGCTGCAGTGGCTGGTGACGCACGAACGCGACGTGCGGGCGCGCATGTACTCGGGGTTCTGGAAGGACACCGGGAAGGTCGAGGACGTGCTGGAGTGCAACCGCGAGCTGCTCATGGGCCTGCGGGGCGACATCCAGGGCATCGTCGACGACGAGTCGCGGCTGATCGGTGACGTCGTGGTCGAGGAGGGTGCGCGCGTGGTGCGGTCGTGCATCGTCGGGCCCGCGATCATCGGCGCCGGGACGCTGGTCGAGGAGTCGATCATCGGTCCGTACACGTCGATCGGCGCGGACTGCCGGATCGTCGAGTCCGGGGTGGCCGACTCGATCGTGCTGAACGAGGCCACCGTGCACAACGTCTCGGGCATCGAGACGTCGTTGATCGGGCGCCGGGCCCGCGTCGGTTCGGCGCGCCAGCACCGGCTCGTGGTCGGTGACGGCGCGCACGTGGACGTCGCCGCCTAGTTCGCGCGAACCCAGTCCTGAAGGCGGTCGCACTCCTCGGCGACCGCCTTCTGCCTGCTCTTCGGCTGCGCATCGATGTAGTCGACGGTGACGGTGCGGTCCTTGGTGATCGCCCAGGTTGCGACGACGAAGCCGTCGACGAGGACCGTGGGCTTGCCGCCGATGACGACGCCGAGCCGGTCGTCCGCGATGACGCGGCGGCGGTCGGAGTGGGCGAGCAGGATGTTGTCGAACTCGGGCAGGAGCCGCACCGGGAGCGGGGTCTCCGGGTCGGGGCGCGGGGCGTCGGGCAGGTCGAAGAGCTCCTTGCCGGCCTCGTTCCGGAACGTGACGAGCCGCGGGCGCAGGGCCTCGAAGGTGTCCTTCAGCCTGGTGAGGCCGGACCACTGCTGGGCGTCCATGACGCTCGCCGGGCCGAACGCCTTCAGGTAGCGCAGGACGACCTCTTCCTTGCTGACGGCTTCCTGCGGCCGGCCGAGCCAGTTCTCGACGGTCGTGCAGATCGCCCTTCCGCTGCTGTGCCACAGGCCGCGCGGCGGCAGTTGCACGAGGGCGAGCTTGTTGCGCAGCGCGTTGCCGAGGACGGTGTGCTCGCGGTCGGGCCAGCGTTCCCTGAGCTGCTTGCCGGCGTCCGCGGTGCCCTGCGGGGTGTCGTCGAGGATCTTGCGGCCCGCCTCGGCGATCTCGTCGAAGTCGAGGCCTCGCAGTCTCGCCGCGAACGGGCCGCTCTGCAGTTCGCGGTCGAGCCGGAGCTGGGTGTGGGGGCGCAGGCCGAGCGCGTCGCGTGCGCTGACCAGGTGGATCGTGCCGCGCATCAGCAGGATGCGGACGGCCTCCCGGCCGGTCAGGAGGGTTTCGAGCTCCTGCGGCCGGAAGGCCCGGAGCCGCGTCCAGAGGCCGACGTAGGGCGACTTCGGTTCCTGGGCCTGGATGCCGAACAGGTGCTCGATGGTGGCGAGCGCGCTCAGGTCGGCGCGCTCGCGCAGCATCTGGCGTTCGATCAGTGCCCGGTTGAGGGCGTGCAGGCCCAGGATCCCCATCGGGACAGACTAGAACCTGATGAACGCGAATCCGGTGCCATCGGGGCGTTCTCCGTCGTGGACGACGAGCAGGTTGAGCTTGCCCAGGACGACGTCGGCGCCGTCGGAGTGCTCGACGTCCTTGACGCGGAAGTCCTCGAGGGGCTTCATGTCCGCCTTGCGGTAGGCGACGAAGCGCGAGTCGCCCTGGCTGGAGGCGAGCAGCACGTCGTCCGCGATCGTGAGGCCCTCGGCGTCGGCTTCGAGCCACTTGCCGCCGAAGCCGGGGTTCGGGCCGTCGGCGACGCACTCCTCCGTCTCGGGGTCGTACTTCTGCGGCGCTCCCCAGGTGCGGACCTTGTCGACGAGCTGCGGCTTGCCGAAGCCGTTGGAGCGCAACGGGATGCGCCAGATGCCGACGTCCTCCTGAGCGGCGTACAGGGTGTTGGTCTCCTCGTCGATCACCATGCCCTCGACCTGCGGGCCCTCGCCGGGCTCACCGCACACGGTCCACTGCCGGCCGTTCGGCAGGGTGAAGGTGCTCGGAAGGTCCAGAGTGGACACCTTCTTGGTGTCGTAGGTCTTGCCCTTCCGCACTTGCAGGAGCGCGATGCTCGTCTCGTTGCGGCGGCTGGTCACAACGACGTCCTTGCCGTGGACGCGACCGGCGGCCAGGCCGTACGCGGTGCGCTGCTCGTCGACCTCCGCCTCGGTCTTGCTGAACACCGGCTTCGTGGCGGGGTTCGTGACGTCCTTCGCGCCGTGTTCGTCCACTTGGAACACCCGGATGCGGTCACGGCCCCGGTCGCTGACGAACGCCAGGTCGCCGAGGACGTCGACGTTGTTGTAGCGGCCGGGCTTGGCGTCCGGTGTCGGCGGCAGCGGTGCCGGGTAGACGCCGATCGTGCGGCCGTTCAGGTCGAACGCGGCCAGGCCCCCTTCCTTCAGAGTGCCCAGGACCACACTGCGTTCGGTGTTGCGCGGGTTCACCCAGATGGCCGGGTCGTCCGCGTCGGCGGGCTCCTCGAACGTCTGCGTGATGACCGTCGGTGTGATGACGGGCGGCACAGGAGTGGTCAGGAACAAAGGCACGAGCGCCAGTGCTAAGGAAGATGACATGGTGGGACCGTAGGAAACACCGGTGTACTGCGACTGAACCGCGGGGGAACAACCGTGTGGTACGAGATGGGACTGACGATCTTCGGGCAGAAGATCGCGTACACGGAGCTGGTCGGGCAGGTGCTGGCGCTCGCGGTGGTGTTCCTCGCGCAGCGCCGTTCACTCTTGACCTGGCCTGTTCAGCTGGTCTCGGTCGCGTTGCTCTTCACGGTCTACATGTCGGCGCACCTCGGAGGCCTCGCCACCCGTCAGGTCGCCGTCGGTGCGATCGCCGTCTACGGCTGGTACGCCTGGGCACGCCGGCGTGACCCGGTCTTCGGCGTGGTGGTGCGCAAGGGTTCCTGGCGCGAACGCATCGCCGTCGCGGCCGCGTTCGTCGTCGGCACGGTCGCGTTCGCGCTGGTGCTGGACGCGCTCGACGCCTCGTGGGCGCCGTGGCCGGACGCCGCGATCTTCATCGGCACCATCCTCGCCTTCGCGCTGCAGGGCCTGGGGCTCGTCGAGTTCTGGCTGGTGTGGCTGGTGGTCGACGCCGTCGGCGTGCCGCTGCAGATCCAGTCGGGCCTGTACTTCAGCGCGTTCGTCTACGTGATCTTCGCGGGCCTGGTGGTCCACGGCTTCCTGGACTGGAACCGCACCGCCCGCCGGTTGACACAGGCGGCAAAGTCTCCTCTATGAGGGGACTGTTGATCGCTCTGCTGACCGCTGTCTCGTCGCTGGTAGCCGTTCCGGCACAGGCCGCACCGCCTCTGCGCACCGGATTCGAGCTCACCGGCAAGTGGACCACCGAGGCCGAGGAACAGGCCTACCTGCGCGCCACCGGCCTCCCCGTCTCGGAGATCGGCGTCACCGCTCAGGGCCGCCCGATCCAGCTCGTGCGCGTGGGCACCCGCACCGCGCGCACGGTGGTTCTCTTCATCTGCTCGCAGCACGGCGACGAACCTGCCGGCCGCGAGGCGTGCCTGATCCGCATGCGCTCCCTGCCGCGTTCGTCGTCCGTCACCTACCTCTTCGTGCCGAACGCCAACCCGGACGGCCGCGTCGCCGACACCCGCGGCAACTCCGCCGGCATCGACATCAACCGCGACCACCTGCTGTTGCGTTCGTCGGAAGCCCGCGCGATGGCGTCGGTCATCCGCGACTGGCAGCCCGACGTCATCCACGACCTGCACGAGTTCGGCCCGTCGGCGCCCTACTACGTGAAGGACGTCCTCTGGCTGTGGCCGCGCAACCTGAACGTCGCTGACGGTGTGCACGACCTGTCCGAGTCGCTCTCGCGCTCGTACGTCCGGCCTTCGGTCGAGGCGGCCGGGCGCACGTCCGGCGTCTACGGCATCTACGTCGACCCGGTGACCGGCGAGCCCGTCCGCCAGGTGGCCGGTGACGGCCAGGAACGCATCCTGCGCAACACCGGCGGGGTGAAGCACGGCATGGGTCTGCTGGTGGAGACCAACGTCGACAACACCCCGGCGTACCGGGTCGAGTCGCACCTGCTCGCGCTGGACGGCACCCAGTCGTTCGTGCGCGACAACCGTGCGGGCATCGAGGCGGCCAACGCGGCCTCGCGGGCGGTGCGGACGGGCCCGATCTACTTCGGCGGCGCCGACAACCAGCCCCCGGACCCGTCGGACGTCGTCACCGCACCGTGCGGGTACGTGCTGACCGGCGCGCAGTACGTCGAGGTGCAGGACGAACTGGCGTTGCACGGCATCAAGTCCCAGTACCTGCGCGGCGGCGACCGGATCGTGCCGCTGAAGCAGGAGGCGCGGGCCCTGGTCCCGTTGCTGCTGGACGCCCGCGCCGACGGACCGCTGCTGAGCGCCCAGCCCGTCGCGCAGTGCTGACCGTGGTCAGATGGCGGTGTGATCGACGACCTGCACGACCGGATGGAACGCAACCTCGCCGAGCACGCGTGCCATCTGCACCGCCACCTGCCCGGCGCGACCGTCACCGAGACGGCTGACCTGCTCATCGCGGACAGCGGGCTGCCCGACGACACGTTCAACATCGTCGCGGCGGCCCGCTCCACCGCCGACGTGGCCGGGGCCGTCCGCACGGTCCGCGCCACCGGCCGCCCGTTCTCGTGGTGGGTCGGTCCTGGCCCGAACGGCCTGGGTGACAGGCTGCTGGCGGCGGGGCTCGACCGGTCCGAGACGGAGACCGGCATGTGGCTCGACCTCGACGGGCCGCTCCCGAGCGCCGAAGCCCTGGACGTCCGCCCGGTGACCACGGCGGAGCAACTCGCCTCCTACGCCACCGTGCTGGCCGCGAACTGGGACCCGCCCGCCGAGACGGTCCGCCGCTTCTACGCCGAAGCCGCCCCACACGCGTTGACGAGCAACGCCCGCTACCTCGTCGGGTACGTGGACGGCCGTGCGGTGTGCACGGCTGAGGTGTTCCTGCACGCCGGAGTCGCCGGGATCTACAACATCGCGACCCTCGCCGGAGACCGCCGACGCGGCTACGGCAGTGCGATCACGTTGGCCGCGTTGCGCACCGCACGCGCCGAAGGGTGCCGTATTGCCGTCCTGCAGGCCTCTGAGGACGGCGAGACCGTCTACCGGCGTCTGGGGTTCCGGATCGCCGGTCAGTTCACCGAGTACGCGCTGAGGGCGTGAAAAGGGCCGCCCCGTGCGGAGCGGCCCTTTTCACGACCAGTGACTACTACGCGAGGCCCGCGTCGCCCGTGGACGGGCCAGCGGCCTGCACGTCGTCGATGCGGTACTTGCGCGCCGCCTCGACGACCTTCGACTGCTCGACCTCGCCGCGCCGGGCCAGTGCGGCCAGCGTGGCGACGACGACGGACTCCGCGTCCACCAGGAAGTGGCGGCGAGCGGCCGGGCGGGTGTCGGAGAAGCCGAAGCCGTCCGTGCCCAGGGTCGTCATGTCGGTCGGGACGTACGGGCGGATCAGGTCCGGGATCGCCGACGCCCAGTCGGACACGGCGACGACCGGGCCCTGCACGTCCTTGAGCACCTGCGTCACGTACGGCACGCGCGGCTCGGCGTCCACGTGCAGCAGGTTGTGGCGGTCGGTCTCGACGGCGTCGCGGCGCAGCTCCGAGTAGGACGTGGCGGACCACACGTCCGCCGACACGCCCCACTCCTCGGCGAGCATCTTCTGCGCCTTGAGCGCCCACGGGAGGCCCACGCCGGACCCGAGGATCTGGGCACGCGGGCCACCGGTCTGCGGGCCGTCCTGGTACTTGTAGAGGCCCCGCAGGAGGCCTTCCACGTCCAGGCCCTCCGGCTCGGCCGGCTGCACGTACGGCTCGTTGTAGACCGTCATGTAGTAGAAGATGTTCTCGGCGTTCTCGCCGTACATCCTGCGCAGACCGTCCTTGACGATGTGCGCCACCTCGAACGACCACGCCGGGTCGTAGGAGACGACGGCCGGGTTCGTGTGCGCCAGCAGGATCGAGTGGCCGTCGGCGTGCTGCAGGCCCTCACCGGTCAGCGTGGTGCGGCCCGCGGTGGCACCCAGCACGAAGCCGCGCGCCATCTGGTCCGCCGCCGCCCACAGGCCGTCGCCCGTGCGCTGGAAACCGAACATCGAGTAGAAGATGTAGATCGGGATCATCGGCTCGCCCTGCGTGGCGTAGGACGTGCCGACCGCCGTGAACGACGCCGTGGAACCCGCCTCGTTGATGCCCTCGTGCAGGATCTGGCCCTGCTCGGACTCCTTGTAGGCGAGCATCAGGTTGGCGTCCACCGAGGTGTACGCCTGGCCGTTCGGGTTGTAGATCTTCTGCGTCGGGAACATGGAGTCCATGCCGAACGTTCGTGCCTCGTCCGGGATGATCGGCACGATGCGCGGGCCGATCTCCGGGTCCTTCGCGAGGTCGCGGACGAGCCGGACGAACGCCATCGTCGTGGCGACCTCCTGCTTGCCAGAGCCGCGCTTGATGCCCTCGTAGACCTTGTCGCCCGGCAGCACGAGCGCCTTGGACTTCGTGCGGCGCTCCGGCAGGAAGCCACCCAGCTGACGGCGGCGCTCCAGCATGTACTGGATCTCCTGGTTGTCCTGCCCGGGGTGGTAGTACGGCGGCAGGTACGGGTCCTTCTCGAGCACCTCGTCGGAGATCGGGATGCGCAGGCTGTCCCGGAAGCCCTTGAGGTCGTCCAGGGTCATCTTCTTCATCTGGTGCGTCGCGTTGCGCGCCGCGAAGTGCTTGCCGAGCGAGTAGCCCTTGATCGTCTTCGCGAGGATGACGGTCGGCTGGCCGACGGTCTCGGTCGCCGCCTTGTAGGCCGCGTAGACCTTGCGGTAGTCGTGGCCGCCGCGCTTGAGGTTCCACACCTCGTCGTCGGTCATCGGGTCGACGAGCGCCTTCGTCCGCGGGTCGCGGCCGAAGAAGTGCTCCTTGATGTACGCGCCGTCGTTCGCCTTGTACGTCTGGTAGTCGCCGTCCGGCGTGTTGTTCATCAGGTTGACGAGCGCGCCGTCGCGGTCGGCGTGCAGCAGCGCGTCCCACTCGCGGCCCCAGACGACCTTGATGACGTTCCAGCCGGCGCCGCGGAAGAACGACTCCAGCTCCTGGATGATCTTGCCGTTGCCGCGCACCGGACCGTCGAGGCGCTGCAGGTTGCAGTTGACCACGAACGTCAGGTTGTCGAGCTGCTCGTTCGCGGCGAGCTGCAGCAGGCCGCGCGACTCGGGCTCGTCCATCTCGCCGTCGCCGAGGAACGCCCACACGTGCTGGTCGGACGTGTCCTTGATGCCGCGGTCGCGCAGGTAGCGGTTGAACCGCGCCTGGTAGATCGCGTTCATCGGGCCGATGCCCATGGAGACCGTGGGGAACTCCCAGAAGTCCGGCATGAGGCGCGGGTGCGGGTACGACGGCAGGCCGCCGCCCGGACCGGCGTGCGAGTACTCCTGGCGGAAGCCGTCGAGCTGGTGCTCGGACAGGCGGCCCTCGAGGAACGCGCGGGCGTAGACACCGGGGGAGGCGTGACCCTGGATGAAGATCTGGTCGCCACCACCCGGGTGGTTCTTGCCGCGGAAGAAGTGGTTGAAGCCGACCTCGTACAGCGACGCGCTGGACGCGTACGTCGAAATGTGTCCACCGACACCCACGCCGGGGCGCTGGGCGCGGTGCACCGTCATCGCGGCGTTCCAGCGGATCCACGCACGGTAACGACGCTCCACCTCCTCGTCACCGGGGAACCACGGCTCCCGCTCGGTGGGGATGGTGTTGACGTAGTCGGTGCTCGTCAGCGAGGGCATGCCGACGTGGTTCTCACCAGCGCGTTCGAGCAGACGCAGCATCAGATAGCGCGCCCGCTGCTGGCCGCCGCCCTTGAGCACCTCGTCGAACGACTCGAGCCATTCCGAAGTCTCTTCGGGGTCGATGTCCGGCAGGTGCGCTGCCAGGCCGTCGCGAATGACACGCACCCGCTCGGGGCCGGTGTTCTGCGGGCTCAAGGTGTCTCCTCGGCTTCGTTGGCGGTACTTCGCGCTGGCCCGGCAACCGTGCCACGCGTTCCTATCGTTGTCCTTGCGCGACGACTTCGTCATCGCTACCGGTCGGTAGTTCTGGATCGTGTCGCTCACGCGCGCGCGATAAGAGGTATGTAGAGCGTGCCTCATGCCAGTGTAGGTGTCTTCACAGGGGTGCCCGTTCCGGCGTGTCAAGTGGTCAACAGTTGCGCCGGAGGTAGCTGACAGTGTTCGCTAGCCCGAGTAACGGACTCTGGCGGCAGTCTTAGGGCTGTCGCTCTTGCGTAGTTGGAGGAGTGAAAACCGTGGTCGCCGCGGAAGACGCCGGCAAGCTCGGCGTCGCCGACAAGCTCGGGATCGAATCAGGCATGGTCGTCCAGGAACTCGGCTGGGACGAGGACGTTGACGACGCCTTGCGTGCCGCTGTCGAGGAGCGAATCGGGGGCGACCTCCTCGACGAGGATGCCGACGAGACGGTGGGCGTCGTGCTGCTCTGGTGGCGGGAGGACGACGGAGACCTGGTCGACGCCCTCCTCGAGGCCACCGGCGTGCTCGCCGAGGACGGCGTGATCTGGGTTCTCACCCCGAAGACCGGCCGCCCCGGCCACGTGGAGCCTGCGGACGTCGCCGAAGCGGTCCCGACCGCCGGCCTGTCGCAGACCTCCAACATCAGCGTGGGCGACGACTGGGCGGGCATCCGCCTGGTGTGGCCGAAGTCGGCCAAGGCCAAGCGCTGAGATCGCGCTGACATAGGGTTGATCCACGGGCGTTCGCGCGTCCGTGGTCCCTGTGTCCGGGCGGAGGTTCTTCATGGCGGTCGAGGTCGGTGCACAAGCCCCGGACTTCACTCTGAACGACTACAACAAGCAACCTGTGACGTTGTCGTCGTTCCGGGGCTCGCGGTCCGTGCTCCTGGTCTTCTACCCGTTCGCGTTCAGCGGCACCTGCCGTGGCGAGCTCTGCCAGCTGCGGGACGAACTGGCCGAGTACACGGACGCGAACGTCCAGGTGCTGGGCGTGTCCGTGGACACCCCGTTCGCGCTGAAGGCGTGGGCCGTCCAGGAGGGCTACCAGTTCCCGCTGCTGTCGGACTTCTGGCCGCACGGGGCCGTCGCGCAGGCCTACGGCGTGTTCAACTCGGCCGCTGGGATGGCGGTGCGGGGGACGTTCCTGGTGGACGTGGACGGCGTGGTGCGGTTCGCCGAGGTGAACGGGCCGGGTGAGGCTCGCGATCAGTCGGGCTGGAAGAAGGCCGTCGCCTCGCTTCGGGCATGATGTAGGTGTGCCCCTGCGCTTCGCGGCGCTGGGGTTGGGGCGTGTAGCTCAGCGGAAGAGCACTCGGTTTACACCCGAGCGGTCGCAGGTTCGATCCCTGTCGCGCCCACCAGCCCAAACGGCGCCTCCGATTGGTCCGAAGGCGCCGTTGACATCACCGATTGACATCATTCGGGCTCTGAGAGCCGGTCCATCCGCGTCGCCAGCCTGCGCTTTGCCTCGTCCAGCACGTGGCCGTAGATGTTGGCCGTGGTGGAGATCGATGCATGGCCGAGCTGCTCCATCACCTCCCTGATCGTTGCTCCGTCCATCAGCAGCAGCGTGGCTGCTGTGTGTCGGAGGTCGTGCACGCGCGCCGGATCCAGCTCGGCTCCCTTCAGTAGTCGCCGCAGCATCGTGTTCACGTTGCGAGGCTCAATCACCCTGCCCGTCGCAGTAACAAAGATCAGGTCACTCGGCTGACCTGGTGCTGGGTTGAGCTTTGTTCCCTGCCGCTTCGCAGTCTCCTCTCGGTGCTTTCTCAAGGCGGCTAGGCAGACGCGGCCAAGGTAGAGCGACCGAGTGGACTTCTTCGTCTTCGTTTTTCCGAAGAGCAACTTTCCTCGGACGCGTTGCACCGTCCTGCGGACCTTGAACGCGCCGGTTTCGAGGTCTACGTCCGACCAGGCGAGCCCAAGCACCTCACCCTTGCGAAGACCAGTCGTGATGAGGATCAGCCATCGCTCCCCGAGGCGGCTCGCCACGCTGTGGTCAAGTCCTACCCGCTGCGAGACGTGCGCAGGGCTGCGGTCATGTCGGACGGAGTCACACGCCCGGTGGACCAGATGAGGATCTACTCGTGGGCGGAGTACCTCGATCTCTTGGACAAGCTCGGTCCGGCTGGCCTCATCGAACACGTCCGCTCGATCGAGGTCGACGACCCGGACGGCGAGCGTTATCCGCGAACCAAACGCCACGATGACGCCGCTCTTGCGACTGTCGTTGTCGGGGCTTAGCGTCGAAGTAGTGCCGAACTGAGCTCGTCTTGGGTGCTGGAATTTGAAACAGCAGCTTAGAAGCCTACTGCTGTCATCTGCTACGCGCCTAAGTGGATCCTTTTTCCGGGAGTCGAGGAACCTGTCCAAGGTACTCGAAGCGCTGCACAGAGCAGACAGGGCGCGGAGCTGGGGCAGTTGGTGTAGCGAGTGGGGCCGATTTCGCGACAGTCCTCGTACCTGTGACGGTGGCGGGTAAGGGATTGGACGCTGGAGGTGCTGTGAAACGCCGATGGTGGCGCATCGCTCTGGCTGGGGTGGCGTCGATTGCTGTGATCGCGTTATCGGCGCGGTGGGGACTGTTGGATTGGCTGATCGCCGATGGCGGCGCGGTGCGCAACGTGATGGAAGGCGTGAGCTGGCCCGCGACCGTGGCCGCGCTCGTGTTGGCCATGAGCCCATCAGTCCGACGATGGTTTGCGCCGAGCTCGCATGTTTCCCTTGACACAGGCGCGGTCATGCGCGGCCAAGTCGCCACCCTGGATAGAGAGAGTTCGCTTGTGGGGCGGGCGCTGCACTTGGTTGACGGACGTCTGCCGGAGGTCAGGCAAGTTGGACTGCTGCAGTTGCGAGTTAAGCCTGCCATCGACACTCACAGCGAGGACGGCTCGGATCTGCCTCCGTACGTGAGACGTGATCTTGATGAAGACCTGGAATGGGCGATCGCTGCTGGCGGGATGGTATTGCTTCATGGCCGTGCCGCAGTGGGGAAATCGCGTGCTGGGATCGAGGCGCTCCGGCGGCTGCGTCAACACGACCCGTTGCTGATACCTCGAGACGGCCCGGCCTTGCGCGAGTTGGTTGTGGCAGGAGCGGTTCCGGACGGCGCTGTGGTGTGGCTGGATGACCTAGAGCTCTACCTTGCTGCGGACGGCTTGGACCTGGCATTGCTGCAACGGCTGTGCCCAACCGGCGGGCCGAGCAGGACCGTCGTGGTAGCGACGATGCGTGACGAAGAACTAGCACGCCACACCGCTCCGAACGCTGAGAGCGCTGAAGTAGGTGCGAGGATCGAGCGGGCAGCGGTCGATTTGATTGCACAAGTTCAAGGGCGGCGCCGAATCCCAGTGGCCTCTGATCTCTCTGTCATCGAACGAGAACGCGCTCAGCAAGTTGGTGAGCGTGACGGCCGAGTGCGACGTGCGGTGTTGGCATCGGAAGGGTTCGCGGAGTACCTGGCGGCAGGCACGGCAATGATGGACCGATGGTCGATCGGCGACGGTCCGCTGTTTATGGTGGGCCAAGCATTGATCAGCGCTGCGGTTGACTGCCGCCGCGCTGGATATCACAAACCCGTGTCCACCACATTGCTAAGTGAGCTGCATCGTCACTACATGGCTCCAGCGTGGCGTCACCGCGACGATCTCCCCCCGGCTGCAGAAGCACTGCGGTGGACCCACCAGCCCGTGCTGGGAGCCAGTTCCTGCCTGCAGCCCCGCCCGCAGAGTACGGCCCTGGCCTCTGACTACCTTCTCGACCGCGCGCAGAACGGCCAGTCTCCTCTGCCGGAACGTGTTAGTGATGTCGTGTGGCCTAGGTTGCTGGATACCATCCCGGCTGTCGACGCTCTATCTATTGGCAACGCCGCCTACCACGCGAACCGGTTCGATATTGCTCAAACAGCCTGGGAACACGCGTCCACGGCTAACAGCATTGCTCTGGTCAACCTCGGCATCTTGTTGACAGAGCAGGGTCGCGACGACGCAGCTGAACAGCTCTTTCGTCGCGCCATTGACGCAGGAAATAACAGCGCCGCCTCAAGCGCTCTGGGGGCATTGCTGGCCAAGTTGGACCGCGTAGACGAGGCCGAAGATCACCTCCGTCGCGCAGCCGACGCAGGCGATATTTTCGCCTTGAGCAACCTGGGCGCCTTGTTGGCCAAACAGGATCGGGACGAGGAGGCCGAAGCTCACCTCCGCCGCGCCGTTGACGCAGGCAACGCTACAGCCACAGCCATCCTAGGCGCTGTGGTGGCTAAGCAGGGTCGCGCCGAAGAGGCTGAAGGTTACCTTCGTCGCGCGATTGACGCAGGGGATACCAGTGCGCCGGGCCCTCTTGGCGCCGTGCTGGCCGAGTTGGGCCGCGTCGAGGAGGCCGAAGGTTTTCTCCGGCGTGCCGCTGATGCAGGTGATACCAACGCCATTGGGATCCTGGGTGATTTGTTGATCAGGCAGGGCCGAGAGGGAGAGGCTGCGGACTTCCTTCGTAGGGCTGTTGACGCTGGTAACACAGTCGCTGTTGGCAGGCTCGGCGTCCTACTGGCCAAGCAGGGCCGCGCCGAGGAGGCCGAAGGTTATCTTCGTCGTGCTGTCGATGCAGGTGACACCGTTGCTGCTGGCAATCTAGGCGTCTTGCTGGCCAGACAACAGGGCTGGGACGAGGAGGCAGCGGATTACCTCCGTCGCGCCGCTGACGCAGGTAGCGCAGTTGCTGCTGGCAATCTGGGTGCCATGCTGGCCAAGCAACAGGGTCGGGACGAGGAGGCCGAAGATTACCTCCGTCGCGCTGTTGACGCAGGTAGCACGACGGCCGATGGCAATCTGGGCCTCTTGTTGGCCAGACAGCGCCGCGACGAGGAGGCCGCGGTTTACCTCCGTCGCGCCGCTGACGCTGGCAACACCACAGTCTTTGGCGAGCTGGGGCTCTCGTTGGCTAGGCAGGGCCGCGATGAGGAGGCCGTGGACTATCTTCGTCGGGCCGCTGAGGCGGGCGATAGCAACGCCTTAGGTAACCTGGGTGCTTTGCTGGCCAGGCAGGGCCGCGACAATGAAGCCGAAGATCACCTTCGTCGCGCCGTCGAGGCAGGCAACACCATTTCCTCTGGCAACCTTGGTGTCGTGGTGCTCAGGCAGGGCCGCGACGATGAAGCCGAGGATCACCTTCGTCGCGCCGCCGCCGCAGGAGACACCAACGCCATGGGCATATTGGGTGCCGTGCTGGCCGAGAGGGGCCGCGACGATGAAGCCGCTGGTTATCTTCGTTGCGCCGCTGAGGCGGGCGACACCAACGCTTTGAGCAACCTGGGCGCCGTGCTGGCCAGGCAGGGCCGCGACAATGAAGCCGAAGATCATCTACGTCGCGCTGCGGACGCAGGCAATCCTATTGCTTCTGGCAACTTGGGTGCTTTGCTGGCCAGGCAGGGCCGCGACGATGAAGCCATGGAACACCTCCTATGTGCCATCGACGCGGGCGATACCACCGCCTTGAGCAATCTGGGCACTTTGCTGGCCAAGCAGGGCCGTGATGATGAAGCCGTGGACGCTGCAGATCCGCCCGGCAACGTAGTAGGGGAACAGTTGGAGTGAACAATCACCGGCTGAACGTTCTGGTCGGGCTATAAACCGATGATCGTCTATGTCCTACAGCAACCGTTCGATCGCGTCCGAGTTGCAGTAGACACCGTGTTCAGTTCGGGCAACGAGCCTCACCCCTGTAGCTGGGCCCCCTTGACATCATCGCGCGACATCTACGGCGGTGAACGATTATGGACTGACCTGGTGCGGAGCAAACCTCTGGGGGTATCCGCCTGAGGGAACACGCAGGTCGAGAAGGCAAGCCATCTGATTTACGCCCGAGCGGTCGCAGGTTCGATCCCTGTCGCGCCCACCAGATAGGTCCTTCGTGCCCGGTTGATTTACGTGGGCTGAAATCGCGGTGTCGGCCGTGAGAAGCGACTCGGCGGCGATTGCTTGAGCGAGTCCGTCAATTCGGAGCGCTTCGCACTACTCGCCCCTTAAGTCAGAAGTCCACGCGAACTGGACTGAATCTGCGCTAACGCGCGCATCCTCCTGCCCGATAGGGACATCATCGGAAGGGGAGTGGTCGTGATGACTGGCGCAGCGCCGAACGCCGAGCAGCTCGCTCTCGAGTTCACGGACGACCTGCATGCCGGCTATCGCTACCTCGTCCGCAAGATCCAGTACCGCGCCAAGGCGTTCATCGAGATGGTGGCACTGCACGGAGGTGTTGGTGCTGCGCAGATCCTGCTGCGCGGACCCCACACCCACGACGGGTTCGTGCGGCTGTGGGAAGCCGGCGAACTCGATCACAGTGTCGAGGCGTGCGTTCTTCGGCCGAAGTACGCGGTGCTTTTCTCGGAAGACGAGCGGCGTGTGGCCCGTCAGCGCCTCGAGGACCACGGATTCGCCGTCGACAGGTACGTCGAATCGCTTCCTGACAACTGACAAGTGTTCTGCGATCGGTTCTGGAACGAGCCGCTGCGGTGCCGTACCTTGTTCGAGTTCGTCGGGGATGTTCGGATCAGCCGTCTTTGAAGGACGACCACCTGTGAAGCGCAAGGCCAAGGCCGCCAAGCCCGTCCCCACCACCGTCACGCAGGAGCAGATCAAGCTGCTCGCCCTGGCGGAACAGGGCGGCGTGCACCGCGGCGCCACCAGCTGGTACCTGGAGCACCGGCCCGCGAAGCAGTGGGACGCGGACGACCTGGAGATCCTCCGGGCCCGGGACTGGATCGTCTGGGAGCAGCGCCTGGACCACGGGATGGCCGCGCCGGTCGACATCACCGCTCAGGGGCGGGCCGCGTTGCGGCACCACCTGCCGGAGTGGGTTCTGGGGCGCAAGGCCATTGCCGCAGAGCCGCCTCGGTTGCCCTCCGTCGAGTCGATTCGGGCGTTGGACGCTCTGCAGTAGGGCGGTAGAACGGTCTTAGTCGAATCCAAACGGAGGCGGGACCGGCCATGTCGAACTTGTTGACCGGCGGCGACTTGCGCGCACGTGACCACCACCGGATCGAGGACGACGCACGGGCTGAGGGGCCCCTGCATGCCGTTACGTTGCCCAACGGCGTGAAGATGCAGGTGGTGACGGTTGGGTTGGAGCTGACTCGGCAGCTGCTCGCCGATCAGCGGCTTTCCAAGGACAGTGCGCGGTTGCAGCGCGAGATCAAGCGGCAGCTCGCGGAGTCGGGGAGTGCGCAGGAGAACCTCGCCGGGCTGTTCGGGCCGAGCATGCTCAACAGCGACAACCCGCAGCACGCCCGGCTTCGGGCGTTGGCGGTGAAGGCGTTCAACGGCAAGGCGGTGCAGCAGCTCGCGCCGCGCATCGAGGAGATCAGCTCCGAACTGGTCGGCCGGCTTCCCGAGGGTGAGGAGGTCGACCTCGTCGAGGAGCTCGCGGTGCCGATGCCCCTGCACGTCATCGGCGAGGTGCTCGGGCTGCCGCAGGAGGATCGGGCTCGGGTTCGCGCGTTGATCGAGACGATGATGTCGATGGAACCCGAGGTGTCGCAGCCGGCCAGCGACGAGCTGGGCGGGTACTTTCACTCGCTGCTCACCGGCAACGCGCTGGAGTCCGGATCGCTGTTCGGGGAGTTGGCCAGGGCCGACGACGAGGGTGACCGGCTGAGTCACGACGAGCTCATGGCGATGGCGTTCCTTCTTGTCGTGGCTGGGCATGAGACGTCGGCGAGCCTCATCGCGAACGTGGTGCACGACGCGTTGGACAACGGCTGGTGGTCCAAGGCCGCTGAGGATCCCGGTCTGGTGCCTCGGCTCGTGGAGGAGACGCTTCGTCACAACTCGCCGGTGCGGAGCGCTACGCATCGCATCGCCGTCGAGCCGGTCGAGATCGGCGGTGTGACGGTTCCCGAAGGCACGCTGGTGCTGATCAACCTCGGCTCTGCCGGGCGGTGTCCGCGGGCGCACGAGAAGGCTGACGAGTACCGGCTCGATCGCGAGACGACCGGCCATGCGACGTTCGGGCACGGGCCGCACTTCTGCCTCGGGTCGGTGCTCGCCCGGCTGGAGACGGAGACGGTGCTGCGGCAGCTGGTGAGCCGGTTCCCGCGTGCCGTCTACTCGGGGGACGAGCAGCCGGAGATCACGCACAACGACATCATGGCCAGCCTTAAATCATTACCGGTCGTGCTCGGGCGCTGACACGCTGGTGCGCGTGGAGATCATTCAAGGGGGACCTGGGGACGTCGACGCGGCGGCGTCGATCTGGGCGCACGCGGTCGCCGCGCGGGACGGCTACGACGAGGTGCCGTCGCTCGACGAGGCTCGGCCGGGGGTTGAGAGCGCTCTCGCCCGCGAGCCCGCGCTCTTGTTGCTCGCCCTGGAAGGCGACCAGGCAGTGGGTTTTATCGCTGGAGGTCCACAGGAGACGGACGTCGCCCACATCAACTACGTGGGTGTTCATCCCAGGGCGTGGGGGACGGGGGTTGGTGAGGCGTTGTTGCGGGCGCTGCCCGAAGTGTTGATCAAGAGTGGATACGCGAAGGCCGAGCTGCTGGTCTATGCCGACAACGCCCGGGGTGTGCGGCTCTACGAACGGCTCGGGTGGATCAAGGTCGGCGACCCTGTGCCGCATCCGCGCAACGGCCGTGTGGAGCAGCGTTACGCGTTCTCGGCGGCATGGGGGCGCGGGAGGGTTCAGCCGGGGATTAGGGGATCAACCCCAATGCGGCTGACCAGGGCTATCCCCAAGTCCATTTGAGACCTACCTTTTGCCTATGTCAGTGCGCACCTTCGCCGTGGTGGTCGGTCTCGCGTTCTTGCTCGGCGGGGGTGCGATCCTGTTCGTGATGCTGGCCGTCGAGGCGCCGAGCGGGACGCTGATCCCGTGCGGCAACAGCCTCGGTTTCGGGTTCGACGAGCCCGCGGCCTCCGCGGTCAGTCCGGCCTATGTGGACATCTGCACCGACCTGCGGCACCGGCGGCTGCTCTGGGGGCTGCCGGTCATCGGGCTGGGCGCACTGCTGCTGATCGGCTCTTTGGTCGGTTCCCGACGGGCTACTCGTCGGTAAGGTCGCGGCATGACGTGGATGGTCTACGGCGCCAACGGCTACACCGGACGTCTCATCGCCGAGCTCGCGGTCAAGCGCGGGGAACGGCCGATCCTCGCCGGCCGCTCGCTCGAGAAGGTCGAGCCGATCGCGGCCGCCCTCGGGCTCGAGTTCCGGGCGTTCGACCTGGACCAGGCGCGGACGCACCTCGAGGACGTCGACGCCGTCGTGCACTGTGCGGGGCCGTTCGCGCACACGTCCACCGCGATGGTCGACGCCTGCCTCAAGACGCGCACGCACTACCTCGACATCACGGGTGAGATCGACGTCTTCGAGACCGTCGCGCTGAGGGACGTCGATGCGCGCAAGGCGGGCATCGTGCTGTTGCCCGGCGCTGGGTTCGATGTCGTGCCCACGGACTGCGTCGCCGCGATCCTGAAGAACGCCCTGCCGTCCGCGACGCACCTCGACCTCGCGTTCGTCGTCGGGGGTGGGGCGAGCGCCGGCACGACCAAGACGTCCGTCGAGGCCGCCGCCGTGGGCGGGCGGATCCGCGTGAACGGGGACCTGAAGAGCGTCCGCATCGGGCACCGCAGGCGCACCGCGTACTTCCGGTCGGGGCCGCGCGAGGTCGGCAGCATCCCGTGGGGCGACGTGAGCACCGCCTACCGCTCGACCGGGATCCCGAACATCACGACGTTCACCACCGTGCCGGGTGTGCTCGGGCAGCTGCAGAAGGTGTTCGCGCCCGTGCTGCAGACACCGCTCGTGCAGAACGTCGCGAAGACCGTCGCCGGCAAGGTGAAAGGCCCTGACGAGCGCAAGCGCGCCAACACCAGGGCCGAGGTGTTCGGCGAGGCGTGGGACGCGCAGACGAAGGTCGAATGCGCGGTCACCACCCCGAACGCCTACAGCCTCACCGCGGACTCCGTGCTCCGTGCCATCGCCAAGATCAACGGCGTGGCACCCGGCTCGCACACTCCGTCCAGCGCGTTCGGCGCCGACTTCGTGCGCGAGCTCGACGGCGTCGTCGCGAGTGAAGTCCGCTTCACGTGAGTTAGAGCCTCTAACTTCACGCGGTCAGACCCTCTATCGCTACTTCTTGAGGTGCTTGGCGACGCTGTCGACGACTCCGCCGACGGCGTCCTTCACCTTCTCCACGCCGTCCTTGACGGCGGCCTTCGCCTGGTCCGCGCGGCCCTCGTTGGCGAGCTGCTGGTCGCCGGTGGCCTCGCCCGCGGTCTCCTTGACCTTGCCGCCGAGGTCCTCCGCCTTGTTGCCGATCTTGTCCGACAGCGACATCTCGTCCTCCTGAAGCCGAAGTTCGTCTGACGCTAGTTCGATACCCGTCGCCCCGCCTTCGTCACGCCACTGTCGGGTGAAAACCGGGTGAGGGTGGTCACGGGCGGGAAAACAGGGAACCGCGTGACGTTCAGCGTTCGAACGTGTCCATCAGGTGACGAAGCAATAAGTAGGCGGGGGTGTGCGCATGAGCGTGGCCGAAGCAGCCGCACTCGACGATGCCACGCTGGTGGCGAGGTCACGTGACGGTGACACGAGGGCATATGAGCAGCTCGTGCGCCGTTACCAGGGGCCGATGTACCGGCTGGCGCTGCGCATCGTGGGCAGCAGGGGCGACGCCGAGGACGCGGTCCAGGACGTGTTCCTGACCGCGTGGCGGCGGCTCGGCCAGCTCCAGGACGACGGGGCCTTCCTCGGCTGGCTCTACCGCACCACCACCAACCAGTGCCTGAACGTGCTGCGCAAGCGCAAACCGCACGCCGACACCGAGCTCGACGAACACGAGTCGCCGGCTCCGCGGACCCGGCCCGACCGCGCGGTGGAGGTGAACGCGCAGCTCGACGCGCTGCAAGCCGCACTGCGCGGCCTCACGCCGGAACAGCGGGCGTGCTGGGTGCTGCGCGAGGTCCACGGCCGGTCCTACGACGAGATCGCCGAGGCGATCGGCACGACCCAGCAGTCGGTGCGCGGCAGGCTCGCGCGGGCACGGGCACAACTCGCGGAGGTGATGGCGCCGTGGCGGTGACGTCCGAGTCCGACTACGTCCTGCCGTGTGGGCGGGACGTCGAAGAGGTCTGGGAGGCGATCGACCTCTCGGACGAGCACACGCGTTCGTGCCCGCACTGCGCGGCGGTGCGGGAGAGTCTCCTGGTGTTGCGCGAGGCCACGGACGAGATGGCCCGCGAAGAGGTCGAGCCACCGTTCGACCTGGTCAGCCGTGTGATGTCGGCCGTGCGCGCGGACGTGCGACGTTCCGACGTCGTGCCGCTGCCCGGCGACGGACTGGCTCGGGTCAGCACGCGCGCGGTCGCGGCGGTGCTGCGGTACGCGGCGGACGGTGTCGACGGCGTGCGGGCTCGGGGGTGCCGGGTCGTCGAGGCACCGGAGTCGACCGTGCCGGACCCGGTGATCGAGGTCGAGCTGAGCATCGCGATCACCGCGGGCCGGGTCACGCACCTGGCCTACGACGAGGTGCGGCGCCGGGTGCTGGCCGCGGCCTCCGCACGGATCGGTGTGCGGCTCGCCCGCCTGGACCTCGTCGTGTCCGACGTTCTCGAAGGATGAGCCAGTGATCGAAACAGTCGTGTCCGCTCCGGCGGTGGCGGCGGTCGCGGTGCACGCGGCCGAACGGGTCGCCGGAGTGCGTGTGCAGCCGGGGATGGCCGGCCTGGTGAGTTCCGTGGTGCGCATGGCGAGGCAGCAGATCAAGGGGCTGCAGCCCGCTCCGGTCGAAGGCGTGCGGGTGCGGTGGTCCGGAGCCGTCGCGCTGCTGGAGGTGGACGTGGTGATCTCGGGACAGGACCAGGCAGCGGCCGTGGCCCGTGCCGTGCAACGGTCGGTGCGCGCGCTCGTGCCGGAACTGACCGGCGTCGCGGTGGAGTCCGTGCTCGTCACCATCGTGGACGTCGCATGGTGATCGTGACGGAGTTGTTGAAGGCGCTGGAGAAGATCGACGGTCTGAGGCCGTCGGTGCCCGAGTCCGCGCGCTCGTGGACCCCCTGGGACGTCGACGCGCTGGCCGTCGACGTCGAGGACGCGCTGGTGTGCGTCCGGGTCGTGGCGACCCGGCTGCCGCTGCCGCTCGCGGAGGCCGGTGAGTCGCTGCGGGCTGTTCTCCTTGGTACGCAATGGGAAGACGCCGTTGTGCGGATCGTGGTGACCGATGTGGACAAACGTGCCTTCGATCACCTGAACGGGTCGTGACGTTTCGGCGGGAGCCCGTGTCCATCTGATGTGACCGCTTCGAAGGAAGGAAAAGCGATGAGCGTCCAGACTGTGGAGAAGAACGGTGTCGCGGGCGGAAAGCTGGTGACCGACAAGGGTTCCACCACCATCGCGGACGTCGTGGTGCAGAAGGTCGCGGGCCTCGCCGCACGGGAGATCCGGGGCGTGCACGCGCTGGGCGGCGGCGCGACGCGTGCGCTGAGCGCGCTGCGCGACCGCATCCCCGGTGCCACCGCGAGCGCGGGCCAGGGCGTGTCGGTCGAGGTCGGCGAGAAGCAGGCCGCCGTCGACCTGGAGCTCGTCGTCGAGTACGGCGTGCCGATCGCGGACCTCGCGAAGTCGGTGCGCGCCAACGTGATCAGCGCCATCGAGCAGATCACCGGCCTCGAGGTCGTCGAGGTCAACATCAACGTCAACGACGTGCACATCCCGAGCGACAACGAGGGCGAAGAGAAGCCCGAAACCGCACGCGTGCAGTGAAGGGGAACGCCATGAGCACCACGGCACTGGGCCTGCTGACCGGGCTCGCGCTCGGCCTGGCCGCCGCCTTCGGGGGCTTCAGCGCGTTCCTGCTCGTGCTCGTCTTCGGCGCACTCGGCCTGGTCGCGGGCCGGGTCGCCGAGGGCAAGCTCGACCTCGCGCAGCTGCTGGGCAGGGATCGGGACTGACGATGACGACAACGCTCACCGCACAGCCGGGTGTGACCCAGCCAGGTTTGACCACCGTCGCGGACCGCGCGGTGGGCCGCATCGCCGGACGTGCCGCGCTGGAGGTGCCGGACGTGCTCGACTGCGCCGTCACCGCGAGGGTGACCGGAGGAGTGGCCACCCTCGACGCACGTCTGGACCTGCGCTATCCGGCGCCGGTCGCGTCGACGGCCTCTCGTGTCCGCGCCCACCTGGTCGCCAGGGTCGCCGCGCTCACCGGTCTGCGCGTCTCCGTCGTGGACGTGTCGGTCGGCGTGCTGCGTGCGGACGCGGTGCCGGTGCGGAGGGTCCAGTGACCCGCCGCTCGCGCCGCGTCCTCACCGCCACGCTCACGGCGCTCGTCCTGCTGGCCGCCTCGGTCCTGGTCGCGGTGACGGCCGTCCAGCTCGCTCTCGGCGAACCCCCGTTCCTGCCCTACGACTCCCTCGTCGGCTCGGTGCACGACCTGACCTGGTCGGCGCGGGAGGTGGCCGTGGCGGGCGGGGTCGTCGCGGCCATCGGACTCCTGCTGCTCCTCGCCGCGATCGTGCCCGGACGGGCGCGGACCGCGGCGCTGGACCAGCACACCGCGGTGTCGGTGCGCGGCCTGCGCAACGCGTTGCGGTCCGCCGCTGTCGTCGACGGTGTCGAGTCGGCGGCCGTGAAGGTGCGCCGCCGCCGGGTCCGTGCGGTCGTGCGCACCCGGCGTGCCGTGGTCGACGGCCTCGGCGACACCGTCCGCACGGCACTCGAACACCGGGTCGGCGAGTTCGCCCTCGCCCGGCCGCCTCAGGTCGTGGTTCGGGTCAAGGCACTGAGGAGCACACCGTGAACCGCTTCGTGTTGGGCCTGCTGGGCCTGGTCCTGCTGCTCGCCGGCGGTCTCGCGGTCGCCGTCCACTTCGGTGTCGTGCCTCAGGTGGACCGAGGTGCCTCACTGCTGCCCGGCACGGCGTTGCCACCCGCGTGGGTGCTGTGGGTGGTGGCCGCCGTGGCGGTCGTGCTCGCGCTGGTCTGCCTGCGCTGGCTCGCCGCCCAGGTCCCGCGTCGCAAGGTCGAGTCCTGGCGCTGGGTCGACGAGGCGGGCGCCACCCGCATCAGCACGGCGACGGCCACCGAGCCGTTCGCCGAGGAGATCACCCACTACCCCGGTGTGCGCAAGGTCGAGGCGGAGCTGACCGGCCCGCACACCGCTCCACGCCTGGCCCTCGTCGTCCGCGCCCACGGCGACGCCGATCTGCGGGGGATCCGCCGCCGCATAGACGACGAGGGCCTGCCACGCCTTCGTGAGGCGCTCGGCACACCCGATCTGCACGCCACCGTGGAGTTCCGGATGACGTCCTCCAAGGGCGACGCCCGCGTGCACTGACTCGAACGACGAAGCGGGCCGGCCCCACGGTGGGGCCGGCCCGCTTCGTCGTCGTTCGGGTTCAGCGAGGGGCGAGCAGGCTCGTGATCTCCTGGGACGCCGACACCGTCAGCAGGTGCTGGAGGTTCTCCGGGAGGTCCTCGCCGCGCTTCTGCTTCGCCTGCGCGAAGAGACGGCCGGCGCGGTAGGAGGAGCGGACGAGCGGGCCCGCCATCACACCGAGGAAGCCGATCTCCTCGGCCGTCTCCTTGTGCTGGACGAACTCCTCGGGCTTCACCCAGCGCTCGACCGGGTGGTGCCGCGGCGACGGGCGCAGGTACTGGGTGATGGTGATGAGGTCGCAGCCCGCGTCGTGGAGGTCGGCGAGCGCCTCCGTGACCTCCTCGGGGGTCTCGCCCATGCCGAGGATCAGGTTCGACTTGGTGACCAGGCCGAACTCGCGGGCCTTGGTGATCACCTCGAGGGACCGGTCGTAGCGGAACGCCGGGCGGATGCGCTTGAAGATCCGCGGCACGGTCTCCAGGTTGTGCGCGAGCACCTCGGGACGGGACTCGAAGACCTCGGCCAGCTGCTCCGGGACCGCGTTGAAGTCCGGGATCAGCAGCTCGACGCCCGTGCCGGGGTTCATCTCGTGGATCTGGCGGACCGTCTCGGCGTACAGCCACGCGCCGCCGTCCTCCAGGTCGTCACGGGCGACGCCGGTGACGGTGGAGTAGCGCAGGCCCATCGCCTGGACCGACTCGGCGACGCGGCGGGGTTCGTCGCGGTCGAGGTCGGCGGGCTTGCCCGTGTCGATCTGGCAGAAGTCGCAGCGCCGGGTGCACTGCTCGCCGCCGATCAGGAACGTGGCCTCGCGGTCTTCCCAGCACTCGTAGATGTTGGGGCAGCCGGCCTCTTCGCAGACCGTGTGGAGGCCTTCGCGTTTGACCAGACCTTTGAGCTCCCGGTACTCGGGGCCCATCTTCGCCCGCGTCTTGATCCACGGGGGCTTCTTCTCGATCGGCGTCTCGCTGTTGCGGACCTCGAGCCGCAGCAGCTTCCGACCCTCAGGTACCACAGTCACGTTGCCACCCTACGCTGCGCGCTCAAGTGTCCGGGGTCACGCACTCCCAGGTCAGACTAAGTGTCGAAACCCGGCTCCCGCTGGAGCGGGGCAAGCCTACGGAAGATCTGGAGCGATTCCGGTCAGCTTGATCGTGAGCTCCCAGAGGCGGTTCGCGGCCAGGTCGTCGCGTGCCGCGGCGGTCATCCTGGCGACGGCGGGGTGGCCGCGCAGGCCGTTGAAGCCGTCCGGCCCGTAGAACTCGCCGCCGCGCGCCTCGGGTGACGTCGCCGCGTAGAGCTGCGGCAGCGTGCCCATCTCGACGGACTGGGAGAACAGGTGGCTGATGCGGCCGCCGACTTTCATGACGACGGACTTGTGCGCGTCGGCCATGTTGTTGGTGAGCTCGGTGGTCGTCATGCCGGGGTGCGCGGCGATGGACGTCACATCCGACGAACGACGGTCCAGCTCGCGCGCGAACAGGATGTTGGCGAGTTTCGACTGCCCGTAGGAGCCTTGGAGGCTGTACGGGCGGCGCTCCCAGTTCGGGTCCTCGAAGTCGATGCGCCCGGCGCGGTGCATCAGCGACGAGACCGTGACGACGCGCGCACCGGGCCGGTGCTTCAGCGCGGGCAGCAGCAACCAGGTCAGAGCCGCGTGGCCCAGGTGGTTGGTGCCGAACTGGCGCTCGAAGCCGTCGACGGTCCGGCCGTTCGGGACGGCCATGATGCCCGCGTTGTTGACGAGGACGTCGAGGCTCTCCACCTTCTCCGCGGCGGCGCGCACGGAGCTCAGGTCGGCGAGGTCGAGCTCGAGGACCTCGGCGGAGCCCTGCACGGAACGGCGCGCGGTCTCCCCGCGCTGGACCGAACGACAGCCCATGATCACGTGGGCGCCCCTGGCCGCGAGCACCTGTGCGGTGCGCAGGCCCAGACCGGAGTTCGCGCCCGTCACGAGGACGGTGCGGCCGGTCTGGTCGGGGATGTCGGCTTCGGTCCAACGACTCATGGAGTCATTCCTACCGTCCGGTAACTGCTCAGCGATAGGTGTGCGTCCAGCACGGCGCGCAACACCGGCTCCTCGGCGGCCAGTTCCGCGATGACGCGGCCCTCGTCGACGTGGCCGTTCAGCCCGGCGCTCTCCATGCGGGCGGTGAGCTTGTGCTGCCAGCGGTGGTCGAGCGCCAGCAGCAGTTCGTGCAGTGAGCCGAAGACGTCCGGATCCACGATCAACGGCGCGGACGGGTCCCTGCGGGCGTCGCTCAGGACGGCGTCGAGCGCGTCACGGCGGCGGTAGTGGTCTGCCCAGCCCATGTCTCGTACCCCCGGTTTCTCGCATACCCTCGGTATGACACGACCATACCACCGGTACGTACCACCGGTATGTGAGATACGTTTCGTGTGTGCGAACACGACGTGCCGAGTACTCGGAGTCGACCAGGCAGGCGCTCGTCGACAGCGCCGTCGACCTGTTCACCAAGCGCGGCTACGCCGGCACCTCGCTCGACGAGGTCGTCAAACGCGCCCGCGTGACAAAAGGCGCGCTCTACCACCACTTCAGCGGCAAGCAGGCGTTGTTCGAGGCGGCCTTCACCCAGGTCGAGACGCGCTCGATCGAGTCGCTGACCGCGTTGATCACGGCGGACGGCGACGCGTGGGAGACCGCGGTGGCCGGTCTGCGCGCGTACGTCCGCAAGTGCCTGGAACCCGAGTACCAGCGGATCATCGTCCACGAGGCCCCGGTGGTGATGGGCTGGGAACGCTGGCGTGAGGCGGAGGAGCACTTCAGCTTCGGTCTGCTCCGCACGGCCGTGCAGCTGCTCGTCGACGCCGGCGAGATCGAGGAGGCGCCGGTCGAGATCATGGCCCGGCTGCTGTTCGGAGCGCTGTCCGCGGGTGCCAGCACCATCGCCAGCTCGTCCGATCCGAAGCGCACCGGACGGGAGGTCGAACGCGCGATCCTGCGTGTTCTGGAGGGATTGCGCAAGAAGTAGTCGAGTTCGGCCCTAGCGGCCCGGCGCAACGTCGATCACCACGCGGACAACGAGGTGGTCAGCATCATGATCGAACCTGTCAACACGCGCCTGGGACTCGACGGCAAGATCGCAGTGGTCACGTCGGGAACGCACGGGCTCGGCCTCGCCATCGCGAGCAAGCTCTGCGACAACGGCGCCCATGTCATCCTCACGACCTCCGACGCGGACAACGTCGACCTGGAGCGCGCGAAGCTCGTCCTGGCCGGCAAGCCCGGCTCGGTGAGCGTCACGCAGCTCGACATCCAGGACGAGCACTCGGTGCGGCTCCTGCTCGACCGGGTCAAGGAGGAACGCGGTCAGCTCGACGTGTTCGTCCACCACGCGGTGTCGCCGGACCTCACGCCGTTGCTCAACATCGTGGAGCCGCTCGCCAAAGCGCTCGTCGACGGCGGCCGTGTCGTGATCGCCGGCTACACGGTGACACCGGTGCACGGCGTGATCCGGACCCTGGCGCTGGAAATGGCTTGGTACAAGGTCGCCGTGAACGCCGTCGTCACCACAGTGGTCGACAACGGCCCCATGAACATCGACCCGGACCTGGTCGACCGGCTCGCGATCAAGAGCCCGTCCGGCCGCGTCACCCTGCCCCAGGACATCGCGAACGCGGTCTCGTTGCTCTGCACCGACGAGGCCGCGTGGATCCAGGGTCAGGTGATCACAGTGGACGGTGGTCTGGAACTGCTGGAGCGCTGGGGCGAGACGCGCTGAACGCGCCTCGATGATCGGCTGTGTCGGTTGTTCGCACCCTGCCGCGCGGACCGAATCGCTTGTACCGTTTTGTGCTCGTGCAGTCCTGGAGCCGTCCCGGTCGCCGATTCGGTCCTTGAGCAATCTGTGAGCGAGTGGTGACCCCAAGTCATCCGCCGATAACCCTCATTAATTGCTCCTAGCGCATTTGGAGTAACGCTCGCAGCAGCCGGACTCAATGCTTGTCCTGCATGGTCACCGAGTGTAAGACTCGAAATGGTGACCTGGGGGCAAGCAAGGGGGTCGGATGATCAGAGTGCTACTAGCCGAGGACGTGCAAATGGTCCGCGGAGCTTTGGTCGCCTTGTTGAATCTCGAACCGGATATTGAGGTCGTCGCGTCCGTCGCAACGGGTGACGAAATCATCTCGGCAGTGGAGAAGAACAAACCGGACGTAGCGGTGCTCGACATCGACCTGCCCGGTATGGACGGCCTTTCCGCTGCCACCGTCATCCACGACACCGCACCCGAGACGCGCACTCTCATTCTCACGAGCCTCGGCAGGCCGGGCACTCTGCGCCGCGCGCTCAACGCACGCGTCAACGGGTTCATCCTCAAGGATGCTCCGGTCGGAGAACTCGCTGACGCCATTCGCGGCGTCTCAATTGGTCGTCGCGTGATCGACTCGCAGCTCGCGCTTTCCGCGTGGGACACCGACGAGTGCCCGCTGACACCTCGCGAACTGGAAGTGCTGCGCCTCGCCTCGGACGGCGCGGACGCCATGGAGATCGCCACGACGCTGTTCCTGTCGGTCGGCACGGTCCGCAACTACCTGACGTCGGCGACGGCCAAGCTCGACGCCCGCAACCGTGTCGACGCCGTCCGCATCGCCCGCAAGTCCGGCTGGTTCTGAGGTTGCCCCGCGGGTGAGCCGGTTGGCGGTCCGGTCACCTCGATCCTGATCTTCGCCCTGGCCCTTGCAACGACTCGTTTGACGACGAAGTCCAAAGAGTCATTGCTAAGGGCCAGGTCAGGCGTGTGCGTCAAGATCGTCTGTGGCGTGAACGGTGCCGCGAGCTCGTGCCGGAGTGGTTCGCTGGAGGGCGAACGGGCGGCAATATATTGGTTCTGAGGCGGTCTGCGCGGGCCTCGAGAGCTAGGGCTTCGGGGCTGCCGGAATGGCCGCGTGGACGTGGAACGAGCCGTCGCCGATGTGGCGGGCCGTGAACGTGCCGCCGGCCGCCTTGACGCGTTCGGCCTGGTTGCGGACGCCGTTGCAGTCAATCGAGAGCGCGCGGTCGGCGGCGCCGTCGTTGATGACGTCGAGCAGGATCGTGGCGCCTCGCTGGTGCACGCCGATGGTGCAGGTGCTGGCGTCGCTGTGGCGCAGGACGTTCGTGACGGCCTCGCACAGGACGGCGGCCAGGACGGTCTCCACCGGCTCCGGCAGCGGGTCGTGGGCCAGCTCGACGCGGACGTCGATGTTCGACGCCGCCAGCATCGCCTTGGCCGAGTCCGAGGTGTCCGCCAGGGACAACGGGCGGTACGCGCGGGCCAGGGAGCGCACGTCGGCCAGGGCGTGATGGGTGATATCCAATATATCGGTGATGTGCTCCTGCATGAACTCCCAGCCGTGGTCCGGGCGGTCGGCGACGATCCGGTGGGCCAGTTCGCTCTTGAGCTTGATGGCGCTGAGGCTGTAGCCGAGCAGGTCGTGCAGGTCGCGGGCCACTCGGACGCGTTCCGCGGTCACGGCGGCGGTCGTCGTGACCACGATGTCCACGACGGGTTCCGGTGCGGGCGCCGGGCTCGGTGCGGTAGTGGGGAGCGCGGCGGGCCAGTCGCGGTGGGTCGCGAAGCCCGTGGCCAGGCCCGCGAGGAGCAGGGCGGTGGCCGCGGTGGCCATCATCGCCTCGCCGTGGACGGCCTGGGCCACGCCCGTCGAGACCACCGTCAGGACGAAGGCCGACCAGCCGAAAACCGGGCGCAGGACCAGCAGGGCGTTGCCGGCGACGAGTCCCGCGACCCCCGCCCAGGAATGGCCGAAGAGGACGTACGGCAAGACCAGCAGTACCGCCTGGGCGGCCAGTGCGAGGTGCCGTTGGAGTGCGGTCAGATGCCTGAAATACGACACTTGCAGTAGGACAAGTACCGCTAAATCAATGACCGACACCGCCAATTCGGTGATCTCGCCGGCGAGAAGTAGAGCGCGGGTCAGGTCGGTCAGGCACACCGCGGCGAAGACCGCCACGATGATCGCGCGGTACCTCGGTATCGCTGGTGTTGCATTCACGTGCCCCCCAAGAGCTGACAGCTCCAGAGCAAAGTCTGGGAGTCAACGCCGGTCAAAGACCTCGCACGGCGTGCGCCCAGGCCGAATACTAGACAAGCGAAGGCAGTTCAGGACGGCTGCTGAATCGGTTAAGGATGCGAACTCGCATTGACTCGCGCCTCAATGTCACGCCAATGGACGAGTATTTTTGAGTAACCGTCACGGCATGTGGTCGATCGATTACCGGACGGGACGGTTTGGGTTCGTCCGAGTATATGAATTTCTCACGCCGGGCGCAGTAGTTCGCCATCCGAGAGTCATGGCGGCATACGTGGCGTCCGATAGCCCCGCTCAGGTGAACTTGGTGGCACGACCAAGTCGTCCGCCGCTGAGCAGGGGAGGCTCCAATGGAGATCAAGGTTCTGGGACCGCTGGAGGCACGGGAGAACGGCGTCTCGATCGCACCGAGCGCGGTGAAGCCCAGGCAGGTGCTCTCGCTGCTCGGACTGCAGGCGGGGCACGTGGTGACGGTTCCGACGTTGATCGAAGAGCTCTGGGGAATGACACCGCCGCGCAGCGCTCTCACGACCCTGCAGACGTACGTGCTGCAGGTCCGCCGGCGCATCGAGGCGGCCATGCCTGGAGAGGGTCCCGGTGTCGCGAAGAACGTTCTGGTGACCCGCTACGGCGGCTACATGCTGGACGTGCCGCCGGAGAGCGTCGACGTCCGCAGCTACGAGCGGCTCGCGAGTGCGGGTCAGCGGGCGTTCGAGGTCGGCGACCTGGAGTCCGCGAGCCGGCTGCTGCGCAACGCCGCCGAGGTGTGGCGCGGACCGGTGCTGGTGGACGTGCAGATCGGTGTCCGCCTGGGCATGGAGGTCACTCGTCTGCAGGAGAGCCGCCTCGGCGTGCTGGAGACCCGCATCGAGGCCGACCTGCAGCTGGGCAAGCACCAGTCGCTGCTGTCGGAGCTGTCGGTGCTCACCGCGCAGCACCCCATGCACGAGAACCTCTGTGCGCAGTACATGCTCGCGCTCTACCGGGCGGGCAGGCAGTGGAAGTCGCTGGAGGCCTACCAGTCCCTGCGCGACACGCTGATCGAGGAGCTGGGGCTTGAGCCGTCCGAAAGGCTGCGTCAGTTGCAGCGGGCGATCCTGAGCTCCGAGCCGTCGCTCGACAAGCCGTTGTCGCCTCGCCAGCTGGAGCGCCAGCTCGCGGGCTGAGATCAGTTCGGGGAGCAACCGTGGACACCACCGGTGCAGGTGCGTTGATCAAGGCGCTCGAGGACGTCGGCTGCGAGGTGATCTTCGGAATGCCGGGCGGGGCGATCCTTCCCGCCTACGACCCGCTGTACGACTCGAAGATCCGGCACGTGCTCGTGCGCCACGAACAGGGCGCCGGGCACGCCGCCCAGGGGTACGCGCAGGCGACCGGACGAGTGGGCGTCTGCATGGCGACCTCGGGACCCGGTGCGACGAACCTGGTGACACCACTGGCGGACGCGTACATGGACTCGGTGCCGATCGTGGCGATCACCGGCCAGGTCAACAGGTCGGTGATCGGGACGGACGCCTTCCAGGAGGCGGACATCCGCAGCATCACGCTGCCGATCACCAAGCACAGCTTCCAGGTCCACGACCCGGCCGACATCCCGCGCGTGATCGCCGAGGCGTTCACGCTCGCGTCGTCGGGACGGCCGGGCCCGGTGCTGGTGGACCTGCCCAAGGACGTGCTGGCCACCGCCACCACCTACACACCGGTGAAGCAGGTCGCCCAGGCGCGACCGGTGCTCTCGCCGGTGCAGATCCGCAACGCCGCCCAGCTCATCGGAAGCTCGAAACGGCCGGTGTTCTACGTCGGCGGTGGCGTGATCCGCAGCGGCGCGGCGCACGAGCTGCAGAAACTCGCGGAGAAGACCGGCATCCCGGTCGTCACCACGCTCATGGCCCGCGGCGCGTTCCCCGACTCGCACCCGCTGCACCTGGGGATGCCGGGCATGCACGGCACGGTGCCCGCCGTCGCCGCGCTGCAACGGGCCGACCTGCTGATCGCGCTGGGGACCCGGTTCGACGACCGGGTCACGGGCCTGCTGCCGGACTTCGCCCCGCACGCCGCGGTGATCCACGCCGACATCGACCCCGCCGAGATCTCCAAGAACCGCAAGGCGGACGTCGGCATCGTCGGCGACTGCCGCGACGTCATGGCAGCGCTCTCCGCCGTCATCACGCGGAAGACCGATCTCACCGGCTGGTGGAACTACCTCGGTGGCCTGCTCACGACCTACCCGCTCGGCTACGACTGGCCGGCGGACGGCGCGCTCGCCCCGCAGTACGTGATCGAACGGATCAGCAGGCTCACCGGCCCCGAGGCCATCTACACCGCGGGCGTCGGCCAGCACCAGATGTGGGCCGCGCAGTACGTGAAGTACGAACGCCCTGGCTCGTTCATCAACTCCGGCGGCGCGGGCACGATGGGTTTCGCGGTGCCGGCGGCGATGGGCGCGCAGGCGGGAGCGCCGGACCGCACGGTGTGGGCCATCGACGGCGACGGCTGCTTCCAGATGACCAACCAGGAGCTCGCGACCTGTGCCGCCGAAGGCATCCCGATCAAGGTCGCGATCATCAACAACGGCAACCTCGGCATGGTCCGCCAGTGGCAGACCCTGTTCTACGAGGGCCGGTACTCCAACACCCGGCTCGGCACGCACCAGCGCCACCCCGACTTCGTGAAGCTGGCCGACGCGCTCGGCTGCGTCGGGCTGCGCTGCGAGAGCCAGTCCGAAGTGGACGGGACCATCCTCGAGGCGATGGCGGTCCGCGACCGGCCCGTCGTCGTCGACTTCGTGGTGGGACAGGACGCCCAGGTCTGGCCGATGGTCGCCGCGGGCACGGGCAACGACGAGATCATGGCCGCGCGGGGCATCCGGCCCCTGTTCGACGAGGACGAGTGATGACCAGACATTCGCTTTCCCTGTTGCTGCGCAACGAACCCGGAGCGCTGGCACGGATCGTGGTGCTGTTCTCCAGCCGGGGCGTCGACGTCGAGTCGCTGAGCCTCGCGCCGGCCGAGCGGGGCGACCTGTCCCGTCTCGACGTCGTGGTGGACCTGCAGCCCGGCCGCACGGTCGACCAGCTGATCAAGCAGCTCGGCCGGATCGTCGACGTCAAGAACGTCGTCGACCGCGCGGACGACGAAGCGCTGGAGCTCGGCGCCTAGAGACGACGAGAAAACGGCCGCCCCGGAGGCTTGGGGCGGCCGTTCTCGTTGTGCCTGAGAGGATTCCGGGCCTCTCAGGCAGCCTTCGGGATGTGCTTCTCGATCACGCGGGCGTACGTCTCCAGCGTCTCGCCGGGCGACGGGCCGTCGAGCGCCTTGTGGATGCCCTCGGCGATGTCGCCGTGGCGGTGCAGGTCCGCGTGGGTCAGCGTGACCTTGGTCGTCGTCGGACCCACGACCTCGAAGTCCACCTTGATGAACGAGGCCTTCTCGTCGTCGAAGATCGGCTGCCAGTACGGGCCGACCCGCCACGTCATGACGAGGCGCTTCGGCGGGTCCCACTCGGTGATGGTGCCCCAGGCGATCTCCTCGCCGTCCGCGCCGCGTTCGAAGTAGCGCCCGCCGACGAACGGTTCGATCGTGATCGCCTGGCGGTCCTTCACGAACACGTGCGACTCCGGCCACCACTCGATCGGCTTCGACGCGAAGATCGCGAACGCCTGCTCGATCGTCGCCTCGACCGTCACCGACTTGGCGACATCGGGAGTTGAGGCCATGTGGCCCTCCTCGCGCAATAGATAGGGGAGATGTCACCGACGACCGTGCCCGGTTTGTCTCGACCCCACCTGGAACCGGGGTCGAACCAGGACGGCTCGACCGGATGTCCAGCGCCCGCACCCATATTCGCGGTAGCCAAACCGGCAGACCGAGGAGTTGTCGTGTCCCCTGTCAATGTTGCGGTCCACATCGAGGTCCAGACGTTCTACGCCCAGCAGATGCGGCTGCTCGACGCGTTGGACGTGGAGGGCTACGCCCAGACGTTCACCGAGGACGGGGTCACCGACCACGCCCACCGGAGCGAGAAGGTCGAGGGCCGGGCGGCCCTGATCGCCGGCGCCAGCGCCGCGCTGCCCCGTTACAAGGGCGTCGCCGTGCGGCACTGGAACGACCACTACCTGATCGAAGAGGTCGACGAGAACACGCTGAACGTCAGCTACGCGTCGCTCGTCACCCGCACGACCGCCGAGGGCGTCGTCAGCTTCGAGCCGACCTTCTCCATCGAGGACGTGCTCGTGCGCATCGACGGCAAGCTCTACACCAAGTCGCGCACGATCCACCGCGACCTCCCCGTCCAGGCCGCGTAGAACCGCTTCTCCAGGAGGTGACGAGGTGAGTGTTCAGAACACCGGGCTGGCCACGGTCGCGGAGAAGGTGAAGCTGATCGCCGCCGAGCACGCGGCGCAGGCCGACGCCACCCGCAAGCTGGCTCCCGAAGTCGTGGAGGCACTGCGCGAGGCCGGGTTCGCGCGGCACTTCGTCGCAGCCGAACGCGGTGGTGCGCAGGGTTCGTTCGCGGAACTGACCGAGGCGGTGTTCACCGTCGGGCAGGGCTGCGCGTCGACGGCGTGGTGCGCCTCGCTGTCCGCGCTGTCGTCGCGGTTCGCGGGGTTGTTGTCCAAAGAAGGCCAGGACGAGATCTGGGCGAACGGCCCGGACGCGTTCGTCGTGACCGGCCAGCCGCCCATGGGCAAGGGCACGGTCGTGGACGGCGGGCACCGCCTGAGCGGCCGCTGGCTCTACGTCAGCGGCGTGGACTTCGCCGACTGGGCGCTGCTGTGCGGCATGGTCGGCGAGGAAGGCCGCTTCTTCGCGGTTCCGCGCAGGGACTTCACCGTCCTCGAGACGTGGGACAGCGTCGGCATGAAGGCCACCAGCAGCCACTCCGTCGTGGTGGACGACGTCTTCGTGCCGTCCCACCTGTCGTTCGACCGGGTGGATCTCCTCAAGGGCACCAGCTGGTCGCCGGTGCCGAGCCACAACGTCCCGTTCCAGGCGGTCGGCGGCCTCACGTTCGTCGCTCCGGCCGTGGGAGCGGCGATGGGGGCACTGGAAGCGTGCATCGCGGTGCTGTCGGGGAAGAAGCAGTCCGTGATGAACGCGGTGGACCTGGTCCGCGCGTCGGGGCAGGTCGAGTCGGCGAGGCTGCTCGTGGAGCAGAACGCCCAGGTGCTCGACGATCGCGAGTTCACCCCGGCGGCGATGGCGCGCAACGAGCGCAACGTCGCCTACGTCGCCGAGGTGCTGGTCGACGCGGTGGGTGGCCTGGTGCGGGCCGCCGGCACCAGCGGGCTCGCGGAAGGTTGTGCGCTGCAACGGTTCTGGCGTGACGTGGTGAGCTGCTCCAGCCACGTGGCGCTGCGGTACGAGACCGCGTCCGTGCGCACCTATCCGGCGTCGGTCCTGCACTGACCCGGAAGCGAAAGGCCCTGGTGCCCAGCTCCCCGGCACCAGGGCCTTCGGCATGCGCGCGAAACGCTCCGCCGCGACCTGACCGGGACTCAAGCGGAGGGGATCACCCTGAAGGTCATCGACCGGCAGTCGTTTTTCAGGCAGGAGGTGGGACCTCGTTCAACTCGACCGGCTTCACGCCACAACGAGTAGTCCTGAGCCATCGCCTGTCGTGCGCAGCGAAATCAAGTCCTCTGAGGAGAAATCGTGACCTCCACCAACACCAACCACGACCTGGAGTCGCCGTCGGCGACTGCCGGCGCGCAGGCGGCTCCGGTCGTTGACGCACCGGCAGCGGCCGACCCGCGGCGCTGGATCGCGTTCATCATCATGACCGTCGCGACGTTCATGGACATGCTGGACGGCAGCATCGTCAACGTCGCGCTCCCCGCGATCCAGCACGGCATGGGCGCGAGCTTCGTGCAGCTGCAGTGGATCACCGCCGGGTACGTGTTCGCGTTCGCGCTCACACTGATCACCGGTGGCCGTCTCGGCGACATCTACGGCCGTCGCCGCATGTTCCAGCTCGGCGTGCTCGGCTTCGTCGTCACGTCGTTCCTGTGCGGTATCTCGGTCAACCCCGAGATGCTCGTCGCCTCGCGTCTCGCGCAGGGTCTCGCGGCCGGCCTGATGGTCCCGCAGGTCATGTCGATCATCCACGTCACCTTCCCCGACAAGGAGAAGGGCGCGGTCTTCGCCATCCAGGGCACCATCGGTGGTCTCGCGGCCACGATCGCCCCGCTCGTCGGTGGCCTCCTGGTCGCGTGGAACGTCTTCGGCTGGGACTGGCGGACGATCTTCCTGGTCAACGTGCCGATCGGCATCATCGGTTACGTGCTGGGCTGGAAGTACATCAACGAGTCGAAGGCCCCGAGCCGCATCCGCCTCGACCTGATCGGCGTCGTGATCGCGACGGTCAGCCTCACCGCGCTGCTGTTCCCGCTCACCTTCGGCCGTGAGCTGCACTGGCCGGCGTGGGGCTTCGTGCTGATGGCCGCGTCCGTCGTCGGCTTCATCGGCTTCGTCGCCTACGAGAAGGCCAAGCAGCGCAAGGACGGCATGCCCCTCGTGCCGCTGAACCTGTTCAAGTCCCGCAGCTTCTCCGCGGCCCTCGCGCTGATGCTGGGCATGTTCAGCTTCACCGGCATGTTCATGCTGGCCCTCTACCTGTACCTGCAGGAGGGTCTGGGCTTCTCGCCGCTGCGGACCGGTGTCACGCTGCTGGCGTTCTGCGTCGGTGCGTTCATCACCGCGTCGGCCTCGGTCATCGCGCTGGTGCCGAAGTTCGGTCGCGCCGTCCTGCAGGCCGGTGCCGTCGTGATCGCCGTCGGTGTCGCGGTGCTGCTGTTCTCGGTCAGCCCGGACATCACCAGCTGGGGCCTCGTGCCCGGACTGCTGCTCATCGGTCTCGGTTTCGGTATGACCGCGACCCCGATCGCGCTGTTCGCCCTGCAGGAGGTGCCGCACGAGGACGCGGGTGCGGCCTCCGGCCTGATCAACACCAAGCAGCAGCTCGGCTTCGCGGTCGGCATCTCGGTCGTGACGCTGGCGTTCTTCGCGCCGCTGGCCTCCAACGGCGCCACGAACGCCGAGTCGCTGGCTCCGCAGTTCCGCCAGGAGATCGTGGCGGCCGGTGTCGCGGACGCTCGGGCCACCGAGCTCGCGGGTGCCTTCCAGAGCTGTGCCGCGAGCACGTTCTCCGGTACGCCGGACGCCGCGGCGTGTGGTGCGGTCCAGGCCGACCCGCAGGCCAAGGCGATCGCCGACAAGTACACGCACCAGGCCGCGGGCCAGTCCTTCACGGACGCGTTCCGCACCACGCTGTACGTCGGCTTCGGGTTCGCCGCACTGGCGTTGCTGCTCGCCTCCTTCCTGCCTCGCTGGCTGAAGCAGGAGGAGTGGGGCGCGCCGGCCGAGGAAGGTGCCGAAGAGGGCGCTGAGGACACCGCCAAGGCGTAGTTCCCCTCCCGCTGGAATCCTGAGGCCCCAGGCGATGCGCCTGGGGCCTCAGGCCGTTTCAGGGCGACTTCGTCGTGAACGCGAAAGGCCCCCTCATACGCGCGAGGGGGCCTTTCGCGTTGCAGAGCTTCAGATGCGCTTCGCGTCACCATCGACGTTGACGGGACCCTGCCACGGGGTGCCGTCGTTCATGTTGATGTACGTGTGCGCCTTGGTGGTGAACTTCTTCTTGTTGGCGCTGATCTTGCCCAGGTGGCTCGCGTTGATCGAGCCGACCGGGTTGCCGTTCTCGTCCCGGTGGGCGTGGTGCGTGATCCAGAAGCTGAACTGCCCGTCCTTCTGGGCCGTCCAGACGCCACGGCCCTCGAGCTCGTCGGGGTAGCCGGGCTTGGTCACGCAGTGCAGCTGGTAGTCGGCGGTGAAGTCGCAGAACAGCGGCGTGAGCAGCGGCGGTTCCTCGATGTGGATGGTCACCGTGAGGTCCCAGCGGCCGACGAGCGCGTTCTCGTAGTTGGGCTTCGCGGTGGCACCGGCGGCGGCGACGACGGGGACCGCCAGCGCTGCGGCGGCCACGGCGGCCAGTGCCTTCTTGCGGACGTTCATGGGGGATTTCGCCTCCGGTTACTGGGGCAGCGGACGCGCTGAGTGTTGTTCGGGCAGCTCAAACACCCCTGTAGCGCCAGTTGTGACCCGAGGAGGAGTCGAGGTGGCTTGCGCAGGATGGGGGAAAGCGAGAGGAGCTGGGCATGTCTGCATCGGTGACCGACGCGTTCCGCTGCCGGGCGGCCAGAACGCCCGACGCGGTCGCGCTGTCCGCGGAACGGGGTTCGGTGAGCTATGCCGAGCTGGACAGGTGGTCGGACGCCCTGGCCGGTGAGCTCGTCGAGTCCGGAGTGCGGCCCGGCGACCGGGTCGCGGTGTGCCTGGAACGGTCGCCGCAGCTCGTCGTGGCACTGCTGGGGGTGCTCAAGGCCGGCGCCGCCTACGTGCCGATCGATCCGGAGGATCCGGAGTCGCGGGTCTCGATGATGCTCGCGGACGCCGACGTGTCGCTGGTCATCGGCCGGTTCTTCGCCGCCTACACGACGCTGAAGGTGCCGCCGCCCGGCACGAAGTCCACTGTGGAGCTTCCGGTCGTGGCGCCGGAGGACCTCGCCTACCTGATGTACACCTCGGGGTCGACGGGCCGGCCGAAGTCCGTGATGGTGGAGCACCGCAACATCACGAACCTCGTCACCGCGCCCAACTACGTGCACATCACGCCGGAGGACCGGCTGCTGCAGCTCGCGCCGGTCGCGTTCGACGCCGCCACGTTCGAGATCTGGGGCGCGCTGCTCAACGGCGCCCGCGTCGTGCTCGCCCCGCCCGGCGTGGTGCAGGCCGAGGAGCTCGGGGACCTGCTGCGGTCCAACGAGATCAGCGTCCTGTGGCTGACCGCGGCGTTGTTCCACCGGCAGATCGACGTCGACGCCGACGCGTTCAAGGGCCTGCACACCGTGCTGACCGGCGGGGACGTCGTGTCCGTGCCGCACGTGCGCAAGCTGCGCGAAGCGGTGCCGGAGCTGCAGATCGTCAACGGCTACGGGCCCACCGAGACCACGACGTTCGCCACCTGTCACCGCATCGGCGCGGACGAGGACCTCGGCGGCGCGGTGCCGATCGGTACCCAGTTGCAGAACGTCGAAGTCGTCGTCGTCGTGGACGGAAAGCCGGCTCCCGAAGGCGCCGACGGCGAGCTGTGGATCGGCGGCGCGCAGGTCGCGCGCGGCTACTGGAAGCGCCAGGACCTCACGGACGAGAAGTTCGTGCGCGGCAGCTGGAACGGCGAGCGCTACTACCGCACCGGTGACCAGGGGCGGAAGCGCGCGGACGGCGTGGTCGAGTTCCTCGGCCGCATCGACGACCAGTTCAAGCTGCGCGGGTTCCGGATCGAACCGGGCGAGGTCGAGAACGCGCTCACGGAGCACCCGCAGGTGCGCACCGCGGCCGTGAGCCTCCGCGTGCACCCGAGCGGTGACCGCAGGCTGATCGCGTGGGTCGTGAAGGCCGGCGAGGAGCTGGACAAGCGGGCGCTGAAGGCCCACATGCGCGCGAGCATGCCCGAGCACATGGTGCCGGCCGGGTTCGTCGTCGTGGACGAGCTGCCGATCACCAACAACGGCAAGACCGACCGCAAGGCGCTGCCGGAACCGGACTGGAGCTCCAAGTCGCTCTACGTCTGAGCGCACGCGAAAGGGCCGGGCTCGCAAGGTGAGCCCGGCCCTTTCGCGAGTTCGTCAGACCCAGGAGGGCACTTCGAGGATCTCGATCACGGCCGCGGTCCAGACGTAGCCCGCGCCGGAGGACTGCAGGACGATCAGGTCGCCGGGCTTCGGGTCGCGCTCGGCCAGCACGTGGTCGAGCCCCAGAGCGATGTCCGCGGTGCCGACCATGCTGTACTGCTTGGCCCAGTCGTACGTGGTGGAGGCCCGGTCGACGCCCAGCAGTCCGCAGATGCCGTGCGTGACGATGGTCTCCGCGAGCTGCTGGTGCAGGAAGAAGCGCGCGTCGGCGAGCTCGATCTCCGCCTCGTACAGCGCCATCTTGAGCGAGTGCCGTACCCCGCCGCCGATGCGCGCGATCATGTCGTCGAGGTCGACGTCGGCGTTCTGCAGGAAGTCCTCGACGCCGCTGTTGAGCTGCAGGGTCTGGCCGTCCGCGAACGGCCCCGTGGTCCACGGCTGGAAGCCGCGCGACATCTGCTCGAGCGTGGAGTCGGCGTGCGAGTGGATCGAACGGATCCGGGCGAAGCCGGACCGGTTCGACAGGACGAGCGCCCCCGCGCCGTCCCCGTTCACGTTCTGCTCCTCCGAGGCCCACCGGTCGAAGTAGGGCAGGTGGAACGCGTCGCCCGCGGTCACCAGCGCCGCCGGCAGGTCCCGGTGCGAGGAGAGGTACGACGCGGCCAGGTCCACCGCGGCCATGAGGCCGTTGCAGCCCTGCTTGACCTCGAACGCGGGCCCGGTGCCGCCGACGGTGTTGGCCTGCACGTAGCTCGCCGGCGTCCACAGGTCGAGGCCCTGGTGCGACAGGGAGGCGTGCACGGTCAGGCCGAAGTCCAGCGGGCTCAGCCCGGAGCGCTCCACCGCTTCCAGGCCGGCCTTGGCGGCCATGACGGGACCGGTCTCGCCGGGAGCGGCGACCCGCAGCTCCCGATAGCCGTTCATGGCCTTCTTCTCTTCTGTGTACCGGCCGGCCGCGATGGCGTCGTCCACCGTCTCGACCTGCTCGGGCAGATATGTGCCCACACCGGCGATGTACAGGTCATTCCATCGCATCTCGAACTCCTAGGCTGCCTGGTCCAGCTGCTTGGCGACGGCACGCGCCGTCGGGTCCTCGTAGAAGCTGCGCAACGGGACTCGGACGCCGTACCGCTCGTGGACCTGCTTGACCAGCTTCGACGCCAGCAGCGAATGGCCTCCCAGGTCGAAGAAGTGGTCCTCCGGTTCGATCCCCGGTACCCCGAGCACCTCCCCGAACAGCTCGCAGAGCTCTGTCTCGCGTTCGGCCACGGCGTCCTCCCTGTCAGCTCATGAGTAACGAAAACTTTGCGTTACCCGGGTCGAGATGAGCTTGGGCCGCACCGGAAACCGGCGTGTTCGAGCCGTTCTGAAGTTTGCGTCGAGAGGAGTCGTCCACGGTTGCGCGCGTCCGTCGCACGCCACCTGGATCAGGAGCCACACAGATGCAGACGTTCACTCCGAAACGTTCGGCCTTCTACGCGCGCATAGGAGCGATCACGGCCGTGGTCCTGCTGGCCTTGTCCGGCATGGCGACCGCGGCGAACGCGACGTGCACACCCGTCGGCAACTGGACGGGGTACGTGACCCGCACGGACGGCGACCACCCGACGCAGCTGCAGTTCAAGGCCAACGGCAAGGTGTTCGTCACCAACGAGCAGAACACCACCACGCAGGGCACCTGGTGGGTCACCGGCGTGAACAAGTTCCACTTCAAGTTCCGCGGCGAGAAGGTCTACGACGAGAACGGCGCCTACTTCGCGTACGTCGACTTCGACCAGGACGCCGTCCAAAGTGGAGCGAACAGCTTCACCAGCGTCGGCCCGTCCACGTTCTTCCTCGCGGACGGCACGAACCTGGGCACCTCGAACATCACGTTCACGATGTCCCGAGTGTGACGCGCGACCGGTGCCGGGACGGGTCCGCCGCCCTCGTCCCGGCACCGGAGGCACGAGTCAGGCCCCAGAATCAAACGAGGAACGAGGCGTGCTCTTCCACCCACTGGCGGAAGGTGCGGGCCGGCTTTCCGGTGATCCGCTCGGCGGTGGCGCTGGTGTCCGCGACGACGCCGACAGCGGCCTCCCACTGGTTGAGCAGCGAGGTGAGCACGGGCGGGGGCACGAAGTTGCTCATCTGCGCCTCGCCCTCCTCCCGCGTCAGCCCGTTGATCACGAGCTTGCGGCCGAGCACGTCCCCGACGATCTCCAGTTCCTGGCGGAACGTCAGCGACTCGGGACCTGTCAGGTCGACGATCTCGTCCTCGAGCTTCTTCTCCGTCAGCGCGACGACCGCCACGTCGGCGATGTCGTCCTCGTGCACCGGGGCCACCTGGGCCTCGGGGAAGACCTGGTCGATCGTGTCGCCCTGCTGCAGCGAGTAGCTCCAGCCGAACGCGTTGCTCATGAAAGCGCCGGGCCGCAGGATCGTGTAGTTCAGGCCGGAGGCGATCACGGCCTCCTCGACGAGCACGTGGTGGTGTGCCAGCGGGTCCTGGTCGGCACCCGGCAGCCCGACGGTGTTCGACGACAGCAGCACGACCTGCTCGACGCCGGCCTTCTCGGCCTCGTCGAGGAACTTCACGATGCCGTCCGGCTCCGCGTAGAGCAGGACCTTGGAGACACCGGCGAGGGCCGCGACGAACGTCTCCGGGGCGTTGAGGTCGAGAGCGACGGTCTCCACACCTTCTGGGACCTCGAGCTCCGCGGGATTTCGGCCGGACGCGCGGAGGCTGTGACCCGCCGCGTAGAGCCGCTGGAGCACACGGCGGCCAACGTTGCCGCGCGCTCCCGTGACGAGGATGGTCATGTGGATCTCCCGGATTGGGGTGGTTCGCCTGGATGGCCGATCACGCTCAGCGTTCACCCGGTCACTCGAACGGCACTAGATCGTGCTTCAGGTCAGGGCTCCTAACCTGCGAAAACAACCCCCTAGTCGTCGAGGAGCGCACGGTGGTTTCCTTTCCCGTTCCCGGATCCAGCTACCGCGGTCCGGCGCCGGAGTTCGCCGGGTTCCGCGCGTCGAGCCCTGTCGTGCGCCTGCCCGCGAACGGCGGCGGCCACTGCTGGATCGCCACCACCCAGGACTCGGTCCGCGTCGTGCTCGACGACGTGCGGTTCTCCCGCGCGGCGTCCTACGACCCGGCCGCGCCGACCTTCCCCGGACTGTTCCAGGCACCGCCCGGGATGATCATCTCGCTGGACCCGCCCGCGCACACCCGGCTGCGAGACCTGGTGTCGCAGGCGTTCTCGGCCGACCGGATCGAGTCCATGCGACCGAGAATCCAGCAGCTCGTGACAGAGTTGCTGGACCGAGCGGACGAGGACGCCCTGGAGGGGCCCGTCGATCTGCTCGGGAAGTTCACGTTCCCCCTCGCGATCATCGCGATCAGCGACCTGTTGGGTGTGCCCGCCGGCGACCGCGACACGTTCGCACGGCTGATCCGCGAGTTCGCCGCCGTCGACGCGCCGGAGCTCGCGGCCGCGGCGGGGGAGCAGCTCGGCGAGTTCATGGCCGGGCTGGTGTTCGCGAAGACGGCCGCGCCCGGTGACGACGTGCTGTCGGCGCTGACCGAGGCGCGGATCGGTGACGACAGGCTCGAGGTCGGCGAGCTGATCGGCCTCGGCTACACGTTGCTCGGGGCGGGCGGCGACTCCACGGCCTGCCACCTGGCCAGTTCGGTGCTCACGCTGCTGGGGCACCATCGCGACGTCTGGGTGCGGCTCGGCGAACGGCCCGGCGAGGTGCCGGCGGCGGTCGAGGAGCTGCTGCGCTGGATCACGTTGTCCACCAACGACACCACGGGCCTGCCGCGGATCGCGACCGAGGACGTGACGCTGTTCGGCGTCACAATTCCCCAGGGGGACGCGGTGTTCGTGTCGACGAACTCGGCGAACCGCGACGAGACGCTGTTCACCGACCCCGACGCGCTCGACTTCGCGCGGACCGACAACGCGCACCTGGCGTTCGGGTACGGCATCCACCGCTGCCTCGGCGCTCCGCTCGCGCGCATCGAGCTGACCACCGCGTTCGAGGAACTGACCCGGCGCTTCCCGGCCGCACGGCTCGCCGTCGCCGAGGAGGACCTGGAGTGGCAGCGGGCCGACATGAACCACCGGCTCGTCGCACTGCCCGTCGACCTGCACGGCAAGGGTTTCTGAGAACGGGAACGGCCCCCTCGGTGCTCCGAGGGGGCCGTTTCGCTGTGCAGGCTATTTCTTGCGGGGAACGGCGAGTGCCGCGAGCGCACCGCAGAAGGTGAAGGCGGCGGCACCGAGCAACGCGAGCCCGTACCCGGAGCCGAGCGAGTGCTGCAGAGGCTCGCCCTGCGCCAGCAACGAGTCCGCCCGGGCCGACGACATCGTCGCGAGCACGACCAGGCCGATCGCGCTGCCCATCTGGCGGATCGTGTTGAGCAGCCCGGACGCGAGGCCCGCCTGCTCGCGCGGCACACCGGACGTCGCGGCGTTCGTGGTCGCGTTGAGCACGGCTCCCATTCCGAGGCCCAGCAACGTGGTCGGCACCAGGATCGAGCCGAGGAACGTCGACGTCTCGTCCGCTGTGGACACCCAGAGCAGCCCGACGGTCGCGGTGAGCAGGCCGGCGATCAGCACCGGCCGCGGCCCGATCTTCGGCACGATCCGCGCGACGCCGAACCCGCCGAGCGCGATGCCGATCGACAACGGCAGGTAGCCGACGCCGGTCGCGAGCGCGCTGAAGCCCATCACCTGCTGCAGCACCAGGGTGAGGAAGTAGAAGGTGCTGAACAGGGCGGCGATCGCGAAGAACGCCACGATGTTCGTCGCCGTCACCGCGCGGTTGCGGAAGATGCCGAGCGGCATCAGCGGGTGGTCGGACACCGTCTGCTGGCGCAGGAAGAACGCGAACAGGACCACGGCCAGCGCGAGTGAACCCGCGACCTGCCAGGAACCCCAGCCCAGCTCGTGCGACTGCGCGATGCCGTAGACCAGTGCCATCAGGCCGATCGTCACGGTGATCGCGCCCGGCACGTCGAGGCTCTTGCGGCCGCCGCCACTCGGGGTCTCCGGCACGGCCCTGCGGATCATGGTCACGAGCGCGATGCCCAGCGGCACGTTGATCAGCAGCACCCAGCGCCAGCCGAGCGACTCGGTGACGATGCCACCGAGCAGCACGCCGACCGCCCCGCCGGTACCGGACACCGCGCTCCACCAGCCGAAGGCCTTCGCGCGGGCGGTCGGGTCGGTGAACGTGGTGCCGAGCACCGTCAGCGACGCCGGTGCCATCACGGCAGCGCCCAGACCCTGGAACCCGCGGGCCGCGATCAGGGTGCCGGGTGAGGTCGCCATGCCACCGACGGCGCTCGCGACGGTGAACAGCGTCGCGCCGAAGAAGAACACCCGGCGTTGCCCGAAGAGGTCGGCGAGCCGGCCGCCCAGCAGCAGGAAGCCGCAGACCGCGATCGTGTACGCGCTGTTGACCCACTGCAGGTCGTGCCGCTCGAACCTGAGCTCCTCGAAGATCGAGGGGAGGGCGACGTTCATGACCGACGCGTCCAGCACGTTCATGAACTGCGCCAGGCAGCAGACCGCCAGAACAAGCCCGAGCTTCGTGCCGGGCCTGTTCAGCGTCGCCGTCATGCGCGCACCAGCCGGAAGAACGTCCGCAGCTCCTCGACGAGGACGACCGGGTTCTCCAGCGCCGGGAAGTGCCCGCCGGACGGCATCTCCTTCCAGTAGCGCAGGTCGGTGAACCGGTGCTCGGCCCACGCCTTGGGCATCCGCGCGTCGGCGGGGAACACCGAGAAGCCCGTCGGCACGCCGACCTGCGTCAGCGGCGACTTGTTGTAGCTCTCCCAGTACAACCGGCCCGACGACGCGGCCGTGGCGGTGAACCAGCACACCGAGACCATGTCGAGGATCCGGTCGCGGGAGATGATCTTCTCGGCGTCACCGTCGTGGTCGCTCCAGGACCAGTACTTCTCGCCGGCCCAGCCGAGCTGGCCGATCGGCGAGTCGGTGAGACCGTAGGCCAGCGACTGCGGCTTGGTGTTCATCACCGCCGCGTACGCGGACTCCTTGGCGGCGAACTCCTTGAGCGCGCCGAGACCCTTGTAGTCCTCCTGCGTCAGCTGGACCTCGGCCTCGGGCGCGGAGGCGAACGGCATGACGAGGTGGATCGCCTCGACGTGCTCCGGCGCGATGTGACCGAGGATGCCCGTGATGAACGAGCCCCAGTCGTTGCCGTGCGCGTAGAACTTGTCGTAGCCGGCGCGGCCCATCAGCGTGACGAGCGAGGCCGCGATCTTCTCCAGCGTCCAGCCGGTTCCGGTCGGCTTGTCGCTGAAACCGTAGCCAGGCAACGAAGGCGCGACGACGTGGAACGCGTCGGCCGGGTCCGGCGGGTTGGTCAGCGGCTCGATGACGTCGAGGAACTCGGCGACCGAACCGGGCCAGCCGTGGGTGAGCAGCAACGGCTTCGCGTTCGCGTGCGGCGAGCGGGCGTGCAGGAAGTGGATCCCGACACCGTCGATCTCGGTCTTGAACTGGGGGACGGCGTTGAGCCGCGCTTCGGTGGCGCGCCAGTCGTACACGTTCGCCCAGTACTCGGCCAGTTCCTTGGCATAGGCCAGGGGCATGCCCTGCGACCAGTCGTCCACGGTCTCCGCGTCCGGCCACCTGGTCGCTGCCAGCCGCCGCGTGAGGTCCGCCAGTTCGGAGTCGGGAACCTCGACCCGGAACGGCACGAGTGCAGTGTCCATGAGCGCGAAGGTAGGGACGAAACCTCGAACCCCGGTCGACATCCAGGTTTCGAGCCACCTTCGAGGTGCGGGTAGCAAGGTTCGGCGCGAGGCCAGGCCGAATACTCCGGAGGTGTCCCGTGCTGCCCCTTGAACTGGACGAGGTGTTCCCGTTCAGCGGTTCCTCCTACCGCGGCCCGGACCCCAAGTACGACGAGCTTCGCGCCAAGTGCCCGGTGGCCAAGGTGCCCACCAACTCCGGCACGCCGACCTGGGTGATCACCAAGTACGAGGACGTCCGCGCCGGGCTCGCCGACTCCAGGCTGAGCCGCGCGTTGACGTGTGCCGAGGGTGCTCCCCAGGTCGGCGGCGCCATGACCACCACCCCCGAGATGATCATCTCGCTGGACGGCGCCGAGCACTCCCGGCTGCGCAAGCTGGTGATGGGCGCGTTCACCGTCCGCAAGGTCGAGGCCATGCGCGCCGGCGTGCAGAAGGTCGCCGACGAGCTGCTGGACGCCGTCGAGCTCGAAGGCGGCCCGGTCAACCTCGTCGAGAAGCTCTGCGTACCGTTGCCGCTCACCATCATCGGCGACCTGCTCGGCGTGCCGACCGAGGACCTGAAGATCTTCGAGACGGACGCGCGGGCGTTCGCGACGTTCGACGAGAACGACCCCGAGGCGCCGATGCGGGCGTTCGGGCGGCTCGCCGGGTACGTCATGGGCCTGATCGCGCAGAAGCGCGAGAATCCCGGCCAGGACATGCTGTCCGACCTGATCTCCGCGCGGGACAACGACGACAAGCTGAGCGAGCAGGAGCTGGTGACGTTCGCGTTCACCCTCATCGGCGCCGGCTTCGACACCGCCGCGAACCAGATCTCCAACTCCGTGCTGGCGTTGCTGCACGACCACCCCGACACGTGGAAGCGCCTGGTCGCCGACCCGTCGCTGATCCCCGCGGCCGTCGAGGAGCTCCTGCGGCACGTCAACCTCTTCGCCACCGACACCACCGGCTTCCACCGCATCGCTGCGGAGGACCTGGAGCTCGGCGGGCAGAAGATCGCCAAGGGCGACTCGGTGTTCTTCGTGCTGTCGTCGGCGAACCGCGACGAGGACGTCTTCGAGAACGCGCGGCAGCTCGACATCGACCGGGCCTCGAACCCGCACATCGCGTTCGGGCACGGCGTGCACTACTGCCTCGGCAAACAGCTGGGGCGCATGGAGATGGCGATCGCCATCGAAGGCCTGACCCGCCGCTTCCCCGACCTCCGGCTGGCCGTGCCGTACGAGGACCTGAAGTGGCACCAGGGCGAGATCAACCACTCACTCGTCACCTTCCCCGTCACGTGGGGCTAGAAAACAAGGAGAGCCATGAGCATCCCCGAGAAGCAGTGGGAGGTCAGGCTCGCCAAGCACGTCGAGGACGACCTGACCCTCGAGCACTTCGACGTCGTCGAGGTGGCCGTCCCCGAGATCGGTGACGGAGAGGTGTTGGTGCGCGTCGACTACGTGTCGGTGGCCGCCGCCTTCAAGGAGTTCATGAGGTCCGACTGCCAGATCCCCGGCGTGCCGCCGTGGAAGGTCGGCGAGCCCGCCGGTGCCGGTGGTGTGGGCACCGTGGTCAAGTCGAACAGCCCGGATCTCGCGGTCGGGGACCTGGTGCAGTCGTTCGGGCCGTGGCAGGAGTACTGGTCCGGTCCGGCGCAGCAGTTCATCAAGCAGAACGGCCAGTACGTGCCGTCGCCCGTCTACTTCCTGTCGCAGGGACCGACGGCGTACTACGGCATGGCGACCCTCGCGCAGGCCGGTGAGGGCGACGTCGTGTTCGTCACCGGAGCCGCCGGTGGAGTCGGGTCGCTGGCCGGGCAGATCGCGAAGGCCCGCGGTGCCAAGGTGATCGGGTCGGCCGGCAGCCAGGAGAAGGTCGACTGGCTGGTGAACGAGCTCGGGTTCGACGCCGCGTTCAACTACAAGGACGGCCCGGTGGCCGACCGGCTGCGCGAGCTCGCCCCGGACGGCATCAGCGTGTTCTTCGACAACGTCGGTGGTGAGCAGTTCGAGGCGGCGGTCCAGGCCGCTCGCCCGCACGCCCGGTTCGCGTTGTGCGGTGCGCTCTCCAACCAGAACGACGGCGCCGAGAACCCGCGGATCGACCTGATGACGGCGATCACCAAGCACCTGGAGATCCGCCCGTTCGCCTGCTACCACCTGCCGGAGCAGATCCAGGACTGGGTCGTCCACTTCGGACAGTGGCTGCAGGAGGGGAAGTTCGTCTTCCCGCACACGATCGTCGAGGGTGGGGTCAAGACCGCGCCGCAGGCGTTGCTGTCGCTGTTGGCGGGCAAGTACACCGGCAACGTGACGGTCAAGTTCTCCTGACGCGCGCTTTGCAGAAGGGGGCGCCTGATCTGGCGCCCCCTTCGAGGTGTGTTCTCACCCGAGACGTTGCGCGGTGATGCTGATCGCCGCCTCACGTGCCGTGGTGCCGTTCGCCAGGCGCACCACCGCGTTGCCGTTGCTGACGAACTCGTCGCCGCGCAGCACCGCGTCCTGGGCGATCTCGATCGTGCCCGGTGCCTCGGTCAGTTCCTCGTTGATCCGGTAACTGAACGTGTCGGGCCCCGTCTGGGTCCACGTCCCGGATCCCGTGCCGCCCACGACGAGCATCGCCGTGCCGTCGCGCGCGAACTCGAACTCGCTCTCCGTGTGGCCGCCGGGTCGGCCGACCCGTGCGCGCCACCTGCCCACCGCAAGGATTCCCATGCTCTCCAGGGTTTCCGCCCCAGCTAGACCTGGACTCAAGGTTCAACCAGCAGGGTTGACGGTGACTGCACTGCCGAGTGGAAAGAAGCTGGAGGCGTCATGTCGGACGCACCATTTGCCGGACAGCAGGTCGTCGTGACGGGTGGGGGAACCGGCATCGGCCGCGCGGCGGCGCTGGCGTTCGCCGACCTCGGCGCCGCGAACGTGATCATCACCGGCCGCCGGGAGAACAGGCTCACCGAGGTCGTCGCCCTGCACCCCGCGATCACCGCCGTCGTCGCCGACGTGACGACCGACGAGGGCGCGCAGAAGGTCGCCGATGCCGTGAAACTGGGCGGCGGCAAGGTGGACGTGCTCGTGCACAACGCCGGCATCTTCCGCTTCACGCCGGTCGCCGGGTTCGACCTCGCCACCGCGCGCGACGTCCTGGAGACCAACCTGGTCGGCCCGCTGGTGCTGACCGCCAAGCTGCTGCCGCAGCTGACTTCGCCGGGCGGCAGCATCGTGTTCGTCTCCAGCAACGCCGGGCACATCGCCGTGCCGGGCGGTGGCGTGTACGGCGCCAGCAAGGCCGCCGTGGACAGCCTGGTACGCAGCTGGGCGCTCGAACTGGCCCCGCAGGGCATCCGCGTCAACGCGGTCGCGCCCGCCGCGGTGCGCACCGAGGTCTACGCGGCCAACGGGCTGAGCGCCGAGGAGGTCGAGGGCTACTTCGGTTTCCAGGCCTCGCAGACGCCGCTGGGACGCACCGGCGAGGTCGATGACGTCGTTCCGTGGATCACCCGCTTCGCCGAGCCCGCGAGCTCGTGGGTCACGGGTCAAGTCATCACGCTCGATGGCGGCGCTGATCTGGCGTGAGCCACCCTTTCGACTAGGAGGAAGACCCAGATGACCAGCACCGCCGAGCCGGGTGTGGACACGTTCCCGTACAAGCGCACGTGCCCGTTCACGCCGCCCGCGCAGTACACGCAGATGGCCGAGGAGGACGTCGTCGAGGTGACGCTGACCGGGTCCGGTCTGCGGATCTGGACGATCAGCGGCTACCACACGATCAAGCAGCTCCTGACGGACCCGCGGATCAGCGCGTCGCGCAAGCACGACAACTTCCCGTTCTACTTCATCGCGCCGCCGGAGTTCCGCACCGAGACGTCGTTCATCGGCTACGACAACCCGGAGCACACCAAGACCCGGCGCAAGGCGGCCGTGACGTTCACCAACCGCCAGGTGAAGCGTCTGCGCCCGCGCATCCAGGAGATCGTCGACGAGTACATCGACAAGATCCTGACCATGACGCCGCCGATCGACTTCCACCGCGAGTTCTCGCTCGCCGTGCCGATGACGGTCATCTGCGAGCTGCTCGGCATCCCGCAGGACGAGCACGATTTCTTCATCGAGCACGGCACGTGTCTGCTCGGCGGTCACTCGACGCCCGAGCAGCGCCAGGCCGCGATCGTCGAGGTGAACGCCTACGTCGACAAGCTGATCACGTTGAAGGAGAAGGAGCCCGGCGAGGACCTGCTGTCGCGGGCGATGGCCGAGTACGCCGCGTCCGGCGAGGAGTACACGCGCCGCGACCTGTTCAACATGATCCGCCTGCTGATGAACGGCGGCCACGAGACCACCGCGTCGATGCTGTCGCTGGGCACCGCCGCGCTGCTGGAGCACCCGGACCAGCTCAAGAAGCTGCTCGACGACCCCGAGGGCATGATCGAGCCGGCCGTCGAGGAGCTGGTGCGCCTCGCGACCATCGGTGACACCGCCATCCCGCGCGTCGCGCTGGAGGACATCGAGATCGCCGGCAAGACCATCAAGGCGGGCGACGGCATCCTGTGCCTCGGCCTCAACGGCAACCGCGACCCGGAGATCTTCCCGGAGCCGGAGAAGCTGATCCTGGAGCGCGGCACCCGCAAGCACCTCGGGTTCGGCCACGGCCTGCACCACTGCATCGGTGCCGACCTGGCGCGCCTGGAGATGCAGCTCGTGTGGTCGACGCTGTTCCAGCGCATCCCGTCGCTGCGCCTGGCGAAGCCGTTCCTGGAGATCCCGCGCAAGGAAGGCGCCGTGATCTACGGCCTGTGGGAGCTGCCGGTCACGTGGGACATCCCCGCCGAGGACTGAGCTTCACGAGAAAGGGCCCCGCACCTCGGTGCGGGGCCCTTTTCGTCGTGCTGTCAGTCCTTCGGGATGTTCGGGCGCTGCACGTGCCCGGGAACCCTGGTGTGCTTGCTCGCCGGCAGCACACCGTCGACGAGGTAGTCGTCGACCAGGGAGTCGAGCACCTCGTTGCCCGCCAACCCGTACACCTCGTGGTCGCCGGAGTCCTCGATGAGGACGAGCGGGTGGTCCAGCAGCGCGGCCAGTTCGATGCCGCCCTCGACGCGGTCCATCGGGTCGCCGTCCGCCTGCACGACGAGGCCCTTGGGGTAACCGGGCTGCGCCAGCTTCGTCGGCGGCTCCAGGCTTTCGAACGTCCGGAACGCGCCGACCCACGGCTGGGCCCGCAGCACGCCGTACCCGTACGGGTGCTCGGCGCGGTGCTTGCGGACGTCGGCGTAGTAGACCTCCAGGTCCTGAGGCCAGTAGGTCTCCAGCGTGATGGCCTCCAGCACACCGACCCGCAGGTCGCCCTCCGAGTCCTGCGGCCGCCAGGTGGCCTGCCCGACGATCAACGCCCGCGCCTTCTCGAAGTTGGCGTCCTGCAACGTGGTGCGCAGGTCGCCTACGAGGTAGCCCAGCGAGTCCCACTGCCCGCGGTCCGTGGCCCGCGTGCCCACCGCGCCGTCGAACAGCGTGCGGAGCTGGATCTGGTCGCCTTCTTCGAGCTTCGCGACGACGGCCTCGATCTCGGCGATGACGGCTGCCGGGGTGTTGCCGAGGTGGAAGTGCCCGTCGCGCTCGGCGGTCCAGTCCGCCCACAGCGCGACGTTGCGGTAGACCGCCTCCGCCTGGGTGACGAACTGCTCGCGCCAGGTCCACTGTGGATTGATGCACGAGTCGAAGACCGTGCGATCGAGGTTCTCCGGGAACATGGTGCCGTAGACGGCGCCGACGTACACGCCGTACGCGTACCCGACGAACGAGATCTTCTCCTCGCCCAGCACGACGCGGATCAGGTCCATGTCACGGGCGGTGTTGCGGGTCGTGATGTGCGGGCGCAGGTCGCCGCCGCCCTTCTCACATCCCAGCTCGCGCAAGCGCATGTCCTCGGCCAGCTGCTCGAAGAGCGAGTCCGGCGGCCGGGAGTCGAAGGGTGCCTTGGGAATCGTCACCTCGGCGTAGAGCTTGGTGGACTCGCCGTACCCGCGCGGGTCGAACCCGATGAGGTCGTAGGCCGTCCTGACCCTGCTGCCGAGGCGCTTGATCAGCCCGAGGCCGTCGCCGCCGTCGCCACCGGGGCCGCCGTTGACGGCCAGCAGCACGCCGCGGCGCCGCGTCTTGTCCGTGGCCTTGAGACGGGCGATCGCGATGGTGAGCTTGGGACCGTCCGGGTCGGAATAGTCGCGTGGCACGACGACCGTCGCGCGTTCAAGGCCGTCCTCGAACGGCGGTGACCAGTTCACCTGCTGGTCGTAGAACTCCTTGAGGGGCACGGTGGAACCTCCGCGTGTGGGTGTACGCCGACACCGCAGCGTCGCAACACCTGCTCGAATGCCAGCGGAGCAACGGGCCAGGTGCCGGGTTTGTGCGCAGACGGGGTGTTCGAGGTCAACGCCCCGTGGAGCCGTCGATCAGCTCGCGGATGACGTCTGCGTGCCCGGCGTGCCGGCCGGTCTCCTCGATCATGTGCGCGAGCCGCCACCGGACGTCCTCGGCGGCACTGCCGTCGAGCACCTCGTTCGCCTGCTTCACCGCCTCCCGGTAACCCGCCACGACGTCCGCGACGCTGTCCCCGTCGGGCACGTGGAACGTCGCCTGCCAGCTCCGCGGCTTGCTGCCGAGGAACGTCGCCCGCTCCACGAACGTGAGGTGGCGCAACAACCCCAGCAGGTTCGTTCCCGATGGGACCATCGCCGTCCGCACCTGGGGTTCGGGCACACCCTCCACCTTCGCGATCACCGCCGTGCGCAGGTAGTCGAGGAACCCGCGCAGGACCTCGGTCTCACTGCCGCCGCTCTTCGGCGGCGGCTGGTCGCGTTTCCCGGGCATGGCTCGATCCTCGGTCGACCCGGAGCCGAACGCACGGGAAGTTGCCGTTCCGGCAAGGTCGTGAACGCTCAAGGTGGTCTCCACCACGTGCAAAGCGCCGGCGTTCAAGGTGAACCACGTCCGGCGAGCCGCAGATCCGTGGGAGAACTGCCATGCCAAAGATCACTTACGTAGCGCACGACGGTGTTGAGACCGTTGTCGACGTTGCCCAGGACGACACCGTGATGCGCGGCGCGGTTCTCAACGGCATCAAGGGAATCGTCGCCCAGTGCGGCGGCGGCGCCTCGTGCGGTACGTGCCACGTGTACATCGATCCCGAGAACACCAAGCCGCTGTCGCAGATGCACCAGGTCGAGGACGAGCTCCTCTACTTCACGGCCTGTGAGCGCAAGGACAACAGCCGGCTGAGCTGCCAGATCCCCGTGACCGAGGAGCAGGACGGGCTCGTCGTGCACATGCCTGAGAAGCAACTCTGAGGGAGAGAAGAAGCATGAGCCAGCGACGGGTCGCCCTGGTCACGGGCGCTACCAGCGGTATCGGTCTCGAGGTCGCGCGCAGCCTCGGCAAGGAGGGGCACGCGGTCTTCGTCGTGGCCCGCAACGCCGAGAACGTCACGACGACGGTGAAGCAGCTGAGGGAAGAGGGCATCGAGGCCGACGGCGCGGCCACGGACGTCACGTCCACAGAGGACATCCGCACCGCGGTGCAGAAGGCCGTCGACGTCTTCGGGCCCGTCGAGATCCTCGTCAACAACGCCGGGCGCGGTGGCGGCGGCATCACCGCCGAGCTGGACGAGGACCTCTGGCTGGACGTCATCGACACCAACCTCAACGGTGTCTTCCGCTTCACCAAAGAGGTTCTGAGCACCGGCAAGATGGTCGAGCAGACCTGGGGCCGGATCATCAACATCGCCTCCACCGGCGGCAAGCAGGGCGTCGTGTTCGCCGCGCCCTACTCGGCCTCGAAGCACGGCGTCGTCGGCTTCACCAAGGCCGTCGGCATCGAGCTCGCGAAGTCCGGCATCACCGTCAACGCGGTGTGCCCCGGCTACGTCGAGACGCCGATGGCCGGCCGGGTGCGCCAGGGGTACGCGAACCACTGGGGTGTCACCGAGGAAGAGGTCCTCGAGAAGTTCAACGCCAAGATCCCGCTGGGTCGGTACAGCACGCCGGAAGAGGTCGCCGGTCTCGTGACGTACCTGACCACGGACACCGCGTCCTCGATCACCGCCCAGGCGCTCAACGTCTGCGGCGGGCTGGGCAACTACTGACATGCGCGGCGAGTCGGTAGTCGTCGTCGGGGCCGGGCAGGCGGGCTGCCAGGTCGCGGTGTCCCTGCGCGAACAGGGACACCGCGGCCCCATCACGCTCATCGGTGACGAACCTGTGGCGCCGTACCAGCGGCCGCCGCTCACCAAGGCCTACCTGGCGGGGGAGACCGACCTCGCCGGGCTGGTCCTGAGGCAGGACTCGTACTACGACGACCACGGCATCAAGCTCGTGCACAACGAGCGGGTGATCGGGGTCGACCGCCAGGCGCGGGTCGTGGTGCTGGGTTGTGCCCGGACGATCAGCTACGACCACCTGGTGTTCGCGACGGGGGCGCGGCCGCGGCCGTTGCCCATACCCGGCGCCGAGCACGTGCTGAACCTGCGCACGGTCGCCGACGCGGACGCGATCCGGCAGCGGCTCGAAGGGCAGATCGGGCTCGACGTCGTCGTCATCGGCGGCGGGTTCATCGGCCTCGAGTTCGCCGCCGTGGTCAGGAAGCTGCGCCACGAGGTGACCGTCGTCGAGGCCCAGCCGCAGGTGATGCAACGGGCGGTGTCGGCCGAGACGGCCCAGCACCTCGTGAGCCGCCACCGCAGCGAGGGCGTCCAGATCCTCACCGGGACGGGCGTCGCCGCGGTCCGGGAGGGCCTGGTGGAGCTCGCGGACGGCACGGTGCTCGTCGCCGACCTCGTGGTCGCGGGCATCGGCGTCGTCCCGAACACCGAGGTCGCCCAGCGCGCCGGCCTCGCGGTCGACAACGGCATCGTCGTCGACGCGCACCTCGGCACGGTCGACCCGCGGATCTACGCGGTCGGCGACTGCGCGCGGTTCGCCAGCACGCACGCCGGCGGCCTGATCCGCCTGGAGTCGGTGCAGAACGCCACCGACCAGGGCACCACGGTCGCGGCGGCCATCCTGGGCAGCGCGGAGCCCTACACCGCCCTGCCGTGGTTCTGGAGCGACCAGTACGACGTGAAGCTGCAGACCGCCGGTCTCACCAACGGCCACGACCGCACGGTCACCGTCGGCGACCCGGCCGAGGGCAGGTTCTCGGTGTTCTGCTTCAAGAATGACAAGTTGATTGGAATCGAGGCGTACAACCGCCCCATCGACTTCCTGATGGGGCGCCGGATCCTCGAGGGCGGCAACTCGCTCACGCCGGAGATCGTGGCCCAGCCGGGCTTCGACCTGCGGGCGAGCCAGCAGAGAGCAGCCTGACGGATGCCATCCGCAGTGGCGTGGGCCGAAACGTGGCCGTGTGAATTCGTGCTCAGACGGGCGCATCGTGGTGCCGCGCCCACATCCTCATACCGGAGTCGTATGGGGGTGTGGGCGCGGTGCCGCGAGGTGTCCTGCTGAGCACGAATTCGCCGCCCACGTTTCGGACCACGCCACTACAGCCAGCCGGCTTCCTCGGCGATGCGGATGGCGTCCACCCGGTTGCGCCCGTTGAGCTTGGTCATGATCGTCGTCATGTAGTTGCGCACGGTGCCGACCGAAAGCGACAGCGCGACAGCGATGTCAGGCGCGTCGGAGCCGTTCGCCGCCAGCCGGAGGACCTCCAGCTCGCGGTCGGTCAGCGGGCACTCGCCGCGGTCCCACGCGGCCAGGGCGAGCTGGCTGTCGACGACGCGTTCCCCGGCGGCGACCCGGCGGATCGCGTCGGCGAGCTCCGTCGGTGGCGCGTCCTTGAGCAGGAAGCCGTCCACGCGGGCCGCCAACGCCTTGCGCAACGTCCCCGGACGGCCCAGCGACGTCAGCATCAACGTCCTGACCTGCGGCATCGTCTCGCGGATCGTCGCCGCGGCACTCAGCCCGTCGAGGATCGGCAGGTCGATGTCGATCACGCAGACGTCCGGCGCGTGCTGGCGCGCGGCCGGCACGATCTTGTCGCCCGAGCTCACCTCGGCCACGACCTCGATGTCCGGTTCGAGGTTGAGCAGCGCGATGAGAGCACCGCGCACCATGTGCATGTCCTCCGCGAGCAGAACCCTGATCATCGCGCCCCTCCGCGCGACACCCTATCTCCCAACGTTCATGTCGCGCTCCACGCCGCGTCAAGGCGGCCCGGCGAGGGTGAACCGAGCTGCCTCGCGAAGGGATGCGTCATGGAACGCAGCGTCAACGTGACGGTCGTGTACTACTCGTCGACGGGAACGATTCACCGGCTCGCCTCGGAGATCGCCGAGACGGCCGAGAAGCACGGCGCCGAGGTGCGGCTGGTGCGGGCTGCGGAGCTGGCGCCCGAGGCGGTGTGGCGGTCGCGGCCCGCCTGGGCGGCGCACCTGGAGGAGACCGCGGACGTCCCGGTCGCCTCGGTCGACGACGTGCTGTGGGCCGACGCCGTCGTGCTCGGCACGCCGACCCGGTTCGGCAACGTGTCCTCGCAGCTCAAGCAGTTCATCGACACGCTGGGGCCGGCCTGGTTCAGCGGTCTGCTGGCGGACAAGGTGTACAGCGCGTTCACCTCTGGCGGCAGCCTGCACGGAGGCATGGAGACCACCCTCGTGTCGATCTACAACATGGTCTGCCACTTCGGCGGGATCATCGTGCCGCCGGGCGGGAACCTGAACCCCTACGGCACCTCTCACGTCCTGGGCGCGGACAACGTGCCGGTCGACGAGATCGCGCTGCAGGCGGCCCAGGTCCAGGCGGAACGCGTCGTGCGCGTGGCACGCGCGCTGAAGGAGGTCTGACCGCGGTGCGAGTCAAGGATGTTTTCGTCAACGGCAGCGGTGTGCGCCTGCCCTCGACGCTGAACGTCGCGGACGCGATCGCGTCGGGGGAGTGCGAGCCGAAGCTCGTCGCGCGGACGGACGTCGAGTCCGTGTCCGTGTCCCCGCACGAGTCCGCGGCCGAGATGGCGGTCGAGGCGGCCAGGGTCGCGTTGGCACGGGCGGGATCCGAGCCCGACGACGTCGACCTGATCCTGCACGCCACCACCTACCACCAGGGCCAGGACCTGTGGCCGGTCGGGTCCTACATCCAGCGCGAGACGGTGCGGAACTCCTGTCTGGCGCTGGAGATCCGGCAGATGTCCAACGGCGGCCTGGCCGCGATGGACCTCGCCGTGTCGTACCTGATCGCCCGTCCCGGCAGGGACGCCCTCCTCACGTCCTCGGACCGCTTCTGCCTGCCGGGGATCGACCGCTGGAGGACCGACCCCGGAACGCCCTACGGCGACGGCGCGTCGGCTCTGGTTCTGTCCACAAGGGGCGGTTACGCGAAGCTGCTTTCGTTGGCCATCAACGCGGACAGCGATCTCGAACCGCTGCACCGCGGCGACGTGCCGTTCGGGCTCGCGCCCTTCTCACACCGCATCCCGGTGGACTTCGAGGAGGCCAAGCACACGTTCAGCCGCGAGTTCGGGCTCTCCTACGGCATCAACAAGGCCAACGCGGGCCAGGCGCTCGCCGTCGAGCAGGCGCTGTCCGACGCCGACATGAAGATCGGCGACGCGGACTGGATCATCCTGCCGCACTTCGGCCGCCGCCGGCTGGACGTGAACTACCTGCGCCCGTACGACATCGAGCCGGAACGCACCACGTGGTCGTGGAGCCGCACGGTCGGGCACCTCGGCGCCGGCGACCAGTTCGCGAGCTTCGACCACCTCGTGCAGACGGGCAAGGCGACCTCGGGCCAGCGGATCGTGATGTTCGGTGTCGGCGCGGGCTACAGCTGGGGCTGCGCGGTCATCGAGATGCTGTGAGCGGGATCTCGGCACGCAACCGGTAGGTGTGCTCGGGCGTGGGACCTGCGTGCAGGTCCCCGCCGAGCGCGCGGACCCTCGTCGTCAGGTTGCCGATCCCGCTGCCGTCACGGGACTTCCGTTCGGTGGCGGGGATCCCGTCGTTGACGATGTCCATCGTGACGAGGTGCGGCGCGCTCGAGAGGACGATCTCGCAGTGCTCGGCCTTGCTGTGCCGCAGGAGGTTCGTGACTCCCTCGCGCAGCACCGTCGCGAGCGCCACCTCCACCTCGGTCGGCAGTTCCGCCACGTCCATCCGGACCGTCACCTCGACGTCGGCCGCGGACAGCAGCGCCTGCGCCGACCGGGTCTCCTCGTCGAACGAGAGCTCGCGGTAGCTCAACGCCACCGACCGGACGTCCGCTAGCGCCTGCCGGGAGATCTCCAGGACCTCGGTGAGCTCCTGGCGGGCGCGGTCCGGGGCGATCGAGACCAGCCGGTGGGCGAGCTCGCTCTTCAACGTGACGGCCGAGAGGCTGTAACCGAGCAGGTCGTGGAGATCGCGGGCGAACCGCAGCCGTTCGCGCGTGACCGCCGCCGTCGCCAGCTCCTCCCGGGCCTCCTGCAGCTCGGTCACCATGGACCGCAGCCGGGTCAGCGCGTAGAGCACGAGCCCGTGGTTCGTCGCCGCGATCAGGCCCCACACCACGTCGGTGGGCGGGAAGTCCCACACGGCCAGCAGGACGGCTTGGCTCGTGACGACCGCGGCGAACGCGGACCAGCCGGCCCACCTCGGCAGCACCAGCAGCGCGGAGCCCGCGAGGAAGCCGGGGACACCGCCCAGGAACGGGTTCTGGGACGCGAACTGCGGGACGTACACGCAGAGCGCGATCCCGGCGAGCGCCGCGAGACCGTGCGCCGGGCGGACGTGCGGGCGGCTGACGACCCCGAGCACCAGCGCTCCGATCACCGCGCTGCTCACGGCGGCGACCGCGAGCGTGCCGACACCACGCATGTCGTAGGCCGCCAGCAACGTCGCCATCACGCCGTACCCGACCACCACGGCGGTGAGCAGCACCTGAGCGAACCGCGTCGGCAGGGTCGCGACGCCCTCACGCGGCGCGGAACCGCTCGCCTCGGCGGGCGACGGCTCGCGGTAGCTCGACGCCACCGCCCGCACGTCCGCCAACGCCTCGCGGGACATCCCGATGACCCGTGCGATCCCGCCCGAAGCCCGGCCGGTGTGCTCGCCGAGCGCGCGGCGGGCCTGCCCGGCCTTCAGCATGATCGTGGTGAGGCTGACGCCGACCAGGTCCTGCAGGTCGCGGGCGAACCGCAGGCGTTCCCGCGAGACGGCGAGGTCGGCGACCTCCGAACGGGCGTTCTCCAGGCGCAGCACGAGCGAGGGCAACCGGGACAGGCCGTAGACGGCGAGGCCCGCGGTCGCCGAGGACGCCACGTAGTAGGCCAGCACGCCGGCGGGGATGCCGAAGGGGAGCTTGGAGGCGGGGTTGGCCAGCGCCACGGCGGCGAACGCCCACCACCGCACCCGGCCGGGCAGCACCAGCAGACAGCTGCCCGCGAGGAAGACGGGCATGCCGCCCCACGCGTTGGGGAAGAACGGCACCGGCGCGAACACCAGCAGCGTCATCGCCGCCAGCGCGAGGTGCGCCCGGCCGGAACGCAGGTCCGTGCCCGGCCGGGAGAACACCCCGAGCTGCAGGTACCCGATCGAGAGCAGGCAGGCGAGCGATCCCGTGATCCGGGCCGGGGTCGCGCCGGCCTCCAGGACGTACAGGAACGCGTTGGCCAGATAGTTCGCGAAGACAACGGTGATGACGGCGTACGCCAGCCGACGGGACACCGATGAGTGTTCCTGCCGCCGCGCCACGGCGGCATGATAGGCGCGCCACCTGGGGGTTCCGGTGTACTGCGAGGGCCTCAGTTGAACGGCAGCGGAATCTCGGCGCGCAGCCGGTAGGTGTGCTCGGACGTGAGCCCGGCGTGCAGGTCCCCGCCGAGCGCGCGGACTCGGGTCGTCAGGTTGCCGATCCCGCTGCCGTCCCGCGACCGCTGCTCGATCGTCGGGATCCCGTCGTTGGTGATGTCCATCGTGACCAGGTCCCGCGAGCTCGAGAGGACGATCTCGCAGTGCTCGGCCTTGCTGTGGCGCAGGAGGTTCGTGACGCCTTCGCGCAGCACCGTCGCGAGCGTCACCTTCACCTCCGTCGGCAGCTGGTCGCACGCGTCGATCTTGACGGTGACCTCGATGTCGGCCGCGGACAGCAGCGCCTGCGCAGACTGGGTCTCCTCGTCGAACGAGAGCTCGCGGTAGCTCAGGGCCACCGAGCGGACGTCCGCGAGCGCCTGGCGGGAGATCTCCAGGACCTCCGTCAGCTCCTGGCGGGCGCGGTCCGGGTCGATCGACGCGAGCCGGTGCGTGAGCTCGCTCTTCAACGTGATCGCGGAGAGGCTGTAGCCGAGCAGGTCGTGCAGGTCGCGGGCGAACCGCAGCCGTTCCTGCGTGACCGCCGCCGTCGCCAGCTCCTCGCGGGCCTCGTGCAGCTGGTTCACCATGGACCGCAGCCGGGTCAGCGCGTAGAGCACGAGCCCGTGGTTCGTCGTCGCGATCAGGGCGTAAGCGACCGCCACGGTGCTCTCGCCGAGGACGCTGTAGATCACCCCTTGCAGGCCGACGACCGCGAGGAACGCCATCCACCCCGCCCGGCGGGGCAGCAGCAACGCGCACGCCCCGGCGAGGAAGCCGGGTACGCCCGCGAGGTAGGGGTTGCCGAACATCAGCGGCGGCACGTAGACGCACACCGCCAGCCCGGCGAGCACGCCGAGCCGCAGCGGCAGGCTCAGCCGCAGGTGCGGGCGCGTCACCACGCCCAGCACGAGAGCGACCGTGCCGGCGATGCCGACGGCCGCGACCTCGATGCCGAGGACACCGACGGGGTAGTACGTCACGAGCGTCATCGCCATGGCCGCGTACCCGATGACCACGGCCGTGAGCAGGATCTGGGCGAACCGCGTCGCGATCAGCGGACCCGCGAAGCGCGGCGTTCTCGCCTGCTTCTCCGGTTCCGGGTCGACCGGCACCTCGGCGTGCAGCCGGTACCCGCCGTCCGAGGTCGTCTGGGCGAGCAGGGAGCCACCGATGGCGGTGGTGCGGGTGGCGAGGTTGGTCAGGCCGCTGCCGCGTTCGCCGGAGATCTCCTCGGGCGTGCCGTCGTTGACGATGTCGATCGACGCCAGCCGGTCCGTGACGGAGATCGTGATCGTGCAGCGGGTCGCCTCGCTGTGCCGCAGCAGGTTCGTCACGCCCTCGCGCAGCACGGTCGCGAGCACGGTGCGGGAGCGGGGGGAGAGCTCGGGGTGGTTCGCCTCGATCGTGGCGCGCACCCCCGCGGCGATCAGCACCGACCGCGCCGACTCGATCTCGTCGGCCAGTGACAGCTCCCGGTAGCTCGACGCCACCGCACGAACGTCCGTCAGGGCCTCGCGGGCGATGCCGAGGATCTCGACGAGCTCACGCGTGGCGCGTTCGGTGTGGGTGCCGAGCATCCTGATGGCCAGTTCGACCTTCAGCGTGATCGCCGAGAGGCTGAAGCCGAGCAGGTCGTGCAGGTCGCGGGCGAACCGCAGCCGTTCCTGCGACACCGCGAGGTCGGCGAGGTCCGAACGGGCGGTCTCCAGCTGCTTGACCAGCGACGGGAGCCGCGAAAGGCCGTAGACGACCATGCCGGCGACCATGGCCGACACCGCGTAGTAGGCCAGCTGGGCGGGGTCGGAGACGAACTGCGCCTTGATCAGGCTGTTGCTGAGCGCGACCGCGAAGAACACGAACCACCGCACACGGCCGGGCAGGACGAGCAAGGCACTGCCCGCCAGGAACCCCGGCATGCCGTGCCAGGCGTTCGGGAAGAACGGGTACGGGACGTAGACCAGCCCGGCCATCACGCCCAGCGCCAGGTACGCCTTGCCCGAGTGCAGGTTCGACCCCGGCCGGCTGAACACCCTCAGCTGGAGGAACCCGATCGTGAGCAGGCAGGCGAGCGAGGTCGCGATGCGCACGGGGGTCGCGCCGGCCTGCAGCACGTAGGAGAAGGCGTTGCCGAGGTAGTTGGCGAAGACCACGCTGACGACGACGTACGCCAAGCGACGGGACACGGACGAGTGTTCCTGTCGTAGCGTCACAGCAGCGGCTCCCACACGAGGGTCGGGACGCGGCCATGATACGGGCGCTTCCTGGGAAATCTCGCGTTTTGCGATCCGCGATCGGAGCAACATGGCGGCGGCTCAACGCCTCTGGACGACGGCGAGTCCAGCTCCGGCGAGATAGGCGACCACGTCTCCGACCAGGTTCTTCTCGACCTGCAACGCATCCGCCACCTGAGCGATCGTGGTACCGGTGTGCAGCAACGACTTCGCAATCTCCGTCGCCGGCGCGCTGTGCAGGATCACCTGGTAGGAGAGGCCGGGGCAGGCCAGCGCCTGGTCTCCGTTGAGCCGCTCGATCTCGGTGCGCGGCCGCATCGTGACGACCTCGTCCTCCTCGATGTGCGGCAACGCGAACACGGCGTCACGGGCCACCGCCACGACCGACAGGATCGGTCCGGCGCCGTCGTTCAGGCCGAGCGACGGCACGACGCAACCACCCAGTTGGTCGAGCGTGTTCTTGAGCTTGCGCCAGATGAGGCACGGTCCGGAGCCGGTCTTCCAACGCACGAAGTTCTCGTGCAGCGCGGAGATGTTCTCCAGCGCCACCGGGCCGAGGCTCATGCGGTGCAGTGCCTCCCGCACCAGGGGGCTGGTGTCCGCGATCTCGATCGCGCCCCAGCGCCCGTACACGGTGAGGTGCTCGGCCCCCTCGTCGACGAACGTGTCCTCCAGCAACGACCACAGCGGCCGGCCGGCCGGGATGTGCGACTGGGTGGGCACCACAGCGCCTCCGCTCTGGAAGTCACATGAACAACGGGATGGGGTTGAGCTCGTCGTAGCCGTGTGGCCGGGGAAGCCTCCCCAGTTGTACAGGCACGTCGTAGAGGCGCCCTTGAGCGAACCTCGACCAGAAGTGCCGCAGTCCCGGCACGACCACGCGGACCACCGGAAGGCCGATGTCCGGCCTGGTCTGGTCGAGGACGAGCACCTCCATCCCCCTGGCCTCGAGCGTGGCCTGGATGGCGCGGACGTCGTCCGCCAGGTCCGCCCGGTGCGTGTAGCCGATGTCCCGGACGTCCCGCGGGGGTCGCGCCGGGTCGGGGGCGAGCCACGGGTGGTCGGCGATCCTGGTGTTCTCGAACCAGTTCCGGACGTCGACGTCGAGGCCGCTCAGGTCGGAGCCCCCGCACACCATCGGCATGCACTGGTTGAGCTCGGTGAGCGCCCGGCGCGCGGCGATCCGCGGGTCGAGGTGCGCACCGCAGCCGAGCATGACGTCCTCACGCGGCCCGCCGGTGCGGCGCGACACCGCGACCATCACCGGCACACCGAGGTCCGCCGTCACATCGAGCAGCCACACCTCACGGCCGAGGCTCGCGTGCACCTCGCGGTTCTGGGCGATCCACGGGTCGTGGAACGAGTCCAGGTCCATGCCCGGCATGGGAGTGCGGTTGTACCACCAGATGGCGACCGCGTCGCGTTCGACGAGTTCCAGAAGTCCTTGCAGGACGGCGTCTTCCAGGCTGCTGCCGGCCGCGCACCCGTTGGAGTTGGCTGTCACGCTCGGCGGGCAGGGGGCGCCGAAGTACAGCATGCCGGTGGGCAGGAGCCTGTGCCGCCGCTCGGTGAGCGACCACAGGGGAGTCCAGTCCATCACCTCGTCGTCGTCGAACGGCGTGGTGACGTGCTGGAAGTTCGAGTGCGCCGCGTTCCACAGCTCGCGGCCGGCGAACTGGCGCGGGTGGTACTGCTGCACGGTGTCGGGGTGGACCGCCCGGTCCGCGAGGGACCGGTAGCTGCCGCGCACCCGCGCCTCGTCGCCGACGAACGCGCCGCTGCGTCGTTCCACGGCCTCGCACAGGGCTCCGACCTGGGCGTCCAGGGCCGTCACGCCCTTGCCGCCGGTGTCCGCGCGGAGTGCCGAACGGAGCCCCTCGATGCCCTCACCCGCGGCGATGTTCGAGCCGGAGCGGAAGGAGTTGAAGAACTCGGGGCCCTCGGTGTTGCGGCGGATCTCCTTCACGATCCCGGTGACGGGGCCGATCAGGTGCCGGTAGGCGTCGAGCACGTCCTGCGGCGGCGACGACCGGTGGCCGCCGCCGTCGCAGGAGTGTTTCACGCGACTGACGAGTTCGACCGGCTCGAACGTCCTGCGCGCGACAACTTCGGGGTCGCCGCAGCCCGAGCACTGCGGGCGGACCCGCACCTCGTGCTGCGCGACCTTCATGGTCAGGCTGTCGTAGCTCCAGATCGACCGCTGGGCGTCCTGGCGGATGCCGGCGAGCCACTTCGCGGTCTCCACGGACGCGATCTCCAGCGCCATCGACGTGAGCGACGGCAGTCCGATGAGCGGTCGCGGCGCGGGACCCTCCTGCCCGCACCGGCGCCGCACGTGCGCCTCGGCCTTGCGGTTGGCGGAGAGCCTCGCCGCGAGGCAGCGCCAGCACGGGCCGTCGCCCGGGGTGAAGAAGGGACCGACGGACACTTCCGCGCCCACCGGCTTGACCAGCAACCACGGCCTGCCGGCCGCACGGTGGGCCTCGTCGATGTGGCGCAGTTCGGGTGCCAGGTAGTCGGCACACGCCACGACCGTCAGGTCACCACTCCCCGAGGTGACCGTGAGCTCGTTGCGGTGCAGGGCGTCCACGAGCGCGTCGCGGTCGAGGTCCCCGATCGTGACGACGGAGACGAGCGACGTCGTTGTCGCCGCCACCGCGTCCGCGGGGTCGAGGCCCGCCGCGTCCCAGTAGGCGAGGGTGGCCTCGGTCGTGGCCGAACCGTCCTCCTCGCAACGCCGCCCGATCAGACCGGCGGCGGCCAGCCTGGTGAGCATGCGGCTGACCGTGTCCTCGGTCAGGCCCGCGGGCAGGTCGCGCAGCACGGCCGCGAGGTCGCGGGTGCCGTCGAGCAGAGGGGCCAGCGACTCGACGTGCGTGCCCTGGATCGCGGTGACCCCGGACTCGCCGATCAGGTAGACGGCCTCGCCCCGCACGATCTGCGGGCGGAGGTGACGCCGGAACCCGATGCGCCGCTCGTCCGGCTCGGCCAGTTCGGGTCTCATGCCGCGAGGGCCTCATCGGTCGCGCAGAACGTGCCGGGCCGGCACGACGTCCACGCGAAGTCGACGGTGAAGTCCGCCGAGGCCTCACGGTCGAACCGGTAGATCTTCATGTCGTCGGAGTCGCCCTCGGCGGTGGTGACGGAAGACAAGTGCTCCACGGTGGCGGTGGGGTACATGTGCATCTCCGATGTTTGCGTGTGATTTGTTGTGGGTAATGATGCGGACCAGCGCTAATGGATCGGTAGTTACCGGCTAATGCGCCCCGATATGAAGTTTTCATACCCACCACGGGCAGAACTCACCTGACATCGATGGCCTGTGCACTAACGCCGCCTCGTTGGGCCGAGCAGACTAACGGTGTGCTCGGAACCGAAGGAGGGGTCGCGATGCAGATCAAGGTCCTGGGGCCCGTCGAGGCCAAGGTGAACGGTCGCTCGGTGACGCCCACCGCGGCCAAGCCACGTCAGATCCTGGCGCTGCTCGCGCTGCACTCCGGGCAGGTCGTGTCCGTCCCCACCCTGATCGAGGAGCTGTGGGGCGACCGTCCGCCGCGCAGCGCCCGCACCACCCTGCAGACCTACATCCTGCAGCTGCGCAAGCTCATCGGCGACGCCCTGGCGACGTCCGGCGAGGGCGCGGCCAAGGAGGTGCTGGTCACGAGGTACGGCGGCTACCTGCTCGACGTGCCGCCGGAGGCCGTCGACGTGCACGAGTTCGACCGCCTCTCCCGCGCGGGTCAGCAGGCCTACGAGGTCGAGGACTTCGCGTCCGCGTCCCGGCTGCTGCGCCAGGCCCTGGAGATGTGGCGCGGCGCCGCGGTCGTCGACGTGCGGCCCGGCATGCCGCTCGGCATCGAGATCGTGCGCCTGGAGGAGGCCCGGCTGGGCGTGCTCGAGGCCCGCATCGACGCCGAGCTGCGGATGGGCAAGCACAAGGCGTTGCTCTCCGAGCTCTCCGTGCTGACCGTGCAGAACCCGATGAACGAGAACCTGTGCGCGCAGTACATGATCTCGCTGTTCCGCGCGGGCCGGCAGTGGCAGGCGCTCGACGCGTTCAAGGCGCTGCGCAACACCCTGATCGAGGAGCTCGGCGTCGAGCCGTCGTCCCGGTTGCAGGGGCTGCAGCACGCGATCCTGACGTCCGACCCGCGCCTCGACAGCGCCGAAACCCGTCAGTTGCAACGACTCCTGGCCTAGATCACAGCTCCAGCGGCCCGCGCCACACTGTGGCGCGGGCCGTTTTTGCTTGTCGCGCAACGGTTTCTTCGAGAATCTCTCCACCGAGTTACAGGCGCGCGGTGACAACCTCAGTCGTGGGCGCGCGGAAATCGCCCGCTGGAGGAAAGGAAGCTAGCCGTGAGCGCACTGACCATCGAGGGCCTCAAGGAGATCCTCAACGAGGCCGCGGGCGACGACGACTCGTTCAAGCCGGGCCAGGACATTCTCGACCTCCCGTTCCTCGAGCTGGGCTTCGATTCCCTCGCCCTGCTGGAGACGGTCGCACTGATCAAGCGCAAGTACGGGGTCTCCGTCGCCGACGACGAGATGGCGTACATCGAGACGCCGCGTCAGCTGCTGGACAAGGTCAACGGACAGATCGCGGCCTGACGCCGGCGACTCGGATACGGAGACGGACATGACGCACACCACCACGCACACGGTCATGATCGGGGCTCCCGCCAAGGTGGTGTACGACCTGGTCGCGGACGTGACGACCTGGCCGTACATCTTCGGACCCACGGTCCAGGCCGAGGTGTTCGAACGGGATGGCTCGACGGAGCGGTTGCGGTTGCACGCGTTCGCCAACGGTGACGTGCGCACGTGGACGTCCCGGCGCGAGCTCGACCCGGCGAACCTGCACATCAAGTTCGAGCAGGAGCGTTCGGCTGCTCCGGTGAAGACGATGGGTGGGGAGTGGCGGATCGTCCCGATCGCCGACTCGGCGACCCGGGTCGATCTGCTCCACCACTTCACCGCGGCGCAGCCCGAGGCGGTCGATCTCATCCTGAACGCCGTCAACAACAACAGCGACGCCGAGCTCGCCGCCCTCAAGCGGGCGGCCGAGTACGGCGACGACTACGACAAGCTGGTGCTGTCGTTCTCCGACAGCATCACGATCCACGCGAGCCGCAAGGACGTCTACGAGTTCCTGTACCGGTCCGACCTGTGGCCGGAGCGCCTGCCGCACGTGGCACGGCTGGACCTCACCGAGGCCGTCACCGGCGTGCAGTCCATGGAGATGGACACGCGCAGCCCGGACGGGTCGATCCACACCACGCACTCGGTGAGGGTCTGCACCCCGTACGACGGCATCGTCTACAAGCAGACGCACACGCCCCCGATCATGGCGGCCCACGTCGGCAGGTGGACGTTCAAGGACATCGGCGACGGCATCGAGGCCGGCATCGAGGCGACGTCGCACCACACCGTCGTCATCCGGCCCGAGGTCATCCCCGAGGTGCTGGGAGCCGACGGGACGATCGAGCGCGCTCGTGAGCTCATCCGTCACGCGTTGGGCACCAACAGCCTCACGACGCTCCGGCACGCGAAGGAATTCGCCGAGAACGGATGAGGTGACGCGATGGGGTTGGGTGGCGCGGACTTGCTCACTGCCGCTGCACGCGCTGCAAGCCGCAACGGACTTTACGTGGTCTCCATGTACCTGGAGAAGGCCGCGGTCGAGCACCAGCGCAAGGGCTGTCCTTCCGAGGTAGGGCATTGCGCTTACGAGATCGAGGCCTCACGCGTGCTGCTGTCGGGCTTCTGAACGTCGAAGCGCGAGGGGTTCTGGATGAAGCTCTACGACATCTCGCTGCGTCGCACCGGCCTGTCCATTTCGGACAGACTGGTCGCGGCGCGGCGCCTCGACGCGCTCGGCGTCACGTTCGTCGACGGAGGAAGACCCGCCCGGTCGTTCTACCACCGGGCGGCGATCGAGCTCCGGTTGCGGATCGCCACTCTCATCGCATCAGGTGGTGCGGAGGACGTCGACGCACTGCTGGCCGCGGAAACCTCCGCGGTGGCGGTCGTCGTCCAAGGGCACGGCATCTCGAAGGTCAGAGACGCCGTGCGTCAACTCGTGCGCGCCGAACGACGAGTGATCGTCGAGGCGCGGGACTTCTTCGACGGCTGGCTGATCGACCCCGAACACGCTTTGGAGGTCGTTCTGACAGCCGCGGAGGCTGGGGCGGAAACCGTGTTGCTGCACGACACAGCGGGCAAGCTGTGGCCGGACCAGATCGGCGAGATCATCTCGGCGGTCGCGGAAACCGGTGTGCCCCTTGGTTTTGGGTGTGACGACGAAGGCGGTTCGTCGGCGAAGCAACTGTTCGCCGCGGATGCGGGGGCCGGCCTCGTACAGGGGTCCTACGCCGTCGTTCGAGGTGGCCTCGATCGGGCCGTTTCACCATCGGTTCATTCGGCAGAGACAGGTATCGCTCCCGTGCCCTGTCCGAGATTGGAGCAGACCGTGTCCGCACAGAAGGCGATTGGAGGTGTCCGATGAGTCGTCGCGCCGTCATCACCGGGGTGGGCGTGGTCGCACCTGGTGGCATCGGAACGAAGGCGTATTGGAAACTGCTGTCCGAAGGGCGTACGGCGACTCGCAACATCACGCACTTCGACGCGTCTCCGTACCGCTCCCGCATGGCGGGGGAAGCAGATTTCGATCCAGTGCGCGAAGGCTTGACGCCGCAGGAGATCCGCCGTCTCGACCGGGCCGCGCAGTTCGCGGTCGTCGCGGGTCGTGAGGCGATGTCCGACTCCGGCATCGAGTTCGACCAGCTCGACCCCGGCCGCATCGGTGTCTCGCTCGGCACCGCCGTCGGCTGCACGACCTCGCTGGAGCGCGAGTTCATCGTCGGCTCCGACCGGGGCAAGTACTGGGAGGTCGACCAGTCCTACGCCGTCCCGCACCTCTACGACTACTTCACGCCGTCCTCGATGGCGACGGAGCTGGCGTGGACCGTGGGCGCCGAGGGACCGGTCTCCGTGGTCTCCACGGGCTGCACTTCCGGCCTCGACTCGGTCGGTTACGCGGCCGAGCTGATCATGGAAGGCTCCGCGGACGTCGTCGTGACAGGCGGCACCGAGGCCCCGCTCTCCCCGATCACCGTGGTCTGCTTCGACGTGATCCGTGCGTCGAGCACCCGCAACGACGACCCGACAACGGCGTGCCGGCCGTTCGACAAGACCCGCGACGGCCTGGTGCTGGGCGAGGGTTGCGCGATCATCGTGCTGGAGGAGCTGGAGCACGCCCGTGCTCGCGGTGCCCACATCTACGGTGAGGTCGCCGGCTTCGCCTCGCGGTGCAACGCCTACCACATGACGGGCCTGCACCCCGAGGGCATCGAGATGTCCGACGCCATCAACATCGCGCTGAAGCAGGCGCGTGCGGATGCCACGGACGTCGGCTACATCAACGCGCACGGGTCGGGCACCAAGCAGAACGACCTGCACGAGACGGCGGCTTTCAAGCGCTCGTTGGGTGCGCACGCGTACAAGACGCCTGTATCCGGGTTCAAATCCATGATCGGGCACTCGCTGGGTGCGATCGGTTCCCTGGAGATCGTCGGCTCGCTGCTGGCGTTCGAGCAGGACCTCATCCCGCCGACGGCGAACCTCCACGAGCAGGACCCCGAGTGCGACCTCGACTACACGCCACTGGTGGCGCGGGAGAAGAAGGTCGACACCCTCCTGACCGTGGGCAGTGGTTTCGGTGGATTCCAGAGCGCCATGGTGCTCAAGAAGGTGGAAGGGGCAGGCCGGTGACTCGGGCGGTGGTGACGGGAATCGGCATTGCGTCGCCGAACGGATTGGGGCCGACCGCGTACTGGCGGGCGACCCTGCACGGTGAGGCGGCGATCAAGCCGATCACCCGGTTCGACAGCGCGAACTACTGGGCGAAGATCGCCGGTGAGGTGCCTGGCTTCGAGGCAGGGCGGCACCTGCAGGGTCGCCTGCTGCCGCAGACGGACCACATGACGCGGCTGACACTGGTCGGCACGGACTGGGCGTTGCGTGGTGCGGGTGTGCAGCCGAACGACATCCCCGACACGGACATCGCGGTGATCACCGCGGCGACCGCCGGCGGGTACGAGTTCGGGCAGCGCGAACTGCAGAAGCTGTGGCACCAGGGTCCGGAGTACGTCTCGGCGTACCAGTCGTTCGCGTGGTTCTACGCGGTCAACACGGGCCAGATCTCCATCCGGCACGGCACGCGTGGTCCCGGCGCGGTGGTGGTGTCCGAGCAGGCCGGTGGCATCGACTCCATCGGTCACGCCCGGCGCCAGCTGCGCAAGGGTGTCCAGCTCGCCCTCACCGGCGGCATGGACTCCTCGCTGTGCCCGTGGGCGTGGGTCGCCCACCAGGCCTCGGGTTGCCTGTCGCGCAACAATAACCCGAAGCGCGCCTACCTGCCGTTCGACCGCGACGCCTCCGGGTACGTCGCGGGCGAGGGCGGCGCGATCATGGTCGTCGAGACACCGGAGTCGGCGGCAGGGCGTCCGGGAACGCGCATCTACGGTGAGATCGTCGGGTACGCCTCGACGTTCGACTCGCGGATGCCGTCGCGGGAGCCGGGCCTGAAGCGGGCGGCCGAGCTGGCGCTGCGCGACGCCGGCATGGACGCCTCGGAGATCGACGTGGTGTTCGCCGACGCGGCGGGCATCCCCGAGCTCGACAAGGCCGAGGCCGAGGCGATCAAGGGCATCTTCGGGCCGTTCGGTGTGCCGGTGACGGCCCCGAAGACCATGACGGGCCGCCTGTTCGCCGGTGGTGGCTCCCTGGACGTGGCGTCGGCGATCCTCTCCATCTACTGGAGCGCGATCCCGCCGACCGTCAACGTCGAGAACCCCGTGCCGGAGTACGAGCTCGACCTCGTGATGAACGAGGCGCGGCACGGCAAGATCAAGGCCGCACTGGTGCTCGGGCGTGGCAAGGGCGGCTTCAACTCCGCCATGGTGGTTCGCGAGTACAGGTAGATGTCATGTGCCTCGAGGCCGTGAAGGTGTCCCCTTCACGGCCTCGAGCCGTTTCTGGAGGCGTGTTGTGGACGTAGCACTGATGTTTCCGGGCCAGGGATCGCAGTACCCGCGCATGGCGGCGTCCCTGTACGGCACGGATGCCGTGTTCACCTCGGTGATCGACGAGGTGTTCGAGCTGTTCGGCGAGGTCGGCTCCCTCGCCTGTGAGGACTGGCTCTCCGGGGCTGACATCGATCACGTGTCGCGCGCGCAGCCGTTGCTGTTCGCGGTCGACTACGCGCTGGGGCGCACCGTTCTGTCGTGGGGCGTCAAGCCCGTCGCGTTGATCGGGCACTCCGCGGGCGAGGTCGTCGCGGCCACGTTGGCCGGCGTGTTCTCGTTGGAGGAAGCCGTCTCCCTGGTGCGCGACCGGGTGCTCTCGGCCGTGCCGATCCCGTCCGGTGGCATGCTGGCCGCGGCGGCGTCCGAGGCCGATCTGCTGCCCTACCTGGAGGGTGACGTCGCGATCGCCGCCGTGAACTCGGCTCGGCAGACGATGCTGGCCGGGTCGGACGAGCCGCTGGCGCGGGTGCGGGCGCGGCTGGAGGCCGACGAGTTCATCGTCGTGACGGTGCCGGCGTCCACGCCGTTCCACAGTCCCGCCATGCAGCCCGCCGTGGACGAGGCGCTGGCGTCGTGGAGCGCTTCCCCTCGTGCGCCGCAGATGCCGCTGTACTCCGGGTACACGGGCAAGCTGATGACCGAGGAGGACGCGCTGTCCGCGCGGTTCTGGACCCGTCAGCTGACCGACGCCGTCTACTTCGGACCGGCGCTCACCGAGCTCGTGGCGATGTACGACGTGCTGCTGGTGGAAGCCGGTCCCGGGCAGACCCTGACGTCGTTCGCGCGCCGCACGAAGGCCGTGCGGTCCGGCGCGTCGCAGGTGTTGCCGTTGCTGGACTCCTCGGACACCGTGGACGCCGCTCGCGCTCGTTTGGTCTAGTCGCGATATAAGAGGGCCGCCCTCTCCTGGAGGGCGGCCCTTTAGTGACTTCTAGTCGATGCCTCGGACGATGTGGTCTTCGTTCTCTGGTGGCCATGAATCGCTGTTTTCCATACCTACGAAGGTAGGTACGGTGATTCAGCTCTCACTTGAGGAACGGTTGTCCGGTTTCAGTCGTCCAGCAGGGCGACCGCGCGGGTCCAGCCCGCGCCCGCGCCCTTGATCTTGACGGGGAACGCGACGACGGTGAACCCGAAGTCCGGCAACGCGTCCAGGTTCGCCAGGCGTTCGATCTGGCAGTACTCGCGGTCGCGGCCGGCGAAGTGCGCGGGCCACAGCACGCTCTCGTCCTTCGTCTGCAGGTAGCGCTTGACGATGTCCGGGAACGGCGCGTCGAGGCTGAACGCGTCGGTGGCGATCACCTTGACCCCGAGGTCCAACAGGAAGTTCGTGGCGGGGCCGTCGAGGCCGGTGTAGTCGGTGAAGTAGGTCTGGGTGCCCGCGTGCTCGGCCGCGCCGGTGTCGAGGATGACGATGTCCATCGGCTTCGGCGTGTAGCCGATGCGGGCGAACTCCTTCTCGAGCACCTCGACGCCGATGACACCGGTGCCGTGGCCGCGGACGTCGAGCTTCACGCCGGGGTTGTGGAACCACTCCAGCGGCATCTCGTCGATGTGGCGCGGGATCCCGTTGCCGTACGTGGTCTTCGAGCCGTAGTGGCTCGGCGCGTCCACGTGCGTCCCGGTGTGGGAGGTCAGGCTGATGCGGTCCAGCGTGAGGAACTCGGAGTCCCGCAGCACGGACACGTCGAACTCGATGCCGAGCCGCGCCTTGAGCTGCTCGGCCATGTGTTCCGCGCCCTGAGCGGCCGTGAGCACCTCGTGCGTCACCGGGTCCGCTTCGTACGCGGCTGCGTCAATGTGGGAAGACAGATCGATGATGCGCATGAAGCAGAGCTTGGCGGGCGTTCCTTGAGCACGTCTCAAGACGCGGTGGGCAGAGTTTTCCCCAGCCTGACACCGTTTTAGGGAGCTTTCTCATGATCACCTTCGTCAACCGCTTCACGCTCACCGGTGACCCCGAGGAGTTCGAGAAGGCCTTCGACGAGACGGCCGCCTTCCTGCGCGAGCAGCCGGGCCTGATCCGGTACACGCTGTCGCGTCAGCTCGACGACCCGGCGTCGTACATCAACATCGCGCTGTGGGAGAGCGCCGACGCCCTGCGCGCGGCCCTGGCCCACCCGGACTTCGGCAACCACGCCAAGGCGATGCGCGGCCTGGCCGAGTCCACGGGCGCGATCTTCAACCCGCGCCTGTCGTTCGAAGCCTGATGGGTCCCCTGGACGGGCTGAAGGTCGTCGAGTTCGGCGGCATCGGTCCCGGCCCGCACGGCGCGATGCTGCTGGCGGACCTCGGCGCGGAGGTCACGCGCGTCGAACGTCCGTCCGGCGGGCTGTCCGTGGTGCCGGACGCCTCCCGCGACTTCCTGTTGCGCGGCAGGCGTTCGGTGTCGGCGGACCTGAAGTCCCCCGACGGGCGGTCCGCCGTGCTGGCGCTGATCTCGTCGGCCGACGTGGTGATCGAGGGCTTCCGTCCCGGTGTGCTGGAACGGCTCGGGCTAGGGCCGTCCGACTGCCTGGCGGTCAACCCCGGGCTGATCTACGCGCGGATGACGGGCTGGGGCCAGGACGGGCCGCTGGCCCAGCGCGCCGGGCACGACATCAACTACCTGTCGGTCACCGGGGTGCTGCACGCGATCGGCAAACCGCCGCTGAACCTCGTCGGTGACTTCGGCGGTGGCTCGCTCTACCTGGTGCTGGGCGTGCTGGCGGCGTTGTGGGAACGGCAGCGCACCGGTCGTGGGCAGGTCGTCGACGCGGCGATCGTCGACGGGGTGGCCTCGCTCGCGCAGATGATCTGGTCGATGAAGGCGCAGTCGGTGTGGGAGGACGCGCCGGACTCGAACCTGCTCGACGGCGGGTGCCCGTTCTACTCGATCTACGAGTGCGCGGACGGCCGGTCCGTCGCGGTCGGGTCGCTCGAGCCGCAGTTCTACGCCCTGCTGCTGGCCGGTCTGGGGCTGTCCGCCGACGACCTGCCCGCGCAGCTGGACCGCGCCTCGTGGCCGTTGCTGCGCAAGACGTTCGCCGAGGCGTTCCTGACGCGCACGCGGGACGAGTGGTCGGAGGTGTTCGCCTCTTCTGACGCCTGCGTGACCCCGGTGCTGACCCTGGAGGAGGCCGCGTCGTACCCGCACCTGGTGGCGCGCGGAGTGTTCACCTCTGAGGGTGCGGCCGTACCGGCACCGCGCTTTTCGGCGGACTAGTGGTGTGGCTCAGAACGTGGGCGGCGTGTCCGCGCTCAGCAGGATCCGTCGCGGCACCTCCCCCACGCCCCCGTACAACCAGTACGAGGGCGTGGGGGAGGCACCACGACACACCCGTCTGACCACGAACACACCGGCAACCTTCTGAGCCACACCACTAGATTCGGTTCGTGGAACTTCGCATCTTCACCGAGCCCCAGCAGGGGGCGAGCTACGACGACCTGCTCCGCGTGGCCAGGACGGCCGAGGACGCCGGGTACGGCGCCTTCTTCCGCTCCGACCACTACCTCAGGATGGGCTCGGTCGACGGCCTGCCGGGCCCGACCGACCCGTGGATCACGTTCGCCGGCCTCGCCCGCGACACGTCGACGATCCGCCTGGGCACGCTGATGACCGCGGCGACGTTCCGCCACCCCGGACCGCTGGCCATCAGCGTCGCCCAGGTCGACCAGATGTCCGGCGGCCGCGTGGAGTTCGGCATCGGCGCGGGCTGGTACGAGGCCGAGCACACCGCGTACGGGCTGCCGTTCCCGTCGCTGGGGGAGCGCTTCGAGCGCTACGAGGAGCAGGTCGCGATCATCACCGGCCTGTGGGAGACCCCGCTCGGCGGCACCTTCTCGTTCGAGGGCAAGCACTACGCGCTGACGGACTCGCCCGCACTGCCCAAGCCCGCGCAGGAGCGCGTCCCGGTGCTGATCGGCGGGATGGGGGCCAAGCGCACCCCGGCGCTGGCCGCGTCCTACGCCACCGAGTTCAACCTGCCGTTCGTCGGCGTCGACGCCGCGGTCGAGCAGTTCGCCCGCGTCGACGCCGCGTGCGAGGAGATCGGCCGCGACCCGTTGGAGCTCATCCGGTCGGTCGCGCTCGTCGCGTGCGTCGGCCGCACCGACGCCGACGTCGCCCGCCGTGCCGCCGCCATCGGCCGCGAGGTCGGCGAGTTGAAGGAGAACGGCCTGGCCGGTACGCCCGCCGAGGTCGTCGACCGCATTGCGTCCTGGCGGGATGCGACCGGTGTACAGCGCGTGTACCTGCAGGTTCTCGATCTGGCCGACCTCGACCACATCACCGAGATCGCCGAGGACGTCGCGCCCCAGCTGTGACGGCCCAGTTTTGGCGCTGAAGCTGTGACGCCGCTCAGGCGAGTGCTTTGCGAACCGCGGCCGGCACGGGCAGGACGTGGTTCGCGAAGCGCCGCCGGTTCCCGATGAAACGCAGCTGCAGGCCGGAGTCGTCGAGGTAGCGCTTCTCCAGCCCGTCCTGGCCGAGCACCACCTTCAGCCCGCGCCCGAGCATCGACGGCGAGTCGAGGTCGAACCGGGCGCGCAGCACGTCGGCGGCAGCGTGGTCGCCGAACTCCAGCGCGGCCCGGCGCACGGACTCGACCGGCACCATCAGGTACTGCTCGTCGGCGCGGACTCCGTCGCGGTGGGCGATGCCCAGCGCGTCGAGCGCCTTCTGGTGCGCGCCGCCGTCGAGCCCGAGGTAGTACCGCTCCCACTCGCCGAGCTCGACCTCACCACTCCAGACCCGCACGGGCGCGGCCACCGCCGCCGGCCCGGTCGAACCGATCCCCCCGGCCAGAACCGTCATGCCGGCAGCCGTGAACAACTGGCGTCGGGACAACCTCACGACGCACCCTCCTCCGCGATCCCGCGACTTCCCGCCGCAGGGCTACGGAATGCTAGCGAAGGTGATACCCGGCGCGACGGGTCCAGTGCGGGTCAAAGTGCGGTCCGTCAGGGGGAGCGTTCCGTCGAGCGCCGCGAGCACAGCGTCACGGGCGAGCGGCAGGACCTCGGCGACCGTGACGTCGCGGCCCAGCTCGTACGAGAGAGAAGCGACGCCCGCGTCCTTGATGCCGCACGGGATGATGTCGCCGAACGCTTCGAGGCTCGCGTTGCAGTTGATCTCGAAGCCGTGCATGGTGACGCCGCGCTGCACGCGGATGCCGATGGCGGCGACCTTGCGCTCCGGGCCCCGGTCGTCGGCGGGCAGCCACACGCCGCTGCGGCCCTCGATCCGGCCGGTGTGCACGCCCAGCTGGTCGCAGACGTCGATCAGGCCCTGCTCGACGCGCCGCACGTACTCCACGACGTCGATCGGGTCGGCGAGCTTGACGATCGGGTAGCCGACGAGCTGGCCCGGGCCGTGCCAGGTGATCTTGCCGCCGCGGTCGACGTCGATGACCGGGGTGCTGCCCCCGCGCGGACGCTCCTCGTCGAGGGTGCGGCGGCCGCAGGTGTAGACGGGCGGGTGTTCGAGCAGCAGGAGGGTGTCGGGGCCGGTGCCGTCACCATCTTTGGCGGCGCGCGCCTCCGCGATCTCCTTCTGGAGGTCCCACGCGGCCATGTAGTCGATGAGCCCCAGCTCATTGATGACGACGGGGTCTGACGAGGTCCGGCACGAGTTCACGACCCGACGTTACCAACCCCAGAGCCATGGCCGCCAAGAGTCCGACACCCGTCACACCCAGCACGGCACCGGCGACGTCGGTGACCCAGTGCATCTCCAGCACGATCCTCGCGAACCCCGCCACGAGCACCGCGAGCACCGCCCACAGCACGCCCCGTTTCAGCAGGACGACCAGGGTGAAACCGACCGAGGCGACGGCCACGGTGTGCCCGCTCGGGTAGCTCGGCAGGTGGTACTCGATGGGCCGCACGCGGTCGAACAGGAACCTCGTCAGCAACGTCGCGCAGCACAGGCCGTGCAGCGCCAGCGCCTTCCACAACCGCGGCTCACGCCGTTTCCACGCGAGCACGAACAGCACAGCCGCGAACGCCCAGCCGATCGTCGGTCCCATCACCAGGCTCACCACGAACGCCGTGGCCCGCAGCCACTCCGGTCGCGGCAGCTCGTCGTGCACCCACACGTCGAGCCCGGTCATCTCGGGAAGCCCCAGCAGGACCCACGAGATGACCAGCAACGCCGCTACCGCTCGCGTCATGCGACCGCCGCGTTCAGCGCAGCGGGGAGGGTGGGGTGCAGGAAGTGGAACCCGTGCTTCTCCAGCGCCTTCGGCGTCAGCCCCGGGCCGCTGAGCAGCAGCTCCTGCGCCATCTCGCCACCGAGCAACGCCTTGAGCGCGAACGCCGGCACCGTCCACGGCGTCGGCCTGCCCAGTGCCGTGCCGACGGCCTTGGTGAACTCGGTGTTCGTCACCGGCGTCGGGCCCACGACGTTCACCGGCCCGCGGATGTCGTCGTGCTCGACGACGAACCGGTACGCGGACACGATGTCGTCCAGCGACACCCACGGGAAGAACTGGTCACCCGACCCGAGCTTGCCGCCCAGGAAGAACTGGAACACCGGCTTCAACCGGCCGAACACGCCGCCCGACGGAGAGATGACGACAGCGGTGCGCATGAGCACGACCCGCACGCCGCCCTCCTGCGCCGCGGACGTCGCCGCCTCCCAGTCCTGGGTCAGCCGCGACATGTAGGTGTGGCCACCCGGCGCGTCCTCGTCCGCGAGCCGCGAGCCGGTGTCGCCGTAGAAGTGGGCACCCGACGAGTTCACCAGCGTCGGCACACCGTGCTCGACGCACGCCGCCGACAGCACCTCGGTCGGGACCACCCGGCTGTCGTGCAGGACCTGCTTGCGCGCGTCGTCCCACCGCTTGTCGCCGATGCCCGCGCCGCAAAGGTTGATGACGGCGTCGACGCCGTCGAACGTCCCGTCGTCGATGCGCCCGGCGTACGGGTCCCAGCCGCGTTCGTCCGGCGCCGCCGCTTTGCGGCGCACCAGGCGCAGCACCTCGTGGCCGGCGGCGCGCATGGACGCCACCAGGCTCGTGCCGATCAGTCCTGACGATCCCGCGATGACGACTCGCATGTGTAGATCGTTCCCCACTGTGTCATTGCGTGCACAGCCACACAGCACATATCGGACCCAGGATGTGCCGAAGGCCACCCCGGCAAACCGGGGTGGCCTTCGGATCACACTGCAGGTCCTTCTGCACTGATATCCGATATATCGGATATCAGTGCCGCTCAGGGCGTCAGAGACCGAGGTCGGCCTCGAACGCGCCCTCTTCGAGACGGTTCTTGACCGTCGTGAGGAAGCGGCCCGCGTCGGCACCGTCGACCAGGCGGTGGTCGTAGGTGAGCGCGAGGTACATCATCGAGCGGATCGCGATGGTGTCGTTGCCGTCCTCGTCGGTCATGACGACCGCGCGCTTCTTGACCACGCCGACGCCCAGGATGCCGACCTGCGGCTGCTGGATGATCGGGGTGTCGAAGAGGGCGCCGTTGCTGCCGAGGTTGGTCAGCGAGAACGTGCCACCGGCGAGCTCGTCCGGCGTGAGCTTGTTCGAACGGGCGCGCGCCGCCAGGTCACCGATCTTGTGGGCGATGCCCGACAGGTTCAGGTCACCGGCGTTGTGGATCACGGCGTTGAGCAGGCCGCGCTCCGTGTCGATCGCCAGACCGAGGTGCTCGGCACCGTGGTACGTGACCTCCTTGCGCTCCTCGTCGATCGACGCGTTGAGCACCGGGTGGGCCTTGAGGGCCTCGATGGCGGCCTTGGCGAAGAACGGCAGGAACGTGAGCTTGGCGCCCTCACGAGCCTCGAACGCCTTCTTGGCCTGGTTGCGCAGCCGGGCGATCTTGGTCACGTCGACCTCGAACACCTGGGTGAGCTGGGCCGAGCCCTGCAGCGACTCACGCGTGCGCTGCGCGACGATCTGACGCAGACGCGGGAGCTTCTGCACGGTGCCGCGCTTGCCCGAGTTGTCGACCGAGGCGGGTGCCGCGGTGCGAGCGGCGGGGGCGGCAGGAGCAGCGGCGGCCGGTGCCGGAGCCGGGGCCTTCTTGGCCTCGACGGCGGCGAGCACGTCCTGCTTGCGGATGCGGCCACCGACGCCGGTGCCCTTGAGCGAGCCCAGGTCGATGCCGTTCTCCGACGCGAGCTTGCGCACGAGCGGGGTGACGTACGGCGTGCCGTTCGCGTCGTCGCCCGAGGGGGCGGCGGCGGGAGCGGGCGCGGCCTGCGGGGCAGGAGCCGGAGCGGCCTGCTGCGCCTGCTGCTTCGGGGCCTCTTCCTGCTTCGGCGCGGGAGCCGGGGCTTCCTGCTTCGGCTCGGGCTTGGCCTCGGGGGCCGGAGCCGCCTGGGCCGGGCTGCCCGAACCGATGACGGCGAGCTTGCCGCCGACCTCGACGGTCTCGTCCTCGCCGGCGCTGATCTCGAGCAGCGTGCCCGCGACCGGCGACGGGATCTCGGTGTCGACCTTGTCGGTCGAGACCTCGAGCAGCGGCTCGTCGACCTCGACGCTGTCGCCGACCTGCTTGAGCCAGCGGGTCACGGTGCCCTCGGTGACGGACTCACCGAGCGCGGGCATCGTGACGTCCGTGCCCTCGGCCGAACCGCCCGACTGGGCGGGGGCCGCGGGAGCCTCCTGGGCTTCCTCGGCCGGCTGCTCGGCGGACGGCTGCGTCTGCTGCGGCGCCTCCTCCTGCTGCGGCGCGGACTCCTGGGCGGGAGCCGGTGCCGAGCCGGAGGAACCGCCGTCACCGTCACCGATGACCGCGAGCTCGCCGCCGACCTCGACGGTGTCGTCCTCCTGCGCGACGATCTTCTGCAGGACGCCGGCCGCCGGGGACGGGATCTCGGTGTCGACCTTGTCGGTGGACACCTCGAGCAACGGCTCGTCCACCTCCACCCGGTCGCCTTCCTGCTTCAACCACCGGGTGACCGTGCCCTCGGTGACACTCTCACCGAGTGCGGGCATCTGGACGGAGAAGGCCATTGTTCGCTGACTCCTCGTGCTCTCGTGTGGCTGACTTTGTGTGGGGAACGGTCAGCCGTGCACGTGCAGCGGCTTGCCGGCCAGGGCGAGGAACGCCTCGCCAAGGGCTTCAGTCTGGGTCGGGTGGGCGTGGATCAGCGGAGCCACGTCCTCCGGGAAAGCCTCCCAGCTGTAGATCAGCTGTGCTTCACCGATGAGCTCGCCGACGCGCTCGCCGACCATGGTGATGCCGACGACCGGGCCGTCGGGAGCCTTGACGAGCTTCACGCCACCGGCGGTCTTGAGGATCTGGCTCTTGCCGTTACCCGCGAGGTCGTAGACGAAAACCTCGGCGGAGCCGTACTTCTCCTTCGCGGCGGCCTCGGTGAGACCGACGGAGGCGACCTCGGGCTTGCAGTAGGTGACGCGCGGGATGCCCGCCTCGTCGATCACCTTCGGGTTCTGGCCCGCGATCTCCTCGGCCACGAAGATGCCCTGCTGGAAGCCGCGGTGCGCGAGCTGCAGACCGGGGACGATGTCGCCGACGGCGTAGACGTTCGGCAGGTTCGTGCGCAGGCGCTCGTCGGTGATCACGAAGCCGCGGTCGATCTTGACGCCGGCCTCCTCGTAGCCGTGACCCGCGCTGTTCGGGCCGCGGCCGACCGCGACGAGCAGCAGGTCGGCCTCGAGGACGTCGCCGTTCTCGAGCGTGACCGAGACGCCCGAGTCGGACTGGGTGGCGCCGGTGAACTTCACGCCGGTCTTGAACTTGATGCCGCGCTTGCGGAACGCGCGCTCCAGCTGCTTGGACGCGTACTCGTCCTCGGCCGGGACCAGGCGGGGCAGCGCCTCGACGATGGTCACCTCGGCGCCGAACGAACGCCACACGCTGGCGAACTCCACGCCGATGACGCCGCCACCGAGGACGACGACCTTCTCGGGGATGAAGTCCAGGTTGAGCGCCTGGTCGCTGGTGATGACCCGGCCGCCGATCTCCAGACCGGGCAGGCTCCGGGCGTACGAACCGGTCGCGAGGACCACGTTCTTGCCGACGTAGCGCTGGCCGTTCACCTCGACGGTGTTCGGGCCGACGAACGTGCCCGCACCCTCGACGAACGTGACCTTGTTGGCCTTCGCGAGACCCTGCAGACCCTTGTAGAGCCGCGAGACGACGCCGTCCTTGTACGAGTTGACGCCGGCGATGTCGATGCCCTCGAGCGAGCTCTTCACACCGAACTGGTCGCCTTCGCGGGCGTTGTCCGCGACCTCGGCCGCGTGCAGCAGCGCCTTGGTCGGGATGCAGCCGCGGTGCAGGCAGGTGCCGCCCAGCTTGTCCTTCTCGACCAGGACGACGGACAGGCCGAGCTCGGCCGCGCGGAACGCGCAGGCGTAGCCACCTGAACCACCGCCGAGGATGACGAGATCGGCGTTGGTGGCCGACTCCAGTTCCGGCGAAGTCACTTCGGATCTCCTCGGGATTACTTACTACGCGCGGGTGCGCGCGAGGTACGCGGCCATCTTGTCACTAGTTGCCGAAGCGCGGTGATCCGGCATAGGACACCACACACCCGGAACTGATCATTCACCTACTCATAACACCCTTACCTGGCACCATGGTGGAGGGAAGCACAGGAGGTGCTCGATGGGGCTGTTCGACCGTTTCCGCAGGAAGCCGCGCCCAGGTGTGCTGCGTACCGCCTCGAACCAGGACACGAGCCACCTCGAACAGTGGGTGAAGAGCCGTCACGGCGTCGAGGCCTATGTGGAGCCGAAGACGACGGTGACCGAAACCACTGTGGTCCTGGTCGCTCACGACGGCGAGTGGACCCGCCGCCGGGTCGCGTCACCGGACGCCGCGAGGTCGTTCGCGCGCAAACTCGGCATGCCGATCTACGACGCGGGCATCGTGGGTTACCCGAAGCGCATGCGCGACTACACGGCGCGCCAGAAGAAGCTCGGCAACGGCTAGGTCCTCATCGGACACTCGCCGGGCTCGTCACGTGACGGTCGGTTCGTGCCGCACGGGGAAGTTGACGCTCGCCGCGATGAAGCACATCGAGTGCGCCTTCTCGTGCAACGCCTGCGCCGTCTCCCGAGTTTCCGGATCGGCGACGGTCACGACGGGGTTGAGCACCACCTCGGTCATCCGCCCGGACCCGTCGGGGTGCTCGGCCATCGTGCCGGTCGCGTGGTCGCGGTAGCCGGTGACGACGACGCCGTTGGTCGACGCGAGGTGCAGGAACCAGAGCATGTGGCACTGCGCCAGCGACGCGACGAGCAGCTCCTCGGGGTTGTACCGGCTCGGGTCACCCCGGAAGGACGGGTCGGACGACCCGAGGATCGTCTCCTTGCCCTCGATTCGAACCTCGTGCGCGCGTTCGTAGGTCTTGTACCCGGAAGTCCCGTTCCCGGTGTTCCCGGTCCAAATGACATCGGCCTCGTAGTGATGCGTCCCCATGTGGAAATAGTCCTCTTCCTGGGCCTGAAGACCTAGCCCGCGCAGGCACGCGTCCCAGCACGCCGACCGCCCGCCACCGCCCGCTCAACCGATATATCAGTTCCGCTGGGCCCTCTGACCTGCACCCTAGCAATGAGTCTTTGGACTTCGACTGCAAACGACCTGTTGCAAAGGCGCGGCGGACGGCGCCGTCTGCCGCGAGAAAAGTGTTGGCAGGGGTGCCCGCGACGACTTCCGGGAAGATTTTCGGGAAGCATGCCGTGAGGCGCCGGGGAATCGAGAAGAAATGAGAACGGACGTGCAGCTTGGACGATTGTTCGTCGACGAACAGGTGGAGGCGTTGCGCGACGTCCTGAGCCGCAACACCGTGCTGACCGACGTCCTCGCCGGAGCGTCCGAACTGCGCCTGCCGGGCTGGTACCTGACGGCGGGCTGCGTGTTCCAGACGGTGTGGAACGTCGTGACCGGCAGGCCCGCGGGCGAGGGCGTCCTCGACTACGACCTGTTCTACTTCGACGCCTCGGACCTGTCCTGGGAAGCCGAGGACGCCGTCATCCAGGCGGGCCGGACCCGGTTCGCCGACGTGCCCGCGACCGTCGAGATCCGCAACGAGGCCCGCGTCCACCTCTGGTACGAGGAGAAGTTCGGCGTCCCGTGCCCGCCCCACGACTGCACCGAGTCGGCGATCGACTCGTTCGCCGCCACCACGTGCTGCGTCGGCGTCCGGACAGACCTCGACGGACGTTGGCGGGTCTACGCGCCGCACGGCCTGTCCGACGTGTTCAACCTCGTCGTCCGGCCGAACCCCGTCCTGGCGCCCCGCCACGTCTACGAGACCAAAACGGCCAGGTGGCGCGAGCAGTGGCCGACGCTCACGGTCCTTCCCTGGCCCTGAGAACGCGAAACGGGCGGAGACCCCGAAGGATCTCCGCCCGTCGAGCGGGAAGCAGGACTCAGCCGTTGGCCGCGATGTCCGCCAGCACGGCGGCGATGGTCCGCACCGGGACACCGGTGCCGCCCTTCGAGGTGTAGCCGTACGGCCCGCCCGTGTGGAACGCCGGACCGGCGATGTCGATGTGCGCCCACTGCACGCCCTCGGCCACGAACTCGCGCAGGAACAGACCGGCCGCGAGCATGCCGCCCCAGCGGTGCCCGGTGACGTTCGCGAGGTCCGCCAGGCGCGAGTCGAGGTCCGCGCGGAGCTCCTCGGGCAGCGGCATCGCCCACGCCGACTCGCCGACGGCGGTGCCGATGGCGGCGACGCGGTCGCGGAACTCGTCGGAGCCCATGACGCCCGAGGTGCGCTTGCCGAGGGCGACGACCTGGGCGCCGGTCAGCGTCGCGGTCTCGATCAGGTAGTCGGGGTTGTCCTCGCACGCGCGCACGATGGCGTCGGACAGGATCAGGCGGCCCTCGGCGTCGGTGTTGAGCACCTCGACGGTCTTGCCGCCGTACATGGTCAGCACGTCGCCGGGGCGGTACGCGTCACCGGACGGCATGTTCTCCGCCATCGGGATCGACGCGATGATCTCCAGCGGGTACTTGAGCTTCGCGGCGAGCACCATCGTGGCGACGATCGCGGCGGCACCCGACATGTCCGAGGTCATCTCGTCCATGCCCGCGGCCGGCTTGATCGAGATGCCGCCGGTGTCGAACGTGATGCCCTTGCCGACGAGCGCGACCTTCTTGACGGCCTTCGTGCCCTTGTACGAGATGCGCACGAGGCGCGGCTGGCGGGTCGAGCCCACGCCGACGCCGAGGATGCCGCCGAAGCCCTGCTTCTTGAGCGCCTTCTCGTCGAGGATCTCGACGTCGAGACCGGCCGCGGTGGCGAGCTTCTCCGCGCGGGCGGCGAACGAGGCGGGGTAGAGGTCGTTCGGCGGCGTGTTGATGAAGTCACGCGCGATGGCGACGGACTCGGCGATCGCGACGGCGGCCTTCAGCGCGGCCTTGTTCTCCTTGGAACCGGCGGCGTGCAGGTCGACCTTCACGACCGCGCCCTCGCCCTTGTCCGACTTGTACTCGGTGAACGAGTACGCGCCGAGCAGCGTGCCCTCGGCGGCCGCACCCACGTGCAGGGCGGCGAGCGTGTTGATCGCGCGCTTCTTGCCGGCCAGCGCGCGGGCGGCGACACCGGACGCGCGGCGCACCTGCTCCTCGCCCGCGGACTTGCCGAGGCCGACGGCCAGCAGCAGCGGGGCGGCGATCTTGCCGAAGGTGGGCACCTTCACCAGTTCGTCGGCCTTGCCGGACGCGCGGAGCGTGCCGAGCACGTCGAGCAGCGCGCCGTCGAACGCGGCGGCGACAGCTTCGGCACCGGGGGCGAGCTCCAGACCGTCCGCACCCTGCAGGGTGCCCACGACGACTGCGTCCGCGGCGGTGGTGCTCAGGTCACCTTCGGTGAGGGCCAGCTTCGGGGCTGTCACGTGCTGCTCCAGGGTGTGCGTGCGAGGGGCTCGGAATCGTGACCCATGCTAAAGGTCGGACTGTCCCACCAATGCCCAGCCCCGCCACGTTCGCCGCAATCCGTGACGTTGACAGTTGCGCACAGTGGCGATTCGCCCGTTTCACGCATCAACCGACCGGGTGGTTACGGCCGGATGCCGCATCTGAGAACGTGTACCCGTGACCCACACGCCTCGCGAGATCGTCACGACGGTCGCGCTCGGTCTTCCCGCGGTGCTCGGAGCAGGGGTCTTCGCCGGATTCGCCCCAGCGGCAAGCCTTGCCGGCTGGTGGGCGCTCCCGGCGCTGGCCATTTCCGCGGTCGCCGCCCTGTGCTCGGCCTTCTCCACCGCCGACCAGTCACGGGCCTACCCGGACGTCGGCGGCGGTTACGGATACGTACGAGCGCAGCTCGGCGTGTGGCCCGCGAGGATGACAGCGAGTGCACACCTCCTCGGCCGGTGCGCCATGGCCGCGGCGGTGGCGTTGATGTTCGGCGCGTACGTCGTGCCGGACCGGCCGATGGCCGGCGCGCTCGCCCTCGTCGTCACCACGGCGTTGCTCGGCGCGGCCGGGTTCCGCTTCACCGCCGGTGTCAGCACGGCGGTGTCGGTGGTTGTCCTCGTCGTCCTGGCGCTGGTCGTCGCGGCGAGCTTCTCGATCGCGCCCGTGCCGGCGGCGGGGGAGGCGGGCACCGTGAACGAGCTCGTCGGCGTGGCCGGCCTGATGTTCATGGCGTTCGCGGGCTTCGAACGCGTCACCGCCCCGCACCGCGGTGAGAAGCCGCGTTCGGTGGCGGCGCTGAAGGTCGCGATCCCGGTCCTGATCGGACTGTCCTTCGTCGTCTACCTGGCCGTCGGCGCCGGCGTGTTCCGTCAGCTCGGCAGCGCGCGCCTCGCGTTGTCCCCGGCCCCGCTGAGGGACGCGCTCGTCGCGGCGGACTCGGCCGCGCTGGTGCCGCTGGTGCAGATCGCCGCCGCGGTGGCCGGGGTGGCCGCCCTGCACTTCGTCCTCGCGTCCGCGCACCGCACGCTCACCGGACTGACCGAGGACGGCGACCTGCCCACTCGTCTCAAGTCCGGCGCGCTGACGCTCGTCGTGGTCGTCGCCGCCGCGCTCGCCGTGTTCCTGATGCCGATGGCGACGGCGTTGGGCGTCGCGGCCTGCGGGACGTTGTTCTACTACGCCTTCACCAACGCGTCGGCGCGCGTGCTGCTGCAGAACGACCGCACGTGGCCGATGCGCACGGCATGCCTCGGCCTCGGACTCTCCGTGCTGCTCGCCATGAGCCTGCCGATACCCGCCATGCTGCTCACGATCGCGGGGCTGGGCATCGGCACCGGGCTCATCGGCCTCACGTCTGCGTTGAGAGGAAAACGAGCAGCGTCACGCCAACGCCAACCGCAAGCCCGATGATCCTTCCGTTGGTGATGGCGGGCTTCTCCCTGGTGAGCGCCCAGTAGACGAACAGGAACGTTCCGGCGGTGAACACGGCGGCCACGATGCCGCCGCCACCCCACAACGCCCAGCCGTCGAGGAACGTCATACCGGTGCCCAGGACGAGCAGCGCGGCCTGTAAGACGGTGCGGACGTCCGCACCCTTCGAAGATCTTTCCGCCTCGGTCATGGCCGGGGACTCTATCGAGTCTGACTTAGTAGGACGTCCGAGTTTTGGGAACAGGATTTTCCGTATCCCCACCTGCGGGTTACCGTGCTCCCATGACGAGCGAGTTGCCTTTCACCCGGACTTCCCACCCGCACCCGGCGACCCCGGAACGCGTAGCGGAAGTACTTGCCAAGCCGGGCTTCGGGCAGCACTTCACCGACCACATGGTGACGATCCGCTGGAACCGCGAGAAGGGCTGGCACGACGCTGAAGTCGGCCCGTACTCCACCCTCGCACTGGACCCCGCGGCAATGGTGCTGCACTACGGCCAGGCGATCTTCGAAGGGCTCAAGGCCTACCGGCAGCCCGACGGTTCGATCGCGTCCTTCCGCCCCGAGGCGAACGCCGAGCGCTTCCGCGCGTCGGCCCGCCGCATGGCGATGCCCGAACTCCCCGACGAGCTCTTCCTGGAGTCCGTGCGGCAGATCCTCGCGGTCGACGACCGCTGGGTGCCCTCGGCCGAGGAGGAGTCCCTCTACCTGCGGCCGTTCATGATCTCCACGGAGAAGGGCCTCGGCGTGCGACCCGCGTCCGAGTACCTCTACGTGCTGATCGCCTCTCCCGCCGGCTCCTACTTCGCGGGCGGCGTCAAGCCCGTGAGCGTGTGGCTCTCGACCGAGTACGTCCGCGCGGCCCCCGGTGGCACCGGCGCGGCCAAGTTCGCGGGCAACTACGCCGCGTCCCTCGTGGCGCAGGCGCAGGCCGCCGAGAAGGGCTGCGACCAGGTCGTCTGGCTCGACGCGGTGGAACGCCGCTGGGTCGAGGAGATGGGCGGCATGAACCTGTTCTTCGTCTTCGGGGACAAGGTGATCACGCCCGAGCTGACCGGCACGCTGCTGCCCGGCATCACCCGGAACTCGTTGCTGTCGCTCGCCTCCGACCTCGGCCTGACCGTGGAGGAGCGCCGCATCTCGACCGAGGAGTGGGAGAAGGCCAACGCCTCCGGTGAGCTCACCGAGGTCTTCGCCTGTGGCACGGCGGCGGTCATCACGCCGGTCGGCCACGTCAAGCACGCCGGCGGCGAGTTCGACGTCGCCGACGGCGGCACCGGACCGGTGACGAAGAAGCTGCGCGAGAGCCTGACCGGCCTCCAGCACGGCCACGTCGCCGACACCCACGGCTGGATGACGACCCTGAAGGCCTAAGCGATCACCAGCACGGCCAGAAGCGCGATTTCGGCGGCAGCACCGAGCACATCACCGGTGATGCCGCCGAAACGCTTTCCGGTGTGCTTCACCAGCAGCCACACGAGCGCGAACGCGACGACGACGGCGAGGACCGCGCGCCACCCGAGCGGAATCGCCGCCGCCGCGAGCACCACCCAAGTGCCGATGACCACCAACGGATGCTGTGTGCCCGCAACGAGCGCACCGAGCCCCTCGGGCCGTGCCGCGGGCACGCCGCGCAGGCAGCAGATCCCGAACGCCGCCCGGCTCGTCGCGAACGCGAGCAACACCACGCCCCAGTGAGCCTGGGGGAGCGCGGCGGCCTGCGCTCCGAGCACGACGATCAGCGAGACGACGCCGAACGGCCCTGCGCCGCCGTCCTTCATGACCTTGAGCGCGCGCTCTGGTGGCCCATAGCACCCGAGCCCGTCAGCGACGTCGGCCAATCCGTCGAGGTGCATACCGCGCGTGGACAGCGCGACGACGCCGACGACCAGAAACCCCGACACCAACGCCGATATAGTGGATATCGCCAGCAGTTCGAGCACGCCGACGACGAACGCGCCGAGCACGACGCCCACGACGGGCGTCCACGCGATGGCCCGGCCCGCCGCCTTGCGGTCGACGTCGTCGACGCGCAGCGGCAGGACCGTCAGCCAGGAGAACGCGAGCTTCACCCAGCCGAATTTTCTTGGGCCGAAGCTTCCTGGGCCGCAGCTTCTTCGGGCGCGTTCTCGCGGTTCGTGTCCTCGCGGTTCGTCACGCCGGCGCTCTCGAACGTCGCCATCTCCGCGAGCACCTTCACCGCCGAGACCAGCAACGGCAGTGCCGCCACGGCACCGGAACCCTCGCCGAGCCGCATCTCGAACTCCAGCAGCGGCTTCAGGTTGAGGTGCCCGAGCGCGATGGCGTGCGCGGGCTCGGCCGACTGGTGCCCGGCCACCCACCACTCGCGCGCGCCCGGCGCCAGCTCCTCGGCGACGACGGCGGCCGCACCGACGACGACGCCGTCGAGCACGACCGGTGTCTTGCGCACCGCGGCCTGGGCCAGGAACCCGGCCATCGCGGCGATGTCCGCGCCGGAGGCCGTGGCGAGCAGGGAGACCGGGTCGCTGATCACCAGGCGGGCCCGGCGCAGCGCGTCCCGGATCGCCGCCGTCTTGCGCATCCACGCCTGGTCGTCGATGCCCGTGCCGCGCCCGACGACCGCGACGGGCTCCGACCCGGTCAGTGACGCGATGAGCACGGCGGCGGGCGTGGTGTTGCCGATGCCCATGTCGCCCGCGACGAGCACGTCGGCGCCCGCGTCGACCTCCTCGTCGGCGATCGCGCGACCGGCCGCGATCGCGAGCTCGCACTGCTCACGGGTGAGCGCGTCCTCGCGGTCGATCGACCCGGACGAGCGCCGCACCTTGTGCTGGCTGACCGCCGCCGGGGTGTCCGCGTCGACGGCCATGTCGACCACGCGGACCGTGGCGCCCGCGACCTGCGCGAGCACGTTCACCGCGGCGCCGCCGGTCATGAAGTTCGCGACCATCTGGCCGGTCACCTCGCTCGGGAACGCCGACACGCCCTGCGCGGTGATGCCGTGGTCGCCCGCGAACACGACGACGCGGGGCCGCACGAACGGTTTCGGCGGCACGACGCCCTGGCAGGCGGCGATCCAGTTGCCCAGCTCCTCCAGCCTGCCGAGCGAGCCGACCGGCTTGGTCAGCACCGCGTGCCGGGCCTCGGCCTCGCGCAGAACGGTCTCGTCCGGCGGTTCAACCGGCGGGAACTCGGTGCTCACCTGGTCGCTCCTATCGCAGTTTCAAAGGGATGCCGGCGACGAGCAGGGTGACGTCGTCGCACACCTCGGCGACGCGCGCGTTGAGCGCACCGAGGTGATCGCGGAAGAGCCTGCCAGAGCGTGTCGACGGAATGACGCCGAGGCCGACCTCCGCGGTCACGAGCACCAGCCGGGCCCGGCACGTGGCGACGGAACGCACGAGCTGGTCGACCCCGCGCGTGATCGCGTCGGTGCCGTCGCCCTCCCAGGCCTCGGCGTCGTCGAGCACGCCGACGAGCCAGGTCGACAGGTCGTCCACCAGGATCGGCGGGTCCTCGTACTGCGTCGCCGTGAGCAACGCGGGCAGGTCGGCGGGCGCGGACGCCTCGACCGTGTGCCAGGTGGACGGACGCCGCGCGACGTGCAGCGCGATGCGTGCGTCCCAGTCAGGGTCGTCCGGGTAACGGCGGGCGGTGGCGACATAGGTCACGATCGGCTCGGTGAGCAGACCTTCCGCATGCGCTGACTTGCCCGAACGTGCTCCACCGAGCACGAGCGTGCGACGTGACAAGAGAGTTAGCCTTCGTCCGTGGAATACCGCTGGCGCTACCAGGATGCACAGGGACGCGACGTCGCGGGCCCGGATGTGATGTTCGCGGACCAGGCCGAGGCCGAGGAGTGGTTCGGCGCCGAGTGGCGTGACCTGCTCGACGCCGGGGTCGACCAGGTCACGCTGCTGCACTCGGACACCGAGGTGTACGGCCCGATGAGCCTGCACCCCACGGGCTGACCTGCATTGGCTGGCTAGCCCTGGGCGGTGAGCCTCGGGTCGTCGGTGATGACGCCTTCGAGGACGGCGTCGATCTGCTTGAGCACGTCGTCGCCGAGCTCGACGTCGATGGCCTTGACGTTCTCGACGACCTGCTCCGGACGCGACGCGCCGATGATCGCGGACGCGACGTTCGGGTTCTTCAGCACCCACGCGACGGCGAGCTGCGCGAGCGTGATGCCCGCTTCCTCGGCGATCGGCTTGAGCTGCTGCACGGCGTTGAGCACGTCGTCCCGCATCCAGCGCGAGATCATCTGCGAGCCGCGCGCGTCGGCCAGGCGGGAGCCCTCCGGCGCGTCGGCGCCCGGCAGGTACTTGCCGGTCAGGATGCCCTGGGCGATGGGGGAGAAGACGATCTGGCTGATGCCCTCGCGCTCGCACGCGGGGACGACCTGCGGCTCGATGACGCGCCACAGCATCGAGTACTGCGGCTGGTGCGACACGAACGGCACGTTCAGCTCGCGGGCCAGCGCGGCACCGCGGGTGATCTGGTCGGCGGTCCACTCGGAGACGCCGACGTAGAGGACCTTGCCCTGGCGGACGAGGTCGGCGAACGCCAGCATCGTCTCTTCCAGCGGGACGCTGTGGTCGTACCGGTGCGCCTGGTACAGGTCGACGTAGTCGGTCTGCAGGCGCTTCAGCGACGCGTTGGCCGACTCCATGATGTGCTTGCGGCCGAGGCCGCGGTCGTTGGGACCGCCGGGGCCCGTCGGCCAGTAGACCTTGGTCAGGATCTCCAGCGACTCGCGCCGCTGCCCCTGCAACGCCCGGCCGAGCACGGACTCCGCGGCCGTGTTGGCGTAGACGTCGGCGGTGTCGAAGGTGGTGATCCCCGACTCCAGCGCCGCCTTCACGCAGGCGTGCGCCTGGTCCTCCTCGACCTGGGAACCGTGCGTGAGCCAGTTGCCGTACGAGATCTCACTGATGGACAGGCCGCTGCGGCCGAGTCGACGGAACTTCATACATCCGAGCTTAGCCGAAATCGTTCGTGCTGCTAATGAACTTCGGGCGCGTGCCACACCATGGAATACCGCCAGAACAGACGCCTGCGCACGCGCACTCCGGGCAGGATCTCCCGCGCGGCCGCCCGGATCTCGTTCAACGTCGGAGCGGTCATCACCACGGGCATCTCGGGGTCGTGCGGCCGCTCGCCGGTGCCGCGCACGGCCTTCGCGAGACCGACGAGTGCGTTCGCGGGCAACGTGACGAGCTCCATCGCCTTGTCCGCGGGCGTCGCGGTCATGTAGAGCCCGACGACGATGAGCCGCCCGCCGGGCCTGGTGAGCTCCGCGAGCCGCGTCAGACCCTCTCGCAACGGCAGGTGGTGCAGGCTCGCCTCGGCGGTGACGACGTCGTACCGCCCGAGGTCGTGGGTGAGCACGTCGCCGTGGACCCATCGGACCTCATCGCTCGTCGCCGCGGCCCGTTCGATCATGCGGGCGCTGGCGTCGATGGCGGTGACCTCGCGAGCCTTCACCGACCGCGCCAGGTCACCGAGCCCACAACCGACGTCGAGCGCCGAGCCGGCCTCGGACGGCAACTGCCGGAGCAGCCACCGCCGGTACCACGCGTTGTGGTCCCAGCGGAGCCTCTCCGGCAGCTGGAGCTTGCGCTGCTTCTCGCGCAACCGTTCGGCTACTTGATCGCGTCGCCGGGCTTCACCCGCGGCTTGGGCACGCGGAGCTTGCGGATCTGGCTCGCGCGGATGAACGAGTACCAGCCGATCGACAGGCCCTTGATCGGCTCGGTCGGGAACTTCACCCGCACCTTCCTCGTGACGAGGCGGCCGAGCACGATGCCCTCGATGACCATCGCGATCAGCATGAACGTCGTCGCGAGCGTCGCGTAGCGCTGGACGGCCAGCGACGGCGTCAGCAGCGCCACGAACACCAGGATCGCGAGCGGCATGAACAGGCCCATGAGGTTGCGGCGCGAGTCGACGAGATCGCGGATGTACGCCTTCACCGGACCGCGGTCGCGCGGCAGCAGGTACTTGTCGTCGCCCGCCATCATGCGCTGACGACGCTCGGTGGCCGCGGCACGGCGCTCTTCCTTGCTCACCTTGTTGCCGCGCATGCGCTTGAACGCCTCGCGCTGCGTGCGGGGAGGCGGCGGCACCGGACCGGAACGCCGACCCTGGGCCTCACGCCGCTTGGGCGTGGGCCTGCCCTTGCCCGCGGGGCGGCTGGAGTCGGCGACCTCGTCGGTCGGCTCGGTGGCCGGGGCATCGGTGTCGGCGGCGTTGCGGCGCAGGAACCTCACACCACCAGGGTAGGGCAGCGGGTTTTCTGTACCTTTCGCGAGGTGCGCGTACTCATCGCTCCGGACTGCTTCGGCGGCACCCTGACCGCCCGCGAGGCCGCTGACGCCATCGCCACCGGCTGGCACGACGCCAAGCCCGACGACGTCGTCGTCCAACGCCCGCTGGCCGACGGAGGCCCGGGCTTCGTCGACGTCCTGCACGCCGCGGTAGGCGGCGATATCCGATATATCAGCGTCACGGGCCCGCTCGGGACGCCCGTCGAGGCACGCTGGCTGAGCGTGCACACCAGCGGTGTACGGGCTGCATACATCGAGTCCGCGGAAGCCTGCGGACTCCACCTCATCCCCGCGGAGCTCCGCCCGCAGGCCTGCGAGACCGCGACGACGCGAGGCGTCGGCGAGCTCATCGCGGCAGCGGCGGGTGACAACGATGTCATCACGGTCGGCCTCGGCGGCTCCGGCACGACCGACGGCGGCGCCGGCATGCTCGCCGCGCTGTCCGACGCGTTGTCCGGCGCCGGCGTCGACCTGACCGGCACGTCGCTGGTGGCCGCCTCCGACGTGGAGAACCCGCTCCTCGGCCCGCACGGCGCCGCGCACACGTTCGGCCCGCAGAAGGGCGCGTCCCCCGAGGCCGTCGAACGCCTCGAAGCCAAGCTCGCCGCGATGGACGTCCTCAAGCCCGTATCCGATATATCGGGTGCCGGAGCGGCCGGAGGGCTCGGCGCCGCACTCCTCTCGCTGGGAGCGACGGTGACGTCGGGCGCGGGCCTGGTACGCGAGCTCACCCACCTCGATGCCGCCCTCGACGACGCCGACGTCGTCATCACCGGCGAGGGCAGCTTCGACTGGCAGTCCCTGCGCGGCAAGCTCATCACCGCCGTCGCCAGCGGCGCCGCCGAACGCGGCATCCCGTGCATCGCCATCGCGGGCCAGGTCACCGTCGGCCGCCGCGAGATGGGCGCCGCGGGCGTGCAGGCCGCCTACTCGGTGTCCGAGCACGTGGGCTCTGTGCAACAGTCGATTGCGGACGCCCGCAAAAGTGTCGTTGCAACGGCCCGGCACGTGGCCGCCCAGTGGTCGCGTTAGAGGGCCGCGTTAGAGGGTGTAGCGGAAGCGCACTGATATATCGGTTGGCTTGAGCGTGGTCTACGTGACAGTGGACACCTAGGGCGTCATGAGGTGCCGTTGTGGGACCATGGGTGGAGGAACAAGGCGGGGAACGCCCGTGTTGTTGATGGGTGAACCGCCCGCAAAGGACCTCTTAGGAGAGCCATGACGACCGCTCAGGATGCCGCTTCGACCGCCTCCGAGGCGCCCAGCCACGGCGTGACGCTGACCGATGCGGCCGCCGTCAAGGCCAAGGCGCTGCTCGACCAGGAGGGCCGCGACGACATGCACCTGCGCATCGCCGTCCAGCCCGGTGGTTGCGCCGGCCTTCGCTACCAGCTGTTCTTCGACGAGCGTGCGCTCGACGGTGACGCGATGGTCGACTTCAACGGCATGAAGGTCGCCGTTGACCGCATGAGCGCCCCGTACGTCGAAGGCGCTGTCATCGACTTCGTGGACACGATCGAGAAGCAGGGCTTCACGATCGACAACCCGAACGCCGGCGGGTCTTGCGCCTGCGGCGACTCGTTCCACTAAGGCGAACACGCGGAGAGGCCGGGGGGCCCCCCAGACGGGGGACGCGCCCCGACCCGGGGGGGGCCGCCAAAGTTGGCCGGGAATAACCGACCCCCACGGGATCCCCGGCGCGAGGAGGCCGCGAAGGGGGGGCCGGA
>NZ_JBSGUQ010000013.1:249353-261531 GCF_053608005.1 Lentzea sp. NPDC055074
GCCCGCGCCCGCCCCCCCCTCCCTTCCCCCCCCCGCGGGCGCCGCCGCGCCCCCCCGCCGCCGCCCCCCCCCGCCTCTCCGCGTGTGGACCGGAAGTTCTGCCAGGTAAGACCCGGACCGACTGGGAAGCCGGAGCGCTAGACGCCGTACTCGGCGAGGCCTTCGACCTGGTGGGCGCACCGCTCGTCGACCTGCCACGGCGCGGCCGCGCGCGGGGCGGGGAGGGGGTGCTCGGGGTGGGTCAGAGCGAAGGGGAGCTGCGCGCAGTCCTCGATCAGTTCACTCATCGTGGTCGCCTCTGGGATCGTCACTTTCTGACCGTATGACGGCGGTCTGACCTGCGGTAGCCCTACCAAACAGTAGTCTTCACAGCGGTACTCGTCCGGGTGAGTTGTCACGTAGCGCAACAAGAAAAGAGGAGCCGACGTGCCCCTAGCCGTGTGCGGCAGCATCGCGACCGACCATCTGATGCACTTTCCGGGCCGATTCGCGGACCAGCTGGTCGCGGAGCGTCTCGACCGTGTGTCACTGAGCTTCCTGGTCGACGACCTCGTGGTCCGCCGCGGCGGGATCGGCGCGAACATCGCGTTCGGCCTTGGTGTGCTCGGAGTGCGGCCGGTGCTCGTCGGTGCCGTCGGCAAGGACTTCGACGACTACCGCTCCTGGCTCGAGCGGCACGGCGTCGACACGTCCGGCGTGTACGTGTCCGACGTCGCGCACACCGCGCGGTTCGTCTGCACGACCGACGACGACATGTGCCAGATCGCGTCCTTCTACGCGGGTGCGATGGCCGAGTCGCGCAACATCGAGCTCGCGCCCATCGCGGGTCGCGTCGAGAACCTCGAGCTCGTCGTCATCAGCCCGGACGACCCCGCGGCCATGCTCCGGCACGCCGACGAGTGCCGTCAGCGCGGCTACAAGTTCGCCGTCGACCCGTCGCAGCAGCTCGCCCGCATGGACGGCGAGCAGGCGCGCGCGTTCATCGAGGGCGCCGAGTACCTCTTCAGCAACGACTACGAGTGGGAACTGCTGCTGCAGAAGACCGGCTGGACCGAGGCCGACGTCCTCGCCCGCGTCGGCAAGCGCGTCACCACGCTCGGCGCCAAGGGCGTCGAGATCGTCGACCGCCACGGCTTCTCGCTGCACGTGCCCGCCGTCCCCGAGGTCGCGAAGACCGACCCGACCGGTGTCGGCGACGGCTTCCGCGCGGGCTTCCTCGCCGGCATCACGGCGGGCCTGAGCATCGAACGCGCTGCTCAGCTCGGCTCGTTCATCGCGGTCGAGGTCCTCGAGACCGTCGGCACGCAGGAGTGGGTGCTCGAGCGCGAGCCGGCGCTCGCTCGCATTCGTGGCGCGTTTGGTGCGGAAGCCGCTGAGGAGATCGCTCCCGTCCTGCCATGATCGGACAATGGGGACGTACCTGTTCGGCGACTCCGCCGAGTCGCTCGATCCGAAGTTCGACGCGCTGAGCTCACTGCTCGACGCGGGCACGTTCGTCCGCGTCGAGCAGCTGGGCGTCTCGGACGGCTGGCGCTGCCTCGAGGTCGGGGGTGGCGGCGGATCGGTCGCCACCTGGCTCGCCGACGTCGTCGCCCCGTCCGGCCACGTGACCGTCACCGACATCGACGTCACCAGGCTCGAGGAACGCGACAACGTCACCGTCCTCGAGCACGACGTGGTGTCCAACATCCTGCCGGGCAACGCCTTCGACCTCGTCCACGCCCGCCTGGTGCTCTTCTACCTCCCCGCCCGCGAGCTCGTGCTGCGCAAGCTGCGCGACTCGCTGCGGCCCGGCGGCTGGCTCGTGCTCGAGGAGTTCGACTGCCTGCCGCTCGAAGTCCTCGCCGCGGCACCCGACGACGCGAAGCTGATCATGCGGGTGAAGAACGCCCTGCTGACGTTGCTCGACCAGGCCGGCGCCGAACTGGCGTGGGGTGCGCGGATCGAGAGGGCGCTGCTCGACGCGGGCCTGCACGACGTCAGCGGCTCGCGTGAGGTACAGGAGTGGGAGGGCGGTTCCGCGGGCTGCCGCCTGCTCGCCACGACCGCGCGCCTGGTGCGCTCGAAGCTCCCTCTCACCGACGACGAGTTCGACCGCTACCTGGAACTCATGGCGTCGCCCGAAACCGTCGTCAGCTCGTACGCGATCTGCAGCGCGCAAGGCCGTCGTTGACGCGAAAGGGCCCCTCCGGAGAGGGGCCCTCACGATCGCTAGAGCTTGACCGGGTAGTGCGGTTCCGGCACCACCGGCTGGATGCGGCTCTCGACGAAGATGCCGTGCCAGATCATGAACACCAGCAGCGCCCAGATGCGGCGGCTGTGGTCGAGCACGCCCGAGCGGTGCTCCTCGATCAGGCGCAGCACCGCGGTCTTGTCGATGTACTGGTCGGTCTGCGACGAACGCACGATGCCGACGGCCCAGTCGTGCATCTCGTCCTTGAGCCAGTGCCGGATCGGCACCGGGAAGCCGAGCTTGCGGCGGTTCAGCACGTGCGCCGGCACGATGTCGCGGATCGCCTTGCGCAGCGCGAACTTCGTCGTGTCCTTCGTGATCTTCAACTCACTCGGGATCTGCGACGCGATCTTGAAGACCTCGGGGTCGAGGAACGGGACGCGCAGCTCCAGCGAGTTCGCCATGGTCATCTTGTCGGCCTTGACCAGGATGTCCCCGCGCAGCCACGTGAACAGGTCGACGTGCTGCATGCGCGTCACCGGGTCCCACGCCTGCGACTCGCGGTACGGCTGGGCCGTCGCGTCCATGTGGGACACCGCCGGGTCGTACGTCTTCAGCACCTGGCGCAGGTGGTCGTCGAGGAAGATGCGCGCGTTGCCGTAGTAGCGCTCTTCCAGCGTCAGGGCGCCACGACGCAGCAGGTCCTTGCCGCGCACGCCGTGCGGGATCTTCGTCGAGACCTTGCCCATCGCCTTGCGCAGCGCGCCCGGCACCTTCTCGAACCCCGCCAGCGACAACGGTTCGCGGTAGATCGTGTACCCGCCGAACAGCTCGTCCGCGCCCTCACCGGACAGCACGACCTTCACGTGCTGACGCGCCTCACGGGCGATGAACCACAACGGCACCAGCGCCGGGTCGGCCACCGGGTCGTCGAGGTACCAGGTGATCAGCGGCAGCGAGTCCATCATCTCCTGCGCGCTGACCGTGCGGACCACGTGCTTCACGCCGATCAGCGCGGCGGACTCCGCGGCCACGTCGACCTCGGAGAACCCCTGGCGCTCGAACCCCGTCGTGAACGTGATCAGGTCCGGGTTGTGCTCCTTCGCGAGCGCCGCGACGACCGTCGAGTCGATGCCGCCGGACAGGAACGAGCCGACCGTCACGTCCGCGCGCATGTGCTTGGCCACCGAGTCGCGCAGCGCGGCGGTGATCTCGTCGTACAGCGCGTTCGCCTCGGCCTCGCTGCGGACCGTGCGGACCTTGAACTCGGCCGGGAAGTACCGCTCGAACCTCGGCGACTCACCGGGTACCAGCGTGAACGAGTGTCCCGACTCGACGCGGTGGATCGAGTCGTGCAGCGACGCGGGCTCCGGCACGTACTGCAGCGTCAGGTAGTGCTGCAGCCCCTTGACGTTCATCTTCGGCGCGATGCCGATCGAGGACGCGATCTCCAGGAGGATCTTCTTCTCGCTGGAGAACGCGACGCCGCTCTGACCCTGCGCCCAGTACAGCGGCTTGATGCCGAACGGGTCGCGGCCGCCGAACAGGACCTCGCGCTCGGCGTCCCAGATGATGAAGGCGAACATGCCGCGCAGCTTCGTGATCGCCGCGGGCCCGTAGTAGTGGTACGCCGCGACGATCGTCTCGGTGTCACCGTCGGTGTGGAAGACCGCGCCGTGCTTCTCGGTGAGCTCGGCCCGCAGCTCCAGGTAGTTGTAGATCTCGCCGTTGAAGTTGATCGTGTACCGGCTCGGCGACTCCGCCGGACCCCAGGTCAACGGCTGGTGGGAGTGCTCGATGTCGATGATCGCGAGCCGGTTGAAGCCGAAGACGACCTCGTCGACGCGCCTGGTGCCGCTCTCGTCCGGCCCGCGGTGCCGCATGCAGCGCAGCGCCGCCTCCACGGCCGGGCGGGCGTTCTCGGCCTCGGTCTCGCTGGGGCATACAAGTCCTGCCAGGCCGCACAAGGCTCTCGCACCTCTCAAAACACGAAGGGGAAGACCACGGGGAAGTCCCCAGTATGCCGAAGGGCCTGTGTGTGACCGAAACTGCACCGCAGCGGCGGTGCCCCCAAGGGGTGAGCGCGGGTGCGCTGGGCTACGCTCCCGCTTGATCCGTTGGCATGGCCAGTAGTTGTGAACGAGGAGGCGGGCGAGCAGTGGGCCTGAAGGAGGGCACCAGGGCATCCCGGCTGGCGAAGACCGCTGGGCTGGTAGGCCTGGTCGGTATCGGGGCCACCGGTTGCTCCACGGACGAGGTGCTGCGCTTCGGATGGCCGCAGGCCGTCACGCCGCAGGCCGAGAAGATGCGCGAGCTCTGGACCTGGTCCGTGGTCGCCGCGCTCGTCGTCGGCGTCATCGTGTGGGGCCTGATCCTGTGGTCTGTGGTGTTCCACCGCAAGAAGTCGGAGGAGCTGCCGCGTCAGACGGCGTACAACCTCCCGCTGGAGATCGTGCTCATCGTCGTGCCGACGGTGATCGTGGCGGTGTTGTTCTACTTCACCGCCGTGACGCAGAACTACGTCACCGACAAGTCGGGCAAGCCCGACGTGAACGTCGACGTGATCGCGTTCCAGTGGAACTGGGAGTTCCAGTACCCCGACCACAAGACCGAAGAGGGCAACGTCGTCAGCACGGTCGGCACCTCGGGCGAGGTCCCGGTCATGGTGCTGCCGGCCGGCAAGCGCATCCAGTTCACGCTGCGCTCGACGGACGTCATCCACTCGTTCTTCGTGCCGGAGTTCCACTTCAAGCGGGACGTCTTCCCGATGCCGGAGAAGAACAACCAGGACAACGTCTTCCAGATCGACCAGATCGACCGTCCCGGGGCGTTCGTCGGCCGTTGTGCCGAGCTCTGCGGCTCGTACCACGCGGTGATGAACTTCGAGGTCCGGGCGCTCGAGGAAGCCGACTTCGAGAAGTACATCGAGCTGCGCAAGCAGGTCAACGAGAAGACGGGCAAGCCGTACACCACGGCCGAGGCCCTCTCTCAGGTGAACTGTGACAAGTGGTGCTCACCGCTGGCCACGACGACGACCCCGTTCAACACCGACCGGACGGCCCGCGAGGCCTCCGGCGCGGGCCAGAAGTAGGGACACGCCCCGCGATGAAGATCGAAGCTCGCGTATTCGACCTGGTGATGGCCTTCTCGTTCCTGATGGCCGTCGTCTACGGCTACTGGACGCACCTGGCGACCGGCCACGTCGAGCCCACCGGCACGGTGGCGCTCGCGCTGACCGGCGGCCTGGCCCTCATCACCGGCACCTACTTCCGGTTCGTCGCCCGCCGCATCGAGGTGCGGCCGGAGGACAACCCCGACGCCGAGGTGTCCGACGGCGCCGGTGAGCTGGGCTTCTTCAGCCCGGGCTCGTACTGGCCGGTCGGTCTCGCCGCCGCGGCGGCGACCACGGGTGTCGCGGTGGCGTTCTGGCACGTCTGGCTGCTGGTGATCGCCATCGTCCTGGTGCTGATCATGGTCGGCGGCCTGGTGTTCGAGTACCACACCGGTCCGAACCACGACTGATTTCGACAGTGCACGGCAGAGGCCCCCTCCCCGCGGAGGGGGCCTCTGCCGTTTCCCGTGAGACACATCGCACAGCGCGCGAAAAGGCCCTCCCCACCGTCAGGCGGGGAGGGCCTTTTCGCGCGCTGGCCTGTGTTACGCGGCCGCGGTCGCCGGGGCCTTCTCCGGCGTCTTCTGGTACGCGTCGACGTACTCCTGGCCGCTCAGGTCCAGGATGCGGTAGATGATCTCGTCGGTGACGCTGCGCAGCACCGGCAGCGACTCCTGCATGCCGTCGTAGCGGCTGAAGTCGAGCGGCTCACCGAACCGGACCGTCACCGGGACGATCTTCGGGAACCTGCTGCCGACCGGCTGCACCTTGTCCGTGCCGATGATGCCGACCGGGATGACCGGGGCACCGGACTCCAGGGCCATGCGCGCCACGCCCGTGCGGCCGCGGTGCAGCATGCCGTCGAGCGAGCGCGTGCCCTCGGGGTAGATCGCGAACGCGTCCCCGCGCGCCAGGATCTCGGCCGCCGTGTCGAGCGCGGCGCGGGCGTCACGGCCCTTGCCGCGGTGCACCGGCACGTGGCCGAGCGAGGAGAAGAACCGGCGCGACAGCGAGCCCTTCAGGCCGGTGCCCGTGAAGTACTCCGCCTTCGCCAGGAACGAGACGCGGCGCGGCACGACCATCGGGATGACGACGCTGTCGATGAAGCTGAGGTGGTTGGCCGCCAGGATGACGGGGCCGTCGGTGGGGATGTTCTCCAGACCGTCCACCACCGGGCGGTAGACAAGACGGGCTGCGCGCGCGACGACGTGCTTCATCACTGGGTAGAGGAGGGCCATGTCACCAAGCATTCCAGGTGAGGATTGCCGCCGGGTTACCACGTGAGCCGCATCTCGGGCCCATCACTCGCTCGGACTACGCCGATGCGGCGGTCGTGCGAGCAGGGTCACGCGCCGGCGACGACGCGTGACCGCAGAGCCTTTCTCAGCCCTTCAGGGCCTGTGAGAGCTCCACCCAGCGGCTCAACAGAGCTGCCGCCTTGCCCGAGTCGATCGCGTCGGCCGCGCGGCTCAGCGAGGCCGTCAGGTCGGCGTGCAGGTCGTCGGAGAACCCTCCGTGCGCCGCGATGGCGCCCGCCGCGTTCACGAGCACCGCGTCCCGCACCGAGCCCGTCCGCCCGGCCACGAGGTCGCGGACGACCTGGGCGTTGACCGACGAGTCGCCGCCCTTCAGGTCCTCCTCGCGCGCGGGTTTCACACCCAGCACCACCGGGTCGATGGTCTCCGTGCGCACCACGCCGTCCTGCGCGATCCACGCCGACGTCGTCGTGGTCGTGGTGATCTCGTCGAGGCCGTCGTCGCCCCGCACCACCAGCGCGGTGTTGCGGCGCCGCGCGAACACGCCGGCGATCAGCGGTGCCGCCGCCGCCCGCGCGCAGCCGATCAGGCCGACGGTGGGCTGGGCCGGGTTCGTCAGCGGGCCGAGCAGGTTGAACGACGTCGGGATGCCGATCTCGCGCCGCACCGGGCCCGCGTGCCGGAAGCCGGGGTGGAACACCGGCGCGAAGCAGAACCCGATGCCCAGCTCGCGGACCGTCTGCTGCACACCGGAGGCGGGCAGGTCGATCGCGACGCCCAGCGCCTCCAGCACGTCCGCCGTGCCGCACTGCGACGACGCCGCCCGGTTGCCGTGCTTGACCACGGGCACACCCGCGGCGGCCGTGATGATCGCGGCCATCGTCGAAATGTTCACCGAACCGGAATGATCGCCGCCGGTGCCCACGATGTCGGTCGCCCGCACGTCCACCGTGAACCGGTTCGCGTGCTCGAGCATCATCGTCGCGAGGCCGTCGACCTCCTCCGGCGTCTCACCCTTGGCGCGCAACGCGACGACGAACGCCGCGATCTGCGCCGACGTCGCCTCGCCCGACATCACCTGGTCCATGCCCCAGGCGGTGTCGTCCGCGGTCAGGTCGACGCCGTCGATCAGCCGGTTGAGCAGCGAGGGCCAGGTGCGCTGGCTCATGGCGCTCAGCCCTTGACGACGGGAACAGCCGAGCCCCGCAGCACCTCGGCCACGGTCTCGGCGGCGGCCAGCGGGTCGAGCGGGTGCACCAGCACCGCGTCCGCCTGCGACCAGGTCGCGAGCCACCTGTCGTCCTTGCGGCGCACCGCGACGACGATCGGCGGGCAGTTCGTGATCTCGTCCTTGAGCTGGCGGGACAGGCCCATGCCGCCCGTCGGCTGCGCCTCGCCGTCGAGGATCAGCAGGTCGACCGTGCCGGCGTCCGCCTCGTAGAGGACGTCCGCGATCGTCGCCGCCTCGACGTACTCGACGCGCCCGAGGTCCGGCGCGGGGCGGCGGCCGACCGCAGTGATGATCGTCTCACGCACCTCGGGCCGGTGGCTGAACACCAGGATCTTCGTGGTCTGCGTGCTCATCTCTCGATCCTCCGCTGCGACTGCCCGACTGCGGCCACCAGAAAGTGACCAAGGTCGCCGTGATGCTATCGGGCCGGTTCGTGCGCCTTCTGCAGGGCGTCCCACCCCAAAGCGTCGCCACCGAGCCGTTGCGCCAGCGAGGCCATCCGCGACCGCTCCTGGGCGCAGTGCAACGCGTCCAGCTTCTGCACGCGACTGATATGCGATATGTCACCGGCGACGAGCACCCAGCCGTCCGGCGTTAGAAGCTCTCGCGCGCGTTCTACCTGTTCAGCGGGTATGCGGACGTGGTGCCGGAGCACCGCGAGGTCGTCCGCGCGCCACCGCGGGGACCGGGCCAGGGCGGCCGAATCGGCCTCCGCGGCGTCGAACGCCTCGACCACCACCACGAGGTCCGGGTCGTCGATCGACAGCGACGGCTCGGCCTGTCGGTGCAGCATGTCCCGCAATCGGCTCAGCAAGCCCATTCGTTGATCTCCTCGCGATCACCCTGCATGTGACCCAGCCGACCCATGATCTGCCCAGGACCCGATGGGCGGACGGAAATAGCGCAGGCAATAATGCTGCTCGTGACCACGGCAGCGCCTTCAATCGGCCAGCGCGTGCACTCGCTGAACCGCCCGAACATGGTCAGCGTCGGCACGATCGTCTGGCTGTCCAGCGAGCTCATGTTCTTCGCTGGCCTCTTCGCCATGTTCTTCACGGTGAAGGCCCAGAACGAGGGACCTTGGCCCCCGCCTCCCACCCATCTGAACGTCCCCTACGCGGCGGTCTTCACGATCATCCTGGTCGCGTCGTCCTTCACGTGCCAGTGGGGCGTGTTCGCGGCGGAGCGGGGAGACGTCTTCGGTCTGCGTCGCTGGTACATCGTGACGCTGATCATGGGTGCGATCTTCGTGGGCGGGCAGGCAGGCGAGTACATCGAGCTGGTCGAGAACGGCACCACGATCCCGTCCTCGGCTTACGGCACGGTCTTCTACCTCACGACGGGCTTCCACGGCCTGCACGTCATCGGTGGTCTGATCGCGTTCGTCTATTTGCTGATCAGGACCAAGCTCAGCAAGTTCACGCCCGCGCAGGCCACGTCCGCGATCGTCGTGTCGTACTACTGGCACTTCGTCGACGTCGTGTGGATCGGGCTTTTCGCCATCATCTACATCGTGCCCTGACCTGCTCCCCAGCCACGAGCTCCCGAACTGACAGCAAGGGTTGCCGCACACCATGACCACCACGACGAAACGCCCCCGCGGCGCCCGCACCAAGCTGCGCCGCCGGGTCGCCGGACTGCTCGCGCTGGGTTTCGCCCTGCTGAGCGCCGGCATGCTGTTCGCCGCCTTCGCGCCCCAGGCGCAGACCGCCCAGGCGCAGCAGCAGGACGCCCTGGTCCGCCAGGGCGAGCAGATCTACCTGAACACCTGCGCGGGCTGCCACGGCAAGTCCCTCGAAGGTGTCAAGGACCGCGGGCCGAGCCTGATCGGCGTCGGCGACGCCGCGGTCTACTTCCAGACTTCCTCCGGCCGCATGCCCATGGCGCGGCAGGAGGCGCAGGCCATCCGCAAGCCCGCGAAGCTCTCGCCCGAGGAGATCAACGCACTGAGCGCCTACATCACGGCGAACGGTGGCGAGGGTCCGAAGATGCCCACCGAGTCCGGTGAGGCCCTGCGCGGCGAGAACCCGGCACGCGGTGGCGAGCTCTTCCGCCTCAACTGCTCCAGCTGCCACAACTTCACGGGCCGCGGTGGCGCCCTGTCGTCCGGCAAGTTCGCGCCGGCTCTCGACGGCGTGACCGAGGAGCAGATCTACACGGCGATGCTGACCGGCCCGCAGAACATGCCGAAGTTCGGCGAGCGCCAGCTCACGCCCGAAGAGAAGAAAGACATCATCGCGTACGTCAAGTCGGTCACCGACGGAAACAACAACTCCGGCGGTAACCCCCTGGGCGGGTTCGGTCCCGTCTCCGAGGGTTTGATCGCGTTCATCGTGGGCATCGCCGCGCTCATCGGCGTGACCCTCTGGATCGGAGCCAAGGCATGAGCGGCGACAAGCCGATCGAGCTGCCCAGCGAGGCAGAGCTCGCGGAGATGAGCCGGGACGACCTCGTCAAGCTCGGCACGAAGATGGACGGCGTCGAGCTCGTCCACTACGAGGAGAAGTTCCCGGTCCCCGGCACCCGTGCCGAGCGGCGGGCGCAGCGCACGGTCGCGCTGTGGTTCATGATCTCCGCGGTGTCGGGCCTCGCCTTCCTCGGCGTGTTCCTGTTCTGGCCGTGGCAGTACGAGTCCCCGTCGAACGAGCAGGGCCACCTGCTGCACATGCTCTACAACCCGCTGATCGGCCTGTTCCTGGGCCTGTCGGTGGTGGGCCTGGGCGTGGGCGCGCTGCTCTACACCAAGAAGTTCATCCCGGACGAGCTCGCGGTGCAGCAGCGCCACGACGGCCCGTCGACGGCTGTCGACCGCGCCACGCTCGTCGCGGAGCTCGCCGACGCGGGTGAGCGCAGCGGCATCGCCCGCCGCAGCCTGATCAAGCGCACCGCGGGCCTCGGCGCCGGCGTGCTGGGCCTCGGCGTGGCGGCTGTCCCGCTGGGCGCGCTGATGAAGAACCCGCACTCGGACAGCGAGACCAAGGCCTCGCTGTGGCACACCGGCTGGAAGCCGGAGAAGCCGGGCGAGAAGGTCTACCTCCGCCGTCACACCGGCAACTTCCACGAGGTCTCCCTGGTGCGTCCCGAGGACGTCGAGCCGGGTGGCTTCGAGACGGTGTTCCCGTTCCGGGAGTCCGAGCGCGACGACGAGCACGCCCTGATCGCGGCCCTCAAGCGGGCCGACGCCCCGGTCATGCTCATCCGCCTGCGCCCGAACCAGGCGGTCACCAAGCGGGCGGGCCAGGAAGACTTCAACTACGGTGACCTGTACGCGTACTCGAAGATCTGCACGCACCTGGGTTGCCCGACGTCGCTGTTCGAGCAGCAGACCGGTCTGCTGCTCTGCCCCTGTCACCAGTCGCAGTTCGACGTCTTCGAATACGCCAAGCCGCGGTTCGGCCCGGCGACCCGTCCTCTTCCGCAGCTTCCGATCACTGTGGACGAAGAGGGATACTTGGTAGCCCGCAGTGACTTCATCGAGGCTGTGGGTCCGGCGTTCTGGGAGCGGAAGTCATGAGTGCCATCACCACGCCGACGAAGCCGGCCAACGCGGCCGCGCGCGTCGCAGGGGCGGCGGCCAACGCTGCCGACGAGCGGTACCACGCGGCCTCTGGCCTGCGCAAACAGCTGAACAAGGTCTTTCCGACGCACTGGTCGTTCCTGCTCGGTGAGATCGCGCTGTACAGCTTCATCGTGTTGTTGCTGTCGGGTACGTACCTGGCGTTGTTCTTCGACCCGTCGATGACCGAGGTCACCTACAACGGTGCGTTCGAGAACCTGCGTGGCATCGAGATGTCGCGGGCGTTCGCGTCCACGCTCGACATCTCGTTCGAGACGCGGGGTGGTCTGTTCGTCCGGCAGGTGCACCACTGGGCGGCGTTGCTGTTCATGGCCGCGATCGTCGTGCACATGTTCCGGATCTTCTTCACCGGCGCGTTCCGCAAGCCGCGTGAGATCAACTGGGTCATCGGCATCGTGCTGTTCATGCTCGGCGCGATCGAGGGCTTCCTGGGCTACTCGCTGCCCGACGACCTGCTCTCGGGCACGGGCCTGCGGGTCATGGCGGCGCTGCTGATCTCGTTCCCGGTCATCGGCACGTGGCTGAACTGGCTGATGTTCGGCGGGGAGTTCCCCGGCACGGACATCATCCCGATGCTCTACACCGCGCACATCCTGATCATCCCGGCGATCATCCTGGGTCTGATCGCGGCGCACCTGGCGCTGGTCTGGTATCAGAAGCACACGCAGTTCCCGGGCGTGGGCCGCAAGGAGACCAACGTCGTCGGTGTCCGCATCATGCCGGTGTTCGCGGCCAAGGGCGGTGGCTTCTTCGCCATCGTCGTCGGTGTCATCGCGATCATGGGTGGCGTGTTCCAGATCAACCCGATCTGGAACTTCGGCCCGTACAA
>NZ_JBSGUQ010000014.1:0-256927 GCF_053608005.1 Lentzea sp. NPDC055074
GGTGTTGGGTGTTTGGGTTTACAACTCGACACGCTTTTCGTCGAGTTGACACCCCTACCTCCATGTGGCCCGCTCTTGGCTCGGCTCGTGATGGGACCCCACCGCCGACGCCACCATTCAAATCAACAGGCAGCCGCTCCAAGCAACAGGCGTGCCATCTACCACCGGCAGCGCTGGCGCCCTGATCAGATTGCCGGGGGTCTGGGGGCAGAGCCCCCAGGGGAAGCACGCAACAGCAACCCGCCGCACGCAACAGCACCACCCTACGGACCAGGCGCCCGAACCAACGGAGGACTCAACACCCCAACCTCCCCCCGCCGGTACAAAGCAGCCGGCCGCCCCCCATCCCGACTGGTACTCCCCCCGGAAGGCACCAAAAACCCATCCACCCCAGTAACTTTCCGATGAAAGTTGCGAGGATCCAAAGAAACCCCCCAAACGATCTCGTAAACCCTCCGCAACTCGGCCACGGTGAACTCCGAAGCACAAAACGCAGTCCCCAAAGCCGTGTACTCCAGCTTGGCCCGAGCCCTCTCCACCCCATCGCTCAAGATCCGAGCGTGGTCGAAGGCCAGCCCGGAAACCTCCTCCACCGCGACCCAGGACGCGGCAGCGGCATCACTCCCGGCCACAGGCACAGGAAGATCAGGCGCCAACGCCAGGTAGGCGACAGAGACCACCCGCATCCGAGGATCCCGCCCAGGTTCCCCGTACGTCCCCAGCTGCTCGAGATGCAGCCCGGAAACCGAGGTCTCCTCAGCGAGCTCCCGACCGGCAGCGGCGTCGACGGACTCGTCAACCCGAACGAACCCCCCGGGCAGCGCCCACTGCCCGAGATACGGCTCCTCCCCCCGCCGAACCAGCAGCGCGCACAACGCATCCCCCCGCACGGTCAGCACCACGAGGTCGACCGTGACAGCGAAGGGAGGGAAATCACTTGGCTCGTACACCACGGCAGTATAGGCTTATCGTCAGTTTGACGACAAGGAGACGAGCAGCATGGCCGACATCAGCACCTACCCGGGACTCCGCCACCTCAGAGGAGCCCCCACCGTCCACATCCGACACGTCCGGAAGGGCGAGATCATCCACGAGGGCACGGGCCTGAGCTTCTGGTTCCGCCCCAGAACCGCGGTCCTGAGCGAGGTCCCCATGGACGACCGAGAGCTCCCGATGCTCTTCCACGCCCGAACACAGGACTACCAGGACGTGACGGTCCAGCTGACCGTCACCTACCGCTGCGCCAGCCCGGAGACGGCCACCGCGAGGATCGACTTCTCGATCGACCCGGACACGGGAACCTGGCGCCAGGACCCGCTGAGCCAGATCGCGAACACCCTCACCGAGAGCACCCAGCAGCACGCCCTCAAGACCTTGGGCACGGCGACCCTGGAAACCGCCCTCGAGACAGGTGTGGAACGGGTCAAGCAGGCAGTGGCCGAGAACCTGAAGGCGGACCACATCGGCCTGGAGATCATCGACGTCCGAGTGGTCGCCATCCGCCCGGACGCAGACCTGGAGAAGGCTCTCCAGACCACCGTCAGGGAACGAGTCCAGCAGGAGGCCGACAAGGCCACCTACGAACGCCGGGCCATCGCGGTGGAACGAGAACGAGCCATCAGCGAGAACGAGCTCCAGAACCAGATCGAGCTCGCAAAGCGGGAAGAGCTCCTGGTCGTCCAACGAGGCGCCAACGCCCTGAAGAAGGCCGAAGACCACGCCAGGGCGAGCAGAATCGCCGACGACGCCAAGGCCGACGGCATCCGCAAGCTGGCGGAGGCCGAAGCCGCGGGCGAGAAGGCGAGGCTCGACGCCTACAAGGAGATCCCGCAGAGCACCCTCTACGCCCTGGCGGCCAAGGAACTGGCGGGCAACCTCCCGGAGATCGGCAGCATCACCCTGACCCCGGACATCATCCAGCCCATCCTGAACCGGCTCGCGCGATGAGCCTCGCGCCGCGAATCGTGCTGGTGCACAGGCGCACCGAGCTGACAGAGTTGTTGGCACGACACGGGACGCGAGGGCAGGTCGAGTTCTTCCTCAAGTCCCGCAACAGGACTCTGGACGAGGTGGTGGAACGTGACGAACAGGCCAGGAGGGCGTTGGGAGACGTCGGCGCCGCGATCCCGCTGGACTGGCGCCGTGGCGTCGTCGAGCGGGAAGACCTGTCGCGGTTCCTGTTCGCGCCCGAGGACGTAGTCGTCATCGTCGGTCAGGACGGGCTGGTCGCCAACGTCGCCAAGTACCTCGACGGCCAGCCCGTGATCGGCATCAACCCGGACAGGGGCGTGCTCGCCCGGCACTCCCCGTCCGAGGCCGCGGAACTCCTGCACAGCACGAACGACACCGAGGACCGCACGATGGTCGAGGCCAGGTCGGACGACGGCCAGACCCTCTACGCCCTCAACGAGATCTACGTCGGCCACCCGAGCCACCAGACCAGCCGCTACCGCATCGCGAACGAACGCCAGGCCTCGTCCGGCATCCTCGTCGGCAGCGGCACGGGTGCGACGGGCTGGTGCAGTTCCGCCCACCGGGAGAGGAAGAGCCCGCTCACCCTCCCGCAGCCGACCGAGCACCGCCTCGTCTGGTTCGTCCGGGAAGCGTGGTCGTCACCCAGCACCGGCATCACCCACACCGAGGGCGAGATCACCGACCAGCCGCTGGACGTCGACGTCGAGTCCGACGGCCTGGTGGCGTTCGGCGACGGCATCGAGAGCGACGCGCTACGGCTGAGCTGGGGCCAGCGGCTGAGCATCGGACTCGCCACCCGCCGGCTCCGCCTCGTGCGCTGACCCGATCACCAGCAGGCACACCCCGGACAGCACGGCACCGCAGATCAGGTACAGCGCGATGGCCCAGGTTCCGGTGCGCAGCAACGACTGCGCGACCAACGGCGCGAGCCCGCCGCCGAGCACCGCGCCCAGCTGGAAGCTCAACGCCACGCCGCTGTACCGCACGCGGGTCCGGAACAGCTCGGCGAAGTAGGCGGCCGACGGACCGAACAACGCGGCGGAGCCCACGAACCCGAGCACCATCGCGAAGGTGAACCAGCCCGAGTCCGTCAGCCAGAACAACGGGAACGCGAACCCGGCCTGGAAGATCGCCCCGCCGAACATCACCGGCAGCCGTCCGATCCGGTCCGACAGCAGTGCGAACGCGGGCACGGCGACGACCTGCGCCATCGACCCCACCACGGTCGCGATCAGCAGGTCGTCCGCGGAGATCTTCAGCGCCGTGCGCCCGTACCCGATCATGAACACGCTCAGCACGTAAATGAAGATCGTGAAGCCGAGGTTCACGCCGGCGCCCAGCAGCACCACGCGCCACCGGTCGCGCAGCACCTCGGCGATCGGCAGCCGCGCCTTCTCCGCCCGCGCGAACCGCGGCGACTCCGTCACGCGCAACCGGATGTAGAGCCCGATCCCGACCAGCACGATCGAGAACAGGAACGGCACCCTCCAGCCCCAGCTCAGAAACTCCGGCCCGGACGCGCGCGAGGACAGGTACATCGCGAGGTTCGCGAGCACGAGCCCGACCGGCGACCCGATGAACACCCAGCTGCCGTACCAGCCCCACCGCCCCGGCGGCGCGTGCTCGACGGCCATCAGCGACGCGCCGCCCTGCTCGCCGCCCATGAAGAAGCCCTGCACGATCCTCAGCAGCACCAACAACAACGGCGCGAGAATCCCGACTTGGGCGTAGGTCGGCAGCAGGCCGATCGCCGCCGTCGACACCCCTGTCACCGAAAGAGTGATCACGAGCATCGGGCGACGCCCGATCCGGTCCCCCAGGTGCCCGATCACCGCTCCGCCGAGCGGTCGGGCGAAGAAGCCGGCGCCGAACGTCGCGAACGCGAGCAGCACACCGACGCGCGAGTCGAACTGCGGGAAGAAGATCTTGTCGAACACGAGCGCCGAAGCCGTGCCGTAGAGCAGGAAGTCGTACAGCTCGATCGTGTTACCGACCGCCGATGCCGCCGCTACTTTGCGTACCCCCGTCATCGTTCCAGCCTGGTCGAGGGATTGACACTGCGCAATGGTCCGGTCACCCTTCGTCCTACGTTCCTACTCTTCAGTAACGAGGTAGCAATGACGCGCCGAGTGACTGTTGTTTCCCTGCTCACGGCCCTGATCGCGGCCATGGTGGCACCGCACGCCAGCGCCGCCCCGCAGTACCGGAACTACGTCTCGCTCGGAGATTCGTTCGTGTCGGGACCGTTCATCCCCCTGCAGCGGCTCGATCCGCTGAGCTGCTTCAAGTCCACTCAGAACTACCCGTCCGTCCTCGCGAAGAGGCTCGGCATCGCGAACTTCACCGACATCTCCTGCGGTGGCGCGCAGACCAAGGACATGGCGGGCGTCCAGTCGGGCATCCCCGGCCAGTCCGTGACCCAGTTCTCCGCCCTGAAGGCCGACACGGACCTCGTCACGGTGTCCATCGGCGGCAACGACATCGGCTTCTCCGACATCATCCTGACCTGCGCCGGCAAGAGCGTGCTCGACCCGAACGGCGCTCCCTGCAAGGCGAGCTACGGCGACTCGCTGGCCCAGCGCGTCGACGCCACCTCCGCCAAGGTGGCCGCCGTGCTCGCGGGCATCAAGCAGCGCAGCCCGAAGGCCAAGATCGTCGTCGTGGGCTACCTGCGCATCCTGCCGTCGTCCGGCGGCTGCTGGCCCATCGTCCCGATCTCCCGGGGCGACGTGCCGTACCTCGACAACGTGCAGAAGCAGCTCAACGGAATGCTCGGCGCACAAGCGAAAGCGGCCGGTGCCACGTTCGTGAACCCCTACGACATCAGTTCCGGTCGCGATACGTGTGCGGCACCGTGGGACAAGTGGGTCGAGGGCATCATCCCGACGAGCCTCGCGTTCCCGGTTCACCCGAACGCCAAGGGAATGGCTGCGGTGGGTAAGCAGGTCGCCGCCGCGCTCGCCGGGACGGAACTGACCGGCGTCTAGTTGCACGCACTTTCGGCGGTTTACACGATGTGGTGTTTACCGCTCAGTTGGTTGGAGTTCCGGGTCCTTGCCGCGCCAGAGTGTTGGCATGGCAAGGACCCGAATCTTGTTTGCCTGTCTCGCGCTCGCCGCCCCGCTCATCCCCGCGACGGCACACGCAGCGCCTTTGACAGCGCCCCTCCTCCCCGCATCCGGCCTGGTGCTGTCGGTACAACCGGAGATGGGCACGCTCAGCACCACGCAGCTGAACTGCGAACCCGCAGGCGGACTGCACCGCAACGCCGCACAGGCGTGCGACCAGCTCATGCCCGTCGAAGGTGACTTCCGCAGACTGGAAGAGACCGGCGCGATGTGCACGATGGAGCTGAACCCGACCAAGGCGACCCTGCGCGGCAAGTGGCGCACGAAGAGGATCGACTTCCAGCAGGTGTTCTCGAACCCGTGCGTGCTGCGCGCCTACACCGGCAAGGTCTTCGACTTCTGACCCCCTGACCGCGTCACCGGTTGTTCCAGCGCACCGCCGTAGTGCTGGAACAGCCGGTGGCGTTCAGCCGGTGGCCCTCAGCTCCCACCACCTAGGCTGCCGATCATGGGGGACTTCCTCGTCTACACGATCGGCTTCCCGATCACGTTCCTGCTGCTGGTCCTGGGCATGGCCCTGGCCGCACGGCGGATCCTCGGCCTGCGCGTCGGCCTGATCCGCACCGCGCTGATGTGCGCGCTCGCGATGTCCATCGCGACGACGATCTTCGGCGAGACGAGCACGGAGCCGTCCGCCGCCCTGGTCACCGTCCAGCTCGGGCTGTCGATCCTCGTGGTGATCGGCCTGCTGGCGTTCGCCGAGATCATCGTGCCGACCGGCTCGATCCCGCCGCCCACCGAGTGGTGGGGCATGCTGCGCCGCCGCGTCGCACGCACCCGGCGGTACTCGCGGATCACCGCGATCGCGGTCCGGCACGGCCTCGGCCCCTACCTGCGCGGCCGCGAGCGGACCTCCACCGGACTCTCCCGGTCGCTGCGGCTCGCGTTGCAGGACGCCGGCGTCACGTTCGTGAAGCTCGGCCAGGTGCTGTCCACCCGCGCCGACCTGCTGCCCCAGGACTTCGTCGACGAGCTGAGCCTCCTGCAGGACAAGGTGCCCGCGGCGAGGTGGGACCAGGTCCAGGCGGTGCTCGACGCCGAGGTGGGCCTCGACGCGTTCCGGGAGGTCGATCCCGAACCCCTGGCGGCCGCGTCGATCGCGCAGGTGCACCGGGCCGTGCTGAAGTCCGGCGCCGAGGTCGTCGTGAAGGTGCAACGGCCGGACGTCCGCGCCACCGCCGAAGGTGACCTGGACATCGTCACGCGGCTCGCCGAGAAGCTGCAACGCACGCGCTGGGGTGCCGCGCTCGGCATCCGCGACCTGGCGGCGGGGTTCGCCGCCGCGTTGCGCGAGGAGCTCGACTTCAAGATCGAGGCCCGCAACATCACGACCGTCGCCGCGGCCTCGGACTCGTCCGTCGGACTGCCCCACGTCCACCTGTCGACGTCCCGCGTGCTCGTCATGGACCGCCTCGACGGCGTGCCGTTGCGCGGCGCGTCGGAGAACGAGAGCCTCGCGCGCACGCTGCTGCGGTTCGTGCTGCGCCAGGTGATGCTCGACGGCGTCTTCCACGCCGACCCGCACCCCGGCAACGTGCTGCTGCTCGCCGACGGACGCCTCGGCCTGCTCGACTTCGGCTCGGTCGGGCGGATCGACTCCGCGCTGCGCTCCGCGTTGCAACGGCTGCTGCTGGCGATCGACCGCAGTGACCCGGCGGGCCTCACGGACGCGTTGCTGGAGCTGACCTCACGGCCCGAGGACATCGACGAGCAACGGCTGGAGCGCGCGCTCGGGCAGTTCATGGCCCGGCACCTCGGCGCGGGCATGAGGCCGGACGTGGAGATGTTCGGCGACCTGTTCCTGATCGTGTCGCGGTTCGGCCTGAGCATCCCGCCGGAGATCGCGGCCGTCTTCCGGGCCCTCGCGACGCTGGAGGGCACGCTGGCGGTGCTCGCGCCGGGCTTCAACATCGTCGTGGAGTCGCGGTCGTTCGCCGCCGAGCAGATCTCCGACCGGCTCACGCCGGAGTCGGTGCAGCGGACCATGGCCGAGGAGCTGCAGGCCGTGCTGCCGATGCTGCGCCGGCTGCCGCGGCGGATCGACCGGATCACCGGGGCGGTGGAGCAGGGCCGCCTGAGCATGTCGATGAGGCTGTTCGCGGACGAGCGCGACAGGTCGTTCGTCACGGGCCTGCTGCACCAGGTGATGCTGACCGCCCTGGGCGCGACCGCCGGCGTCATGGCCGTGCTCCTGCTCGGGTCGACCGGCGGCCCGCAGATCGCGGCGGACGTCGGGCTGCACCAGGTGCTCGGCTACAACCTGCTGATCATCGCGGTGCTGCTGGGCCTGCGCGTCGTCGTCACGGTGCTCAGACCACGCACCTGAGTTACGTACCTAGTGGTGTGACCAGGAACGTCGGCGAGGTAGTCCACGCTCAGCAGGGCACCTCGCGGCACCGCCCCCACGCCCCCGTACAACCAGTACGAGGACGTGGGGGCGGCACCACGATGCACCCGTCTGACCGCGGATCCCCCCGGCAACGTTCCAGGCCACACCACTAGAACTGTCTGCGGTAGACGGAGACGTCGTCGCGCCACACGCCGAACGCATCCGGTGCGGACTGGACGACCGTCATCTCGTTGAGGTGACCGAGCACCCGCCAGGCACGCGCAACCGCTTGCGCCCCCGCGTACGCGATCGTGCAGAAGCGGCGCGGTTCCACCACCGTGCGCACGCGGTCGACGTGGCCGACGCTCATCGGCGTGTCCTGCCACAGGTCCAATGTGTACCCGGTGCGGATCGGGTCACCGGACCCCAGCACGCCCTCGATGGTGACGACCAGCCTGTCGTTCTCGAGCCTCAGGTCGTAGTGACCGCTGCGCGGCGGCGTGCCGCCGGTGTAAGCGGAGCGTGCCGGGTCGAGCACCCAGTGCCCGAGAAAAGGCACGAGATCGTCACTCATGTGTGTCCCTTCGCGGAACCTGCGCCACTGGCGGATTGTCCGGCGGATCGACGTGGGCGACCATCACCCGATGAGTTATGAGACGGGCGTTCGGTGGAAGTGGATACCGGCCGTCGTGCTCGGCTTCGTGCTGCTGAGCTGGATCGTGTTCGAGGCACTGGACCTCATCGACTTCGACGGCGTCGTCACGTGGGTGCGTGGCATCGACCCGGTGTGGGCGGCGGCGGCGATCTTCGGCCTGCTCGTCGTGGACGTGCTGCTGCCCGTGCCGTCCACGCCGCTCATCGTGCTGGCGGGAACGGCACTCGGCCTGCCCTTCGGGCTGGCACTCGCGGTCGTCGGATCCCTGGGTTCCTCTGCCGCAGGGTACGCCCTGGGCCGGTTCGCGGGCCCGTGGCTGGTGCGCCGGGTGGTGACCATCGAGGAGCTGACCGAGATGCGGCGCTGGGGGCGTCAGTTCGGCCCCTGGTTCTTCGGGGTGGCGCGCGGCATCCCGATGATGGCGGAGACCGTGTCGGTGTCCGCCGGGGTGTCCAGGGTGTCGTTCCGGACGTTCATGTCGTTCACACTCGTCGGAACGCTGCCGATCTGCGCCGCCTACGTGTTCGCGGGGTCGCAGGCCGACACCGTCGAGCAGATCGTGATGATCAGCGCCGTCGGATTCCTGCTGACCGTCGGACTCTTCTACCTCCTGCGCCGGCTCGTGAAGGCGGCGCCTTAGGAAAACCCTTTGCGCGGTGTGGTTGTATGAATGTGCGCCCGGTGCGCAGCGGAGGGTTACTTCGGTGAATTCTCAGGTTCAACTCCTGAGGCCGGCTCCGGCCGGTCTCTGCTCACCCCGGTGGGCACGTCACCTTCCGTGATTTGATCTCGGGCGTCCACAAACTCCACACCTCACGCAGTTAAATCGCTGGTGCGGCGTGGTTGTATGGAAACAGGGAGCACACAACTTCACACGTGTCCGGTGCGAAGCAGAGGGTTACTTCCACTGTTAATGGGCGGGTTGCGGGTTCGAATCCCGCCAGACGGGAAACCGGCTGTAGCTCAATCTGGCAGAGCAGCAACGTACCTTCCGCGACCTTGATCTCGGACACGCGTGGATTTGTGGGCTCCCTTTCTATTTGTCCTGAGGGGGAAGAGCCGATGGCGAAGTTCAACATCTTCCGCGCACGTCCGGCGGGCACCAGCCCGGTCGCCACGGCGCAGGAACCGACCGGCCGGACCTACGAGGGCGGCGACGGCTACGCGCGCGACACGAAGTCCGAGCTGTTCCTGCTCGCCGTGTCGAACATGGGCGGCGAGGACACCTTCTACGAGTCCGGCAGCAAGCGCGACGACCGCTTCACCCGGCTCGTGCACGCCGCGGCGCTGGCGGATCCCGAGTGGACCGCCCGCCTGCTCGCGTGGCTGCGCAACGAGGCCAACATGCGCACGGCGTCGCTCGTGGGCGCGGCGGAGTTCGTGTACGCGCGGCTCCTGTTCGAGTCCACCGCGGGCGTCACCAACCGTGCCGTCGTGGACTCCGTGCTGCAGCGGGCCGACGAGCCGGGCGAACTGCTCGCCTACTGGACGGGCAAGCACGGCCGCAGCGTGCCGAAGCCGGTCAAGCGCGGCATCGCCGACGCCGTCGGACGCCTCTACAACGAGCGCGCCGTCCTGAAGTGGGACAGCGACGCCCGCGGCTTCCGCATGGCCGACGTGCTGAACCTCGCCCACCCCTCTCCTGCCGCACCGTGGCAGGGCGCGCTGTTCCAGCACGTCCTGGACCGGCGCCGTGACGCGGACGCCGCCGTGCCCGAGGGCCTGCGCGTGGTCGCGGCCCGTCGGGAGCTCATGGCGTGGCCGGTCGAGCAGCGCCGCGCGTTGTTCTCGCGTCCCGACGCGGTGGGCGTGCTGCGTTCCGCCGGCATGACGTGGGAGGCCGTGTCCGGATGGCTGCAGGGCCCGCTCACCCGTGAGGTGTGGGAGGCGCTGGCACCGTCGATGGGCTACATGGCGCTCGTCCGGAACCTCAGGAACTTCGACGAGGCCGGCATGTCCGACGAGGCCGCGGCCGCCGTCGCGGCACGCCTGGCGGACCCGGGCCAGGTCGCGCGCTCGCGACAGTTCCCGTTCCGCTTCCTGTCCGCCTACGAGGCGGCGCCGAGCCTGCGCTGGGGCCACGCCCTGGACCAGGCGCTGCAGGCGTCGCTGTCGAACCTGCCCGCGCTGCCCGGCCGGTCGCTGGTCCTCGTCGACACCTCGGCGTCGATGACGCACCGCACGATCTCGGCGCGGTCGAAGGTCACCCCGGCCAAGGCCGCGGCGGTCTTCGGCGTCGCACTGGGAGCGAAGGGCGAGCAGGTCGACGTGGTCGGCTTCGCGGACGGCACGTTCCGGCACGACGTGAAGCGGGGCGCCTCGGTGATCCGCGAGGTGGACCGGTTCCTGAAGCGCATCGGCGAGGTCGGCCACGGCACCGACATCACCGGGTCGCTCAAGCGCTCCTACCGGGGCCACGACCGCGTGTTCATCATCTCGGACATGCAGACGATCGGTGGGTACGCGGGGCAGGGCGTCTCGGACGCGGTGCCCGCGCACGTGCCGATCTACGGGTTCAACCTGGGTGGCTACGGCAACGCCGCGTACGCCACCGGCAAGGCGCACCGCCACGAGTTCGGCGGCCTGTCGGACGCGACGTTCAGGATGGTCCCCCTGCTCGAGGCGTGCCGGAACGCAACCTGGCCGTTCTGAGGTGTGTGAGAGCTCTCCTGACGCGGAGAGCTCTCACACTTACTATCAGTTAGCGTTGTGACCAGCTATGATACTGTTATGGAGTACAACGTGTTCGCGAAGGCGTGCCCCTCGCGCCCCACGCTGGAGCACGTCACGGGCAGGTGGGGCGGCCTGACGCTCGGCGTGCTCGTGGACGGTCCGCTGCGCTTCAACGAGCTGCGCCGCCGCGTCGACGGGGTCAGCGAGAAGATGCTCTCGCAGACGTTGCAGGCCCTCGAGCGCGACGGGCTCGTGCACCGGGAAGCCCAGAACACGAACCCGCCGCGCGTCGACTACAGCCTGACGCCGCTCGGGCGCGAGACGGCGGACAGGCTGCTCGCGCTCATCCACTTGCTGGAGGCGCGCATGCCGGACGTGCTGGCGGCTCAGGCCGCTTACGACGCCCGCTGACCTAACACTCGATGACGTTCACGGCGAGGCCGCCGCGTGCCGTCTCCTTGTACTTGACCGACATGTCCTTGCCGGTGTCCCGCATGGTCTTGATGACCTTGTCGAGCGACACGAAGTGCGAGCCGTCGCCCCGCAAGGCCATGCGCACAGCCGTGATGGCCTTGATGGACGCGACGGCGTTGCGTTCGATGCACGGGATCTGCACCAGGCCGCCGATCGGGTCGCACGTCAGCCCGAGGTTGTGCTCCATGGCGATCTCGGCGGCGTTCTCGACCTGTTCGGGCGTACCGCCCAGAACCTCGGCGAGACCGCCGGCGGCCATCGAGCAGGCCGAGCCGACCTCGCCCTGGCAGCCGACCTCGGCGCCGGAGATCGACGCGTTCTCCTTGAACAGCACGCCGATCGCGCCCGCCGTGAGCAGGAACCTGACCACGCCGTCGTCGGACGCTCCCGGCACGAACTTCGTGTAGTAGTGCAGGACCGCGGGGACGATGCCGGCCGCGCCGTTGGTCGGTGCGGTGACGACACGGCCGCCTGCCGCGTTCTCCTCGTTGACGGCCAGCGCGAAGAGCGTCACCCAGTCCATGACCCGCAGCGGGTCGGTGACGAAGTGCTCCTTCTCCAGCGTCCTGCGCATCTCGGCGGCGCGGCGGCGCACCTTCAGGCCGCCCGGCAGGACGCCGTGCTCGGTGCAGCCGCGTTCGACGCACTCCTGCATGACGTGCCAGATGTGCAGGAGTCCTTCGCGGACCTCGGCTTCCGTGCGCCACGACAGCTCGTTGGCCATCATGATCTCGCTGATCGACAGGCCGGTCTCGCGGCAGCGCGCGAGGAGCTGGTCGCCGGTCAGGAACGGGTGTGCCAACGGCGTCGAGTCGGGCTTGATCCGGTCGGTGCCCGACGCGTTCTCGTCGACGACGAAACCGCCGCCGATCGAGTAGTAGACGGCGTGCTCGACCGACTTCCCGCCGCTGAACGCCTCGAAGCTCATCCCGTTGGGGTGCAACGGGAGTGACTTGCGGCGGTGCATGACGAGGTCGCGGTCGTGCACGAAGTCGATCTCGTGCGCGCCGCCGAGCTTCAGCCGGCCGCCGGAGATGATCTCTTCGACGCGGTGGGCCGCGGCCGCGGGGTCGACTTCTTCGGGCAGGTTGCCTTCGAGACCCAGGAACACGGCCTTGGGACTGCCGTGCCCGTGTCCGGTGGCGCCGAGCGAGCCGAACAGCTCGACGTGCACGCGGTCCACTGAGGACACTCCGTCGCCGAGCTTGTCGACGAACATCGCGGCCGCGCGCATCGGTCCGACCGTGTGGGAGCTGGACGGTCCGATGCCGACGGAGAAGAGGTCGAAAACGCTGATCGCCACTGATCAGTCCTTCGTGGTGGTGGAGCGGTCAGTCAGGCCCATGTCAGTCGGACTTGGTGAGCTCGGCGTACTTCGCCGCCGTGAGCAGGTTCTCCGCCGAGTCCACGCGGACCCTGAAGAGCCAGCCGGCGCCGTACGGGTCGCTGTTCACGACCGCCGGGTCGTCCACGACGGCGCTGTTGACCTCGATCACCTCACCGGTGACGGGCGAGAACAGGTCGCTGACGGACTTGGTGGACTCCAGCTCGCCGCAGACCTCGTTGGTGACGACCTCGGCACCGACCTCGGGAAGCTGGATGTACACGATGTCGCCGAGGGCGTCGGCGGCGTACTCGGTGATTCCGCAGGTCAGCGGGTCCTGGGTGCCCGGCGTCCAGTCGACCCACTCGTGCTCGACGGTGTAGAGCAGGTTCTCGGGGAACTCCACGGCGGCGACTCCTCTGGCTGTGACGGATCAGGAAACTTGCGCCCCCTCCGCCGTGCAGAGTTGCCTACCCCGAGTGGTCTTGCTGCCTGAGAGTGTGCGGGAGCTTGCCCCTTCGGCGCCCCGACCGGTTCGTCGAGGTCTCTCCCACGCGGGTTCTGGCGCTCGCGCGCCGCGGCCGGTGTTCAGTTGTCCGCGGCGAACGCTATGTGCGGCCCCCGCCGAGTGTCAACGCGGGATGGTCCAGGGGAACGCGAACGAGGCTCAGGTCGCTCTGTCCCAGACGAACAAACCAGGGGGTGGCAGATAGTGCTGCCAGCACAGTGACATGGCCTCGCGACTGGCCCACATTATGAGATGTCGGCCACCGAACGGAGGAGTCATCGTGCGGATCGCAGTTCCCCGCGAGATCAAGAACCACGAGTACCGCGTCGCTCTCACCCCTGCCGGTGCGCACGAGCTGACCAGCCGCGGGCACGACGTCTACGTCGAGCAGGGCGCCGGTCTCGGTTCCGCGATCACGGACGAGGAGTACCTCGCCGCGGGCGCCAAGATCCTCGCGACCGCCAACGACGTGTGGGCCGAGGGTGACCTGGTTCTCAAGGTCAAGGAGCCGATCGCGGAGGAGTACCCGCGTCTCCGTGCCGGTCAGACCCTCTTCACGTACCTGCACCTCGCCGCCGACAAGCCGCTGACCGAGGCGCTGCTCGCGTCCGGCACCACGGCCATCGCCTACGAGACCGTGCAGCTGCCGAACCGCTCGCTGCCGCTGCTCGCCCCGATGTCCGAGGTCGCGGGCAGGCTGGCCCCGCAGGTCGGCGCGTTCGCGCTGATGAAGCCCTCCGGTGGCCGCGGCGTGCTGCCCGGTGGCGTCCCCGGTGTCGCCCCGGCCCGCGTGGTCGTCATCGGCGGCGGCGTGGCGGGCGTCAACGCCGCCACCATCGCCGTCGGCATGGGCGCGGACGTGCAGATCCTCGACACCAACGTCGACCGCCTGCGCCAGATCGACGCCCAGTTCCAGGGCCGGCTGCGCACGCTCGCCTCGAACTCGTTCGCCATCGAGCAGGCCGTCCGCGAGGCCGACCTGGTCATCGGCGCCGTGCTCGTCCCCGGTGCCGCGGCCCCGAAGCTCGTGTCGAACGCGCTCGTCGCGGACATGAAGCCGGGTTCGGTGCTCGTCGACATCGCCATCGACCAGGGCGGTTGCTTCGAGGACTCGCGCGCCACCACGCACGCCGAGCCGACCTACGAGGTCCACAACTCGGTGTTCTACTGCGTCGCGAACATGCCGGGCGCCGTCCCGCGCACCTCGACCTACGCGCTGACCAACGTGACGCTGCCGTACGCGGTCGCGCTGGCCGACAAGGGCTGGACGCGGGCGCTGAAGGACGACCGTTCGTTGGCCCTGGGTCTCAACGTGCACGCCGGTCAGCTGACCAACGGCCCGGTGGCCGAGGCGACCGGTCTGCCGCACACGCCGCTCGAGAGCGTGGTCTGAAAGCCAACTGAATGAATGAGGCCCCCGCACGCGTGAACCGCTGCGGGGGTTTCGCCTATCTGAGGGCGGCTACGCGGGCCTTGATGCCGTCGATCACGCAGTCCAGTCCGAACTCGAACTGCCCGTCCAGCGTCCACAGGTCCGGCTCGTCCAGCATCGCGACGTAGCGGGGGTGCTCGTCCCGGTAGAGGTCGGCGATCTTCGCCAGGTCCGGCGGCGAGTCCATCCCGCCGCGCCCGAGGAAGTTGACCTCCGCGATCGCGTGCCCGTTGACGAAGCTGCCCACCGCGGAGATCGACTGGGCGGCGGCCACGGTCGAGAGCCCGGCACGCAGCATCGGCTCGAACATGGCGTCCGCGTACGCCACCGCGTTCGGGCCGAACGTGTTGAACTCCCCGATCCCGCGGATCCACCACGGGTGCTTGAGCGCGAGCTGGCGCAGCTCGTGCATCATCCCGCGCACCGCGGTCTCCCAGTCGGCCTCGGGATCGGGGAGGGTGAACTCGCCGTAGACCTCGTCGAGGCAGAGCTCGATCAGCGCGTCCTTCGTCGGCACGTGCCAGTACAGCGACATGGGGGCGGCGCCCAGTGCCGCCGCGAGCTTGCGCATGGACAGCTTCTGCAGGCCGTGCTCGTCCAGCATCTCCATCGCCTTGCGGACGATCGCCTCCCGGCTGAGGCCGAGAGGCTGACCGCTGCTGGGCCGGGGTTTGCTGAACCAGACGCTGTCCACGCCGACGATCCTATGCACGCCTGAGCAACACGCTGGCCACAACACCTCCCAGGAACACCGCGATCGCCCCGATCACGAGGCTCACGCTCATGCCGTCGGAGAACGCCTCGCGCACGACGGTGATGTCCGCGCCGCTGTGCAGCGCCTCGGAAAGCGACCGGCCCGGAACTCCGTCCGGCAACGAGGCCACGAACCGCGCCGACAGCAGCGCACCGAGCACCGCGATGCCGAACGAGGAGCCCAGCTCCGTCAGCGTGCCCGACAGCCCGGACGCGATGCCGGCGCGTTCCGGCGGGATCGACCCCATCAGCGCGTTGACCGCGACCGGTTGGGACACACCGACACCCACGCCGATCAGGATCAGACCGGCCAGCGTCGGCGGGTAGGTCGTGCCGATCGACAGCAACGCCACGCCGGCCGCGACGATCGTCATGCCCAGCAGCATCGCCGTGCCCGCGCCGAGCTTCATCACCAACTGCCCCAACGTGTTGCTGGTGACGAGCAACGCGATCGCCATCGGTGCCACCCGCACACCCGCCTCCAGCGGGCTGTAGCCGAGCACGCCCTGAAGGTGTTGCGTCAGCAGGAAGAGCGAGCCCGCCATGCCGAACGCCGCCAGCACGCCCGACGCCACCGCGCCGGTGAAACGGCGGTTCCGGAAGAACCCGAGGTCGAGCATCGGGTCGGCGGTGTGCCGTTCCCACAAGGCGAAACCCGTCATCGTGACCAGGCCGATCGCGACCGGCACGCCGAACTCGGCCGAGCCGAACCCGTGCTCCGGCACCTCGATCACCGCGTACACGATCGACACCATGCCGATGATCGACAGGATCGAGCCGAGCACGTCCGGCTTGCGCACGGTCGGGTCCTTGGACTCCGGCACCAGCATCGCGACGGCCGCGACCGCGAGGACCGCCACCGGCACGTTGATCAGGAACACCGAGCCCCACCAGAAGTGCTTGATCAGCGCGCCGCCGATCACCGGCCCGGCCGCGAAGCCGAGGCTCGTGACAGCGGCCCAGATGCCGATGGCCTTCGGGCGTTCCTTGTCGTCGAAGAGCTGCATCAGCACGGCCAGCGTGCCCGGCATCAGCACGGCGGCGCCGATGCCCATGAAGCCGCGGGCCGCGATCAACGCCTCGGACGAGCTCGCGTAGGCCGCGACCGCACTGCCCGTGCCGAACAGCACCAGGCCCACCAGAAGTGCGCGCTTGCGGCCGAACCTGTCGCTCAGCGACCCCGTCGTGAGCAGCAGGCCCGCCAGCGCCAGCGAGTAGGCGTTGATCATCCACTGGATGTCGGCGGTGCTCGCGCCCAGGCCCGTGGAGATGGACGGGATCGCCACGTTGAGCACGGTGTTGTCCAGCACCACGACCATCACGGACAGGCAGAGCACGCCGAGCACGGCCCAGCGTTGCGGGTGCGGGTGCACCACGGCCTTCTCGGTCGTCGAAGTCATCGTTCCTCCCCCTTACGGTGTACGAGGAACTTACAGCGTACGAGAGGGTAGGGCGCAACAGGATTGCACTCAGAACGGAAAGGTTTTTTGGGAAAAATAAAGGGCGGCCGCGCTCAACCAGCCTGGGGGTCACTGGGAGCGGGGCCGCCGTGACCAAATATAGCGGGCCTTGGCGCACCGCGCCCAGCACCCCCACCGAAACGCGACCCGAAAGTTTCCCCGAGTGGACCACTGCCCGTGTCCGGCTCGTCCAGCAAACGAGTGAATTCCCGAGTTCGCGGTGCGGCGAGCAGGGGGTTCGGCCGATGAAGACGGAGTCGGGTGTCCCTCGAAGGGAGATTCCATGGCTGAACCACAGGGATGGATCCACTGCCACGACCCGTTCGGTCGCGACAGGTCCATGACCGTTCTGGTGGAGAACGACCGGGTTCTGCTCGTCACGCCACCAGGCGAGACCGCTGTGATGTCCGCCACCCAGACGCGCCGGCTGGGCTCTTTGCTCGACCAGGCCACGGCGAAGATGTGATGGACGAGACCCTGCGCGACGCGGTGCTGCAACGCCTGGCACTGCTGGACAAGGTCGCCGAGCACGGTGAGGCCGAGGCGCTGGTTCCGCTGGCCCGCGCGGAGATCCACCGCCTCGCGGACGGCTGGCGGCTGCTCCTGACGGTGCACCAGCCCGACGAGGACGGCCGGTGCAGGGCCTGTCCCGGCTGGCTGCGGCGCCGCCGGTGGCCGTGCCAGATCTGGAACATGGCGCACCAGCACCTGATCGGCGAGGGACTGCCCCATCGCGAGCGGCGGCGGCCGTTGCGCAACCCTTTCACTCGATCAGGTGTCATCGAACTGCCGGAGGAGACACCGGCCGAGATGACCACCGAACTGCCGGTCCTGGCCGACGGTCCACCGGTCGTGCACCGGGCGCCCGTCGTGTCTCGTCCCAAGCACGCCTTGCCGGAGTGACCTTTCAGGCAGGATGGGCCGCATGCATGACGGCAGCGGCCTCATCGCGGTCCAGAACCTGACCAAGCAGTTCGGTCCGGTGGCCGCGGTGCAGAACCTGAGTTTCACCGTGTCACCCGGCAGCGTGACGGGCTTCCTCGGCCCGAACGGCGCGGGCAAGACGACGACCCTGCGGATGTTGCTGGGTCTCGTGAAACCCACGGCCGGCACGGCGACGATCAACGGACGCCCGTTCCACCAGCTCGGCCAGCCCGGCCGCGTGGTGGGCGCGGTGCTGGAGGCGCAGGGGTTCCACCCCGCGCGTTCCGCCCGCAACCATCTGCGCGTGTACGCGGCGGCCATCGGCGTGCCGGACGCTCAGGCCGACCAGGTCATCGGCCTGGTCGGCCTGAGCACCGCGGCCGACCGCAAGGTGGGCGGGTTCTCGCTCGGCATGAAGCAGCGGCTGGCGCTGGCCACCGCGTTGCTCGGCGACCCCCAGGTGCTCGTGCTGGACGAACCGGCGAACGGGCTCGACCCCGAGGGCATCGCGTGGCTGCGGACGTTCCTGCAGTCCTACGCGCGCATGGGGCGCACGGTGCTGATCTCCAGCCACCTGCTGGCGGAGGTCGAGCAGACCGTCGACCAGGTCGTGATCATCTCGCGTGGTCAGACGATGTTCTACGGGCCGTTGGAGCAGTTGCGGCAGTCGCAGCAGAAGCGCGTTCTCGTGCAGCCGTCGGACCACAACGCCCTCGCGAACGCACTGCGTGCTGCGGGCGTGCAGGCCATCGAGCAGCTGCCCGACGGCAGGCTCGCGGTGTCCGGTGTGGACTCCAGGCAGGTCGCCGACACCGCGTTGCAGGCGGGCGTGTCGATCTACGGCATCCAGGAGGAGCAGGTCGACCTCGAGCGACTGTTCTTCCAGCTCACCAGTGGCCAGTACGCCGGGTACGCGCCGGCTCCGCAGAATCCGTATCAGCAGCAGCAGGGTGGTTGGGCCTGATGGGCAACCTCGTACAGGCGGAGCTCCGCAAGACCACGACGACCGGGCTGTGGTGGGGTCTGCTGATCCCGACCGCCGTGCTGGCGCTCGGCTGGGGGCTCGCGACCGGCCTGCTGGGACAGTTCTTCGTGGACCTCGCGTCGAGCAGCGACGTCGACGAGGTGTCGGACTTCATCGGCGTCACGCCGGAGCAGTGGAAGATCTCGCTGTTCGGCATGGCGCGGGCGATCAACATCTCGACGATCTTCCCGATGATCTTCGGTGCGATGGCGATCTCGGGTGAGCTCAGCCGCCGGACGATCACCACCACGTTCCTGACCGCGCCGTCGCGCATGCACGCGTTGCTGGCGAAGATGCTGGTCTACGTCCTGTGGGGCGCGATCTACGGCCTCGCGATCATGCTGTTCCTGGGCATCGGCGTGGTGCTGACGAGCGACTCGGGCCAGCTGCCGGACGCCGGTGGCTGGGTGATGCTGACGCTCGTCTGCGTGCTGTCGTCGATCCTGATGACGATGTTCGGCGTGGGCGTGGGCGCGCTGGTCCCGAACGTCGCGGGGGCGGTCGTGCTCCTGCTGCTGTACTTCGTGGTGATCGAGAACGTGCTGCACGGCGTGCTCGCGTACCTCGAGGTGCCGGCGGTGATCGGCTTCCTGCCGAACGGGTCGATCAACGGGCTGACCGGCTCGGTCGCCGTCGACATGTTCCTGTCCGCGGCGGGGGTCGTGCCGCCGGAGATCGAGGACGTGCTCCGCGCGATCGCCGGTGCCGTCGGGGCGCAGGACTGGTGGCTGTCGGGAATCGTGTTCCTCGGCTGGGCCGGCGTGGTGTTCGCGGGCGGCTGGGCCGCCACCCAGGCCAAGGACATCACCTGACCTGCGGTTCCTGACGTCACAGTTTTATGTCGGACCCCGAACGTACTGTGGGTCCCGTGACGAAGGGCTGGATCCGCCGACTGACCGCGGCGTGCTGGCAGCACCCCCGCCTGGTGGTGCTGTCGCTGCTCGCCGCGGTCGTCGGCGTGGGTCTTCAGGCAGCGGGTCCGTTGCTGCTCAAGACGGCGATCGACGACTCGACGGGCGGCCGCACCGATCGGCTGTGGCCACTGATGGTGGCGTTGATCGTCCTCGAGGTGCTGACCTTCGGGTCCGCGTTCCTGCGCCGCTATCTGGGCGGACGGTTGGCGCTGGGCGTGCAGCACGACCTGCGGCTCGGCGTGTTCTCGGCGGTGCAGCGGCTCGACGGCGCGAAGCAGGACGAGATGCGCACCGGACAGATCGTGTCGCGCTCGATCACCGACCTGCAGCTGGTGCAGTCGCTGCTGATGATGGCGCCGCTGGCCGTGGGCACGGTGGTGTTCGCGCTGGCCGCGCTCGCGGCGATGATCTACCTGTCGATCCCGCTGACGATCATCGCGGTGATCGTGCTGCCGCTGGTGGCGTGGCTCGCCGGGCGCACCCGGCTGACGCTGTTCCCCGCCACGTGGTCGGCGCAGCAGCGGGCCGCCGATCTGGCGCAGCACGTGGAGGAGACCGTCACCGGTGTCCGCGTGGTGAAGGGCTTCGGCCAGGAGGCGCGGGAGGTCGCCCGGCTGGAGAAGCACGCGAAGTTCCTGTTCGCGGAACGGATGCGGGCCGCGCGGCTGTCGTCGAAGCCTCTCGCCACGGTGACGGCGCTGCCGTTGCTCGGCCAGGTCGCGGTGCTGGGCCTGGGCGGCTGGCTGGCGTTGCACGGCCAGGTCACGCTGGGCACGTTCCTGGCGTTCACGACGTACGTGGCGAACCTCGTCGGGCCGACCCGGTTGCTGTCGAGCCTGGTGGTGTCCGCGCAGCTGGCCCGTGCCGGGGTGGAGCGCGTGTACGAGCTGATGGACTCGCAGCCGGACGTGACGGACGGGCCCGGTGAGGTGCCCGACGGCCCGCTCGGGGTGTCGTTCTCCGGCGTGTCCTTCGGTTATGCCCGCAGCGAGCCGGTGCTGCAGGACTTCTCGATCTCGGTCGCGCCGGGCGAGACGCTGGCGCTGGTGGGCACCGCGGGCTCGGGCAAGTCGACGGTGTCGTTGCTGCTGCCCCGTTTCTACGACGTGCACACCGGCTCGGTCCGGGTGGGCGGCGCGGACGTGCGCACGCTGAAGCTGGAGTCGTTGCGCGGCGCGGTGGGCGTGGTGTTCGAGGAGGCCTTCCTCTTCTCCGACACGGTGTTCTCGAACATCGCGTACGGCAGCCCGGACGCCTCCCGCGAGGAGGTCGAGCGTGCCGCGAAGGCCGCCGAGGCCCACGACTTCATCGACGCCCTGCCGCTCGGCTACGACACGGTGGTCGGCGAACGCGGTCTCACGCTGTCCGGCGGCCAGCGCCAGCGCGTCGCCCTGGCCCGCGCCCTGCTCTCCGACCCGCGCATCCTGGTGCTGGACGACGCGACGTCCGCGGTGGACAACGCGACCGAGGCGGCGATCCACGCGACGCTGGCCTCGGTGACGGCCAACCGCACCACGCTCCTGGTGGCGCACAGGCGTTCCACGCTCTCCCTGGCCGACCGCATCGCCGTCCTCGACGCGGGCCGCGTGGTCGACATCGGCACGCACGCCGAGCTCACGGCCCGCTGCGCCCTCTACCGCGACCTGCTGGCGGGCCCCGGCGAGGCGATCGAGTCCGCCGCACCGGTCAAGACCGGCGAGCTGTGGCCGGAGCTGTCGCAGCAGGAGCTGGACGACCGCCTGATCGCCGAGGCGAAGACGTCGACCCCGGCCGCGTCCGGCAGACGCGGCGCCGGTGGTGGCGGCGGAGGCGTCGGCGGCGGCATGGCGGCCCTGGCCGGCGGCCCACCCACTCCCGAGCTGCTGGCCCAGGTCCGTTCCCTGCCCCCGGCCACCGAGGTCCCGGTCCTGCACGGCGAGGACCCGAGGGCACCAGATCCCGCCTTCCGCCTCGCCCGCCTCCTCAAGCCGGTCCGCTGGGCCTTGGGCGGCGTGGCTGCCCTGGTGGTGCTCGACGCCCTGGTGGGCATGGGCATGCCGTCACTGGTGCGCCTGGGCATCGACGGAGGCGTGGTCGGCGGCGCCGAGTCGTCCCTGTGGCAGGCCGTGACGCTCGGCGTGGGCCTGGTGGTCGTCGGCTGGCTGACGACGGCGGGCAGCACGGTCTTCGCCGCCCGCCTGGGCGAACGCCTGCTCTACCTGCTGCGCGTCCGCAGCTACGCCCACCTGCAGCGCCTGGGCCTCGACTACTACGAGCGCGAGATGGCCGGCCGCATCATGACGAGGATGACGACGGACGTCGACGCCCTCTCGACGTTCCTGCAGACAGGCCTGGTCACCGCGGTGATCAGCCTGATCACGGTCGTCGGCATCACCGCGGCCCTGGTGGTCACGGACACCTCGCTGGCCCTGATAGCCCTCTCGGTGCTCCCGATCCTGGCCGCGGCGACGGTGCTCTTCCAACGCCTCTCCTCCACCGCCTACGCGGAAGCCCGCGAACGGGTGAGCGCGGTGAACGCCGACCTCCAGGAGAACGTCTCGGGCCTCCGCGTCTCCCAGGCCTACACAAGAGAACGCCGATCGGCAGAGGCTTTCGCCGAACGCAGCGACGCCTACCGCCGCACCCGCCTGCGGGCCCAGCGCTACATCGCCACGTACTTCCCTTTCGTGGCAATGCTCTCCGGCGTGGCCCAAGCAGTGGTCCTGGCAGTAGGCGCCCACCGCGTGGCGACGGGCAGCCTCACCCCGGGCGTCCTGCTGGCGTTCCTGCTCTACCTGGGCCTGTTCTTCAGCCCGATCCAGCAACTGTCCGGCGTCTTCGACGGCTACCAGCAGGCCAGGGTGGGCCTGCGCAGAATCGGCGACCTGCTCCGCACCCCCACCACGGTCGAGCCCCCAGCCACCCCGACACCGGTCCCGCCCCGCCTGAAGGGCGAGGTGGAGCTGCGCAACGTCAGCTTCACCTACGCAGGCGCGGACACCCCGGCCCTGGACAACGTGACGCTCCACGTCCCCGCAGGCGAAACGGTGGCCCTGGTAGGCGAAACAGGCGCGGGCAAGTCGACCTTGGTCAAACTGATAGCCCGCTTCTACGACGCCACAACAGGCACAGTCCTGGTAGACGGCAGGGACATCAGAACCTACGACCTGAGCGCCTACCGCCAACGCCTGGGCGTAGTCCCCCAAGAGGCACACCTCTTCGGAGGCGACCTGGCCACCAACGTCGCCTACGGCCGCCCAGAAGCAACAGAACAAGAGATCCAGAAGGCGACCGAGGCAGTAGGCGCCCTCCCGATGGTCGCCACCCTCCAGAACGGCTTCCGCCAACCGGTAGGCGAACGAGGCAACCACCTCTCAGCAGGCCAACGCCAACTAGTGGCCCTGGCGAGAGCAGAACTGGTGAACCCTGACCTCCTACTCCTGGACGAGGCGACAGCGGCCCTGGACCCGGCCACAGAGTCCGCAGTCCTGGCAGCCAGCGACCACCTGGCAGGCGCCAGGACCACCTTCGTGGTCGCCCACCGCCTGGCCACAGCAGCAAGGGCAGACCGAATAGTCGTCCTGGCCAACGGCCGAATAATCGAACAGGGCACCCACGCGGACCTCTTATCGGCCAACGGCACCTACGCCCGCCTGTGGCACCACGGCGACACCCCGGAAGCGGCCTGACCCATAGAAAAAGGCTCCAGCGCCAAATCCGAGGGCGGGTCCGAGGGTGAGCAACCCTCCCGAAAGGGAACTGGCGAACCGAGGCGTCACTCCAAACCACCAGGGCAACGCCGAAGGCGAGCCACCTCCACATGGAACGGGCGAAGCCGAAGGCGAGCCACCCTGCCACCAACGGCAATGGCGAAGCCGAGGCGTGCCTACCTCTCCCCGCCAGGCAACCGGCGACAAAGGTGGGCACCGCGCGATTGGGGCTTGACCTTGAGGGGCTGGATGCGACCGTGGCAGGGATCGGCTGGGTTCTTATGCCCAGCTTTTAAAGGTCCGATATGGCATCCAGCTAGAGGCTCAAGGTCAAGCCCCAATCGCGATCGTCGCGAAGCGGCGATGCCCCGCACCGCCACGTCACGACCCACGCAACCACCCACACAAGGCGACACAACGCACGGCAGGCGACCACCCCGCTGGAACCGCCACCAACCCAACTCAAGCCGACCACCGCACAGGCCCCACGCCACCTGGCCCCACGCCACCTGGCCCCACCCCACCTGGCCCCACGCCGCCGCGCCCCCACCAGACCGGAGCCCACATGCGCCCCAAAGTCCTCTACGTCTCCAACCTGGCCTACCCGGCCAAAGGCCGCCGCTACTGCGACGAGGACATCTACCTGACCTCACATCTGAGAAAACACTTCGACCTGGCCATCTGCCATCCAGAAGACGCCACCGCCCTGATGCCCCCGCACGACACGGTCGTGGTCCGCAACAGCGGCCCGACAGCCGACTACGAACTGGCCTACCAAGCCTTCCGAGCAGAGGCCAAAGCCACGAACCAACGCGTCTACAACCCGCTGACGGGCAAGGGCGACATGGCCGGCAAGCAGTACATGGTCGACCTGACCACCGAGGGCTACCCGGTCATCCCCACGGTCGACCAGGCGGCGAACCTGGACCGCCTCCCCCACGCGACCGAGTACGTCGTGAAGCCCAAGGCAGGCGCCGACTCCCACGGCCTGGAGTTCGTCCCGGCTGAAAACCTCCACACCAACCTCGGCGACAAGGCTCGCGACAACGAGCAGGTCCTCGTCCAGCCCAAGGTCGATTTCCAGTACGAGGTCTCGTTCTACTTCGTGGACCACGACCTCCAGTACGCCCTGTACGCCCCGGACCCGGCACAGAGATGGGACCTGACCCACTACGAGCCCACCCAAAAAGACCGAGATTTCGCGCAGCGGTTCATCGACTGGAACGACCTGGACCACGGCATCCAGCGCGTCGACGCGTGCCGCACCCAGCAGGGCGACCTGCTGCTGGTCGAACTGGAGGACCTGAACCCGTACCTCAGCCTGGACCGGACGACCGACGAGGCCAGGACGAGCTTCACCGCGGCGATGGCCGCGTCGATCCTGAGTTCACTGGACTGAACAAGATCAATCCGCAGAGCCGCGATGTTGTACCTATCGTGAACTGATCAGTGCGCTCGGTGCGTATGCCCGTCCAACAGCTCAGCGAGCATTACCCGATCGGGAGGCGACGTAGTGAGACGCACATCAAGAACTGCTCAACTGCGGGTGACGACGGGCCCGTCCTGATCGATCCTGTGACCGAGCACTCCTTGCCATGTGCCTCCAGCGTGTGAAGGCCCGGGCATGGGGGACTAACCTGGCTACCGCATGAGTCAACACCAAGAGCGAGATGGATAGAGGCGAGCGACAGCCGTGTCCAGCAGCAGTCCTGCGTCACAGTTCGGGCCGAACGAATGGCTCGTCGAGGAGATGTACGAGCAGTTCCTCGCGGACCCGTCATCGGTAGACCCGGCATGGCACGACTTCTTTGCCGACTACAAGCGTGCGGGTGCCAACGGTAGCGCCGCCACGGCCAGCGCGGGTGGCTCCACCACGACCGCGACCGTGACGCCGCCGGCTGCCGACAACGGCAAGCCCGCGCCCGCGGCGGCACCCAAGCCGGCCGCCGCCGCGCCGAAGCCCGCGGCCACGCTGCCGCAGACCGGCAAGCCGGCGCCGCAGCAGGCAGCGAAGGCAGCCCCGGTCAAGCCGAGCGCGCAGCCCGAGCAGAAGCAGTTGCGCGGCGCCTCCGCCGCGATCGCGAAGAACATGGAGCTGTCGCTCACCGTTCCGACCGCGACCAGCGTGCGCGCCGTGCCCGCGAAGCTGCTGGCCGACAACCGCATCGTCATCAACAACCACCTGAAGCGGACGCGCGGCGGGAAGGTCTCCTTCACGCACGTGATCGGCTACGCGGTCGTGCGGGCGCTGCAGGCGTTCCCGAACATGAACCGCCACTACGCCGAGGTCGACGGCAAGCCGTTCGTCGTCACGCCGGAGCACGTCAACTTCGGTCTGGCGATCGACCTGCCCGGCAAGGACGGCAGCCGCACGCTGGTCGTCGCGTCGGTCAAGGGCTGCGAGAACATGACGTTCACGCAGTTCTGGCAGGCCTACGAGGACCTGATCCGCAAGGCCCGCGGCGGCTCGCTGACGGCGGACGACTTCTCCGGCACCACGATCTCGCTGACCAACCCCGGCACGATCGGCACGAACCACTCGGTGCCGCGTCTGCAGGCCGGTCAGGGCGCGATCATCGGCGTCGGCGCCATGGAGTACCCCGCGCACTTCCAGGGCACCAGTGAGCAGGCGCTCACGGACATGGGCGTCAGCAAGATCATCACGCTGACCTCCACGTACGACCACCGCATCATCCAGGGCGCGGAGTCGGGCGAGTTCCTCAAGCGCGTCCACCAGCTGCTGCTGGGCGAGGACGGCTTCTACGACGACATCTTCGCGTCGCTGCGGCTGCCCTACGAGCCCATCCGCTGGGTCGCGGACATCCCCGAGGGCGCCGTCGACAAGACCGCCCGCGTCATCGAGCTGATCGACGCGTTCCGCACTCGCGGTCACCTGATGGCCGACACGGACCCGCTGAACTACCGCCAGCGCTCCCACGCCGACCTGGACGTGCTCAGCCACGGCCTGACGCTGTGGGACCTGGACCGCGAGTTCCCGGTCGGCGGCTTCGCCGGCAAGGAGCGGATGAAGCTCCGCGACATCCTGGGCGTGCTGCGCAACTCGTACTGCCGCACCGTCGGCGTCGAGTACATGCACATCCTCGAGCCCGAAGAGCGCCAGTGGATCCAGGAGCGCGTCGAGGTCCCGCACGAGAAGCCGCCGGCCACCGTGCAGAAGTACATCCTCAGCAAGCTCAACGCGGCTGAGGCCTTCGAGACGTTCCTGCAGACGAAGTACGTCGGCCAGAAGCGCTTCTCGCTCGAGGGCGGCGAGACCGTCATCCCGCTGCTCGACGCGGTGCTCGACAAGGCCGCCGAGCACGAGCTCGACGAGGTCGTCATCGGCATGCCGCACCGCGGCCGCCTCAACGTCCTCGCGAACATCGTCGGCAAGCCGATCTCGCAGATCTTCCGCGAGTTCGAGGGCAACCTCGACCCCGGTCAGGCGCACGGCTCCGGCGACGTGAAGTACCACCTCGGCGCCGAGGGCAAGTACTTCCGCATGTTCGGCGACGGCGAGACGAAGGTGTCGCTGACGGCGAACCCGTCGCACCTCGAAGCGGTCGACCCGGTGCTCGAGGGCATCGTGCGCGCCAAGCAGGACCTGATCGACAAGGGCGGCGACTTCTTCCCCGTCCTGCCGGTCGCCATGCACGGTGACGCGGCTTTCGCCGGTCAGGGTGTCGTCGCCGAGACGCTGAACCTGGCGCTGGTCCGCGGTTACCGCACCGGTGGCACGGTCCACATCGTCGTGAACAACCAGGTCGGCTTCACCACCGCGCCGGAGAACTCGCGGTCCTCGAAGTACTCGACCGACGTCGCGAAGATGATCGGCTCGCCGGTCTTCCACGTGAACGGCGACGACCCCGAGGCCTGCTACTGGGTCGCGAAGCTGGCCGTCGAGTACCGCCAGGCGTTCGCCAAGGACGTCGTGATCGACATGGTCTGCTACCGCCGCCGCGGCCACAACGAGGGCGACGACCCCTCGATGACGCAGCCGGCGATGTACGACGTGATCGACCAGAAGCGCTCGGTGCGCAAGACCTACACCGAGTCCCTGATCGGCCGCGGCGACATCACGGTCGAAGAGGCCGAGAAGGCACTGCAGGACTTCTCCAGCCAGCTGGAGCACGTCTTCAACGAGGTCCGCGAGCTCGAGAAGCACCCCGTGACGGTCAGCCCGTCCGTGGAGGCCGAGCAGCAGATCCCGGCGAAGCTGCCCACGGGCATCACCCGCGAGGTGCTGGAGCACATCGCGGACGCCCACGTGAACCTGCCGGAGGGCTTCACGCCGCACGCGCGCGTCAAGCCGGTGCTCGACCGCCGCGCCAAGATGGCGCGCGAGGGTGGCATCGACTGGGCGTTCGCCGAGCTCCTCGCGTTCGGTTCGCTCGCGATCGAGGGCCGCAACGTCCGCCTGGCCGGTCAGGACTCGCGCCGCGGCACGTTCGTGCAGCGCCACGCGACCCTGATCGACCGCAAGACCGGCGCGGAGCACACGCCGCTGCAGCACCTGTCCGAGGACCAGGGCAAGTTCATGGTCTACGACTCGGTGCTGTCGGAGTTCGCGGCCGTCGGCTTCGAGTACGGCTACTCGGTGGCGAACCCGCAGGCGCTGGTGCTGTGGGAGGCGCAGTTCGGTGACTTCGTCAACGGCGCGCAGCCGATCATCGACGAGTTCATCTCGTCCGGTGAAGCCAAGTGGGGTCAGCGTTCCGACGTCGTGATCCTGCTGCCGCACGGCCACGAGGGCCAGGGCCCCGACCACACGTCGGGCCGCATCGAGCGCTGGCTGCAGCTGTGCGCCGAGGGCTCGATGACCGTCGCGGTGCCGTCGACTCCGGCGAACTACTTCCACCTGCTGCGTCGCCACGCCCTCGACGGCGTCGACCGGCCGCTGATCGTGTTCACGCCGAAGTCCATGCTGCGCCTCAAGGCCGCGGTGTCCGGGACGGACGAGTTCATCAACGACCGCTTCCACTCGGTCATGGACGACCCGACCATCAAGGACCCGAACGCGGTCACGAAGGTCCTGCTGTGCAGCGGCAAGATCTCCTACGAGCTGCACGCCGAGCGCGAGAAGCGCGGCGGCGGCGACGTGGCGATCGTGCGCGTCGAGCAGCTCTACCCGGTCCCGGCCCGCAAGCTGACCGAGACCCTGGAGCGCTACCCGAACGCGAAGGACGTCCGCTGGGTGCAGGAGGAGCCGGCGAACCAGGGTGCCTGGCCGTTCTACGGTCTGGCCCTGCCGGAGCTGCTGCCCGAGCACCTCGGCACCGTCCGCCGCGTGTCGCGCCGCCCGATGGCCGCCCCGTCGGCCGGTTCGAGCAAGGTGCACGAGGTCGAGCAGCGCGAGATCATCACCCGCGCGTTCGAGTAAGTCCCGCATGACGCGAACGAGCCGCCGGATCCACTGGGTCCGGCGGCTCGTTTTCTAAGCCCTCACAGGAGTTTTCGCATGTACCACACCGATCGCGGCATCGAGGAGCTCGAGAAGCGGCGCGGCGAGGAGGAGGTCACGTTCGCGTGGCTCGCCGACAAGCTGCGGGAGTTCGTCGACGCCAACCCCGACTTCGAGACGCCGATCGAGCGCTTCGCCACGTTCCTGGCGCGCGACGACGACGACTTCGAGGACTGACCTACCAGGCGTAGGCCTCCGGCGCCGGCTTCGACCCGTTCGGCCCCGGCGCCGGGAACAGCTCGTCGAGCTTCGCCAGCACCTCGGTGTCGAGCTTCAGCTCGGCCGCCCGCAGCGAGTTGTCGAGCTGCTCGATGGTGCGCGGCCCGATGATCGGCGCGGTCACCCCGTCCTGGTGCAGCAACCAGGCCAGCCCGACGTTGGCCGGGTCCTCCCCGATCTCGGCGCACAGCTTCTCGTAGGCCTCGATCTGGTCGCGGCTCTTCTCCAACGCGTCGGCGGAACGCCCTGAGGCCGAACGGGAAACGCCACCCTCGCGCTGCTTGCGCAGCACACCGCCCAGCAACCCGCCGTGCAGCGGCGACCACGGGATCACGCCGAGGCCGTAGTGCTTGGCCGCCGGCAGCACCTCCAGCTCGGCCCAGCGGGTCATCAGGTTGTAGATCGACTGCTCGGACACCAGGCCGAGGAACCCTCGGGTGCGCGCGGCCTCGGCTGCCTGGGCGATGTGCCAGCCCGCGAAGTTGGACGAGCCGAAGTAGATGACCTTGCCCTGCTGGCGCAGCACCGAGAAGGCTTCCCAGATCTCGTCCCACGGCGTGTCCCGGTCGACGTGGTGCATCTGGTACAGGTCGATGTAATCGGTCTGGAGGCGCTTCAACGACGCGTCCGCGGCGCGGCGGATGTTCAGCGCCGACAGCTTGGTCTCGTTCGGCCAGTCGCCCATGCTGCCGTAGAGCTTGGTGGCGACGACGGTCCGCTCGCGGCGGGTGCCGCCCTGGGCGAACCAGTTGCCGATGATGGTCTCGGTGACGCCCTCGCCCTTCTTCCAGCCGTAGACGTTGGCCGTGTCGAAGAAGTTCAGGCCGTGCTCGTGGGCGCGATCCATGATCGCGTGGCTGTCGGCCTCGGAGGTCTCGGGACCGAAGTTCATCGTGCCGAGGCACAGGCGGGAGACGGACAGGCCGCTGCGACCGAGGTTGGTGTACTCCATACCCCCACCCTGCCTCGCGGCGCGGCATTGTGCCACGTGGAGCTGCTCCAGCTCGCCACAGATTTGACAGTATTCGTCGCCAAATTTTCTGCCCTGTCATTTCACCCGCTCGTGAAGTTACGTTTCATCGCGTTCGCCCCTTGCCTGGAGGACCCGATGAGAATCAAGATCTGCATTGCGGCCGCATTGTTCGTCGCCGTTCTCCCCACCCCTGCCGCCCATGCGGAAAAAGACGTCGTCGGCACCGGCGACGCCGTGGCGAACAGCTACATCGTCGTGCTGAAGGACGGCGCCAAGGCCTCCCCGCAGGCTCTGCTGAGCAGGTACGAGGGCAGGATCAAGCGCAGCTACAAGGCCGCGATCAGCGGTTTCTCCGTGCACGAGATGTCCGAGAAGCAGGCGAGGCGGCTCGCGGCCGATCCGAGCGTCGCCTACGTCCAGCGCAACCTCAGGATGCGCAGCCAGGACACGCAACGCGGCCCGGTCTGGGGCCTCGACCGCATCGACCAACGCGCTCTCCCGCTCGACAACGGCTACACCTATCCGGCCGGCGCGGCGCAGAACGTGCACGCCTACGTCATCGACTCGGGAATTCGGACCACGCATTCCGAGTTCGGCGGACGCGCGTCGAACGGCTACGACTTCATCGACGACGACCCGGTCGCGGACGACTGCAACGGGCACGGCACGCACGTCGCGAGCACCCTCGCGAGCAGGACGTTCGGCGTCGCGAAGCGAGCCCAGGTCGTCGGCGTCAAGGTGCTGGCCTGCAACGGTTACGCCGACGCGGACAGCGTGCTCGCCGGCATCGAGTGGGTCACCGCGAACGGGGTGCGCCCCGCGGTGGTCAACATGAGCCTCGGCGCCGAGGGCCAGAACCCGGCCGAGGAGGACGCCGTCCGCCGCTCGATCGCGGCCGGGTTCACCTACGTGCTGGCGGCGGGCAACTCCGGCAGGGACGCGTGCGGCTTCACCCCGGCCCGCACACCGGAGGCGATCACCGTCGGCGCCACGAGCTCCAACGACGCCCGCGCGGTCTACCCGAGGTGGTCGTCGAACTTCGGGCCGTGCGTCGACATCTGGGCTCCCGGCGGCGACGTCCAGGCCGCGTCGCGCAACGGCGACTTCGCCTCCGAGGTCCGGGGCGGCACGTCGATGGCGTCCCCGCACGTGGCCGGTGCGGCCGCGTTGTACCTCGGCGCGAACCCCGGCGCGACGAACCAGCAGGTCCGCGACGCCCTCGTGAACGGCGCGAGCACGCCGAACCTGCGCGACCTCCAGGCCGGATCCCCCAACAGGCTGCTGCGCGTCGGGAACTGAACCCGGCGCACAGTCGTGGGAGTAGCGAGCGAGGGCCGCTACTCCCACTCCCACTTGATGCCGTAGACCCAGCCGGGCTGGGCCTCGTGCACGACGAGGTGAGCGGAGGCGGTCGTGCCGATCCACAGCTCACGGGTGTCGACGTCCGGCGCACCCGGTTCGGGGCGGCTGAAGCTGTGACACCGCACGGGAACCGCGTCCGGGTGGAACTCGACCTCCAGCACGTAGTCGCGCAGCGGCCGGACGAACCGGCGGTCCGCGGAGACGCTGTCCGCGCCGGGGTCGGAGGTGTACCTCAGGTCGACGAGCGCGGTGTCCCCCGCCCGCAGCACGCGGTCGAGGATGATCTCCGCGACGTACAGCTTGTGCTCGTCGTCGCTGCGCACCCGGCCGACCCGGCACGACCTCTCGGCGAAGATCCCGCCGGGAGAGCGGTCGTCCTCGTCCGCGTACTTCGCGACGAGGATCCGGTCGACGCCGTCCTCGAAGGCCTCGATCACCGAGCTGGTCCGCATCTCGACCTCGCGCCGGTCCGGGCCGATCACCGTCAGGTCCCGGACGGAGAGGTACTTCGCGGGGTACGGCAGGAGCTTGTCGACGCGGGCGATGGCGCGGCCGAGGTCGATCGCGGCCTCCTGCCAGATCCCCTCCAGCGCGGCGGCCCGCTCGACCCACCGCCCCCGCGGCCGTTTGTCGCCGAGACTGCCCGTCAGCGCTCCCGGTGCCACCCGCAGGATCTCCTCGAGGGCGGCGACGGCCTGCAGCGACTCGGGTCGTTCCGGACGGCTGCGGCCGCGGCGCCAGTACGAGAGCGTCGACAGGCTCACCTGCAGACCGCGCAGCTCCAAGTGGTGCTGGATCCGCTCCAGGCTGAGGCCGCTGGTCTCCACGGCCTTCGTCAACGCCTCGGCGAATTCCTGCACGCCCGAATGCTACGGCCAGTGATCGAATCCGGCTCGGCCAGCCACGGCGAGTACCTGAAAACGGTATCGACACAGTTTTGACAGTATTGAGAACTGAAGTTTCGAACCTGTTATCCGAAGCACATGTCGAGTTAGTTTCTTCGTGTTCCCCAGTTCATTCCCTGCCAGGAGGAACCCATGGCACTTCGGCGTCATGTCGCCATAGCCGCGGCATTGGGCATCGCTTCCACAGCGATGTGGACGCCCACCGCGATCGCCGAACAGTCAGTGCTCCCCGGCGCGGGCGCACAAGCGGTCGAGGGCAGCTACATCGTGGTGCTGAAGGACGGAGCGCGCACCCCTGCCAGCGCGTTGGCGTCCCGCTACCAGGGCAACGTCAAGCACACCTACAGCGCCGCGCTGAACGGGTTCTCGGTCACCGGAATGTCCGAACGTCAGGCGCGCCGCCTCGCGGCCGACCCGGACGTGCAATTCGTCGAGCGCAACACGTTCGCCACGATCCAGGCCACCCAGTCGAACCCGACGTGGGGTCTCGACCGGATCGACCAGGCGAACCTGCCTCTGAGCAAGTCCTACACGTACCCGAACACCGCGTCGAACGTGACCGCTTACGTTCTCGACACCGGAATCAGGAAAACGCATTCCGAATTCGAGGGCCGCGCTTCCGACGGTTACGACTTCATCGACAACGACGCCGTCGCCCAGGACTGCCAGGGCCACGGAACGCACGTCGCCGGCACGGTCGGAGGCAAGACCTACGGCGTCGCGAAGAAGGCCAAGCTCGTCGGCGTCCGCGTCCTCGACTGCAACGGCAGCGGCGCGTGGGACGGCATCATCCGCGGCATCGACTGGGTGACGGCCAACGGCAAGAAGCCCGCCGTCGTCAACATGAGCCTCGGTGGCAGCGGCACGAACAGCTCGCTGGAGAACGCCGTCAGGCGCTCGATCAGCGCGGGCTTCACCTACGTGCTGGCGGGCGGCAACAGCGGCCAGGACGCCTGCAACTTCACCCCGGCCCGCACGCCTGAGGCGATCACCGTCGGCGCGTCCGACCGCACCGACAAGCGGTCGATCTACAGCGCGGGCTCGTCGAACTACGGCAGTTGCCTCGACATCTGGGCGCCGGGTAGCGACATCATCTCCGCCTCGCACAGCACCGACACCGGCACGCGGTCCATGGGCGGCACGTCGATGGCCTCCCCGCACGTCGCCGGAGCGGCCGCGCTCCACCTGAGCGCGAACCCGTCCGCGACGCCCGCCCAGGTGCGCAACGCCCTGGTCGGTGCGGCCACGCCGAACAAGCTGACCGACATCAGGACGGGTTCGCCGAACCTGTTGCTGAAGGTCTAGGAACCTGCTGTCGCCGCCTCCCTGCAGCGGTGACGGCCATCCTGGGCGCCCTTGATGAGCAGGCCGAATGCGGCTCGGCCGAGCGCATCGTTTCGACTGGGGGCGCTTGCGGTGGGAGTGGGAGTAGCGGCTACTCCCACTCCCACCGCACTCCATAGATTCCGGGCTTCGAGTTCCGCACGTGGATGTGCGTCGACGCCGTCGTCCCGATCCACAGGTCGTTGAGAGCGGTCTCCGGCTCGTGCAGCGAGGGCCGGGCGAACTGGAAACAGCGAGCGGGCACCGCGTCCGGGCGGAAGTCGATCTGCAGCGTGTAGTCGTTCACCGGACGCAGGAACCGCCGGTCGCACACCTCGCTGTCGGCCCCCGGTCTCATCCGGACCGTGTAGTCGACCAGAGCCGTCTCTCCCGCTCTGAGCATCCGGTCGAAGAGGATCTCCGCGACGAGGAACCCCGTCGAGTCCTCGCTGCGCACCCTCCCGAGCCGGCACGGCGGGCCCGCCTCGATCGACGGGACGCCGAGGTCCGTGGCATCGGCCAGCTGGATGGCGAGGAACCTGTCGACGCCGTCCTCCAGCGCCTGGATCACGCCCGTGCAGTGGTTCGAGACCTCACGGCGGTCCGGCCCGACGACCTGCCGGTCCTGGACGCTCAGGTAGGTGGTCGCGGTCGGCTGCAGGCGGTCGATGCGCGACATGACCTCGCCGAGGTCGGTGGCCCGCGAGTCCCACATGTCCTCCAGGGACAGCGATTGGTCCACCCAGCGGCCCCGTGGCCGCTTGTCGCCCAGCCGGTCGGTCAGGAAGCCCTCACCGAGGTCGAGCAGCTCCTCCAGGGCAGCGACGACCTTCAACGACTCCGGGCGTTCCGGACGGCTGCGGCCGCGGCGCCAGTAGCTGAGCGTCGAGATGCTGACCTGCATGCCCCGGGCGGCCAGGTGGTGCTGGATGCGTTCGAGGCTGAGGCCGCTGTTGTCGACGGCTTTCGTCAGGGCCTCCGCGAAATCCACCACGGGGACACCGTACGGCCCCGCACCTTCCGCCAACAGGCCCACACGAAGGGTGCTGAGACTCCTGTCTCAATTGGTGCGCACGCCCTTATGCCACACAGAGTGGGTCAAAGGAACTCCCGGACGATAGGCCAGGTGCGTGATCGAGGGTGCGTCCAGCACGTGTAGATCAGCCCTCGTACCAGGCCTGATGACCCCGACGTCGGTGCGCCGCAACGCTTGTGCGCCGCCGGCCGTCGCCGCCCAGACCGCTTCCTCGACGCTCATCCGCATCTGCAGGACCGCTGTCGTCACGCAGAACGCCATCGACGAGGTGTACGACGAGCCGGGGTTGCAGTTGCTGGCGAGCGCGACCGTGGCCCCGGCGTCGAGCAGGGCGCGGGCGGGCGGCAGCGACTGGCGGGTCGAGAGGTCGCACGCCGGGAGCAGCGTCGCGACCGTGTCCGACGACGCCAGCGCGTCGACGTCGTCCGCCGACAGGTACGTGCAGTGGTCCACCGACGCGGCGCCGAGCTCGACGGCCAGCCGCACACCGGGGCCCTCGCCGAGCTGGTTGCCGTGGACGCGCAGGCCCAGGCCCTTCTGCCGCGCGGCGACGAGGACGGCCTTCGACTGGTCGTAGTCGAACGCGCCCTTCTCGCAGAACACGTCGGCCCAGCGCACGAACGGCGCGACGGCGTCGAGCATCTCGCCGCGGACCAGCTCGACGTACGTGTCCGCGTCCTCGCCCGGCGGTACCAGGTGAGCGCCGAGGAACGTGACCTCGTCGGCCTGCTCGGCGGCGATGCGCGCGGACCGCACCTCGTCGGGGACGTTCAGGCCGTAACCGGTCTTCGTCTCGACGAACGTGGTGCCCTGCCTGAGCGCTTCGGCGATGTGCCGGCGCAGGACCGCGGCCAGTTCCTCGTCGGACGCGGCACGGGTCGCGCCGACGGTCACGGCGATACCGCCCGCGGTGTAGGGCTTGCCGGCCATGCGCGCGCCGAACTCGGCGGTGCGGTCGCCCGCGAACACCAGGTGGGTGTGGCTGTCGACCCAGCCGGGCAGCACCGCGCGGCCCTCGACGTCGACGCGTTCGTCGGCGGCCGGAGCACTCGAGGCGTCGCCCACCCAGGCGATCTCGGAACCGTCGATCACCAGCGCGTCCCCGGTGGACTCGCTGTTCGTGGTCAGCTCACCGATACCGGTGATCAGCACGCTCATGCCCACAGCTCCTCGATCGCGTCCGACAGCAGCCTGCCGACGTCTCCCAGCTTCTCGTGCACGCCCCCGCTCGCGACCACCCGGCCGCCGACCACCACGGTGTCCACATCGGACGCCGTCGCCGACATCAGCACCTGCTGCGGCAACGAACCCGCGGTGCGCGGCGTCGAGCAGCTGATGGCCACGAGGTCGCACGGCAGGCCGGCCTCGATGCGTCCGGCGTCCCAGCCGATCGCCGAGTGACGGGTGGCCGCGTCGAGCAGTTCGGCAGGCGAGAAACGGCCTCGCTGGCCGGTCCTGAGCCGCTCGTTGTGCTCCAGGGCGCGGGTCTCCAGCAGCGGGTCGATCACCGCGTGCTGGTCGCTGCCCAGCGACAACGGGCTGCCCGCGTCGGCCAGTTCACGCGCCGGGCCGATGCCGTCGGCCAGGTCCGCCTCGGTCGTCGGGCAGAAGCACGCGCCGGTGCCCGAGGCTCCGAGCAACCCGATGTCCTCTGGCGTCAGGTGCGTGGCGTGCACGGCCGTCGTGCGCGGGGACAACGCGCCGGCCTCGTGCAGCAGACCGGTCGGCGTCCGCCCGTAGGCGGCGAGACAGGCCTCGTTCTCGGCGGGCTGCTCCGACAGGTGGACGTGCAGCGGCGCGTCCGGAAATGCCTGTGCCACCGTCGAAAGCTCGGCACGCGGCACCGCGCGGACCGAGTGGATCGCGGCACCGACGCGCATCACGTCGTCGGACTCCAGCTCGCCGACCCGCGAAGCCCACGCTTCGGCCGTGCCGTCGGAGAACCGCTGTTGCACCTCGTTGACGGGCTGGTCGATGCCGCCCGCGAGGTAGCAGGTGTCGAGCAGCGTCAGCCGGATCCCGGCATCGGACGCCGCCTCGCGCAACGCGTAGCCGAACTCGTTCGACCTGTCGTGGACGTAGTGGAACTCGCCCACGGCCGACACCCCGGCGAGCGCCATCTCGCCGTAGACCGCGCGGGCCAGGCGGTAGTACGACTGCGGGGTGAGGCGAGAGGCCAGCGCATACATGCCCTCCCGCCACGTCCAGAACGTGCCGCCACCGTCGTGCGTCCGGCCGCGCAACGCCCGGTGGAACGCGTGCGAGTGCGCGTTCGCGAAGCCCGGCACGACGACGCCGTGCAGCCGCCGCACCCCCAGCGGAATCGTGTCCACTGTGGACACCTGCGCGATCACGCCGTTCTCGACCCTGATCAGGACGCGTTCGGCGAGCCCGGAGGGCAACCAGGCCCGCTCGCACCAGAAGTTCATGAGCCGAGGTGTTCGATCGTCGCGGCCAGCGCCCGGACGCCCTCGTCGACGTCGGCCTGCTCGGCGAACTCCTCCGGCGCGTGGCTCACGCCGGTGGGGTTGCGCACGAACAGCATCGCCGTCGGCACGTGCTCGGCGAGGATGCCCGCGTCGTGACCCGCACCGGTCGGCAGCGCCGGAACGCCACCGAGCGCGCCCGCGATGTCGTCCCGCAGAGCCGAGTCGAAGTGCACCGTGTCGCCGTACGACTCCTCGGTGATCCGCAGCTCGCAGCCCTCCTCCTTGGCGGCCGCGTGAGCCGCCTCGGAGATCTCCGCGACCATCGCACGGGTGCGTGCGTCGTCGCTGTCCCGCGCGTCCAGCCAGACGTCCACGGTGGACGCGATGACGTTGGTGCCACCGGGGTTGGGGACGAGCCTTCCCACGGTGGCACGTCCGCCACCCCTGGCCGCCTTCCTGGCGGCGAGGACGAGCTGTGATGCCGGGAGCATCGGGTCACGACGGTCTTCGATCAACGTCGCTCCGGCGTGGTTGCCCTCACCGGAGAACGTGAAGCGCCACCGGCCGTGCGCGAGGATGCTCGAAGCGACGCCGACCGGAACGGTCAGGCCGCGGCCCTGTTCGACGTGCAGCTCGACGAACTGGCCGATGCGCTTCAACGCCTTCTCGTCACGACCGGCCAGATCGGGGTTGTAACCGGCCGCCTTCATGGCCTCGGCCAGGGTCACCCCGTCCGGGTCCTTGAGCCCCAACGCCTTCTCCGGCGAGATGGCCCCGGTCAGGAGCCTGCTGCCGAGACAGGCGACGCCGAACCGGCCGCCCTCCTCCTCGGCGAAGACCGTGATCGCGAACGGCCGCGCCGGCGTGAACCCCTTGGCCTGCAGGAGGTCCACGGCTTCGAGAGCCGAGGTCACCCCGAGCGGGCCGTCGAACGCGCCACCTCCGGGCACCGAGTCGAGGTGGCTGCCGGTGATGAGCGCGTTGTCGCCGCGCTCGCCCCACCACGCCCAGAGGTTGCCGTTCTGGTCGGTCTCCACGTTGAGACCGCGCCGGACCGCCTGCTCCACGAACCAGTGCCGCAGTTCGAGCTCGGGCTTGTTGTAACCGTGGCGCGAGTAGCCGCCGCGCTTCGGGTCCTTGCCGACGTCCGCGATCTGGTCGAGCATCAGCCCTCCATAGGGATGCGGACGCCCTTGTCCGCTGCCACGGTCTTGGCCTCGTCGTACCCTGCGTCCACGTGCCGGATGACGCCCATGCCGGGGTCGTTGGTCAGCACGCGCTCGATCTTCTGCGCGGCCAGCTCGGTGCCGTCCGCGACGGTCACCTGGCCGGCGTGGATCGACCGGCCGATGCCCACGCCACCACCGTGGTGGATCGACACCCAGGTCGCACCCGAGGCCGTGTTGACCAGGGCGTTGAGCAGCGGCCAGTCCGCGATCGCGTCGGACCCGTCGGCCATCGCCTCGGTCTCGCGGTACGGGGAGGCCACCGAGCCGCAGTCGAGGTGGTCGCGGCCGATGACGATCGGCGCGGACAGCTCGCCGGACGCCACCATCTCGTTGAACTTGAGGCCCGCGAGGTGCCGTTCGCCGTAGCCGAGCCAGCAGATGCGGGCGGGCAGGCCCTGGAACTCGACGCGCTCCCCCGCCATCTTGATCCAGCGGTGCAGCTGCTCGTTCTCCGGGAAGAGCTCCAGGATCGCCTTGTCGGTCTTGGCGATGTCGGCCGGGTCGCCGGACAGCGCGGCCCAGCGGAACGGGCCCTTGCCCTCGCAGAACAGCGGGCGGATGTAGGCGGGCACGAAGCCGGGGAACGCGAACGCGCGCTCGTAGCCGCCGAGCTGTGCCTCACCACGGATCGAGTTGCCGTAGTCGAACACCTCGGCGCCGCGGTCCATGAACCCGACCATCGCCTCGACGTGGTCCGCCATCGACTTGCGCGCGCGGTCGGTGAACTCCTCGGGCTTCGCGGCGGCGTAGTCCTGCCACTCGTCCAGCGAGACACCGACGGGCAGGTACGCCAACGGGTCGTGCGCGGACGTCTGGTCCGTGACGATGTCGACGGCGACCTCGCGGCGCAGCAGCTCGGGGAGGATCTCCGCCGCGTTCCCCACGACACCGACGGACACGGCCTCACCGGCGGCCTTGGCGGCCAGCACGCGCTCGATGGCGGAGTCCAGGTCGTCGGCGATCTCGTCGAGGTAGCGGGTCTCCAGGCGACGCTGGGCGCGGTGCGGGTCGACCTCGATGCACAGCGCGACGCCCTCGTTCATCGTCACGGCGAGAGGCTGCGCACCGCCCATGCCACCCAGTCCGGCGGTGACCGTCAACGTGCCCCTGAGCGTGCCGTTGAAGCGCTTGGTGGCGACGGCGGCGAACGTCTCGAAGGTGCCCTGCAGGATGCCCTGGGTGCCGATGTAGATCCACGAGCCGGCGGTCATCTGCCCGTACATCGTGAGGCCCTCGGCCTCCAGGCGGCGGAACTCGGGCCAGTTCGCCCAGTCCGGCACGAGGTTCGAGTTCGCGATGAGCACGCGCGGCGCCCACTCGTTCGTGCGCATGACACCGACCGGACGGCCGGACTGCACGAGCAGCGTCTCGTCGGCCTCGAGGTTCTTCAGCTCGCGGGTGATCGCGTCGAACGACGGCCAGTCGCGCGCGGCCTTGCCGGTGCCGCCGTAGACGACGAGGTCCTCGGGACGCTCGGCGACGTCCGGGTCGAGGTTGTTGTGGAACATCCGCAGCGCGGCCTCGGTCGACCAGTTCTTCGCGGACAGTTCGGTGCCGCGGTCGGCGCGAACGGTGGTCATCACAGAACTCCACTTCGGATGAGGGCCTCGGCGGCGGCGATCTCGGGGGCGAGGTGGCGGTCGGGACCAGGTCCCTGGACCGTCTCGCGCAGCTTCGCCACGGCGGCGGCCGTCGCGGGGGCGGGCTTGAGGGGCGCGCGCAGGTCGAGAGCCCGTGCGGCGGTGAGCAGTTCGATGGCCAGCACGGTCGTGAGACCGTCCACGGCCTTGCGCAGCTTGCGAGCAGCAGACCAACCCATCGACACGTGGTCCTCCTGCATCGCGGAGGACGGGATGGAGTCGACGGACGCCGGCACCGCGAGGCGCTTGAGCTCGGACACGATCGCGGCCTGCGTGTACTGGGCGATCATGTGGCCGGAGTCGACGCCGGGGTCGTCCGCGAGGAACGGCGGCAGGCCGTGCGAGCGGGAGACGTCGAGCATGCGGTCGGTGCGACGCTCGGCGATCGAGGCCACGTCCGCGAGCGGGATGGCCAGGAAGTCCAGCGCGTAGGCCACGGGGGCGCCGTGGAAGTTGCCGTTGGACTCGACGCGGCCGTCCGCCAGCACGACGGGGTTGTCGATCACGGACGCCAGCTCGCGGTCGGCCACCGTCGCCGCGTACGCCACGGTGTCGCGGGCCGCGCCGTGCACCTGCGGGGAGCAGCGCAGCGAGTACGCGTCCTGGACGCGGGTGCAGTCCGGGCCGCGGTGCGAGGCGACGATCTCGGAGTCCCGCAGGAACGCGAGCATCCGGGCGGCGCTCAGGTTCTGGCCGGGGTGCGGGCGCAGCGCGTGCAGCTCCGGCTCGAAGACGCGGTCGGTGCCGAGCAGGGCCTCGACGCTCATCGCGGCGGTGAGGTCCGCGATGTCCAGCAGCTTCGTGAGGTCGGCGATCGCCAGCGACAGCATGCCGAGCATGCCGTCGGTGCCGTTGATCAGCGCGAGGCCTTCCTTCTCGGCCAGCTGCACCGGTTCGATGCCCGCTTCGGCGAGTGCCTCCGCGGCGGGCACCAGCTCGTCGCGCGAGTTGCGGACCATGCCCTCGCCCATGAGCGCCAGCGCGTTCGCGGACAACGGCGCGAGGTCGCCGGAGCAGCCCAGCGAGCCGTACTCGTGCACGACCGGCGTGATGCCGGCGTTCAGCATCCCGGCCATCGCGTCCACAGTGGACAGCCGAACGCCGGTGTGGCCGGTCGAGAGCGTGCGCAGGCGCAGCAACATCAGCGCCCGGACGACCTCGCGTTCGACCTCGGGACCGGAACCGGCGGCGTGCGAGCGGATCAGCGACCGCTGCAGCTGGGCACGGCGGTCCGGCGGGATGTGCCGGACGGCGAGCGCGCCGAACCCGGTCGAGACGCCGTAGGTGGGGCGTTCGGCCGTGGCGAGCTGTTCGATGTGGCCGCGGGCGGTGGTGACCGCCTCCCTGGCCGCCGCGGTGATCTCCACCGGGGCGCCGTCGCGGGCGACGGCATGAACGTCCTCGAGGGTCAGAGGCTTCGGACCCAGCTCCACCGGTTGTCGCATGCAGACATCACAGCGCTCCGGGGCCGACTCAGCGACCCCGGAGCGCGGATGGGTGTCTGGGACTCCAGACAGGGGCTAGGGCGTGTCCCGGAAGTCCCGTCGGGCGGCAGTGGCGGCCGAGGGCCACGGAGACGGCACCGCCGCGACGCCCGAATACGCCCGGTATGAGGGCGTGGCGGCGGCACCGCCTCCGGGTCTCTCGCCAGCGCCTCTCACCGAACGAACTTGCAGGACAGCGCCTAGAGGCCCTTGCCGATCCAGCCGGTGTCGGGTTTGCCGGCGAGCTCGACCTCGTTCACCAGCTCGACCAGCAGGTCGGACCAGTCACTGGCGGTCGCCGAGATCCACAGGCCGCCGTCCTGGACGGCCACGGTGTTGCCGTTGCGCACGCCCTGCTTGCCGCGCACGGTCAGCGGTTCGTTCGGCGCGGGCAGCTCCGGCTTCTCCGTCGCCACCTGCACGGAGATCGAGTCCCTGCCCAGCGACGCCTTCCACCTGTCCGGCGCTGTGCCTCGAACGACCTGGGCGTGCTTGCCTTCGAGCTTGAACGGCGGCTCGTACGCGATCTTGGCGTCGGCTCGCACCGACTCGGCCACGCGCAGGGCGACCTCGCGTGCGTCGCCCATGCCGTTCACGGACACTTCCAAGACGTCCTGCGCCTTCCAGACGACGGTCGCGGCGTCGTTCCTGACCTGCGCCCGTGCCTCCAGGCCGCGGACGGTGGCCAGGTCCCACCCGTTGACGTCCGGCATACCGCCGAGCGTTCTGATCACAACGCCCGGAGTGCCGTAGGGCTCGGCGCCCGGCGGGCCCCACACCCTCGTGGGTGTCGTGTTCGTGGCGCGGAGGCTCTCGACGAACCCGGTCGGCAGCCAGTGCGGCGCGTACTTGAACGCACCGCCCTTGCCCTCGTCCCGCACGAGCGCGGCGGCGGCGTCGTTCGTGTTGGGCGGCGTGTACCTGTCGCTGGCGATGACGCCCGCGAAGATCAGGACGGCGACCGCGGCCATGCCGGCCGTGGCGATCAGGAAGATGTTGTTCCGCTGCCGCTTGCGCTTGCGTCGCAGGGCGTTGAGCGTCGGCCCGGGGTGCGGAGTGCGTTCGGCCAGCTGGCCGAGTGCCTCCTTGATCAGCTGTTCGGTGTCGTTCACGACAGGCCCTCCCCGATCCGCAACCCGACACCAGCGGGTTCCGGCGTGTGGTCCAGGCGGAGTGTGGCCAGCGCACGCGAGATGTGGCTGCGCACTGTTCCCTCGGCACAACCGAGCATCTGTGCGATCTCCGAGTCCTCGTAGTTCTCGTAGTAGCGGAGCACGACGGCGGCCCGCTGTTTGCGGGGGAGCTTCGCGATCCGCTGCAACATGGCTTCCCGCTCGTCGTAGTGGTGCGTCTTGTCTGCGACGGGCGGGGTGACGGACTCAAGGGTGGTCATGCAGAGGGCGACGTCCTTGGCGGCCCTGCGTCTGCGCCACGAGAGGTACTCGTTGGTCACCATGCGCTTGACGTAGGCGTGAGGGAGGTCGACTGAACCGATGCGATCCCACTTCTGCTGCGCACGCAGCAGCACTTCCTGGACCACGTCCTGGGCCAGGTGCGGGTCGCACGTGAGCACGGTGGCATAGCGCAGCAACGGGGTTACCTGTTCCGCCACGAAGTCATCGAAACTCGGTGTCAATCCCGACCCCCTTCAAAACCGTCACACCCCTCCAACGCTCCCCGGGCGTGTTCTGTTGAGTGTGCCCTGATGTAGTAACGGCGTGGGCTGCATCACGTGGGAAAATCACGGATGTGGGCAGCAGCAGTGACGTTCCCGCGCTCCGGCGTGGGCTAGCGGTCCTCCGGCTGCTGGCGGGCAGACCGGGGCCCGTCTCCGCGGCATCGGTCGCGCGTGAGCTCAACCTGCCCAGGTCAACGACGTACCACCTGCTCTCGGAGCTGACCGAGGCCGGCTTCGCGACGCACTTCCCCGAGGAGAAGCGCTACGGCCTGGGCGTCGCGGCGTTCGAGCTCGGCTCGGCCTACCTCCGCCACGACCCGCTGGAGCGCCTGGCTCGCCCGCTGCTGCGCAAGCTCGCCGATCGGATGGAGAAGGTGGCGCATCTGGGTGTACTGCACGGAGCGGAGGCCCTGTACCTGGTACGGGAGCAGCCCCGGCAGCCCCAGTCGATCGTGTCCGACGTCGGCGTCCGGCTGCCCGCCCACCTCACCGCGTCGGGTCGCGCGATGCTGGCACACCTGCCTCCCGCGCAGGTCAGGGCGTTGCTGCCGTCCGTCGCGGCGTTCGTCGACCGGACCGGGCGCGGGCCGCACAACCTCCCGGCACTGCGCCGGCTGCTGACGCTGGAACGCCGGCAGGGCTGGTCGGTCGAGGACGGGTTCGTCACGGCGGGGTTCGCCTCGGTGGCGGCGCCGGTGTTCGACCACGGCGAGCGGCCGATCGCGGCGATCACGCTGACGTTCCGGCACGTGTGCGACACACCGTGCGGCCAGACATGGCCTGACCTGGCCAAAGAGGTGCGCAAGGCGGCCGAGGAGCTGACGGTCCGGATCGGTGGCCACGCGGCTTCGAGTTAGTAGCCATGTACATAGTATCCATGTACCGTATCTGTCATGAGCAGTGCGGGACCGACGCCTGGGCACCTCGTGTGGCGTCTGGCGATGAAGTGGCGGACGGCCGTCGACCGCGCGTTGGACCCTCTCGGGCTGACGCACGCGCAGTACGTCGTGCTGTCGTCTCTGGTCGCCCTCGACAAGCCGTCGCAACGCGAACTCGCCGACCACACCGGCCTCGAACCGCTGTACGTCTCGAAGCTGGCGCGGTCGCTGGAGGCCGCGGGGTTCGTCTCGCGCACCCGTGACGCCGTCGACACCCGGACCATGCGGCTGGCCCTGACCCCGCACGGCCTCGACGTGGTCGAACCCGCGATCACGACGGTTCGCTCCCTGATGGACCGCCTGCTGACGCCGCTGGGGGACAGAACCGACGCCCTGTCCCGCGACCTGACCGCACTGCTCGCCGTCCCCCTCGACTGAGGAGCCAGCGATGCCCGTCGTCCCCGTTCTCGACTCGACCATGCACTACGAGGAGCACGGCGACACGCCGTTCGTGTTCCTGCACGGCAACCCCGCCTCGTCGCACATCTGGCGCAACGTCCTGCCGGAGCTGGGCGGGCTCGCCCCCGACCTCATCGGCATGGGCAGATCCGGCAAGCCGGACATCGGCTACTCGTTCGACGACCACTCCCGCTACCTCGACGCGTGGTTCGACGCCCTCGAACTGGACCGCGTCGTGCTGGTCGGTCACGACTGGGGAGGCTCTCTGGCGTTCGACTGGGCGGCCCGGCACCCGTCCCGCGTCGCGGGCGTCGCCTTCTTCGAGACGATGCTGAAGCCCATGAACAGCGCCGACCTGCCGCCGGCCGCACGGGAACGGACGCGCCGGTTCCGCACACCCGGCGTGGCCGAGGAACTGGTGCTGGACCAGGACACCCTCGTGCGTCAGGCCTTCACCGGCGGCGTGCGCACGCCCGTCTCGGACGAGGACCTGGCCACGTACCTGGCGCCGTTCCCGGACCGCGAGAGCCGCCGCCCGTTGCTGGCGTGGGTGCGACAGCTCCCGGTCGACGGCGACCCTCCGGCGCTCATCCCCCGCATGCAGGCCTACGGCGAGTGGCTGACTGCGTCACCCGTGCCGAAGCTTTTGATGACCTTCGAGAACTCTCCGACGCTGGCCATCGGTCCCGCGCTCACCGCGTGGTGCCGGGAGAACATCGCCGCGCTGGACGTCGTCGCTCTCGGCGAGGCCGGGCACCACGCGCAGGAGGACAAGCCCAAGGAGATCGCAACCTGCATCACGGCCTGGGCAGAACAACACAACCTTGCTTAGATCGAAGGTATGGGGGCAAAAGACAAGCAGTACCGCGGGACGCTGGAGGAGCTGGACTTCGCTTCCGCGTCCGAGGAGGACCGGCGTGGCCTCTACGAGGTCTTGGCGGCCTGGGCGGTCGAGGGGACTCCCGGCAAGGAGCGGCCGCTGTACGAGGCCTGCGTCGCCAGGTGGGAGCTTCACGACGACCTCGGCTTCGAGCCGCCGCGCTTCGTCGTCGCGCGGGAGGATGGAAAGATCATCGGCTACGGCGAGGTGCGGATCTCGCTGACGGAGGCGAACGCGCACCTGGCCACCGCCAACGTTGTCGTGCTGCCGGAGCAGCGCCGCCGCGGCATCGGTACGGCGTTGCTCCGCGCGGCGCTACCCCTGATGGACGGCCGCACCGTCGTCGAAGCCTGGAGCGTGTTCGCGGACAGCCCGGCCGAGGCGTTCGCCGCCGCGCACGGTTTCCGCGTCGTCTCCACGATGACCAGGCAACGGCTCACCCTCGGAGAGCCGCCAGAGGTCGGTGAGCTCCCGGCGGGGTACGAACTGGTCACGTGGCAGGGCGCGGCACCGGAGGCCGTCGTCGAGGCGTACGTCGAGGCGCTCAACGGCATCAGGGACGCGCCGCAGGGCGAGACGTCGCTCGACCTGACGCGCAACACGGTCGAGAGCATCCGGCGGGAGGAGGCCGAGACCGTCCCGGCCCGCTGGATCGTCCTCCTGCTGCACGAGGGCGAGGCCGCCGGCGTCACGGTCGTCGAACTGAACCCGGCCGTGCCGACCGTGGCCGAGCAACTGCACACGGTCGTGCTGCCCGCCCATCGCGGCCGGGGGTTCGGCAGGCTGATCAAGGCGTCCATGCTGCACAACCTGAAGGGCGTCGAAACGATCTACACGCGGACCAGCAGCGACAACGAGCACATGCTGCGCGTGAACCACTCGCTGGGCTACGAGGACCGCTTCGTCTACATGGGCGTGCAAGCGAAAACCGCCGACCTGCAGGCGTGAGGCCTGCGGGCCGGCGGTTCTCAGGGGCCGATCAGATACCGGCGGAGGCGAGCCACTCCTTGGCGACCTTCTCCGGCTCCGGCTTGTCCGGCGACGAGAGCTTCTGGTTGAGGTCCAGCAGCGTCTTCGTGTCGAGCTTCTTCGAGATGGCGTTGAGGGTGTCGCGGACCTGCTGCGACGCCTTCTTCTCGTTGATCAGCGGCAGCACGTTCTGCGCGGCGAAGACGTTCTTCGGGTCCTCCAGCACGACGAACTCGTTGGCCTTGATGGCCGCGTCCGTCGTGAACAGGTCGGCCGCCTGCACCGTGTTGTCCTTCAGGCCGGCGACGGTCACCGGGCCGCCGACGTCGAGGACCTTGAACTCCTTGAACTCACAGGCGTACTTGGCCTTCAGGCCCGGCAGGCCGTCCGCGCGGTCCTGGAACTCCGGCGGGCCGCCGAACACCAGGTCCTTGCAGTACGGCACGAGGTCGTCGATCGACTTCAGGCTGTACTGGGCCGCGATCTGCTTCGTGACGACGACCGCGTCCTTGTCCTCGGCCGAGGACTTGTCGAGCACGATCAGGTTCTGCGGCAGCGCCTTCTTCAGTGCCTCGTACACCTCGTCGGAGCCGACCTGCGTCGCCTCCTTGTTGATGTACTTGAGCAGCACGCCGGTGTACTCGGGGATCAGGTCGATCGAGCCGTCCTGCACACCCTTGTAGTACAGCTCGCGGTTGCCGATGTTCAGCTTCTTCGACACCTTGACGCCCTTGGCGGCCAACGCTTCCGCGTAGATCTCCGCGAGCAGGCGCGACTCGGGGAAGTTGCCCGAACCCACGACGATCGTGTCCGTCGGTGCCGGGTTGTTGGCGCCGCCCGTCAGCGGGTCACCACCGCACGCCGACAGAAGCATCACGGCTGCGACAGCCGTGGCGATGCGCTTCATCTCTTTCCTCCGCTTCCCACTGGACGCAGCCCTGGTGAGACCGTCAGCCGTTGCAGGCCGGCGAACCCCAGGTCGACGAGAACGGCGAGCAGTGCCACGAGCACCGCGCCGGCGAGCATCTGTCCGAAATCCTGCAGGGCGAGGCCGTCGAAGACGAACCTGCCGAGACCACCGGCACCGGTGTAGGCGGCGATGGTGGCGGTCGCGACCACTTGCAGCGCGGCGCCGCGGAAACCGCCGTAGATCAACGGAAGCGCGTTCGGGATCTCCACCTGGAGCAGCACGCCCGACTCACGCATGCCGACGCCCCTCGCGGCGTCGACCGTCACCGGGTCCACCGCGCGGATGCCGGCGTACGTGCCCGCCATGATCGGCGGGATCGCCAGCAGCACCAGCGCGACGTACACCGGGAAGTCACCCAGACCTGCCCACAGCACGACGAGGATCAGCACCGCCGTGGTCGGCAGCGCCCTCAGCGCGTTGGAGAGCCCGACGATCACGAACCCGCCCTTGCCGGTGTGACCGACGAACGCGCCGAGCGGGATCGCGATGAGCGCGGCGATCACCAGGGTCAGCAGCGTGTACCCGAGATGTTCCAGCAACCGCACCGGGATCCCGGTCGTGCCGGACCAGTGCGCGGGGTCGAAGAGCCAGCCGCCCACTCAGCTCACCTCCCCACCCGTGCCCACGGCGTGAGCAGCCGTCCGATCAGCAACAGCAGGCCGTCCGCGAGCACCGCCAGCACGACCGTCCCGATCAGACCCGCGAGGACCTTGTCGCTGTTGTCGGTCTGGTAGCCCTCGGTGAAGAGCTGGCCGTAACCGCCGAGGCCGACGAGCGCGCCCACGCTCACCATGCTGATGTTCGACACGGTCGCGACCCTCAGGCCCGCGATCGTGACCGGCAGCGCCAGCGGGAAGTCGACGGTGAGGAACCTGCGCAACGGCCTGAACCCCATCGCGTTCGCCGCGGCGATCACGTTGCCCGGCACCGCGGACAGCGCGTCCGCGACGGACCGGATCATCAGCGCCACCGTGTAGACGGTGAGCGGCACGATGACGTTGATCTCGTCGAGGATCTTCGTGCCGATCAGCACCGGCGTGATCACGATCAGCGCGATGGACGGGATCGTGAAGAGCACGTTGGCGAACGGGAAGAGCACCGCGCGTGCCCTCCGCGACCGGCTCGCCCACCACCCGATCGGGATGGCGAGCACGAAACCGACCAGCACCGGCACGACGGAGAGCCGGAGGTGCACCTCGGTGACTTCCCAGAACCTTTCCCAGTTCTCGAAAATCCAGGTCACTTCGGGACCTCACCCGCCGCGCGGGCCTTCGCGAGGGCCTGGATCACGTCGTCCGCCCGGACGACGCCCGTGACGGCGCCGGCGTCGTCGACCACCACGCCGAGCGCGGACGGCGAGCTCAGTGCCGCGTCGAGCGCGCCCCGCAGGCTGGACCCGTCGTAGAGCGAGCCACCGGAGATGAGGTCGCGTTCGCCGACCTCGACCTCACCGTCCACACCGGACAGCCAGCCCCTGGGCCGGTTCTGCTCGTCGACGACGAGCGTCCAGTCGGTGATGGTGACGCGCTCACCGATCCTGGCCGTCGCGACGGGGTGCACGGGCACCTCGGCGTGCAGGAACGTGAGGGTGCGGTAGCCGCGGTCGCGTCCGACGAACGAGGCCACGAAGTCGTTGGCGGGCGCGCTGAGCAGCTCCGTCGGCTTCGCGTACTGCGCGAGATGTCCGCCCGTCTGGAACACCGCGACGCGCTCGCCGAGCTTGAGCGCCTCGTCGATGTCGTGCGTGACGAACACGATCGTCTTGTCGAGTTCCGCTTGCAGGCGAAGGAGTTCGTTCTGCAGGTCCTCGCGCACGACCGGGTCGACGGCGCTGAACGGCTCGTCCATGAGCAGCACGGGCGGGTCGGCCGCGAGCGCGCGGGCGACACCCACGCGTTGCTGCTGACCGCCCGAGAGCTGAGCCGGGTACCGCTTGCCGAAGTTCGCGTCGAGCCCGACGATCTCCAGCAGCTCCGCGGCCCTCGTGCGCGCCTTGCGTTTGTCCCAACCGGACAGAAGCGGCACGGTCGCGATGTTGTCCAGCACGGTCCGGTGCGGGAAGAGCCCGGCCTGCTGGATGACGTAGCCGATGCCACGCCGCAGCGTGGGCGGGTCGACGGTGAGGACGTCCTTGCCGTCCACCAGGATCGTGCCCGAGGTCGGGTCGATCATGCGGTTGACCATGCGCAGCGACGTCGTCTTGCCACAGCCGGAAGGACCGACGAACACCGTAATGGTGCCCGCCTCGACCGCGAGGTCGAGCTCGTCGACAGCGATGGTCCCGTCCTCGAACCGCTTGGTTACGGCCCGGAACTCGATCACCCTTCGGATCCCTCCGGTCGTGACGACCACCCCGATTGGGCCGCCCTGGATGTAGATCCCAAAGACCTTAACTCGTTCGGCGTACCCCGGCACAGCGTTCCACTATGTGACAGACCGCAGGTTTGGTTTCAGTTTGATCGACCGCGAGTAGCCGAACCGACGCGCACCGTCCCGATCAGCGGGTCCAAACGATTACAATGGTCGGCATGCTCGCGCGGTATCGCTACAGGATCGAACCGACAGTGGTTCAGCGCGACGTGCTGGCGCGAACGTTCGGATGCGCTCGCGTGGTGTTCAACGACGCGATTCACTGTCGGGAAGCCGCCCGGCGCGCCGGCGAGAAGATCAGTCCGGCTGAGGTGCAGCGACGCGTGATCACCGAGGCGAAACTGAATGCAGACCGCGTGTGGTTGCACGACGTCGCATCAGTGGCACTGGTGCAATCGGTGCGTGACGCGGACAGGGCGTATCGGAACTTCTTCGAATCCCTGGCGAAGCGACGCAAGGGCCGCCCCGCGGGACGACCGAGACTGAAGTCTCGCAAGGACTCCAGGCAGTCGTTCCGGCTCACCCGCAACGGGTTCGTCCTGCGTCCTGACGGCAGCCTGTACCTGGCCAAGGTCGGTGACGTGCGCGTGCGTTGGTCCAGGGCCTTGCCGTCCGAACCGAGCTCGGTCACAGTCATCCGGGAACCGGACGGCCACTACTACGCGTCGTTCGTCGTGGATGTGGATCCGACTCCATTCCCCCCGACCGACGCGGAAGCCGGGATCGATCTCGGCATCACGCGGTTCGCCGTGGTGGCCGGGGCAGAGGGGCAGTTTCTGGACCTTCCCAACCCGAGGCACTTCGTGCGCCTGCTGAGCAGGCTCGCACGGCTGGACCGGGAGAAGCACCGCCGCCTCAAAGGCAGCTCGAACCGCGAGAAGACGAGAAGAAAGCTGGCGGTGCTGCACGGGAGAGCTGCTCGCGCCCGGCGGGATCATCATCACAAACTGGCCCTCACCCTGGTCCGCGACAACCAAGTGGTCTACGTGGAGGACCTGAACATCGCGGGGATGCTTGCCAACCGCTCGTTGGCCATAGCCATCTCCGATGCCGGATGGGCTCAGTTCATCCAACTTCTACGAGAGAAGGCCGAACGTCACGGCCGAACAGTGCACGCGGTCTCCCGTTGGCTTCCCAGCTCGAAGACATGCTCCAGCTGCGGACATCTCATGACCACCATGCCGCTGGGCACCCGAACGTGGACGTGCCCTGGATGCAGAACGCGGCACGATCGGGACCACAACGCAGCACTCAACATCCTCGCCGCCGGGCAGGCGGAGAGGCGAAACGCCCGTGGAGCCCAGGTAAGTCCTCCCCTCTGAGAGGCGCCGGGCGAAGAAGCAGGAAGCACCTCCTGGACCTTCGGGTGGGGGGAGCATGTCAAGGGCCGTATGGTTTACCGCTTGTGACGATCGATCAGGTCCGGCAGTTGGTGGCGGAACGCGGCGTGCACGCCCGCAAGCTCCGCGAGGTGTTGTCCCTGCTCAGTGAGGACTGGCACCCGCTGGCAGAACTCGTGCGCCTGCCCGCCGTGCCGCGCCGCACCGTGCAGGACCTGCTCAAGGCGCTCGGGGACGACGCCGAATCTTCAGGTGATCGTTACCGCATCGCTCCCGGCCTGGTCACGGCGTACCGCGCGGAGTTCGGCGTCTCCGGTGTCCGTGACCACACCGACGTGCTGCGGCAGATCCTCGTGGACGTCGCGGACGTGCCGCCGCCGTTGTCCTCGTTGGACCACGTGCAGGCGACGGCCGAGACGGCGCTCAACCGCGCGGTGTGGCTGGACTCGACGTACGAGCTGTCGGGCAAGCGGTTGCTGTGCCTGGGCGACCACGACCTGACGTCGCTGGCCGTCGCCGCCGTCAACCCGACCGTGTCGATCACGGTCGTGGACCTCGACGAGCGCCTGCTGGAGTTCATCGACTCGCGGGCGCAGGCGCGAGGGCTCGACATCCGGACGTTGCACTGCGACATGCGTTTCGGGCTGCCCCAGGCCGTCCTCGAGTCCGCGGACCTCGTCTTCAGCGACCCGCCCTACACGCCGGAGGGCATGGGCCTGTTCGCCGGACGCGGCATCGAGGCGTTGGAGGACATCGCGTCGGGCCGGCTGCTGCTCGCCTACGGGTTCTCCGACCGCACGCCCGCGCTCGGCCTGAAGGTGCAGCAGGAACTGCAGAAGCTCGGGCTGGTGTTCGAGGCGATCCTGCCCGCGTTCCACCGCTTCGACGGCGCGCAGGCCATCGGGTCCGCCGCCGACCTCTACGTGTGCCGTCCGACGGGCCGTCGCGCGGTCGCCGGGGGCACGCGGATCTACACGCACGGCGCGCAGTCCGTGGAGTCGTCCGGCCCGTCGCAGGAGGCGCTGGCGGCGTTGTCGGAGCTGGCACCGCGCCCGGAGTCCTCGCCGCCGCCGAAGCCCCGTGCGGCGGGCTGGGCCGAGCCCGTCGGCAAGGGCGCGGCCTCGCTCGCCGTGGACCTCTCCGCGGACCCCGGGCCGTGGCTGCTGCGGACCCTCCTCGCCTCGTCACCCGCGCGGCTCGCGTGCCTGGTGCCGAACAACCACCCGGCGGTGTCGTCCGAGGCCGGGCAGAAGGAACTGCAGGAGCTGGTGGCGACCCGGTTCAAGTTGAAGTTCCTGCGCAACAACCCAGATGGCAAGACCACGATCGTCGTCGCCGATCAGGTCCTCGCCGGGACGTTGTCGCTCGGCGAGCGCACGGTCCGCGAGGTGCTGATGAAGGCGCACGGCAAGCTGCGCAACGTCTGGCGCGAGGCGTTGATCACGGCGGCGCAGGGCGTGCTGACCAAGCGGCAGGCCGCGGAGATCGTCGACAACGCGTCCGTGTCGCAGGAGGACCTCGACCTGCGGTTGATCGACCTGCCCAAGCACCGGATCGCGGCGCTGCTGCCCGAGGTCTCAGCCAGCGCGGGGTATGTGGAGCGGCCCGAGAGCTAGCACCGCGCGGAACTCCTTGGGCGGCACCGGACGCGAGAACAACCAGCCCTGGTACGCGTCCACGCCCACACCGCGCAGGACGTGGAACTGGGTCGCGGTCTCCACGCCCTCCGCGACGCACTTGCGGCCCATCGCCCGTGCCATGTCGACGACGGCGCGGGCGACGGCGAAGTCCGAGGAGTCGTTGCCCACGCCCGAAACGAAGCGCCGGTCGACCTTGATGATCTGGGCCGGCAGGTCCTTCAGGCGCGCGAGCGACGAGTAGCCGGTGCCGAAGTCGTCCACGGCGAACTGGACGCCGCGCTTGACCAGTTCGTCCATCGACTGGCGGACGCGCGAGGGCAGGTCGACGAACGCCGTCTCGACCAGCTCCAGCACCACGCGCTCCCACGGGACGCCGGACTCCATGATCGCGGTCGACACGATGTCCACGAACTCCGGATCACCCGGCACGAGACCGGCGAGGTTCACGGCGACGGACACCGGACGGCCGTCGGGCGCGGGCCAGGTCGCGGCCTCGCGCAACGCCGTGCGCAGCACCCAGCGGTCGAGCTCGCGCATCAGGTCGCCCTGTTCGGCGACCGGCAGGAACACGTCCGGCGGCAGCAGCCCGCGGTCCGGGTGCGGCCAGCGGACGAGGGCCTCCGCGGTCAGCACGGCGCCGTCGACGCCCACCACGGGCTGGTAGTGCAGCGCCAGGCCGTCGTGCTGCAACGCGTCGCGCAGCTGGCCTTCGAGGTGCACCTGGCGGTCGGCGGACGCGATCAACGCGGCGGAGGCCAGCGACACGCGGCCGGCGCCCGCCCGCTTCGCCTCGAACATCGCGGCGTCGGCGAACCGCAGCAGGTCGGCACCGTTGGCCCGCGAGCCGTTCGGGACGGCGGCACCGATCGACGCCGAGACCCGGACGAGCTGGCCGTGCACCGGGACGGCGGTCCTGAGCAGGGACGCGACGCGGGTGGCCAGGGCGTCGACGCCGCCGACCGAGTCGATGTCCTCGGAGATGATCACGTACTCGTCGCCGGACAGGCGGGCGGCGGTGCAGCCGTCGGGAAGGCCGCCCTCCAGCCGGCGTGCCAGGGCCACGAGGAGCTCGTCGCCCGCGTCGTGGCCGAGGGAGTCGTTGACGCGCTTGAAGTTGTCGATGTCGCAGAACAGGACGGCGACCTTGGAACGGCCAGGGCCGTCCAGCGCCTTGCCGAGGATCTCCTTCACCAGCGCGCGGTTCGGGAGGCCGGTCAGCTCGTCGTGGGTGGCCTGGTGGCGCAACGCCTCGGCGGCGCGGCGGCGTTCGGTGATGTCCAGGAACACGATCAGCCAGAAGCGGCGGCCGTCGTCCTGCACGGACAGCGCGATGTGCAGCTCGCAGTAGACCTTCTCGCCGTCGGGGCGGACGAGGATGCGCTGCGGGATCTTCTGCGTGCGCTCGGCGGCCCACTGCAGCCCCGGCGAGGTGTCCTCGGGGTGGGTGAGCTGCTCGGCGGTCATGCCGCGCAGCTGCTCCAGCTCCATGCCGAGCAGGTCACACAACGCGTCGTTGGCGTCGACCAGACGCTCGCCCTCGTCGAACAGACCGATGCCGACCGGCGTCACGGACACCAGGTCGGTGAAGCGCTGCGACGAACGCTTCATGCGCGCTTCGGCGGCACGTTGCTCGGTGACGTCCTGGGCGGTGCCTACGGCGAGCTGCTTGCCGTGCGGGTCGTGGACGATCATGCCGTGGCAGCGGAAGATCCGCGTCGCGCCGTCGTGCGGCCGCACCACGCGGTGCTCGCACTGGACGGCGACCTCGTCGACGGAGAGCTGGCGCCACAGGTCGTCGACCCACCCGCGGTCCTCGGGGTGCACGAGGTCGAGGTAGTACTGGTAGCTGCCCGCGACGTCGGCGGGGATGCCGTAGAGGTCGCGCAGCATGTCCGACCAGACGACCTGACCGCTCCCGGGGTTCCACTCCCACATGCCCAGGCGCGCGGCCTGCTGCGCGTCGGCCAGTCTTCGGCGGTCCTCGCGCATCTGGCGTTCCAGCTCGCGCGCCTCGGTGACGTCCTGGATGGTGCCGTGGTAGCGGTCGATGCGGCCGGACGGCGCGATCTCCGCGCGGGCCCGGCACATGTAGACGCGCTCGCCGACCTCGCTGCGGACCTCGACCTCGACCGGTTCGCCGTCGCTCGCGTGCAGCAACGAGTGGCGGATCGCCTTGACGGCCTCGCGGTCGTCCGGGTGCACGCCGCTGAGCAGGTCGTCGTCCGGGTGCATGCCCAGCTCGGCGTACATCTCCAGCAGCACTTCGCTGCGGTGCACGGCCCGCGTGCCCGTCTCGTACGCCCAGCTGCCGATCCGGGCGATGCGCTGCGCCTCGAGCAGCCGCGCCCGTTCCTGGGCGAGGTCGGTGGCCGCCCTCTTGGACTCGGTGATGTCGCGGATGTAGCCGGTGATCTTGTCGAGGGAGCCGGCGTCGTCCAGACGCGCCTCGGCGACGCCGCGGATCCACCGCAGCTGGCCGTCCGGGCGGACGATCCGGTACTCGATGTCGATCGGGTCGCCGGTGATCTCACGGCCGTGCCAGTACGTCTCGACCATGTGGTAGTCGTCCGGGTGCACGACGTCGAGGACGGCCTGCGCGCCCGGCACGACGGAGCCGCGGTCGAGGCCGAGGAGCTCGTAGTGCGTGTCCGACCAGACGGTCATGCCGGTGCCGGGGTCGAACTCCCAGGAGCCGAGGTTCGCGACCCGCTGCACCTTGCGCAGGCGGCGCTGTTCGTCCCGCAACGCGTCCGCGGCGGAGGCGAGGTCGGAGACGTCGATCAGCAGGACGGCCTGCAGGCCCGTGCCGGGGACGGCGTGCCGGGCGACGCGCACCGGCAGTTCGGTGCCGTCCGCGCGCAGCAACCGCAGGTCGGCGGAGTTGCCGAGGAGCAGGTCACTGAGCGCGTGGCCGACGAGGTCGTCGGCTCCCTGCGCGTTCGCGAGCTCCACAGCGGCGGGGTTCGCCTGCATGACGACGCCCTTGACATCCACGAGCAACGACGGCGCGTCGGGCAGGGTCAGCCCGTCCAGCGTCATCGGAGGTTTCCCGGACGCAGGGACAGCCGTCCGTGCACGGCCGTTCACCACCGTCGCGCGTCCCACCCACTTGGGCACCGGCCCACCCTCTCCCGCATCCACCGCCCGCGGCAATTCGGGTGGGCACGACAACGGCACCCGAACGGCGGCAAACACGAACCCTCTCCCCGGGAGAACTCCCGAGGAGAGGGACGGTAGCGCTTCAGAGCGTCATCGCCCACCCCTGCACGGGTTAACGAAAAGCCACGTCAGTGGTTCCGGTCTCCGTGGAGATGCAAATGAGTGGCGAATACGAGCGCGTGATCAGGCGACTCCGTCGGCCTTCGCCGCCACGGCCACAGCCGCTGCGACCTCGGGTCCGACGCGCGGGTCCAATGCCGAGGGCACAATTCGGTCTGGGCCCAAATCATCCTTCGCGACCGCGAGAATGGCATCCGCGGCGGCGAGTTTCATGCCTTCCGTGATCCGTCGCGCACCCGCGTCGAGTGCCCCGCGGAAAATGCCGGGGAACGCGAGCACGTTGTTGATCTGGTTCGGGAAGTCGCTGCGGCCGGTCGCCACGATCGCGGCGTGCCGGGCGGCGACCTCCGGGTGCACCTCGGGGTCCGGGTTCGACAGCGCGAAGACGATCGAGCCGGGCGCCATGCTCGCGATCAGGTCCTCGGAGACCTTGGACGACGAGACGCCGATGAAGACGTCCGCGCCGCGCAGGGCAACGTCGATGCCACCGTCGAGGTTCGTCCGGTTGGTGACCGCCGCGATCTCTTCCTTGATCGGGTTGAGACCGGCCCTGCCCGTGCGGACGATGCCGCGCGAGTCGAGCAGCGTGATGTCGCCGGCACCGGCGGCGAGGAGGATCTTGGCGATCGCGATGCCCGCGGCGCCCGCACCGGAGATGACCACCCGCTGGTCGGCGATGCTCTTGCCGAGGACGGTGTTCGCGCCGTTGAGCGCCGCCAGCGACACGACGGCGGTGCCGTGCTGGTCGTCGTGCATGACCGGGCAGTCGAGCGCCTCGATCAGCTTCTGCTCCAGCTCGAAGCAGCGCGGGGCGGACACGTCCTCGAGGTTGACCGCGCCGAACGACGGGCGCAGCCGGACGAGCGTCTCGACGATCTCGTCCACGTCCGTCGTGTTGAGCACGAGCGGGATGGAGTCGAGGCCGCCGAACGTCTTGAACAGCGCGGACTTGCCCTCCATGACGGGCAGCGACGCGCTCGGGCCGATGTCGCCGAGACCGAGCACCGCCGTGCCGTCGCTGACGACGGCGACGAGGCGGTGCGCCCACGTGTACTTGGCGGCCAGGGAGGGGTCCTCCGCGATGGCCTTGCTCACTCGTGCGACACCAGGGGTGTACGCGATGGACAGCGCCTTCGGGTCAGCGAGCGAGGCGGTCGCGCCGACCTCGAGCTTCCCGCCCAGGTGCGCGTTGAAGATCTCCTCGTCCGTCAACTGCGTCGGATCGGAGTTCTCGATACGGGCTTCGTTCACTGCTGTCACGGCGTCCCTCCTGCGGTGCGGGCGGCGTAGTGGCCCGGAAATCTCGGGCTCATCACCAAACGGCGCACCGGCCCAGCGTTGTCACGCCGGGTACACGGGGCCTGGAAACTCGGTCGATGCCCTCCGACGAGTTGCGTCGGAGAACCGCCCGAGTGCTGCGGGTGACGGGAAGTGTGGCAGGGTCCCGCGTCGCTGTCTGCGGCGGGGATCACACTTTTTCCGCAGGTCAGAGGGCATGTAGCAAGACGTCCGTCCGGTTTTCTGAACCGACCGGTCAGTTTCCGCTGGCAGGAAGCACCCGATCGGTCAAGAAAGATTGACGCCTTAGAGTGACGGCATGCAGGCGAGTTCGCTGAAAATTGACGGCGCGTTCGAGTTCACCCCTCGGACATTTCCCGACGACCGCGGCGTGTTCGTCTCGCCGTACCAGGAGGCCGCCTTCGTCGAGGCGGTCGGGCACCCGCTGAGGGTCGCCCAGACCAACCACAGCGTCTCCCGCGCGGGGGCGATCCGGGGCATCCACTACGCGGACGTGCCGCCGTCGCAGGCGAAGTACGTCTTCTGCCCGCGCGGCTCGTTCATCGACGTGATCGTGGACATCCGCGTCGGCTCCCCCACGTTCGGGCAGTGGGACGCCGTGCTGGTGAACTCCACGAAGTGCAACGCGGTCTACCTCGCCGAGGGCCTCGGTCACGCGATGATCGCGCTGGAAGACGACACGACCATGAACTACCTCTGCTCCACCGCCTACAACCCGTCCGGCGAGCACGGCCTCACCCCGCTCGACCCGGCACTCGACCTCCCGTGGCCGCGCGAGCTCGAGTTCCTGTTGTCGGAGAAGGACACCGCCGCCCCGACCCTCGCCGAGGCGTACGAGGCCGGCGTCCTGCCTCGCTACGAGGACTGCCTCGCCCTGTACGCGTCCCTCAAAGCCTGAAAGCGGGCCTCGGCCATAGTCGAGCTTTGACGACTCCGAGCACCTCCGCAGGTCCGAGGTGTTCGGAGTCGGTGCTCGCGAACGGGTTGTCCCCCACGACGTGCCACCCGCCGTCCACTTGATGAGAGACACGTTTGACCGACAGCTGGTCCGGCCGACTGGCCCACCTGACCAGCACGACGTCCTTCGGCTTCGGCTCCGCACCCCACCTGACCAGCACGATGTCGTCGTTGCGCAGGGCAGGGACCATGGAGGGCCCCTTCACGAGCACGGTGGAGAGACGCGATCTCAACGATCACCCTTCGATCAGCCGGAGTAGGGTCCTACCTGTCGGAGCATCCACTGTTTTTTCATTCTGGGAGGAACGATGCGACTCGTGTCGCGCATTCTCCGCCCGCGCGTCGAAGCCACCGCGCACTGCGACCTGCCGTGCGGTGTCTACGACCCCGCGCAGGCCCGCATCGAGGCCGAGTCGGTCAAGGCGGTCCAGGAGAAGTACCAGGCCAACGAGGACCCGGAGTTCCGGGAGCGCGCCATCCTGATCAAGGAGCAGCGCAGCGAGCTCGTCAAGCACCACCTGTGGGTGCTGTGGACGGACTACTTCAAGCCGCCGCACTTCGAGAAGTACCCCGAGCTGCACGACCTGTTCAACCGCGCCACCAAGGCCGCGGGCGCGGGCGGCACGAAGGCGTCCATGGACCCGGCCTCGGGTCAGGCGCTTCTCGACCTGATCGCGCAGATCGACAAGATTTTCTGGGAGACCAAGCAGGGCTGAGCCCTTCCTGGCCTTCTAGTCGAACGGCGCCGCTCCCCTGGGCAGGGGGCGGCGCCGTTCGTCGTTGCCGAGGCGTTTCAGGCGGGCACGACGTCGGTCGACCGCGACAGCTCCTGCCACGTCTCCAGCTCCGCACCGACCGCGTCCAGCTTCGCCCGGATGTCCCCCAGCGTGGACGTGCCGAGCGGCAGCCGGGCCGGCATCTCCGCGAGGTCGACGAGGGTCAGCAACGCCTCCGCCGCCTTCACCGGGTCCCCCTCCTGCAGCCCGTGGTTCGCTCCGGCCCACTCCCGGGAGGCGCCACCGGTCGAGGCGTAGTCGGGGATCACCCGCTCCACCTGCCCCAGCGAGGACGAGGCGAGGAAGTCGGTCCGCAACGGCCCGGGCTGCACCGACGTGACCTGGATGCCCAGCGGGGCCAGCTCCAGGCGCAGCGACTCGGTCAGGCCCTCCAGAGCGAACTTCGTGGCGCTGTAGACACCCCACCCGGCCCAGGCGACCACCCCGCCGGTCGAGCTGATGTTGAAAATCCGGCCACTGCGCGCGGCACGCATCACGGGCACCACCGCGCGGATGACGGTCAGCAGGCCGAACACGTTGATGTCGAAGACCGCGCGGGCCTCGGCGTCGCTGGTCTCCTCGACGGCACCGACGAGGCCGCGGCCGGCGTTGTTCACCAGGACGTCGATGCCGCCGAACCGGGCGACGGCCGCCTCCACGGCCGCGTCGGCCTGGTCCTGCGCGGTGACGTCCAGTGGCAGGGCGAGCAGGTTGTCGGAGCGGCCCAGCGCCTCCTCGATCGTGCGCGGGTCGCGGGCGGTGGCGACCACCCTGTCGCCGCGGGTCAGTGCGGCCTTCACGATCTCCAGGCCCAGGCCGCGCGACGCTCCGGTGACGAACCAAACAGACACGGTGTTCTCCTTGCGGGGACGTTGTTGACGCTTTCCATTACGTCCCAGCGAACGAGCAATTCGAAGGGCGTAACTGGTACCCCTCGTAGTGGCTCTGGCAGTACCACCCACGCGCTGCCGACCCGAGAACGAGGCGGCCATACTCGGGAACATGACCAGCGAACTGCGCGACTTCCTCACCTCGCGCCGAGCCGCACTGGCGCCCGAGGACGTGGGGCTGCCCGCCGCCACGACACCGCGCAGGGTCAAAGGGCTGCGGCGGGCCGAGGTGGCGATCCTCGCCGGGGTCAGCGTCGACTACTACGTCAAGCTCGAGCAGGGTCGCGCGCGCAACGTCTCCGGGCAGGTCGTCGACGCCATCGCACGGGCGTTGCGGCTCGACGAGGTCGAGAGCCGCTACTTCGCCGAGCTGCTGCAGCCCGAGCCGTCGCGGCCGGTGACGACGAGGGCCCGGCCCGCGCTGCAGTCCATGATCCGGGCCATGGACGTGCCCGCCGTCATCCACGGGCCGTACCTGGAGATCCTGGGCATCAACCACGCCGGCAAGGCGTTGCTCGACGACTTCGAGGCCATGCCCGCGGAGGACCGCAACCTCGCCAAGTGGATGTTCCTGAACCCACGTGCGCGGGTCGTCTACCGCGACTGGGCCGCGGTCGCCGCCGACATCGTCGCCACGCTGCGCGCCTCCGTCATCCCCGGCCGCGACAACGACGCCCTGGCGCGGATCGTCGGGGACCTGAGCACGCGGTCGGAGGAGTTCGCGGCCATGTGGGCGGACTACCGGCTCTCCGAGCACCAGCACGGCGTCAAGCGGTTCTTCCACGAGGCCGTGGGCGACATGAAGCTCAACTGGCAGACGTTGCGCCTGCCGGACGGGCCGGGGCAGACCGTCGTCGTCTACAGCGCCGACACGGGCTCGCCGTCGGAGGAGAAGCTCCGGCTCCTGGGGAGCTGGGCAGCGGGTGGCCGCCGAAGCGACCACCCGCGCACGGTCACGCCGCCTCGGTGACCTCGCCCGTCACCTCGAACTCGGTGCCGGTGGGCGAGTTGCCCTCGAACTTCAGCCGGACCTGCTCCTCGCCCTCCGCCTCGGTGTCGGTCGCGGTCGGCACCTCGAACTCGGCCGAGGTCTGACCCGCCGGGACGAACACGAAGAACATCAGCTGCGTCGACGACAGCGGACGGGACGGCAGCGGCTCCTCACCGGAGTTCTGCCGGAGCCAGTCCGCGTCGACGTCCGTTGTGGACAGTTCGGTGCCGGAGGCGGGTGCCACCGGGGCGCCGAACACGGAGACGGCCGAGTCCGCGGTCTCCGACAGCGTCAGCTTCCACTTCAGGGTGCCGCCCTCGGTCACGCTGCCGGCGACGGGCGTCACCGTCAGCTTCGGCGCCGGGTCGTCGTCGCGCACGAGCAGGCCGCCCATCGCGGATCCGACGACGGCGTTGGAGATCGCCTGCACCGACACGGGATGCCGGACGTCGCCGCCCCACTTCGTGTTGCCGGTGAAGGTGACGGGCACCTCGGCGCGGCTCTCGCCCTGCTTCAGCGTCACGAGCTTGGTGGCGGACACGTTGCCCGGCTCGTTGTAGAAGAGCCGGATGACGCGGGTTCCGTTGCCGCCGGCGGTGACGACGATGGTGCGCGTCTGCGTGCCGGAGTCGCCCTCGTCGACGGTCGTGACGGTGGCGTCGACCCGAGCCAGGCGCGCGGGAAGCAGCGGCACGAGGCCCTTGTCCCAGCCGTACGCGTCGATCAGCCACGCCTCGCCGGACGCGGACTCGGGCACCAGCTCCAGCGACGCGACCCGGCCGATGCCGGAGGCCAGCGGCACGCGAACTTCCTGCGCCCACAACGAACTCGTCCGGTCGCTACCGGGAAGGCCGGCCACGGACACCGACCCGAGCACGTGCCTGAGTCCAGTGTGGTCGGTCACGGCGACACCGAACCTGGACGCCGGCGCGTTCGGCGGCACGGCCAGGCGCAGCGCCAGATCACGCGAGCCGTCCAACGACACCGGCGAGGAAGGCGTGACCGCACCGGCCTGGCCGGCGGCAGTCCACTTCAGCGCCACCGCGAGACGTTCGGGCTGGGACACGGCACCGCGGAAGCCGACGAAGTGCGGCGAACGCGCGGTGCTGCAAGCGACAGCGGCGTCCCGGGACGTCTGCTGGCAGACGCGCGCGCTTCCGGACACAGCGGTAGAACCGTCCGGCACGACGAACGACTTCCGGTCGCCACCGATGGCGTGCGAGAGCACACGAGCCGGGTCGGCGGACGGAGCGCGCACGCCCGAGCCGTCGAGCAACGGCAGCACGGACTCGTCACGGCCGAGGAACAGCCGCGCGGACGCCGCGAGGTAGGTGGCGCCCGCGGTCTGCTGCTGCTCGGCGGTCAGGCGGGTCGGAACACCCGGCGTGCACAACGGGTCCGGCTGCTGGCCCGGCCAGAAGTCGTCGGACGCCGGCGCCTCGGCCTGGCCGGGCGTCCACTCGCTGTTGAAGTAGTTGTGGTTCGCGCCGATCATGTACAGCGCGCTGTGCAGGGCCTCGCCACGGCTCAGGCCGCGGGTCTGGTCGACGAAGATCTGGCCCTGCAGGTCGGACACGTCCCCGTCGCAGCCGGGCAGGAACGTCACCGAGGGCACGTCCGGCGCCGGGTTGTGGCCGAAGATCGTGGGGCCGATCAGCACGTTCCCGCGGATGTTCCACCGCACCGGGCCGCTGAACCCGGTGTCGCCGGGCGGCGGGGTGAGGCTGTCGGTGGCGGCGCGGTTGACGCCCTCGCCACCGCGGGAATGGCCCATCAGCAACACCTTCGCCATGTCGGCGGGCGGCGCGGACTCCACCGCGGCGGGCGCGGACCCGCGGCCGGAGGCCCAGTCCGCCCACTTCGCCAGGTGGTGACGCACCAGCGACGACCGGCCCTGCGCGCCGGCGTCGGCGGTCAGCGCGTCCTGGGCGTTGATGCCGTTCGCGGAGATCGACACCGTCAGATACCCCTGCGACGCCAGCAACTGCTGCGCCTTCAGATAACCCTTGTGGCTCGGCACGGCGGTCAAGCCGCTGGGGCACGGCCAGCTCATCCTGATCTGGTTCGGATCGGACTTGCTGTAGCAGGTGAAGTGCCTGCCGTGCAGCAGGAGCACGAGCGGCCGCTTGCCGGGCGCCCCCTTCGGCGCGACGACCACGGCCTCCATCTCGATCGGCGCGGCGTACTCGGGAAGCTTCACCGGGTCGAGCGAGTACTCACCGGTGGTGGTGGCGTACGGCCCCGGCGTGCCCGGATCCACGTCCGCCTGCGGCTGCGGCGCCGGCAGCTCGGGCACGGACAGTCCCGCGGCCGGCGGTTCCGGCACGTCCAGGCGCCTGCCCGCGGACCGCACCTGGAGCGCGGCGGGGTCCTTCAGCGCGGCCTTCAGCGTGAAGGACCGCAGGTTCGCGGACTCCTGGGCGCGTCCGAGGAACCGGTCGCCCTCCCAGAACTCGACGCCCGCGTCGCGCAGCGGCACGGGCGTGGCGGTGGTCCATCTGACCAGGTCTCCGGAGACGGTCCAGCCCGGTGTGGAAGGTGGTTCCGGCGCGGCCGACGCGGGCAGCGCCGGTAGTGCCGCGGCCATCAGAACAGGCAGGAGAAGCGTGATCGAACGTCGCATGTGCGGGTCCCCCTCAGAAGGACGATCCACTCCGTTCTAGCGACGCAGCACTCCACGCGGCACGAATGAGGCCCGGAATCTGCCAATCGAAACGACAATCAGCCGTGAGTAGTACGCCGTTCAGCCCAAACGGCCGGAACGGCGCGGTTTTCACAACCCTCTGGCGTCCGTGTCGCGCTCGGTCTGGCTCAGCTTGTTCCACGTCGAGGTCAGCTCCGCCCGGATGCGTGCGACGCGAACCCCGAAGGCCTCGCGGATCTCCTGGGGGTCGACCTCGTCGGGTGCGCCGTGGTCGGGCTGCTCGGCGGTCATGGCGCGCCGGGTACCTCGCGGGAGGACTCCTCCAAACGTGCTCCCCGTCACTGCCTAGGATCGAACAGGTGAGCACCCACCTCTACCTGCTGCGGCACGGCCAGACCGAGTGGTCCGAGAGCGGCAGGCACACGGGACGCACTGACATCGAGCTGACGCCCGAGGGCGAGCAGCAGGCACGCCGCGCGGGCGCCGTGCTCGCCCGGCTGAGAGGCACGGACCAGGCTCCCGCACTCGTGCTGACCAGCCCGCGGCAGCGCGCCACCAGAACGGCCGCGCTGGCCGGGCTGGAGGTCGGCGCGACGACCGAGGACCTGGCCGAATGGGACTACGGCGACTACGAGGGCATCACCACGCCGCAGATCCGCGAGCGCGTGCCCGGCTGGACGGTGTGGACGCACCCGATGCCGAACGGCGAAACGCACGCGGAGGTGCAGGAACGGGCGCGCAAGGTGCTCGGCGAGGTGCGCAAGACCCTGCCCGGCGGTGACGTCGTGCTGGTCGGTCACGGGCACTTCAGCCGCGTGCTGATCGCGGCGTGGCTCGGTCTCGCGCCCGACCAGGGCGTCCACTTCGGACTGGACCCGGCCGGCATCTGCCAGCTGGGCGACGAGCGGGGCGACCCGCAGGTGCGCAGGCTCAACGTGCCTGCCTGGGAGGTGTGATGATCCGGCGGGTGGAACCGCGCGACGTCGACGCGGTCGTGGGGCTGGTGTACGAACTGGCGCTGTACGAGAAGGCGCCGGAACAGTGCCACCTCACATCGGAACAGTTGCACACCGCGCTGTTCGGCGAGAGTCCCGCACTCTTCGGTCACGTGGCCGAAGTGGACGGTCAGGTCGTCGGGATCGCGTTGTGGTTCCTGAACTTCTCGACGTGGGACGGGGTGCACGGCATCTACCTCGAGGACCTCTACGTCACGCCGGACCAGCGTGGCAAGGGCCTCGGGAAGCAGTTGCTGGAAGCGCTTGCCCAGGAGTGCGTCGCGAAGGGGTACAGCCGTCTGCAGTGGTGGGTGCTGAACTGGAACGAGCCCAGCATCGGGTTCTACAAGTCGTTGGGCGCCATACCGATGGACGAGTGGACGACCATGCGCGTCGCGGACGAAGCCCTGGCCAAGCTCGGCTCGTCACTCTGAAGGTTGACAGAAGGTCTCAAAAGGCTCACGAAACGGGAATTCCACTGAGGACGGGTGCACGGTGCTGGCAGCGTCCCCGCTCGCCGATCCCCCGGCACAAGTAAGCGTGGAAAGAAGGAACGACCGTGGGCACTGACCCGACCACCATCGACCCGAATGCCGCAGCCGCAGTCTCCGGCGTCTTCCTGGTGATCAGCCTCATCTTCGCGGTGATCGGCATCATCATCATGTGGAAGGTCAACACCAAGGCCGGGCAGCCGGGCTGGGCCGCGATCATCCCGATCTACAACATCTACGTGTGGCTCAAGATCGCCGGCCGTCCGGGCTGGTGGCTGATCCTGATGCTGATCCCGTTCGTGAACATCGTCATCTCGGTGATCGTGTCGATCGACATCGCGAAGTCGTTCGCGAAGGACACCGTGTTCGGCGTCGTGGGCCTGTGGCTGTTCAGCCTCATCGGCTACGCGATCCTCGCGTTCGGCAGCGCGCAGTACCGCGGCCCGGCGGCTCTCGCCGGTCAGCCGCAGGGCGCGTACCGGGGCTGACACAGCCCGAGCGACCGTCAAGGCCGGGTCCGCGAAGCCTCCCCTGTGCTTCGGGCCCGGCCTTTGCCGTTCCCGGCCTCAGATCATCCCGACGGCGCCGTACGTGGACGCGTCGGCAGCGGCGGACGTGCCGGGCAGCTCCCCGTCCGCCCTCCAGTGGGCGGCGAGCACGAGCCCCGGCTCCAGCAGCTTCAGGCCGCAGAGGAACTCCTCCACGTCCTGCTTGGAGCGCGGCACGAGCTTCAGGCCCATGTCGTCCCCGAGGTCGACGAGCTGGCCGACGAGCTCCGGCTCCACGTCCTTCGTGAGATGCGTCAACGCGAGAACGCTGCCCTCGGACAACGCGGCCCGATAGCGCGCGACGACGCCTGCGGGCTCGTCGGTGACGTACGGCAGCACGCCGACCATCAGCACGGCGGTCGGCTTGGTGAAGTCGATGAGACGGCGCGTCTCCGGGTGCCGCAGCACGGCGCCGACGTCGCAGACGTCGGACTGCACGATGGCGGCGTTGAGGTTGTCGCGCAGCATCGTGCGGGCGTGGGCCACGGTCACCGCGTCGTTGTCGACGTAGACGACGTTGCACGACGGGTCGAGCGACTGGGAGACCTCGTGGACGTTGCCGGCGGTCGGGATGCCGCTGCCCAGGTCGAGGAACTGGCGAATGCCGTACTCCTCGACGCACAGGCGCACCACGCGCCGCGAGAAGGACCTGATCGTGCGCGCCATCTCGGCGACGGGGAACTTCTGGATGATCTCCTCGGCCAACGCGCGGTCAACCGCGAAGTTGTGGGCTCCACCGAGGTAGTAGTCGAACAGCCGAGCCACGTTCGGGCGTTCGGAATCGCCTTGTGTCGTCACCCGCTGCGGGCCGTCCTGCACTGGGCCACCTCACCATGCTCCCGAGCGGCGCGAACGCTGGAGGCACGGTAACTGGCTACTCCGTTCGTGTCCATCCACCATTAGTGGTCACGTAGGGTGATGGCCCCCGGCCGGAGCCGAGGGCCATCGCAGGGTTACCGCTGGTCAAGCTGCGTGTCAGACGCCCGTGTACTGGGTGATCCAGCTGCGGTAGGGGCCGTGGTTGACGCTGGTGTAGTTGGAACGCGTCGAACGGTCCGACGTCGAGGCGACGCCGACCTGGCGGCCGTTGGCGAACATCGGGCCGCCGGAGTCACCGCCGGCCGCGATGCCGTCGACCCTGGTCACCGAGATGGCGACGCCACCGCGGTAGTCACGGCCGTTCGTGTTCGTGACGCGCGTGTTCGCGACCTTCAGGTAGCGCGACTGGCAGTTGATCTCCGGCTGGTTGGTGCACGTGGCACCCCAGCCGTAGAGCTGCACGGTCTGGTTGGTCGTGACATTCGCGACGAGCGGGGAGAACGGGCCGGACATCGCCGGTGAGACCCTGGCCAGCGCCAGGTCGGCCGACGGGTGCTTGATGATCTGGCTCGCGGTGACCATCTGGCCACCGGAGGTCTGGTCCAGGCTGCCCGCGCGGAACGTGTACGTGGCGCTGCTCGCCACGCAGTGCTCAGCCGTCAGGATCCAGTTGGGAGCGATCTTGGTGGCGGAGCAGTTCTCCCGTCCGTTGGCGAACAGGCGCGCCGCGTAGGGGAAGTTCTGGGCGTAGCTGCCGCCGATGATCATCGGCGACATGTCCGGGTTCTCCGGAGCGGCCGTGGCAGCAGGGGCGAGGGAGAGAGCCGCCAGGACGGCGCCCGCGATCGCAATGGTCAAACGCATGGTTGGTCACCTCGTGAGTGCAGGGAGTGGTTAAGCAACCACGCACAGCTTCACCCGGACGTGTGACCGTGACCACCCTCCTTTAGTCGGCTTTGTCGACTTCTGATTCGTCGATGTAGCCAATGGCCCACTTGCGGCCGTCGTTCGTGAACAGGAACACGAGCACGACGACGCAGTAGATGCCGCCCAACGAGCCGATCAGCGGCTGCTCCGACGGTCCGTACGCGTACCAGGCGCAGCCGAGCAGCAGCAGCTGCGTGACGATCACGGGCGTGCGGGCGCCGTGGTGGCCGCGGAACAACATGACCGTCGCGAAGAGCACGCCGCCGAACCAGAGCACGAGCACACCGGCCGCACCGAGGATCGGACCCGCGGGGGTCGAGCCCCCGATCACCCGGATGACGAGGGCGACGGCCAGCGCGATACCGCCCAGACCCTGCACGAAGGTCAGTGCCGAGGCGATGCGCACCGGGCGCGGCGGCGCCTGGGTCTGAGTGCTCACGGGAGACCTTTCCTCACGTTCTGTACTGGTCACGGATCGTATGCCACCCGGTTGGAGGGCTCTCCGAGCACGTCCGGCGCGGGAAGATCAAGGGGCCTTCAGCGAGCCGGCGGTCGTCCGGGGTGCACTCACTGCGAGGCGGACGCGGCAGGCTACTGAAGGGAGATTTGCGCCACTTTCGTGAGGCTGGAGCCACCCTGAGGGAGGACATGCGAGCCGCGGACGGTCACGCACTGTCTTACTCTCAAGTAGTGCGCGCTCTTCTCGTGGTGAACCCGCAGGCGACAACAACGACGCCCGCGGGCCGTGACGTGTTGGCCCACGCACTCGCCAGCGACGTGAAGCTGGAGGTCATCGAGACCTCCTACCGCGGCCATGCGGCGGACGCCGCCCACCAGGCGGCGGGAGACGGGTTCGACCTCGTCATCGCCCACGGCGGCGACGGCACGGTCAACGAGGTGGTCAACGGCATCCTGCGCGGCGGCCCCCGCCCCGAGAAGCCGATGCTGGGCGTCGTGCCCGGCGGTTCGGCCAACGTCTTCGCGGGCGCGCTCGGCATCCCGCGCGATCCCGTCGAGGCCACGCACGTCCTGCTGCAGGCCATCGAGCACGGCACCAAGCGCCGGATCGGGCTCGGGCAGGTCTTCGCGGACGTCATCGAGGACGGCCGCTGGTTCACCTTCAACGCGGGCATGGGCCTCGACGCCGATGTCGTCGCCGGCGTGGAACGCAAGCGCGCCAAGGGCCGCAACGCGAGTCCCGCCCTCTATCTGAGCGTCGCGCTCAAGGCCTACGCGCAACTCGTGCGCAAGCCGCAGCACTTCGTCGTCGAGGTGCCCGACGAGGCGCCGTTCGACGACGTCGGCATGGTGTTCGTGTCGAACACCGACCCGTGGACGTACTTCGGTGACAAGGCGATCCAGCTCAACCCCAGCACGTCGTTCGACGGCGGCCTCGGTCTGAGTGCGCTGAAGACGTTGCGGGTACCCACGGTCGGGCGCTACATCGCCCAGGTTCTCGCCACCGGGAATCCGAAGAGCGCGAAACTCGTTCGGCGTGACGACGTGGGTTATGTCAGAGTGAAGTGCGAGGAGCCCGCGAACCTCCAGGTCGACGGAGATTTCCTCGGAACGACCACCGCGGTGGAGTTCCAGGCGGTCCCGGATGCGTTGACTGTTGCTGTATAAGGAACTTGACAGTCCGTGATCGGTTCGTGACCGTCTCGGTACCCACCCGCGATGTACTGCAGTCGAGTGACAGCAGAGCGTGAAACCCCAGGTGAACGCTGTCGATCTTTTGGGTGAGTTCACTCACCGGGTCAGTGCTTACCCCTTGACATCTCTGCCGTTCGTGAAAGCATTCACAAGCACCCCAAAAACGACCGCTGACAACCGGCGTGCCCTTGTGCGCGCCTAGGCTGAGGAGTAGTTCCAATGGACTGGCGCCACCGCGCGATCTGCCGCGACGAGGACCCCGAGCTGTTCTTCCCCGTTGGGAACAGTGGTCCCGCGCTGCTTCAGATCGCCGAGGCGAAGACCGTCTGCCGCCGTTGCCCCGTCGTCTCGGACTGCCTCGCGTGGGCGCTCGAGAGCGGCCAGGACGCCGGCGTCTGGGGCGGGATGAGCGAAGACGAGCGCCGCGCCCTCAAGCGCCGCAACGCTCGCACGCGCGCCCGCAGCAACGCCTGAGCAGGCAGTTAGCCTCTTAAGACAGACAGAGAAGAAGCCCGACACCGTGCCAGGTGTCGGGCTTCTTCTTTTTGTTTGCACACCCTCCCGCATGACCACGTGAGACCGCTGAGGCTGATCGTCACGTGTGCACGGCGTTAGTTTAGCGCCGTGCTCTGAGCGGCACGCGCAGGACCGCCTCAGTACCGCCTCGGGGCCGTCGCCGCAAGCTCAGGGAGCCTCTCAATTCGGAATCGACGAGGGTCCGAACGATCTGCAGACCCAGCCGATCGGTGCGTTCCAGCGAGAAACCCTGCGGAAGACCCTTGCCGTCGTCGGTGATCGTCACGTCGAGCCATTTCGCGGACCGCTCGGAACGCACGACGACCTCCCCGCGCTGGCCAGGGGCGTACGCGTGCTCGAAGGCGTTCTGCACGAGCTCGGTCAGCACCATGACCAGCGGGGTGGCGATCTCGGCCGGCACGATGCCGAAACCGCCCTCGCGACGCACGCTCACCTGGGTCTCGGTGACGGCGACGTCGCTCATCATCGGGATAACCTTGTCGACCACGTCGTCGAGGTCGACCCGTTCGTCGACGCTCATCGACAGCGTCTCGTGAACCAGTGCGATGGAGGTCACACGGCGCACGGACTCGGCGAGCGCCTCCTTGGCCTCCGGGTTGTTCAACCTGCGGCTTTGCAGCCTCAGCAGGGCCGCGACGGTCTGCAGGTTGTTCTTCACCCGGTGGTGGATCTCGCGGATCGTGGCGTCCTTGGACATCAACGCACGGTCACGACGACGTACTTCGGTGACGTCGCGGCACAGCACGATGGCGCCCGCGGCCTGCCCGCGCGGCCGAAGGGGCAGAGAACGGAACAACACCGCGGCGCCCCGGCGCGACTCGGCCTCCATGCGCATCGACGGCTGCCCGTCGAGCGCCTGCCGGATGCGCTGCGCGACCTCGGTGGCGTCGAACGGGTCGCCGATCAGGCTGCGGGTCAACGGCGCCAGGTGCACGCCGACCAGGTCGGAGGCGTGCCCCATGCGGTGGTAGGCCGACAGCGCGTTCGGCGAGGCGAACACCACCGCGCCGGACGGGTCGAGCCTGATCAGGCCGTCGCCGACGCGCGGGCTGGTGTGCACGTCCGGCGAGGGCTCGGGCGCGGGGAACGTGCCGTCCGCGATCATCTGGCACAGGTCGGCGGCACTGCCGAGGTATGAGATCTCCAACGGCGACGGCACGCGCGGCACGGCCAGGTTGGTGCTGCGGCTCAGCACCGCGATGACCTGCGTGCCCAGCCGCACCGGGATGGTCTCTCGCCGCACCGGCACGCCCAGGTGCCAGCGCGGGTCCTCCTCGCGGCAGATCCGCGACTCGTCCATGGCCCGGCGCAGCTGCGGGTGCTCCTCGGTGTGCACCTCGCTGCCCACCACGTCCTCGGGGTGGGCCGTGGGCGCCGTCGTGGGACGGGCCTGGGCGACGCAGAGGAACGTGTCGTCCTCGAGCGGGACCCACATGACGAAGTCCGCGAACGACAGGTCGGAGAGGAGCTGCCACTCCGCGACGACCAGTTGGAGGTGGTCGACGGCAGCGCCGGAGAGCTTCGTGTGCTCGGCCAACAGGTCCGTGAGCGTGCTCAGAACTCCTCCATGAGAAACTACGGAAGCTGTGTTCGATTGGTCGGCTGGTCCGACCATCGCGAATTGGTAACCCAGCAGGTCGGCCCAGCCGACGCGGTGAAGCAGTTCTGATCCTAGGAGACACCCATGTCGAAGCGTGCTCGCAAGCGCCGCGACCGCAAAAAGGGCGGCGCCAACCGAGGCAAGCGCCCCAACGCCTGAGTGCTGCGAAAGGCCCTGGTCACCACCACGGTGACCAGGGCCTTTTGTCTTGCCGGGGTACTTCTCAGTCCTCGGTGCGAATCTCCACGATCGTCGCCCGGATGCGCGCCTTCAGATCAGCGGGTGCGTAGTCTCCGCCACACTTGCGGGCGAGCAGCGCCTTGAGGTGCTCCTCCAGCCCGAACTGCTCCAGGCACGGATGGCACTCGTCGAGGTGCGTCTGCAGTGCCGCGCGCCTGCCCTGGTCGCATTCCTGGTCCAGGAACAACCAGACCTCGGACAGCACCTCGGAGCAGTCGGTGTCGTGGGGTTCGCCGCAGTTCATGACGCGTCTCCGTTGCTACCTCGGAGGAAACCACGCTCGCGGGCGACGTCCGCCAGCATGTCGCGGAGCTGGCGACGGCCCCGGTGCAACCGGGACATCACCGTGCCGATCGGGGTGCCCATGATGTCTGCGATCTCCTTGTACGCGAAGCCTTCGACATCGGCGAGGTAGACCGCGATCCGGAACTCCTCCGGCAACCGCTGCAATGCTTCCTTGACGTCGCTGTCGGGCAGGTTGTCGAGTGCCTCGACCTCGGCGCTGCGCAGCCCGGACGAGGTGTGGCTCTCCGCCTGCGCCAGCTGCCAGTCCGTGATCTCGTCGGTCGGCTGCTGAATCGGCTGGCGCTGCTTCTTGCGGTAGCCGTTGATGTAGGTGTTCGTCAGGATCCGGTAGAGCCAGGCCTTCAGGTTCGTGCCCTCCGAGAAGGACGCGAACGCCGAGTAGGCCTTGAGGAACGTCTCCTGCACCAGGTCCTCGGCGTCCGCCGGGTTGCGCGTCATGCGCAGGGCAGCCGAGTACAGCTGGTCGAGCATGGGCATCGCGTCGCGCTCGAAACGTGCAGCGCGCTCCGCCGTCGTCTCTGTCGTGCCGGTGGCGGGCACCGCGCTCCCTTCCCACAGGTTCTGGGTCGGGACTGACTTTACGCGTGACCGCTCAAGCATGTTCGTTGCCACGTTCTGAGTAACAACAGCGGGGCTGGTAGTAATTCCGCATGGCCGGACGTGGGACCCCCGCCACAGCGCTGCTGGACAAGCAGCGGGTGGCGCACACCTTGCACTCGTACGAGCACGACCCCCGCCACGAGTCCTACGGGCTGGAGGCGGCCGAGGCGCTCGGGCTGGTGCCGGGCCGCGTGTTCAAGACGCTCGTGGCCGAGGTGGACGGCAAGCTCGCGGTCGGCGTCGTGCCGGTGACCGTCCAGCTGGACCTGAAGGGTCTCGCGGCGGCGCTGAAGGGCAAGAAGGCGAAGATGGCCGTCGTCGCCGACGCCGAGCGCGCCACCGGTTATGTCGCCGGAGGAATTTCGCCGCTCGGCCAGAAGAAACGCCTTCCGGTCGTGATCGACGAGTCGGCGTTGCAATTCGAGACGGTTTTCTGCAGCGCGGGCAGGCGTGGTCTCGAAGTCGAGATCACGCCTGCCGAACTGGTGCGACTCACCAATGCGGTGGTCGCCGGAATCAGTGCTTAACCGACCGGCGCCACGATGCCACCGCTGCGGACGTAGTCAGCACCGATACCGGACGCCGGCCACGCGACGGTGACCAGAGCGCCCAGCTGGCCCTGGCCGGGCAGGTTGAAGCGGACGAAGGCGGGGAACTGCTGGGGGCCCTCGCTGTTCGACGCCACGTACTTGGCGGCGTAGCTGTCCCCGCCGATCAGCGTCTCGCTGTACGGAGGCTGGCCTCCGTTCAGGGCGGCGTGGACGTCGTTGCCTTTCCAGTCGAGAAAGCGCAGGTTGCTCACGGTGCCACCGATCCTGCAGGAGACACCCTCCGCGGCGACGAACCGGATCACGTGCGCCTTGTCCTTGGCCGACGGAGAGCGCATGTCGTCGACGCGGATCGCCAGATCGTCGCCGGTGCACCACGGGGCCGCCGCCGGGTCGGAGGCCTGGGCGGCAGAGGACGCCACGACGCCCAATGTGGCGGTGCCGGCCAGTGCGGTCGCGGTCGCAATCGTGCGGAAACGGCTCACGTGTTCTCCCCGAATTCGTCTCGACAGGCGTTCGCCTTGCACACTGATCGACGACTCGGAGATACACCCGGTTGTCCCGAAGATAAGATTTCGTACTTTCGGCCGACCAATTCCGCCATTCGGAAGAGCTCGCCCTACTCGCCCGTCTGGCCGTCGATCGCCTCGCGAATGAGGTCGGCGTGGCCGTTGTGCCGGCTGTACTCCTCGACCATGTGCGTGAGGATCCAGCGCAGGCTCACCGTGCGGTCGTCGCCGCGCCACGGCTTGCGCTTGGCCGCCTGACCGAGGTCGCCGGTCTCCAGTGCCTCCTCGACGGCCTTGCGGGCGCGGTCGACCTCGTCCTGCCACAGCGCCAGGAGCTCTTCGGGGGTGTGGCTCGAGGCCGAGTGCCAGTCCCAGTCGTAGTCGGCGTTCCAGTCGACGCTCGCCCACGGCTCCAACGGCTTGCGGTCGTGCAGCACGACGTGGAACCACTGCTGCTCGACGTACGCGAGGTGCTTGACCAGGCCGCCGAGGGTCATCTCCGACTTCGCGGTGGTCTGGGCGAGCTGCTGCGAGGTGAGGCCCTTGGTCTTCCAGACCAGGGTCGCGCGCTGGAACTCCAGGAAGCCGTTCAGGGTGGCGAGCTCGTCGCCGTCCGTCGGAGGTTCGGGCCTGCCTTGGTCATCGAGAAGCGTCATGGGCCGGGACAGTAATGCCGCGCACTCCCGTGAGCAGGCTATTTAGTCGAGCGGCCGCAGCACTCGGTCGAGCCATTCGCCGACAGACCGGCCGACGTCGCCCACGGACGCCTTCAGCGAGTGGTCGCCCTTGAGCAGCACGACCTCGCGGTGAAGAGCACGGCCGGGCTGGCCGAACGGGTCGTTCTCGCCCTGCACGACCAGCGTGGCGACCTCGACGCCGTCGAGCTCGGCCATCCGCGACTTCTCCGGCTTGCCCGGCGGGTGCACCGGGAAGGCGAGGCACAGCACCGCCACGGCCTGGCCCTCGACCGACGTCCGGCAGGCCACCCGCGCGCCCGACGACCGGCCCCCGAACACCAGGGGCAGGCCGTCGAACCAGCGTTCGCCCAGGTCCTCGACCACCGCCATCCAGGCCGTGTCGAGCTGGTTCGCCGGTGCCGGGGCACGTCGGCCCGCGACGCGGTAGGGCTGTTCGATCAACGCCACGTGCACGCCGACCGAGTTGGCGGCGTGGCACGCGGCGACCAGGTCCGGGGCCTCGACGCCACCACCGGCGCCGTGGCCCAGGAGCAGCGCGGCGCGCGGTTCGTGGGCACAGTGCAGCGAGGCCCGCGCGGGACCGTGCGGCGTGTCCACCAACAGCGTGGTCACGACAGCTCGAGCTGGGTGGGTGCGGGCTCCTCGGCGAGCGAGACGCGGTCGACCAGGGACGGGTTGTTGTTCTTCACGCTGTTCACATCGGTCGAGACGGGCCGCAACTCCAGTGCCTCGACGATCGACGGGTCCGGGCTCAGCAGCTCGGACGGGTCGAGCGAGGCCGGGTCGAGCCACGCCGACCAGCGGTCCCGGGGCAGCAGCAACGGCATGCGGTTGTGCACCTCGGTCAACGCGCCGATCGAGTCGGTGGTGAGCACCGCACACGTGACGGTCGGAACGTCGTCCTTCCACCACACGGACCAGATGCCCGCCATCGCCAGGGACGTGTCGTCCCCGAGCGTCATGAAGTACGGCTGTTTGCGCCCCTCGGCCGGCTGCCACTCGTACCAGCCGGCGGCGGGGATGATGCAGCGCCGCTTGGTCACCGACTGCTTGTACGCGGGCTTGGTCAGCACGGTCTCGGCCCTGGCGTTGATCATCTTCGCCGCGCCGGAGAGGTCCTTCGCCCAGTGCGGGACGAGGCCCCAGCGCATGACGCGGACGACCCGCTCCAGCTCCTCGTCCTCGGGCTTGCGCTCGACCACGGCCATGACGTGCTTGGTGGGGGCGATGTTGTAGTCCGCTCCCGGTGCCTCGTCGCCGGTCCCGTCCACCGCGTCGAACTCGGCCGCCAGCAGCGCCGGGTCCTTGGTGGAGGCGTACCTACCGCACAAAACCGATCACCTCCGAAGTTGCGATAATCCCACGTCCCGCACACCAGTGCGAACTGTCCGGGGACTGATGCGGGATCATCTGTGCATGACTCAGCACTGGTCTGCCCCCAGCGCGTCCGGCCCAGTCCACTCGACGGTGCCGGTGCCCGGCTCGAAGTCGATCACGAACCGCGTTCTGGTGCTCGCGGCGCTGGCGGACGGGCCCTCGACGGTCCACGCCCCGCTGCGCAGCCGTGACACGGTGCTGATGACCGCCGCGCTGTCGTCGCTCGGCGTCGGCGTCACCGACCGCGAGGACGGCGGCTGGGACGTCCTGCCCGGTCTGCTGCGCGGTCCGGCCGACGTCGACTGCGGTCTCGCGGGCACGGTCATGCGCTTCCTGCCGCCCGCCGCCGCGCTGGCCGAGGGCGAGATCCGGTTCGACGGCGACCCGCACGCGCGGACGCGGCCGATGAGCACCGTGCTGGGTGCGCTGCGGTCGCTGGGCGTCGAGATCGACGGGGACTCGCTGCCGTTCGTCCTGCACGGCACGGGTTCGGTGCCCGGCGGCGAGGTGACGATCGACGCGTCGGGCTCGTCGCAGTTCGTGTCCGGACTGCTGCTGTCCGCCGCCCGGTTCGACAAGGGCGTCACGATCCGGCACGACGGCAAGCCCGTGCCCTCGTTGCCGCACATCGACATGACGGTCCAGACGCTGCGGTCCGTCGGCGTCGAGGTCGACACGAGCGTCCCGGACGTGTGGCGCGTCGAGCCCGGTGTGATCAAGGCCCGCACGTGGCACGTGGAGCCCGACCTGTCGAACGCGACGGTGTTCCTCGCGGCGGCCGCGGTGACCGGGGGCGAGGTGACGATCCCGCACTGGCCCGCGCGGACGACCCAGCCCGGTGACGCGGTGCGCGGCATCCTGGAGCGCATGGGTTGCGAGGTCGAGGTGTCGGAGCGCGGCCTGACCGTGCGCGGCCCGGCGAAGCTGTCCGGTGTGGACATCGACCTGCGCGACGAGAGCGAGCTCACGCCGACCGTCGCGGCTCTCGCGGCGCTGGCCGAGGGCCGCACGACCATCCGCGGCGTCGCGCACATCCGCGGCCACGAGACCGACCGGATCGCGGCCCTGGTCAACGAGATCAACGCGATCGGCGGCACCGCGACCGAGACCGAGGACGGCCTGGTCATCGACCCCGCTCCCCTGCGCGGCGGCGTGTGGAAGGCCTACGCCGACCACCGGATGGCCACGGCGGGCGCGATCATCGGGCTGGTGGTGCCGGGCATGTCCGTCGACGACATCGGCAGCACCACCAAGACCATCCCCGACTTCCCGGGCATGTGGAACACCATGCTCACCGGGGGCGCGTAGACAGTGGGCAAGCGGGACTGGCGCAAGCTCGACGAGTCCGACGTGCGCGTGCGCCCCGGCAAGGGGACGCGGCCGCGCAGCAAGATCCGGCCGGAACACGCCGACGCCGAGATCGCGATGGTGATCGGCGTCGACCGCGGCCGCTGGACGTGCGCGATGGTCGAGTCCGACGCCGTCGTGACGGCGATGCGTGCACGCGAACTGGGCCGCACGCCCGTGGTGGTCGGCGACCGGGTCGGGATCGTCGGTGACACGTCGGGCCAGCCGGACACGCTGGCCCGCATCGTGCGCGTGGAGGAACGCAGGTCGGTGCTGCGCCGGACCGCGGACGACACCGACCCGTTCGAACGCGTCGTCGTCGCGAACGCCTCCCAGCTCATCATGGTCGTCGCGCTGGCGGATCCCCCGCCGCGCACGGGTTTCATCGACCGGTGCCTGGTCGCCGCGTACGCCGGCGGCCTGGAACCGGTGCTGTGCCTGACGAAGTCGGACCTGGCCTCGGCGGACGCGTTGCTGGCGCTCTACACCGAGCTCGACGTGCCGGTGGTCGTGACGAGGTCGGACGAGGAGCCCGCCGAACTGCGCGCGCGGCTCGCGGACACGGTCTCGTGCCTGATCGGCCACTCCGGAGTCGGCAAGTCCACCCTGGTCAACAAGCTCGTGCCGGACGCGAACCGCGCGGTGGGCGTGGTGTCGGGCGTCGGCAAGGGCCGGCACACCTCCACGCAGGCCGTCGCGCTGCGGCTGCCCGAGGGCGGCTGGGTCGTGGACACGCCGGGCATCCGCTCGTTCGGCCTCGCGCACATCACGCCGGACGACATCGTGAAGGCCTTCCCGGACTTCGCCGAGGCCGCCGAGGAGTGCCCGCCCGGCTGCGGTCACCTGGGTTCACCCGAGGACCCCGGCTGCATGCTCGACGAGCTCGTGCCGGACGCACCGGGGCGGTTGACGTCGTTGCGGCGGTTGCTCGCGTCCCGGGCCGGGATGGACGATTACACGGATTGAGGTTGCGGCGGTCGTTCACACTGGCCCTCGTGAACAGACTTCTGGGGGTCGCCGTGTTGTGCGCCGCCCTCACCGCGTGCACCGCCGAGATCCCCGGACCACCGCCCAAGCCGGTGCCGACGACGTCGCCGCGCATCGACAAGCCGCGGAACCTGGTCGCGGTCGACCCGTGCAAGCTCGTTGTCGAGAACGACTACAAATCACGAGGCTTTGGCACGTTCGCCGTCACTCCCGCACCGTACGAGAAGATCCCTGGCAGCTGCGCGGCCGTGGTCGGCAGCGGGAAGCCGGACGACCTCGTCGTGGTGGTCGGAGTGGCGGAACGCTCGTACGACGAGGAGAAGGCGAACAACCCCAAGGGGCACCAAGGTCTGATCGACGGGCACCACGTCTGGTTCTCGTGCGGCGGACCTCCGCGGGAGATCACGTGCGCCGCGTGGGCCCCGGTCGCCTACAACCGCACGCTCTCCGTGGGGCTGGTGCAGGTCGGCGCGTCCGAGTCCCGGTTGTTGCTGACGGTCCAGGCCGTGATCACCGCGGTGCTCGAACGGCTGCCGGCGGCATCATGACCACACGTCCGCGCCGGCACGAGAACCAGCGAAAGAGGCGAACTCTCGCGAACAAGCCGGCAATGCGAAGGTTGTTCTCATGATGCGACTGCTTCCGGTCCTGCTCCTCGCTCTGGCCGCCTGCTCGGCCCCGCAGCAGCCGTCCACCCCGAAGTTCGAGGACACCGACCCCTGCTCGCTGCTGCAGTCCGGCGACGCGGGCTCGCTCAACGGCACCCCGAACAGGTCGGACAAGGCCTGCGACTACCCGTTCCAGTCGCTGACCGTCCGGCTCACGCTGCTGACCGCGAAGTACGCCGACGAGTCGCAGGAGCTGCTGGCCGACGGCGGCTACGGCGGCGTGGTCGGTGACCGTCCGCTGACGCGCAAGTGCGTCGACGTCTCGGGCGAGGTGACGTGCGACGCCGTCGTCGAGGCGAAGGACGGGCAGCTCGTCGGGTTGAAGGTCCTGCAGCGCAACCACGACCTCAACGTCGTCGGGCAGGTCACCCAGGGGCTGGCCGCGAAGGCCGTCGAAAGGCTGCCGAAGTGAGGCGCTGGCTGCCGTTGGTGCTCCTGGTCGCGGGCTGCGGTTCGGCCCCCGTGGCGGCACCACCGAGCACAACGACGACGACCACGACAGAGACGACGGTCACCACCACGTCGCCGCGCATGGACACACCTCGGAAGCTGCCGGCCGACCCCTGCACGCTGCTCGCGGCAGCCGACTTCAGCGCCCCGCTGGCCGGGCCGCCGGAGCCGTTCCCCGACCTGCCCCGGTCCTGCGCGTTCCGGGAGGGGACGGGCGCCGAGTCCGACCTGTTCGTCATCGTCCAGTTCGCGGGCGCCTACGCGGTGCCCGAGAACGGCACCGAGACCATCCTCAACAGCCACACGGCGGCGGTGTCGTTCGCCACCGGGCCCGGCATCATCGAGTGCACCTACCTGGTCGCGGTCAACGCGACCGAGTCGTACAGGGTCGTCGCGAGCCTGCGCAACGCCAACGACGCCCAGGTCTCCTCGATCGCGCTGGGCAAGGCGCAGCAGGCGTTCCAGCGGCTCGTCACAACCTGAGGCGCTGTCTCGTCCACCTGTCATGAAGGTATTCGTGATCGGTGCGACAGGTGTTCTCGGACGGGAAGCGGTGCCCCAGCTGCGGGCGGCGGGACACGAGGTCGGGGTGCTGGACCGGCACACGACCTCGATGTTCGACGTGGACCAGCTCACGGCCGCGTTCACGGGCTACGACGCCGTGCTGAACCTCGCCACCCGCATCCCGCTCAGCGCCAAGGCCGTCCTCGCCAGCGCGTGGGCCGAGAACAACCGCCTCCGCACCGAGGGCAGTGCCGCCGTGGCCGAGGCCGCGACCAGGGCCGAGGTCGGGCGGGTCGTGCAGGAGGGCATCTCGTTCGTCTACGCCGACGGCGGTGACCGGGAGCTCGACGAGAACGCGCCGATCAAGCCCGTCGGGCACATCGCGAGCTCGGTGACGGCGCAGCAGAACGTCCTGAAGCACCCCGGCGGCGTGTTCCTGCGCTTCGGGATGCTGATCGGCGGCGACGCCATGTCACCGCCGGTGCTCATCGGCGACGGCTGGATGTCGGTCGTGCACCCCGCCGACGCCGCGGCGGCCGCGATCGCCGCCCTCGACGCGCCTCCCGGGATCTACAACGTCGGCACGCCGGTGCTCAAGCGGGACCTGGGGATCACGCGCCTGCCGCGGTTCTTCGGCAAGGTCACGGCCGCGTTCGAGGTGTTCAGCCGTTCGCAGCGGGTGGTGAGCACGAAGCTCACCGAGGCCACGGGCTGGAAGCCTCGGCACTAACCCATGTGCGGGTACCGGTGACTCGTCGGAGGCACCAGCGTTTCCTTGACGACGCGCGGGCTCGTCCACCGCTGCAGGTTGTAGATCGAGCCCGCCTTGTCGTTGGTGCCGGACCCGCGCGACCCGCCGAACGGCTGCTGCCCGACGACGGCACCGGTCGGCTTGTCGTTGACGTAGAAGTTGCCCGCCGCGAACCGCAGGGCGCGATGTGCCTGCTCGACGGCTGCCCGGTCGCGCGCGAACACGGCGCCGGTCAGCGCGTACGGCGTGGAGGTGTCGATGGTCTCCATGATCTTCGGGTAGTCCGCGTCCTCGTAGACGTGCACGGCGAGGATCGGGCCGAAGTACTCGGTCGTGAAGATGTCGTGGCGCGGGTCGGTGCCGAGAAGCACCGTCGGCTCGACGAAGTAGCCCACCGAGTCGTCGCACGAGCCGCCGGCGAGCACCTCGACCGAAGTGGACGCGGACGCCATCAGCAGCGCCTCCTCGTGCTTGGCGAACGCGCGGTGGTCGATGACCGCGCCGCCGAACACCGACAGGTCCGTGACATCGCCGTAGGACAACGACTTCGTGACGTCGAGCAGCTGGTCGCGCACCCCGCCCTCCCACAACGACCGCGGGACGTACGACCGCGACGCCGCCGAGCACTTCTGGCCCTGGTACTCGAAAGCACCGCGGACGAGACCCGTGACGAGCGCGTTCGGGTCGGCGGAGGCGTGTGCCAGCACGAAGTCCTTGCCGCCGGTCTCGCCGACGACGCGCGGGTAGGCGCGGTAGTGGTCGAGGTTGGCCGCCATGGTCTGCCACAACGCCTTGAACGTGCGCGTGGAGCCGGTGAAGTGCAGGCCCGCGAAGAACCTGTCCCGCAACGCGACCTGGCTCAGCGCCTCGCCGTCCCCGGTCACGAGGTTGATCACACCCGGCGGCAGGCCCGCCTCCTCCAGCAGCCGCATGGTGAAGTGCGCGGCCAGCTGCTGCGACGGCGACGGCTTCCACAGCACCGTGTTGCCCATCAACGCGGGCGCCAGCGGCAGGTTGCCCGCGATGGCGGTGAAGTTGAACGGCGTGATCGCCACGACGAACCCGTCGAGCGGCCGGTGGTCCATCCGGTTCCACACACCCGGCGACGAGAGCGGCTGCTCCTCCAGGACGCGACGGCCGAAGTGGACGTTGAAGCGCAGGAAGTCGATCAGCTCGCACGCCGCGTCGATCTCGGCCTGCTGCACGGACTTCGACTGGCCGAGGATCGTGGCGGCGTTGAGGGTGTCGCGCCACGGCCCCGCGAGCAGGTCGGCGGCCCGCAGCAGCACGGCGGCGCGTTCGTCGAACGGCAGCTCCTGCCAGCCCGGTGCGGCGTGCTGGGCGGCGCGCATGGCTTCGGCGACGTCGGAGTTCGTGGCCTGCGCCGTCACGCCGAGAACATGCCTGTGGTCGTGGGGCTGGACGACGTCGATGCGGTCGCCGCCGCCCATGCGCTGCTGACCGCTGATGGTCATCGTCAGCTCGTGCGACGTGCCTTCGAGCTCGGCGATCCGTGCCTGCAGGCTGGCCCGTTCGGCGCTACCGGGTGCGTAGGTCCGCACAGGCTCGTTGACCGGTTCGGGTGCAGACGTGACTGCGTCCATTCCCCCATCGTGGCACGCGGTAGTAGGGTCCGTCGGGTGGCGCGGGTGACTGGCATCGGCGGGGTTTTCCTGCGTTCTAGGGATCCTGTGCGTTTGGCGGCCTGGTACCGCGACAACCTCGGCGTGCCGATGAGCGAGAAGGGCACCGTCACCTTCCACTGGCTCGACACGGCGACGAACGAGTACCCGGGCACGACGACGATGGCGTTGTTCGCGCAGGACACGGAGTACATCGGCGAACCCCACCAGCGCACCATGCTGAACCTGCGCGTGGACGACCTGGTGTCGTTGATGGCCAAGCTGAAGGCACGCGGTGTCGAGGTGCTGCCCGACACGGAGGACTCGGAGTTCGGCCTGTTCGGGTGGTGTGTCGACCCCGAGGGCAACCGGATCGAGCTGTGGGAGCCCGCGGAGGGAATGTGATGCTGGACGAGGCCGTGCGCGCGTTGCGCGACTGGCAGCACGACGATCAGCCGTTCCAGCTCCACCCCGGAGATCTGGGCTGGTACTGGCGTTTCGGGGCCGAGGCGACGGCCGCGGCGGTCCGGACGTGGCGGCAGGACGGGCGGACCGTCGCCGTGGGACTGCTCGACGGCGAGGACCTGCTGCGGTTCACGATCGCGCCGGATCTGCGCGCTGACGAGGAGCTCGCTGTCCGGCTGGCCGACGACATCTGCGCGCCGGAAAGCGGTGTCCTTCCCGCTGGGACCGTCTACGTGGAATCCCCTCGGGGCACGCGGTTCCAGGAGTTGATGTTCGAACGCGGCTGGCAGTCCGACGTGCCCTGGACGCCGTTGCGCCGTGATCTCGCCGCACCGGTGGAGGATCCGGGCGTGCGCGTCGAGGCGATCGGGGCTGATCAGGCCGATGTGTACGCCGGCGTGCTCAGGGCGGCGTTCGAGAAGTCGACGTTCACCGCGGAGCGCTGGCACGCGATGGCTTCCGGCTCACCGCACGCCGACTCCCGCTGCCTGGTCGCGTTCCACGACGGACAGGCCGCCGCGGCGATCACGGTGTGGTCGGCGGGCATCGGAAAGCCCGGGCTGATCGAACCGATGGGTGTGCACCACGACCACCGGGGCAAGGGTCTCGGCAAGGCGATCACCCTCGCCGCGGCGGCGGTGCTGCGCGAGCTCGGCTCGTCGAGCGCGCTCGTCTGCACGCCGAGCTCGAACGTCGGCGCGGTCGCCACCTACCGGGCAGCGGGGTTCATCGCGCTGCCCGAGGTGCACGACCAGCGCCGGGACTAGGCGCTGTCCTGCAAGTTCGTTCGGTGACAGGCGCGGGCGAGAGACCCGGAGGCGGTGCCGCCGCCACGCCCTCATACCGGGCGTATTCGGGCGTTGCGGCGGTGCCGCCTCCGGGTCCCTCGGCCGCCACTGTCGCCCAACGAGACTTGCAGGACAGCGCCTAGAGCAGCTCCAGCACGAACGGGAGCTCCTGCGCCGCATACCAGGCCAGTTCGTGGTCCTCGGCGCTGCCCAGCGCGAACTCCGCGTCCGGGTCGCCTAGGTCCGCCGCGTCGATGACGTCCGCGGCCGCGCGCACGTCCTGCTCGGCCTCGGCCGTGTCGAGGTGCACGGCGGCGACGTCCTTGATGCTGAACGAACCCCCGACCTTCACGACCGAGAAGTCGAGGTCCGGGCGCAACGTCACGTCGTCCATGTCGACCGCGAGCACCGCACGCCGCGGCTCCGCCTTCTCGTCGGCCGCCAGCAGCCGCAGGGAGGCGCGGGCCGCGTCGAGCATCGCCGCGTACTCCAGCTCCTCCGTGTCGCCCGCCGCGTAGGACTCGCGCAGCGCCGGCGTCAGCGCGAACGCCGTGCCGGTCACCGGGGCCAGTTCGCCGCTGTCGACGAACGTGCGCAGCATCGGCACCGTGGCCGGGATGTAGACCCTCATGCGCTCGCCGTCCCCATCAGTTCCTCCACCGACTCCTCGACCATGGTCGCGAGAACGTCCACATCGGACATGGCGTCGCGGTCGCCGTTCAAACCGAAGTACACACCACCGTCGTACGACGTCACCCCGATGGCCAGCGCCTGGTTCTTGGCGAGCGGCACGACCGGGAAGATCTCGGTCATTCTCGCGCCTGCCGCGTACAGCGGCACCTGCGGGCCGGGAACGTTGGTGACGATCACGTTGAACAACCGGCGGCTGAACGAGCTCGCGGCCCGCGCGCCGAGGGCGTGCAGCGTCGGCGGGGCGAAGCCGGAGACCTTCACCAGCGCGTCGGCGGCGACGGACTGGCCGGACTCCTGGTGCGCGCGCATCGCGTGGCTCACGTGGTGCAGGCGGACGACCGGGTTCGGCTCGCCGACCGGGAGGTCGACCAGGTAGGCGCTCACGTTGTTGCCCGAGTCGGGGTCGGCCTCTCGCACCGAGAGCGGGGCCATCGCGCGGATCGTGGTGCTGCCGGTGACGTTCTCGCCGCGGCTGAGCAGCCAGTTGCGCAGGGCTCCGCTCAGCGCCGCGAGCACCACGTCGTTGACCGTGCCGCCGTGCTGCTTGCGGATGGCGCGCAGGTCGTCGAGCTGGGCGCGCGCGACGGCGAACCGGCGCTGCGGCGAGGTGATGCGGACGTTCAGCGGCGTGCCGGGAGCGGGCGTCGCGGCGGTGCGGACGGCGCTCGCGAGCACGCCGAACGCGGTGAAGACCTTCTCGACCGTGTTGACGGTGTCGAGGGCGGCGCTGCGGACGTTCTCGACGAGCTCACCGGGGCTGTGCACGATGTCGGTGACCGCGTCGGCCACGAGCTGCAGCGGGCTGGGCTCGGGCTGCGGCATCCAGAGGTTCTCGACGTTGGTGCGCGGCGTCGGCGAGACGTCCAGCATGACCTGGCCGATCTCCAGCGCCGCGATGCCGTCGATCATGGCCTGGTGGGTCTTGGTGATGACCGCGGTCTGGTTCTTCTCGAGGCCCTCGACCAGGTAGATCTCCCACAGCGGGCGGGAGTGGTCGAGCGGGCGCGACATCAGGCGCGCGATGAGGTCGTGCAGCTGCGTCTCGTTGCCCGGCTTGGGCAGCGCCGACCTGCGCACGTGGTACGTGACGTCGAAATCGGGGTCGTCGACCCACACGGGCCGTGCGATGCGTCCGGGGACGTGCACGACCTTCTGCCGGTAGCGCGGCACGAGGCTGAGCCGTTGCTCGATGAGGTCGACGAGCTTGTCGTAGTCGAAACCGGCCTTGGGCCTCTTGAACACCGCGACGCCGCCGACGTGCATCGGCGTCGTGGAGCCCTCCAGGTACAGGAACGAGGCGTCCAGCGCTGACAGTCGGTCCGGCATGCACCCAGCCTAATGGGGTCCGCGGTCCATCAGCTTCTGAAGTGCGGCGCGTTCGCGCGGATCACGGTCGTGCCTCGCGAGCCTGATGCGCGCGGCCTCCGGGATCGCGTTCTTCGCCTCGGGGTCGACGTTGGCCATGAACGAGCGGAGGAACCGCCAGCGCGTGAGCTTCATGACCGGCGCGAGGTGGGCGACGGCGAGCGAGACCCAGCTGAGCGCGACGTCGAGCCTGCGGTCGCCCTTGCCGGCGCTCGCCCAGTCGAGGACCACGGGCCCTTCCGGGCCGAGCACGACGTTGCCGGGGTGCAGGTCGAGGTGCAGGAGGTTGCCCTCGCCGGACAGGAAGCCGGGCGCCGGGACGAGGTCGAGGCGGCGGTGCAGGTCCGCGAGCTCCTCACCGAGGCTGCCCGCGAGCCACGGCTTGCGGCCGATCTCCTCGGACATCCGCGGGCCGGGCACGTACTGCATGACGAGCTCGTCCTCGGTGGCCTCGTGCACCCGCGGGACGGGGATGCCGCAGCCGCTCAGGTACAACATCATCTCGGCCTCGCGCCGCAGGTCACGGCCGGTGCGCGTGCGTTTTACGAGCAGGCCGTCCGACCGGATGAACACATCCGAGTCCTGCCCGCTCGCGAGATGTTGACGTTGCGCGACGCTGCGCATACCTGACGTCATGTGACGATCATCATCGATATGATCCGAAACACAAGGGCCGAACGGCTCTAGTGCAGCTCTTCACCCGTTTGAGCCCCGCGTGCCTCCCTCTGGCACTCTCTTCCGGTGGAGATCTCGCCCAAGGACCGCTTCGTCACCGTCTACGGCCGCAAGCCAGTGCTGGAAGCACTGGACGACCCGGCGCTCACGGTGGACAAGGTGGTGCTCGCCGACACGGCCCGTGGCCCGGCCGCGCGTGAGATCCTCGACGCCGCCCGCGGCCGCGGCGTGGCCGTGCAGCGCGCCACCGCACAACGCGTGAAGGTGCTGGCCGGCAACGGAAAGCAGGACCAGGGCGTCCTCGCCGACGTGGTCGCGCCCCGCATGAAGCCCCTGGCGCTGGCCCTGGAGGAAGGCGGACTGCGGTCCGTCCTGGTGCTCGACGGCATCACGACTCCCGCGAACGTCGGCATGATCCTGCGCACCGCGACCGCCGCGGGCATCGACGGCATCGTCGTCCCCCGCCGAGGCGTCGCCTCGATCGACCCGCTCGTGGTCAAGGCCTCCGCCGGAGTGGCTTTCCGAGCGCCCGTTCTGCGCTGCGGCACCTCGGCGGAGGCCTCGGCTTTGTTGCGCGCGTCCGGCTATTCGCTGTTCGCGCTCGATTCCCATGCCACCGACACGATTTATTCCGCCACATTCCCCGAGCGCGTGGCATTCGTGCTCGGCAGCGAAACCTCCGGAATCACCGACGACGTGCGTCCTCACGTCACGTCGCGGTTGTCGATTCCGATGGCGGCAGGCGTGGAATCCCTGAACGTCGCCTCAGCGGCGGCCGTGCTCTGCTTCGAGCTGGTGCGCCGGGCTCAGTGATCGTCGGGCTCATGATCGCCGGACTCGGTGATCAGAGCCAGTCGACGTGGTACCCGTTCACCCGCGGGTACCCGAGCAGCGAGGTACACGCGGCCACCGACGGCTCGCCCCTGACCCGGCCGATCGTGCCGTAGGAGTCCCAGACCCCCAGCCCGTTGGTGCAGTGCGCGACGGCCCGGAACCGCCCTGGCCGGCCCTCGTCGCAGAAGACCTCGATGGTCCGCCCGTCCCGCAGGTAATCCTCGTAGCAACCGCGTTCCTGCGCCTGTGCGGGTGATGCAATTGCCGTGGCTGCAATGGCGACTGCAACACAAGCGACAATTCTTCGCATTTTCTCCCCTATGCAATCGGCGACTGACCAAAAAGACGCTAGTACGTGGCCGAATAAGGGGCAATGACGCTCCGGGGTGAACCCTCAATCGCGGAGCGCGATCGCTAGCAGGATCTCCAGCTCCTCGAGGGTGGACCGTGTCGACCGATGGTGGACACCGACCATGCCGGCCTCGGCCGCCCCTCTCACGTTGACCGCGAGGTCGTCGACGAAGACGCACTCCGCCGGTTCGAGGTCGAGCTTGGTGGCCGTGAGCAGGTAGATGTCGACGTCCGGCTTCGCGAGCCCGACCTCACCGGAGAGGATCGTGACGTCCAGCAGCGCGGCGAGGACGGCCGGCGGACTCCACCACCCGTCCGCATTGGACAGCAGCGCCGTCTTGAGGCCGTGCTGCCTGGCCTTGCGCAGCGCGGTGAGGAGCGGCGGCTCGGCGGGGTTGTCCTCGCCGGGATCGGTCAGCACGCCGCCGTAGTCGAGCACCAGGGCTTTCAGCATGGTTGGGACCGTAACCCCACTTTCGGGTGTTCGGCGTCCTGATCGGTCCGGTGGCGCGCCAGGTCTCGCATGCCCCCAGTTGTTCGACGCCTTCCCGCCTACGAGCCACCGGTCGGTTCCTCGGGCTTCGTCATTCCGCGGCCTCGGCCACGGCCGGCGTGGGTTCCGGTGCCGGAGCCGCCCTCGCCTGCTTTGGACGCCTGCCGGTTGGTCGGGGTGGTGTTGGAGGTCCTGGACGGGCGGCGGGCCGTTCGGTTGCTGCGGGAGGTTGCTGTGCCCGGGGTGGCTGCTCGGTTGGCCGGGATGGTTCGGGCCTCCAGTACCCGAATGGTTCGGGCGCCTCGGGTTTGTCATCCGGCTCGGTTCGTCGCGGAGATTTCGGTGACTGTTCGGCGGGGTGGGCGGGTTTTCGCTGTGGCCGCTCGGGCTGAGCATCGGGGTGGGAGGTGGTGGTTCACCTCGTTCACGGTTCTGCGGTGAGGGTTTGTGGCGGTTCCAGCGGAGGGGTCGGCCTGTGCGGTCGCGTCGCCTTGCGTGGCCGGTTGCGTGGGTCGTGACGTGGCGGTGCGGGGCATCGCCGCTTCGCGACGATCGCGATTGAGGCTTGACCTTGAGCCTCTAGCTGGATGCCATATCGGACCTTTACAAGCTGGGCATAACAACCCAGCCGATCCCTGCCACGGTCGCATCCAGCCCCTCAAGGTCAAGCCCCAATCGCGCGGTACCCACCCTTGTCGCCGGTTGCCAGTCAGGTCGAGGTAGGCACGCCTCGGCTTCGCCATTGCCGCTGGTGGCAGGGTGGCTCAGCCGCGCCGTGCCAGACCGCACCTGGCCTCACCACGACTAGCCCCTGCCTCGCGCCGCCTGGCCTGCGCACCTGCCCGCTTTGCCCGACCTTGCCCGCCCACCTGCGCTGCCCGTCTCGGAACTCTTCGCCTCGACATACCTGCCTGGACTGAAAACTCCTCAGACTCCACAAGGCCCCCCGAACGCCGCGTGGGCCGCGCTCCCGAAGGAACGCGGCCCACGCGGTGGTGGTGCGGTCGAAAGACCTAGCGGTTCTTGCGGTTGTTCTTGGCCGCCTGACGGGCCGCCTCGCGGCGCTCCTTGCGGGTGCCGCCGCCCTGCTGGCCGCCTGCGCCCTCCGGCTCGCCGTGCTCCTCGACGCCGCCGTCCTCGGCCGGGCCGCTGTAGCTCAGGTTCTGCTGGCCGGGGGCGCCGAGGCCCTTGCCGCGCAGGGCCGGCGGGATGGCGTTGCCGCTGGCCAGCTGTGCCATGGCCGGGCCCGCGGGGGCGTCGGGCTGGCGCTGGGCCTCGGCCTGGGCCGCTGCTGCTGCGCGGGCACGGGCCCGTGCGCCGCCGCCTCCGCCGTTGCCCGACACCTGCGGGAGTGCCTGCGGGGCCGCGCCCAGGGTCACCGGGACCTCGGGCTGGGCCGGCTCCGGCTCCGCTGCCTCTACCTGGAGGTTGAACAGGAAGCCGACGGTCTCCTCGCGCAACGCGTCGAGCATCGCGTTGAACATCTCGAAGCCCTCGCGCTGGTACTCGATGAGGGGGTCGCGCTGCGCCATCGCGCGCAGGCCGATGCCCTCCTTCAAGTAGTCCATCTCGTAGAGGTGCTCGCGCCACTTGCGGTCCAGGACGGACAGCAGGACGCGGCGCTCCAGTTCGCGGATGGCGCCTTCGCCGACCCGGCTGTCGATGTCCGCCTCGCGAGCGCGGTAGGCGTCCATCGCGTCCTTCACGAGGAGGTCGCGCAGGTACTCGCGCGTCACGTCCTCATCGGACTCGAGGATCTCCTTCGGGTCCAGCGAGACCGGGTAGAGGGTCTTGAGAGCGGTCCAGAGCTTCTCGAAGTCCCAGTCCTCGGCGTAGCCGTCGGCCGTGGCGCCGTTGACGTACTCCTCGACGACGCTCTCGATCATGTGCTCGACCTGGTCGCGCAGATCCTCGCCGGCGAGGACGCGGTGGCGCTCGGCGTAGATCACCGTGCGCTGGCGGTTCATGACCTCGTCGTACTTGAGGACGTTCTTGCGGATCTCGAAGTTCTGCTGCTCGACCTGCGTCTGCGCGCTGCGGATGGCGCGGGTGACCATCTTGTGCTCGATCGGCACGTCGTCCGGCACGTTCAGGCGCGTCATGACCATCTCGACCATGGACGCGTTGAAGCGGCGCATCAGTTCGTCCTGCAGGGACAGGTAGAAGCGCGACTCGCCCGGGTCGCCCTGACGGCCGGTGCGGCCGCGGAGCTGGTTGTCGATGCGGCGCGACTCGTGGCGCTCGGTGCCGAGCACGTAGAGACCGCCGGCCGCGCGGACCTCGTCGGCCTCGGCCTTGCCCAGCGTCGTCAGTTCCTCGACGACCTTGGCCCACTCGGCCTCGTACTCCTCCGGCGTCTCCACCGGGTCGAGGCCGCGGTCGCGCAGCTCGTGGTCCGCGATGATGTCCGGGTTGCCGCCCAGCACGATGTCGGTACCGCGGCCGGCCATGTTCGTCGCGACGGTGACGGCGCCCTTGCGGCCCGCCTTCGCGATGATCAGCGCCTCGCGGTCGTGGTGCTTCGCGTTCAGCACCTCGTGCGGGATTCCCCTGCGCACCAACAGCTTCGACAGGTACTCGGAGCGCTCGACGCTCGTCGTGCCGATCAGGACCGGCTGGCCGTTCTCGTGCTTCTCGGCGATGTCGTCCGCGACGGCGTCGAACTTCGCCTCCTCGCTCTTGTAGACGAGGTCGGGCTGGTCCTTGCGCTGCGGCGGGCGGTTCGTCGGGATCGGGACGACGCCCAGCTTGTAGGTCTGGTGGAACTCGGCCGCCTCGGTCTCGGCGGTACCGGTCATGCCGCCGAGCTTCTCGTACAGGCGGAAGTAGTTCTGCAGCGTGATCGTGGCGAGAGTCTGGTTCTCCGCCTTGATCTCGACGTTCTCCTTGGCCTCGATGGCCTGGTGCATGCCCTCGTTGTAACGGCGACCGGAGAGCACACGACCCGTGAACTCGTCGACGATCATGACTTCACCGTTGCGGAGGATGTAGTCCTTGTCGCGGTTGTAGAGCTCCTTCGCCTTGAGGGCGTTGTTCAGGTAGCCCACCAACGGCGTGTTGGCCGCCTCGTACAGGTTGTCGATGCCGAGCTGGTCCTCGATGAACTCCACACCGAGCTCGGTGACGGCGACCGTGCGCTTCTTCTCGTCGTACTGGTAGTGGAACGACTTCGACTTCTCCTCGATGACCTCGATGCGGTCCTTCTGGGAGAGCTGGGTGACGTCGATGCCGCGCATGCGCGGGGCGAGCCGCGCGAACTCGGTGTACCAGCGAGCGGACTGCTCGGCCGGGCCGGAGATGATCAGCGGCGTGCGGGCCTCGTCGATGAGGATCGAGTCGACCTCGTCGACGATCGCGAAGTAGTGGCCGCGCTGCACGCACTCGTCCAGGCTCCACGCCATGTTGTCGCGCAGGTAGTCGAAGCCGAACTCGTTGTTCGTGCCGTAGGTGACGTCCGAGTTGTACGCGACGCGACGCTGCTCCGGCGTCATCTCGGAGAGGATCGCGCCGACGGTGAGGCCGAGGAAGCGGTGGACGCGGCCCATCCAGTCCGCGTCGCGCTTGGCCAGGTAGTCGTTCGTGGTGATGACGTGGACGCCCTTGCCGGCGATCGCGTTGAGGTAGACGGGCATGACCGAGGTCAGCGTCTTGCCCTCACCGGTGCGCATCTCGGAGATCTGACCGAGGTGGAGTGCCGCTCCGCCCATGAGCTGAACGTCGTAGGGGCGCTGGCCGAGGGTGCGCTTCGCGGCCTCGCGGGCGACGGCGAACGCCTCCGGCAGCAGCTCGTCCAGCGACTCGCCCTCCGCGTGGCGTTTCTTGAACTCCTCGGTCTTGCCGCGCAGCTCGGCGTCGGAGAGGTCCACCACCTCGTCTTCCAGGTGGTTGATGTGCTGGGCGATGTTGCGGAGGCGCTTGAGCATCTTGCCCTCGCCGGAGCGGAGCAGTCGGGACAGCACCATCTGGATAGACCTCATCACCTGTATCGCGGCGCGCCCACGTCGGACGCCTTTCCCCTGCCCATCGTAGGCAAGTCGCCAAGATGTGTGCACGGACACAGGCGGATTGGGGCACCCGACCTGGTATGTGCAGGTCAGGTGCGGTTTCTGCGATCTTCCCAGACCACCTGTCGCCGTTGCCCCCACCTCGGCTACTGCTGTGGAGAACGCATGAGGGCCGCGTAAAGGTTCCTGGTCCGGCCGATTTCACCTTCACGGTGAACATCACGCCCTCAGATGGGGCCGACCGGGGGTAGACGCACGCCGCCGCCCCGCACGCGAGGGGTGCGGGGCGGCGGCGGTCGAAGGAACGAGGGTCGAGCGGGGTCAGGCCAGCCTGATCACGCCGTAGTCGAATCCCTTCCGGCGGTAGACGACACTCGGGCGTCCGCACTCGGTGTCGGCGAACAGGTAGAAGTCGTGTCCGACCAGTTCCATCTCGTAGAGGGCCTGGTCGACGGTCATCGGTTTGGCGGCGTGCTCCTTCTCGCGTACGACGCGTCCGGGCAACTTGTCTTCGAGGCCGTCGTCCCAACGCTGCGCGGGCACTTCCGCCATGCCCTCGTAGTCGGCCTCGGGTGCGTCGAGCACCGCGGTCTTGGCGCGGCGCGACGTCATGCTTTCGCCTGCGGACGGATCGACCAGTCCGCTTGTCGCTTCGGCCACCGAGATCGGGGCCCGCGCCCCGTGGTGGACGCGCCTGCGGTCGTGTGACCGACGCAGACGGTTCTCGAGCTTCGCGACCGCAGCATCCAGCGCGGCGTAGAAGTCACCCGCGCAGGCTTCGGAACGGACCACAGGTCCACGTCCCTTGCCGGTGATTTCGACCCGCTGGCAGTTCTTCGACTGTCGGCGGTTCGGCTCGTGGAAAAGCTCCACGTCGAAGCGGATGACCTTGCGGTCGTAGCGCTCAAGCCGGGCCAGCTTTTCGGCGACGTGAACCCTGTAGTGATCGGGCACCTCGACGTTGCGGCCCTTAACGACGATGTCCATACACGACCTCCCTCGCTTTGCTGCGAGCTATGGCTGGACTGCATTTAAAACGCCGTGGCGATCTTGGATCGCAGATGTGTCGCAGAGGGTCGTCTCCCTCAGCTCTCACGGCGCCAGGATCATGGGCTGTTCGCCTCCTCCCCGCGGGCCGGGAACGCTGATAGCGGTGCACGTTAGCTTGGGATTCACCGTCGCGTAAGCCCCCTTGACGGGGGAACGACGAGATTTTTTGGTGACTACGCAGCGCGACGACTCCGCGTTGCCAATCGCTTCCCGAGCGTGCGCCGAACCAAACACGGCAACGCTTCGCTCACCCGAACGGCGCACACCCGGACCGGCACTCGACGGCAGCGTCGCTGCGTCGAACGGGTCCAGTCGCGGCCTCATACCCAGCCAACGGGCGACCCGCGCGTCATGTTCCCGAAACCCGGAAGAGATCGATTCCGAACCACTCGGTGGACGCCTCGCGCACTTCTTCCCGCCGAAGTGAGCGGCCCGGATGCCCGATCACAGCCCTGTCACGCCCGCCTGAACGGCCGATTTAGCCCAATGGCGGACAAGGCAGTCGATCACCACCACAGTGGGACGTAGTGATTGTCCAATGAATAACCGCTGGTCAGCCCGATACGTGAATAGTCGTTAACTTCTCGGGGGTGTAGCGGGCCCGCAGACGGGCCGCTCGGAGAGGTGATCGTCCGACGCCCGAGCTCGTTGATCCACGGCCTCGCTTGCGGACGCCTCAGTTCTGAAACGTCGGCTCAACAGACGTTGGGACAAACGGGTCGAAACGAGTTACAGGATCTTGGGGCATCGTCACAGAACTCGTGCCGGACAGGGGATTTCCGCCGCGCGGACACGTCCCGGAGATCGACAACGACACCGGAACTTCACCCTTGTGGGCGGTGCCGAAAGACCCCGTCGGGCCCCTTCGCGGCATCCGGCCCGAATTTTCTGTCGGACCTCGCCGCCATCCTGATCCCATGACACCTTTCGACCTGCTCGTGCCCGTCGACCTGCTCGTGCCCGCCGTCTGCTCGGGCTGCGGCCGCTCCGGCACCGAGTGCTGCGCGCAGTGCCTCGGCGTGTTCGGCCCGCCTGCTCGCCTCCAGGTCCCCGGTGTGGGGCCGCCTGTGTGGACGCTGGCCGCCTATCACGGTGCGGCGAGGGAGTTGGTGCTCGGCTTCAAGGAACGGGGCGCACGGGCCCTTGCAGCCTGGTTCGGCGCGCTCGTCGCGGCGGCACTGGTGGCGGTCGGCCCTCCACCGTGGACGCTCATCCCCGCGCCGTCCCGCCGTCAGGCCGCGCGGGACCGGGGCGGGGACCACATGCTGCGGATCGCCCGGGAGACGGACGTCGCCGTTGTCGCGCCCGTGCTGGGACTCGCGCCCGGTGTGGCCGACTCGGTGGGGTTGAGGGCCGGGGCTCGCCGGCGGAACCTGGCTGGGCGGGTGTTGGTCCGGGGGCCTTCGCCGCCGGGTACCACGGTGCTGCTGGACGACGTGGTGACCACTGGGGCCACGGCCGCTGCTTGTGTGCGCGCTTTGCGGCAGGCGGGGGTGCGGACAAATGCGGTGCTGGTGCTCACCTCGGCTCGGCCGCATCGGCCTGGGGAGTGAGGGGTGAGGGCGGTGGCGCGGGGCCTGTGGCAGCGCGGCTTTGGGAGGCGGTGGCGGAACTGCGGCAGTGAGACTTCGGGAGGCGATGCGGGACTGTGACAGCGCGGCTTTGGGAGCTGGAGCTTGCGGTTTCGAGAGCGCGGCAGCGCGGCTTCGAGAGCGCGGGACCGCAGCACCGAGCGCGGCACGGAGAGCAGGAGCGTGCGGCTTCGGCAAGGCTCGGGCGCGCAGCTGCTGGGGCTGGGCTGCATCGCTTCAAGAGCGAGGCAGCGTGGTTGCGGGAGCTCGGCTTCGGCAGCGGAGAGCGTGCGGCGTCGGGAGGCGCGGGCATGTGGCTGCTGGGGCTGGGCGGCACCGCTTCAGGAGCGCGGGAGCCCGACTTCTAGCCCAGGAGGGCGGGAGCGCGGCTTCTGGCCTGGGAGCCCGGCATCGAGAGCGGAGAGCGTCGGCTTCGCGGCTGAGGCTCGCACCGATCTGCGAAGCAGGCGCGACTGGATCAGCCCCGCAGGAACCGTCCCGAGGTCGGCGAAGCCGCGCGATCTCCTGCTCGTGCTGACCTGACCGCGGCGCCTACCGCGTCTGGTCGACGGCACATGCGGACCGCGTCCGCCTGGCCAGACCGGACCGTCAGCCCGGGTAGAACACCAGCGCCCCGGCCGGCACCCGGATCCCGCTCGACCGCCACACGTCGGTGATGTCCGAAGCCGACCAGAGCCCGGAAGGATCGACCACCTGCACCTGGCGTGCCGCCGCGGCGGCCACCGACCCCACGGGCACGGTGAGGTTCGACTGGCTGTAGCGGTCCATCTTGTAGCCGTCCGTGTAGACCCTGGTGACCGGCCACGAAGGCAGTGAGGAGGAGACCACCAGCACGTCCTGCGAGAGCCAGTCGATGGACTGCACTGACGCGCCCAGGGTCGACGGTTGCAGCTGCCGCGGGGAGCGCAGGGACACGTCCTGGTTGTTGCGCACCACCGAGGCGATGTAGAGCTTGCCGGCGATCACCAGGGCGGCACGGGTGCCGTCGCGCGAGAGGCGCAGTTCGCTGATCGAGCCGAACGGCAGCAGGTCGGTGATGTTCACGCCCTTGGCGGTCCAGCTGCCGTTGTCGGACCGGGTCACTCGGGCCACCTGGGTGCCGTTGGCGGTCGTCCAGACCTCGGTGGCCGGTTCCTTCGGGCCGCTCGAGAGGAGCCAGGTCGGTCTGGTGAGCGTGGTGGCGTTCAGGTCCACTTCGGACAGGTCCGACTCCAGCTCGCCCACTCGCAGGCGCATCGCGCCGCCCGCGCGGGAGACCACGGCGAGTCGCGAGCCGTCCAGGGACTGGGCCGCCGAGACGGCGTTGTACGCGCCGTTGCCCGCGGGTCCCTTGATGGGGGCGCCGTCCGTCAGCGAGCGGACCGAACCGTCCGCCACGATCATGCCCTGGAGGTTCGCGTTCAGTGCCAGCAACGCGTCGCCCGCGGTCGCGGACACGTCGGACGGCCGGTAGTCGCGCTGGTCCGGCAGGATCTGCTGGCCGTCCACGAGCACCCGCAGGCGGGACGACGTGACGCCCGACAACGACTTCACGACCTGGGCGACGATCTGCTTGCGCTTCTCCGGGGTCAGGTCCTTGCCGACGTTGGTGAGGTTGACCTCGAGGGCGCCGTCGTCGGATTCGAGGGTGTCCGAGAACTTGTCGGTGTCCGGGCCCAGCGCGCTCACCAAGGTGTCGCGCACGGCGTCACCGGGGCCCGCGATCAGCAGTTCGGTCACGCGCGTCGGGATCGAGGTGGCCGGCGGGATCACGACGTAGCGCGGGTCCGGCACCAGGACGGTGAACTCGGGGTTGTAGAAGTACAAGGTCACGCGGCGGTACGTGGTGTTGAACAGGTTCTGCGGCATGTAGATGCCCGCGGGCGGTTCGGAGATCCGCCACTGGTTCTCGCTGTTGCGCTCGACCTTCACCGGCTTCTGGAAGTCGCCGAGCTGTGGGACGAACGCGTTGTCGCTGCCGAGCCTGCCGACGTACTTGCCCTGCAACAGCACGGTCTGCGTCTTGTCCTGCGGCGCCTGCGACGTCGGCACGGTCGAGAAGCCGCTCTCGATGATCGTGGGGTTCTTGGTGTCCCACTTGCGGCTCGCGTCCTGCGTCATGAACGCGCGGGCGGCCGCGTAGTTGTTGTCCGGGTTCGAGGTCGCGTCGATGAAGTCGCGCACGAGCATGAACGGGTCGATGTTCTGGCGCGGTTCCGGCGCGGTGAGGGTGCTGGACGCCTTGTTGTCCTTCGACCCGATCGGTTTCGGCTGGGTGTTCGTCGGGATCGCGGCACACCCGGCCAGGGTGACGAGCACGATCACCAGCAACGCCAGCCGCTTCACCGCACTTCCTCCGAGACCTCGTCCGACTTCGACTTCGACTTCGACACCGGGTCCGACAGCGCGGAGGGCCCGTCGACGGGCTCCGCGGGCTGCCAGGTGATCTCCTCCGGCCGCAGCTCGATCTCGCCGGGCTCCTCCTCGACGATCGGCTCCTCGACCACGGCGACGGGTTCGAGCTCGATCGCGGGCGCCAGCGGCAGCGGGCTCTCGCGCAGCTCCTCGCCGTGGCGGCGCGGCAGCGTCAGGCGGAACACGGCACCGTGGCCCGGCTCGCCCCACGCCTCCAGCCAGCCGCCGTGCAGCCGGGCGTCCTCCAGGGAGATCGACAGGCCGAGGCCCGTGCCGCCGGTGCGGCGGTTGCGCGACGGGTCGGCGCGCCAGAAGCGGCTGAACACCAGTTCGGCCTCGCCCTTGCGCAGGCCTACGCCGTGGTCCCGCACGGTGATCGCGACGGCGTCGTCGTTGCCGCGCATGGTGAGCTCGACGGGCTGGCCCTCGCCGTGGTCGATGGCGTTCGCGAGCAGGTTGCGCAGAATCCGTTCCACGCGGCGGGAGTCGAGCTCGGCGACGAGCTCGGAGTCGGGAAGGTCCAGCACCACCGGGGAGTTCGCGCTCGTCGAGATCGCCCTCACCGAGTCGTGCGCCCGGCGCGCCAGCACGCGGATGTCGACCTGGTCCGCGGTCAGCTCCTCGACGCCGGCGTCGAGGCGGGAGATCTCCAGCAGGTCGCCCAGCAGCGACTCGAACCGGTCGAGCTCGTCGACCAGCAGCTCGGTGGAGCGGGCGAGCCCGGCGGGGAACTGCTCGCGCGAGGCGTGCAGGACGTCCGCGGCCATGCGCACCGTCGTCAACGGGGTGCGCAGCTCGTGCGAGACGTCGGAGGTGAACCGGCGCTGCAGCTGGCCGAACTCCTCCAGCTGCTTGAACTGGGCCTGGATCGACTCGGCCATCTCGTTGAACGACTCGGCCAGGCGCGCCACGTCGTCCTCTCCGACGACGTGCATGCGTTCGTGCAAAGTGCCGTCCGCGAACCGTTCCGCGACCTCGGCGGCCTGCCGGACGGGACGCACCACCTGGCGCGTCACCAGGTTCGCGATCAGGGCGAGGAGGACCAGCAGCACGATGCCGCCGACGGCCAGAGTGGACTGCACGACCTCGGCCGTGCGCTGCTCGGCGGTCAGCGGGAAGATCAGGTACAGCTGCATCGAGCGCGCGGACGTGCTGATCGGCAGCCCCACCACGAACAACGTGGTCTGCGCGCCGTCGCGCTGCACGGTGTGGATCTGGGTGCCGGACCCGCCGTCCTCGACCATCTCGCGCAGGCCGCGCGGCACGTCCTCGAGCTTGCCGACGGACGGCACCCGCCCGACGCCGGCCGAGCTCTGCCCGTCGGCCAGCACCGGTTCGAACGCGCCGGCGCCCGCCGTGGTGGCGTCCGTACCGGCACCACCGACAGCGAGCTTGTTGATCGCGCTGGTGAACCGCGTCTGCACGCTGTCCGGGCCGGGGTTCAGGCCGACCAGGTCGGACTGGATCAGGTTGCGCGACGCCATGGCCTGGCGCACCGCGGCCTCGTCCTTGGTGCTCAGCAGCTGGTTGGTGATCTGCATCTGCAGGACCATGCCCAGCACGAACACCACGGCCGACGAGAGCGCGAGCGTGGACACGACGACGCGCAGCTGCAGCGAACGACGCCAGAGGTCACCAAACGCGGCCCATCGCTTACGCGCTTCCTCCAAGAGGAACTGCGCCTTCGCGATGGCCGGCCGAACGAACTTCATACGCCACCTGTCACGGAGGGCCGGCCTTGTACCCGACACCGCGGACAGTCAACACCACCTCGGGGTGTTCCGGGTCCCGTTCGACCTTGGAACGCAGCCGCTGCACGTGGACGTTCACCAGGCGCGTGTCGGCGGCGTGGCGGTAACCCCACACCTGCTCGAGCAGCACCTCGCGGGTGAACACCTGGCGCGGCTTGCGGGCCAGCGCGACGAGGAGGTCGAACTCCAGCGGCGTGAGCTGGATCGGCCTGCCCTCGCGCAGCACCTCGTGGCCGGGGACGTCGATCGTCAGGTCGCCGATCTGCAGCACCTCGGAGGGCTCGGCCTCGGTGCGCCGCAGGCGCGCCCGGATGCGAGCCACGAGCTCCTTGGGCTTGAACGGCTTGACGACGTAGTCGTCCGCACCGGACTCGAGGCCCAGCACCACGTCGACCGTGTCGCTCTTCGCGGTGAGCATCACGATCGGCACGCCCGACTCGGACCTGATCGCCTTGCAGACGTCGATGCCGTTCATGCCCGGCAGCATCAGGTCGAGCAGCACCAGGTCGGGCTTGAGCTCGCGCAGCGCGGGCAGGGCACGGGCACCGTCGGCGACCACCGCGGTGTCGAAGCCCTCCCCGCGCAACACGATCGTCAGCATCTCCGCCAGGGCGGGGTCGTCATCGACGACGAGCACGCGTGCCTTCATACCCAACATCGTTGCACTGCCGGTCGCGCGTTCGCGCACCGCCCACGCTCCGTTGCTGCTGGTGGCGATGTGCGCTCGTTCGGTAACCGGCCGGAACTGTCGTTCCACGTACCCCACCTCGCCCCGTTTGACCTGCTCGTCGCGGGAGTAACCGCGCGAGGATCACCTTTCGTTACGAGGCGCTCTCACGCAGTGCGAACGGCCGAGGCCAGCCAGATGCGCGCGTCACCCACTTTGCGCGGGTCGGTGATCGCCGGTACCGCGCGGTCGTGCTTCGCGGCCAGGTCGACCTGATGGGTGACCTCGGCGTCCCAGCCGTAGCCGGCGAGCCATTCGACCGGGTCCTCCACGTCGGACTGCCAGCGGGCGTCCAGCGCGTCGAACCGCCGGTGCACGGGCTTCATCTGCGGAAGCTCGCGGAAGGCGCGGTTGACGTGTTCGAGCGCGAGCGTGCTGCCCCGGGCCGACAGCGCGCTCACCCAGTAGAGGATCTGTTCTCCCGCGTCCGGCGGCAGGAACATGAAGAGGCCCTCCAGCAACCACGCCGTGGGCCTCTTCGGGTCGAACCCGGCGCGTATCAACGCCGTCGCCCAGTCGTCGCGCAGGTCGCACGGGACGACGACGCGTTCACAAGTGGGCTGGGCGAGCTGGTCGCGCAGGGCGTCGTCCTTGAACTCGATCAGCTCGGGTAAGTCGAGCTCGAAGAGCGTTGTGCCCGGCGGCCACTGGAGCCGGAACGCTCTTGTGTCGAGACCCGCCGCCATGATCACGACCTGGGGTCGCGGCGTGGCGAGGAGCTCGTCGTCGAAGTAGCGGGTGCGCAGGACGAAGTGGTCACCCGCGAGGGTGCGGACGCCGTTCAGGTCACTCGCGGAGCCGGCGGCCTCCACGAGTCCGGCGGCGAGCGGGTCGTCGAAGAGGCGGTGGAGATGTCGTTGCTCGTTGGCGCGGGCGGCAGCGATCAGCACCGCCGTACGAGCGACACCGACCGGGGGGCGCTGCAGAACACGCTTCAAATTGAGATCTCCTATTCACTCACAGTGACAAACCGGACACTCGATCGTGTCAATCGGTACGCACGTGAGCGACCACTCAAGGAGTGAAGAGCGGTTCCAGAAGCGAATGAAAGTTCACGTTTGACCGCCCGTCGACCACTTGCCACGGCGCGAGCCAGCCGACGTTCGCCAATCCGTCGTAAACGACACCGCATCTGGCCTGCAACGACCCATCGGATTCATAAATGTCTCGAGTGCGGGACTCGTCGTTCTGTTCGCGTTTCGCCGCTCGTTCCGCCGCGACTTCCACGGGCACGCGCAGCAACAGGTGCAGATCGGGAACGGGAAGCCCGAAACGTTCGATCTCCAGCTCGTACACCCACCGCACGAACTCGCCGTGCTCGTCCTGGTGCAGCCGCGCGGCGCTGTACGCGGCACTCGACGCCACGTACCGGTCCAGCAGGACCACGTCGTGCTCCTCGAGGTCCTTGCGGATCTCGTCGGCCGCACCGCGCCGGTCGAGCGCGTAGAGGACGGCCATCCCGTAGACCGAGTCGCTGAGGTCGCCGAGCCGGCCGTACAGGCCGTCGCGAACCAGGTCAGCGTGCACGCTGATGCCGTACCGCGGGAACGCGTGACTGGCCACGGTCCTGCCCTGGGAGGCCAACGCCTCGGTCAGGCCGTTGGCGAGCGTGCGCTTGCCGGCCCCGTCCAGACCTTCGATCACTACGAGCTTTCCCACGCGAAAACCCTAACGGGAGCCCTGACGGGACCGGTTCCGGCCACTCACACGGCCGCAGGAGGTCCCCCACACGGGCGAAATCCGATCTTTCGATCACCAGAACGAGTGACTACGGTGAACAGTCACACGGCGCGTGTGAAGGGTAGGTGCCGCGGTGGCCGCGGATTCCGGGCACGCCGGATCGGTCGACGAACCGATCGGGCTCCCGACCGGGGGTCTGCCGACCCCTCTCGCCGAGACGCTGCGCTACGGGCCGTTCCACCGCGCTTTGCGCGAGGCGATCGCCCATCGTGGCCTCTCGCTCGCACGGCTGCGCGCACATCTCGAGCAACTGGGTGTCCAAGTGGGCCAGTCGACGCTCTCGTACTGGCAACGAGGTCTGCGCCATCCCGAGGTACCGCGTGCCATCAGCACGGTGCGCGCGCTCGAGACCGTGCTACGCCTGCCGCCGTCGTCCTTGTTGGACCTCATCGGCCCGCGCAACGCGAACACCTACGCGCCTCGTCCCGTCGCGACGTGGCCCGAGCAGGCGCCGTTGCTCGCGTCGTTCGACTCCGTACCGGAGGCCGCGCGAGGCAACGCCGACCTCGAAGTGCTCTCGGTGCACGACACCGTCCAGATAGGCATGCACCGCGAGCAACGCTCCATCACCACGCGTCTGGTCGTGCGCGCGACACGGCAGGGACCGGACAGGTACCTGGCGACGCACCACGGCGACGAGGGCTCGCTGATCGAGAACGCGATGGTGAGAGCAGGCGAAGGCTGCCGGCAGGGGCGTCTGCGCCGGGAAAGCGCTTCCCGCAACCTCGCGGTGGAGATGCTCTTCGACCGGCGGCTCGCGGCGGGCGAGGAGCACGTCTTCAGCTTCACGATCGTCGACGACACCGGCAACGCGACCCCCGGCCACCACCGGACGTTCCGCGACACCTGCGGCTCGTACCTCGTGCAGCTCTCGTTCCACCGGCGGGCGATGCCGGCGCGCTGCATGAAGCAGTTCCTGGCCTCGGCCGACGCGACGCCGGTCGACGTCGACGAGCTGGTGTGCGGGCTCGGCGGCGTCGTCAGCGCCTACTTCGGCGACGTCGGGCCGGGCATCGCGGGCATCGCCGTCGAGTGGACCTGACCCGGAAGCCTCAAGGCCTGGGGTGTTCCCAGAAGTGACGACGAGCGACGCGGTCCGCGCGGTCCGCGGACACACGTCCCCCGAGTGAGTGGGGCGAGGGAAGCGAGAGGGCTAAAGACCGGCGCTCCGAAGAGCATTCCGGTTCCGGAGTTAGAAGGAAGCCCTCTCATGGCCTCGCGTTTCCCACGTTAGCAGCGATGCGGGTCAGTCCGACAGCAGTTTCCCGAGTTCCGCCACGGTCGTGACGGTTCCGGTCTCGTCCTGCGCCAGCCCGATCCGGATCACCGGAGCATCCTTTGTGGACTCCTTGCGCGCGAACAGGTCCCGCACCCGCGCCACGGTGAAGTACCTGCGCCGCAACGCCGCCGCGGCGATCAGCTTCACGACGTCGCGGTTCTCCTCGACCCGGTTGCCCCAGACCGAACCGCGCAGGTAGAGGTGCAGCCAGGTGCCGAACCAGGAGTCACCCTCCCGTTCGAACATCACCGGCAGCGCGACCTTTCCCTTGCCGCGCATGGCAGAACGCGCGCGAACCGTGCTCGGCTCGAACGGCTTGCCCATCTGGTCGAGGTCGCGGCTCATGAACCCGAACATCGACTCGGCGACGTCGTCGAACCCCTCGCCCGAGTAGACGTTCACCTGCGGCACCACGTACCTGGCCTTCGTCGCGAACCGGTGCACGTCGACGAACTCGGTCGCCCCGTCCGAGGCGTCGGTGACGTCACCCGAGTGGAAGGCGCCGTCCCCTTTCAGCTGAGTCCAGGAGACCTGGCCCTGGTAACCGAAGTTCTCGTCGAGCAGCACCGCGGACAGGTCGTAGTCGGTCCGCTTGGTGTGCTGCCGCCAGTGCACGAAGAACCGCAGCACGTCGCCCTCGAACGTGAGCTTCGACCCGCGCGGGAGCACGCCGAAGCCCTCCTCGGTACCCGAAACGGGCACGACGACGTCGAGCACCTCGTCGTCGACCCGCAGCTCCGAGTACTCCGGCAGCCTGCGGACCAGCTCGTTCTCGACCACCTCGACGATCGGCGCGACCTGCGCGGGGTCGAGCGGCGCGCGCTCGTCGTCGGCGATCCACACCCGGCGGGCACGGGTCGCGAAGACGCGGGCGGCGTCCGGTGCCGAGCGGTTCGACAGGTGCTCCAGCACCGAGATGAGCACGCGACTGGACACGTCCGGCACCGCCGCCGCGACGAGTGCGGCGAGGTCGCCGGCACCGTTGCGGAGCAGCCGGTCGAGCTGGCGCAGCAGCATTCCCGGCGCGTTGGCGAGGATGCGCGCGGCACGGTCGGCGTCGCCTTCCGCGAAGGCCACCTCGACCTGCCCGGCGAACGACCGCGCGACCTTCTCCTTGCGCGCCACCGCGAACACGTCCCGCGCCCGTTCGAACGGGTGCTCGTGCGGGTGCAACCGCTCACCGAGGCGCTTCCACGCCTCGCGGTTCTGCCCGACGTCGCCGAGCTTGCTCTCCGCGACCTCGTCGAGCGCCTGCAGCAACGCGCGGCGCTCGGGCCGGCGGAACGACCGGAACCGCGTCGGCTCCTTCAGCGTCACGTCTCCCCCGGACGCCTCCGCCGCCAGGCGCAGCACGTCGGTGACGGTGTCGACGTCCTGGAGCGGCCGCTGCGCCACGAGCCGCGCGGCGTTGAGGATCGCTCGGTTCTCCCGGACGGGCACGGCGAGCTCGACGTCCCTGCCGATCACGGCGAGCTCGCCGAGCAACACCCTGTCGTTCTCCGCCAACGGGATAGGGCTCGTCGCGAGCTCCTCGAACAGCCGCTGCACCTCGTTCTCGAGCGTGCCACCGAGGTGCACGACCGTGATGCGGTCCTTCAGCGACGGGATCAGCTCGTCGTGCGCGCGCAGCATCTCCTCGTACGAGTGCTGGACCCGGCCGTACTTCGGCAGGTCGAGAAGGTTGTTCGTGGGTTCGAGGCCCTGCTCCAGCGCGTCCCGCACGCACTCCCACCAGAACGTGAGGGTGTCCGGCACGTTGTGCGGGAACTCCTTGAAGTACGGGTTGTGCTGCCCGCGAGCGCCGATCAGCTCCTTGACCGCGCGCACGACCTCCGCCGCGAACTCCTCGGCATCGGCGAGGCCACCCACGTGTTCCAGCAGGTCACGGCTCGCCTTGAAGCCCGACCGGATCAGCGCGGCGTCCAACTGCCTCGCCACGGCGGCACCGTCGCCCGGCGCACCGTCCGAAGTGGGCACGCGCAGGGTCTTCTTGATGATGGTCGTCCGCACCACGCCAGTAAAACCCGCACGTCAACCGAGTTCCACCCGTTCGGGCACGATGTTGTTTTCCCTCCATCGCCTAACGTCGATTTTCATGAATGGCGATCCATCCACTCCGTACAGCCGTGACCTGGGCGATGAACTGCGCCAGATTCGCGAGCGGTGGACGACCTTCCGCGCCAGGAAGATAGCCAAGATGCTCGGCTGGGATCCGGGGAAGGTCTCCAACATCGAGCACGGCAAGGTCCGGGCCACCGAGATCGACATCATCCAGTACCTCGGACGATGCGGGCGCAGTCAGGCCTTCATCGAGGATTTCCTGAAGCGGTACCGGTCAGCCTTCAACCCCTATTTCGTGCAGGTACCCGACAACCTGCGCACGATGTCGCTGGCGGAGTCCGTGGCAGACAGGATCACAGGCTACGACCTGACCTACATGCCGGGTTTGCTGCAGACCGAGGACTACGCGACGGCTCTGTACGTGGCGCGCGGCATCCTGACCCCGGAGATGATCGAGGCGGCCGTACGCTTCCGGATGGAGCGACAGGCGATCTTGCAGCGGCACAACCGGCCGACCTGCGTCTTCTACATCCACGAGAACGCCCTGCGCCTCAAGGTCGGCAGCGACGAGATCATGGAAGACCAGCTCATGAGGCTGCTTTTCCACACGCACACCATCCGGATCGTGCCCGCGACGAGCGGCCCGGCGGGAGCACTTCTCGCTCACTACGTGCTGTGGGAGTACGAGAAGCGCAGCAGCGTCGCCTACACGCATTCCGACCTCGCGAAGGTGTTCGTGCAGGACGAGGTCGGCGTCAAGCGCTGCAAGTTGATCTTCAAGCGACTGGATGCGCTCGCTCTCGATGAGGAACAATCGCGGTCGATGGTGGCGGATCTCGCCAGTCGATCGCGGGAGGACCTCAGTGGCCGGAGACTGCACTTGGCGTAAGAGCAGCTACAGCGGCGGCGACGCCATCGACGATGACTGCGTCGAGGTGGCGTTCTCCCAGGCCGTGCGCGTCCGGGACTCCAAGAACACCGCAGGCCCCGAGCTGGAGTTCAGCGTCGAGGCCTGGCGGGCGTTCACCCGCTGAGCTCGGTCGGCACCGGCAGCCCCAGCGCCGCGAGGAACCGCCGCGTCTTGACCTCGACGAACACCTCACCGTCGTCGATCTCGTCGACGTCCTCCGACTCGTTCCACTCGAACGCCTCGGGGTCCTCGTCCTCCGCGAGATACGCGAGCAGCTCGGCCTGCTTGCCCGGCACGTCGCCGCCGTCGTTCAGCAGTCCCCACCAGGCGGCCAGCCCGGCGGCCTCGCGCAGGGTGTCCGTCGGGTCGGACGCGTTGGGGTTCTCGAAGTAGGTGCGCGGCGTCAGGCCCAGGTAGGCGACGCCGGAGCCCGGGCCGGCCGGGGTGTAGACGACCGAGGTGATGTCGCTGTCGTGGATGTCGATCCACAGCGACGGCTCCGCCAGGGGCGGCAGTTCGCCCTCGGACAGCGTCTTCCACTCACCGTGCTCGTAGGCATAGGTACCGAAGAATCCCACGCCGCCCATGAAAACAGGGGGCCTCCCGCAGCGCGCGAGAGGCCCCCTGTCACAGGCAGATCAGTAGCGGTAGTGCTCGGGCTTGAACGGGCCCTCGACGTCGACGTCGATGTACTCGGCCTGCTCCTTGGTGAGCTTGGTCAGCTCGCCGCCCAGCGCCTCCAGGTGGATGCGCGCGACCTTCTCGTCCAGCACCTTGGGCAGGCGGTAGACCTCGTTGTCGTACTCCTTGAACTTGGTGAACAGCTCGATCTGAGCGATCACCTGGTTCGAGAAGGAGTTCGACATGACGAACGACGGGTGGCCCGTGGCGTTGCCCAGGTTCATCAGGCGGCCCTCGGACAGCACGATGATCGTGCGGCCGGTCGGGAAGACCCACTCGTCGACCTGCGGCTTGATGTTGTTCTTGCGGATGCCGGGGTAGCGCTGCAGGCCGGCCATGTCGAGCTCGTTGTCGAAGTGGCCGACGTTGCCCAGGATCGCCTGGTGCTTCATCTGGGCCATGTGCTCGACGGTGACGACGTCCTTGTTGCCCGTCGTCGTGATCAGGATGTCCGCGATCGGGAGGACCGACTCGAGCTTCGCGACCTGGTAGCCGTCCATGGCGGCCTGCAGGGCGCAGATCGGGTCGATCTCGGTGACGATGACGCGGGCGCCCTGGGCGCGCAGCGACTCCGCGGAGCCCTTGCCGACGTCGCCGTAGCCGCAGACGACCGCGACCTTGCCGCCGATCAGGACGTCCGTACCGCGGTTGAGGCCGTCGACCAGCGAGTGGCGGATGCCGTAGCGGTTGTCGAACTTCGACTTGGTGACGGCGTCGTTGACGTTGATCGCCGGGAAGAGCAGCTCACCGGCGGCGGCCAGCTGGTACAGGCGCATGACGCCCGTCGTGGTCTCCTCGGTGACGCCGCGGATGCCCTCGGCGATGTTCGTCCACTTCTTGCCGTCCTTCTCGAGGGACGCGCGCAGCGTGTCGAGGACGATGGTCCACTCTTCCGAGTCATCTTCGGAAGCCGCCGGGACGACGCCCGCCGCCTCGTACTGGACGCCCTTGTGGACGAGCAGGGTGGCGTCGCCACCGTCGTCCAGGATCATGTTCGGGCCCTTGCCGTCCGGCCAGGTGAGCATCTGCTCGGCCGTCCACCAGTACTCCGGCAGGGTCTCGCCCTTCCACGCGAAGCAGGCGACGCCCTTGGGCTCCTCCTCCGTGCCGTGGGGGCCGACGACGACGGCAGCGGCGGCGTGGTCCTGCGTCGAGAAGATGTTGCAGGAGGCCCAGCGCACCTCGGCGCCCAGGTCAACCAGGGTCTCGATCAGGACGGCCGTCTGGATCGTCATGTGCAGCGAGCCGGAGATGCGTGCGCCCTTGAGCGGGTACGCCCCGGAGTACTCGCGGCGGAAAGCCATGAGGCCGGGCATCTCGTGCTCGGCCAGACGGATCTCCTTGCGACCGAACTCGTGGAGCGACAGGTCGGCCACTGCGAAGTCGATGCCGTTGCGGGTCTGCAACCGGTCCGCGGTCATTACGAAGTCCTCCAGGGCACTTCAGCGAGGGTGTCGTCCGACCATACCGCCCGCTGATGCACCACTATGTCCCCCACGTTGGGTGAGGGAGGTCTCGGGTGTTGATTGCCGGCCCGGACACACGTGTCGTCGAATTGCGTGTACACGGCGTCCAAGGAACGACGCCGCAGACGTTGGTCGACGCCGTTGCGGCCGTGGACGTTGCGGGAGACGGGCTCGGGCGGATCGTGCGCCCGGCGGACAGACTCCGCAGGCCCGCGCCTGGACCAGTCTTGCAGACCGACGGCCGTCCCATCCCCCGCGTGGTCGAGGGGTATCTGTGGGGCGGGATGACGTCGGGCGGTGTGGCGAAGGCCACCTGGGCGCTGCTCTTCCCCTTCAGCATCGCGAACGTCGCGCACTGGATGCTCCCGCCCGTTCCGGAGCGGAACCTGCCCGCTCACCTGCTCGGCATCGGCCTGCGGTCGCTGCTGCGGGTCTTCGCCCTGCTGCTGACGGCGTTGCTGATCGCGCAGATCTCCGTGGTGAGCCTGGACCTGCTCGCGGCGCAGTGCCTGCGTCCCGGTACCGCGTGTTTGACCAGCATTCCGGCCGACGTGCGCGCTTTTCCCTGGTTTCGGACCTTCCTGGGGCTGCTGCCGATCCTCGTGGTGATCGCGGTGATGCGGCGCGTCTCGCACGTGGAGTGGCGGATCGAGCGCAAGGAGATCGCCGACGCCGAGGAGAAGGAGAAGCAGCCCGCGTCCGGACTGCCCGGAGCGCACGTCGCGACGGACCCGGACACGCCGGCGTTGCGGTCGCTGCACGTCGTGATGGCACTGGCGGTGGCCGCGCTGATCGCACTCGGCGGGCCGTTGAAGCAGCTCACGGCCACCGGTGGCATGGGCGTCGCGATCACGGTCGCGTGGGTCGTCTCGCTGGCCTTGATCGGTGTGTCCGTGCTCGGCGTGCTGCTGCTGGACGACCCCACGGGCGGTGCGCCTCATCGCGGCGGACGGTGGTTGCGCGCGGCGTTGGGTCGCAAGCCGCGACGGCTGCTCGTCGTGTTCTCGGTGCTTCTGGTGCTGACGACGCTCGGCCTGCAGGAGCAGGTGCCGCTGCGCGTGCCCGGCGCGGACGTGACGGTGCAGGTCGTGGCGTTGCTGATGGCGTTCGTGCTGGTGCTGTTCGGGTTGATGCTCGTTCCGGCGGCGCTGATGGCGCGCAGGACGTGGCGTTCCCTGCCGCGGGAGCTGCGGCCGTGGGCGGGCGGCTGGTTCGCGGCGCCCGTGCTGGCGATCGGCGGGCTGCTCGGCGGCGGTTTCGGCGCCGGGGTGGCGTTGCCGGTCCGCAAGGCGCTGGGCTCCGAACTGCACCTGCCGGTCGGCTACGACTACATCACCCTGTTGTGGGGTGTGGCCGGTGTCTTGGCGTTGCTGAGCACGCTCGCCGTGGCGTCGTTCACCGGCGCCGTGCGGTGGCGGGCGTTCCGCAAGGGCAAGGTGTGGGCGCGTGAAGCGTCGTTGCTGCACTCCGGCCGTATGCGCGACCTCCGCACCGCGACACGTGCGTGGTGGTGGGCGCGCTGGGAACGCAACCACGGCCATCACATGATTCTGATCGTCGCGTCCGTGCTGGTGTTTGGCGCCGTGCTGGCTTCTCTGCTGCGTTTGCAGAACGTGCCGCTGGCGTCGTGGACCACGCCGTTCTCGGCGTTCGGCGTGTTCGTCCTAGGTCTGCTGGCCGTGTCGCTGCTACGGGCCGTGTACCTGGCCGCGCGGCAGCCGGAGTCCGGCCGGCGACTCGGGATCATCGCGGACATCGCGCAGTTCTGGCCGCGCGAAGCTCACCCGATCGTGCCACCCTGCTACGCCCTGAAGGTCGTGCCGGAGCTCGTCGCCCGCGTCGAGGACCACCTGCGCGACCCCGGAACCCGCGTCGTCCTCTGTGGACACTCGCAGGGCTCGCTGCTGGTCGCGGTGGCCGCGGCCAGGCTGCTGGAGGACCTGCCCGCGCACGACCGCGAACGGATCGGCCTGGTGACAGCGGGTTCGCAACTGCAGTGGGCCTACCCGAGGGCGTTCCCGGCCGTGGTGCCGCACGCGTCGCTGGCCCGGCTGGCAGGCGGCCTGGACGGACGCTGGCGCGCGCTGTGCCGGGGCACGGACCCGCTGGGCGGCGCGGTGATGACGTGGCGGCGGCAGGTGTTCGACGGCATGTTGCTCGGCGTCGGTTACCGCGACGACGGCTCGGAGGGCGCGCTGGCACCGGCGTTGCGCGGGCCGACCGGGGCGTTGGTGCTGGGTGGCGACCACTGGCTGCCGGACCCGCAGCGGGGGCCGTTCCCGGGGCGGCGGTGGCGATCCGGGGTGTCGGCGCACTCGGACTACACGTCGGACCCGGAGTGGGACCGGGCGGTGGCGATCGCGGCGGGGCTGTTGCAGGTGGACGCGCCGGAGTCGACGCCGCTGCCGTTCGCGCGGAAGCCGGAAATGCGGTCGCGGGACGCTCTCTGAGACTCCTAGTCTGCGGAGCGTGCACGTCTTCAGGGTGTCGAAGTACGCCTCCGAGCACTTCGGTGAGCGCGGGTACGAGGGGCCGGAACCGCCCAGGAGCGATCACGGACCGATGGAGGCCGCTTACCTCGCGGCCGTCGAGGCGTTCGCCACGGACACCGGGGTCACCGAACTGACGATTCGCGAGCCCGAGATCGGTGGCGCCCAGGTCGGTTGGGTGGACACCATCGCCGGGCACGGTCTGACCGGGCTGTTCCCCGCCGACCTGTCCGGTTACCACGACGGGGCGCGGGTCCCGCTGGCCACCGGCGTCGGGCTGGTCCGGGCCATGCTGCGGGACAACGGCGCCTGGTGCCGGCTGGAGGTGGACGAGAGGTTCTTCGTCCACATCGGACACGACCAGGACATGTACGTCGGCAGCTCCGAGCCGTGCGGTGACGCCTTGGCTCGCGTCCACTCGCTCGGCCTGTTCGCCGAACGGATCGACCGCTCCCCGTGGGACCCGCACCTGCACGAACTCGAAGTACCGCGCCCGGCTGACGACGACTTCTGGGCGGAGGTGGAGCGACTGGTGGACGAAGGCGGGCGAGTCGCCCTGGAGGAGTGCCACGTCGCCAACGCCGCCCGTTGGCACTACCCCGAACCGGGCCAGGTGGCCGCGATCCGTGCCGCGCTCACTCCGCGCGCCCGGCTGTCGGTGGAGCGGGAGACGTACACACCCGAGTACAGCTCCGAGGTGCTGCTCGAAGCCGTACTACCCGATGACGACGGTGTCGTCCGAGTGCGTAGGAGAAAATGACCGTGCTGACTGGTGACCTTGTCCGGCTGCGGCCCGTCGAGCCGGAGGACGCCGACGCGTTCTACCGCTGGCACAACGACGAAGAAGTCATGCGGTGGCTGCAGAGCTACTACCACTCGTCGCTGGCCTCGGCCCGCAAGCGCTTCGGCGACCGGCAGGAGAACTCGTACGAGAGGGTCACCTTCTGCATCGAGACGCTGAAGGACGGCAAGCTGATCGGCGTCGTCGTGCTGCGGGACGCGGACCCGGTCAACGCGCGCGCCGAGGTCGACATCTACATCGGCGAGAAGGACCACTGGGGCGGCGGGTTCGGCACCGACGCGTTGCGGACCGTGTGCCGGTACGGGTTCGACACGATGCGGCTGCACTCGATCGAGCTCGGGGTCGTGGAGGCCAACGAGCGGGCGATCAAGTCGTACAAGAAGGTCGGGTTCCAGGTGGACGGGCGGTTCCGGCAGTCGTTCTTCCGCGACGGCGAGTGGTACGACTCGTTGCTGATGTGCGTGTTGAAGGACGAGCTCACCTGAGGGCCGGCGCGAGGTGGCCGATCGCCTCGCGCAGGTTGTCCTCGACGGAGGCCGTCGAGACGACGACCAGGCCGGACGGGCGCAGGTCCACCCAGCGCCGCACCGCCAGGCGGGCGGCCGCGGACACCGCGGCCGCCAGGACCTCGGCGGCCTCCTCGGACTTGCCCAGCCGTGAGGCGATCACGTCCGCGATCGGGGGTTCCACCTCCGTCACCGAGTCGAGGTAGGCCTGGCGCAGCGCCGGGGTCGACGTGATCAGCGCGAGGGCCTCGGTCGGGGGGTCGCGGTACTGCTCGGCGAACGCGGCGACGATCGAGTCGACGAGTGGTTCGCTGGAAGGCCTGGAGCGCAACGCTTCTGCCACCCGCAGGGCCCTGGAGGCCGTGATGCCGGCGACGATCGCGTGCTCGCGGCTGGCGAAGTAGTTGTTGTAGGTGCGAGGCGAGACGTTCGCCGCCTCGGCGATCTCGTCGACGCGCACCTCGTCCACGCCCTTCTCCAGGGCGAGCCTCAGCGCGGCGGCCGACAGCGCCGCTCGGGTCTCGGTCTTCTTGCGCTCGCGCAGTCCCACGGCGATCACTGTAGAGACCTGTTGCGACACGATCACTACCGATTGACTTTCGATAGATCACTACCGATACTCGATGCATGATTTCTGAACGTTGGGCGGTGACGGCCCTCCGGGTGTTCCTGGTGGCGCTGTTCGGGATCCTCGTGATGCTGGAGACGTTCTCGATTCCCGGCCAGTACGCGCACATGGCACAGCAGAACCCGGACGAGGCCCATCTGAGGTGGCCCTCGACGATCGTGTCGATCTTCTGGATCGTGTGCGTGCAGGTGGTGATCGTGGCCACCTGGAAACTGCTCACGTTGGTGCGCAAGGATCTGATCTTCACCGAAGGCGCGATCAAGTGGGTCAACGTGATGGTGTGGGCGATCGCCGCGGCGTGGGCCGTGCTCGTGGGCGTGTTCATCTGGATCGGCGTCAACGCCGACGACCCGGGCGTGATCGTGTTGTTCTTCCTGTTCACGTCGGCGGTCTCGGTGGTCGGCCTCGTGCTCGTGGTGATGCGGGCGCTGCTCAAGCGCGCGACGGAACTGCGGGCTGACATGGAAACGGTGATCTGATGGCCATCGTCGTGCGCATCGACGTCGAGCTGGCCAAGCGCAAGATGAGCGTCGGCGAGTTCGCGGAGAAGGTCGGCCTGACCCCCGCCAACGTCGCGGTGCTGAAGAACGGGCGCGCGAAAGCCGTGCGGTTCAGCACTTTGGAGGCCATGTGCCGGGTGCTGGAGTGCCAGCCCGGCGACCTCCTCGAGTTCGTCGAGGACGAGGAGTCAGCCTAGGCGTTTCGCCAGTCGGTCGGCGGCCTCGAGCCGCCCCGACCCGGCGAGCAGACCCACCGGCGCCAGCACGTAGTCGCGGTCGACGGTGATCTCGGCGGTCCTGAGCACCGGCCGCAGCACCGGGTCCGCGCGCAGGGCCTCGACGACCGGCGTGATGTCCGGCGTGTGCCGGAAGACCCCGCCCGACAACACCAGCAGGCCCGCCCCGTGGGGCCCGAGCTGACCGTCGACCTGCCGGAGATGACGCCGCACGGCCAGGATCGCCGCGAACGACGCCAGCTTCACGTCGACGGCCGGATCGTCCGCGAGCCAGTCGACGTTCTCGGCACGGAACTGCGCCTCCGCAGTCAGGTCCTCGGTCGTCAGGCGTTCGGTCAGCGCCTCCTTGACGACTCCGGGCGCGGACCAACGCATGCCCAGGTCGCCCTCGACGGTGCGGCGGTCCGGCGGCAGCGCGACCGTCCTCTCCAGACCTTCACTGTCCACGGTGGACACCGCCGAGTACACGTCCGTGGTCGCGCCGCCGACGTCCACCACCAGCACGGCGCCTTCGCGGTCCTGCTGTGCCAGCCGGGAGACGCCCGCCAGCACGGCGTCCGGCGTCACGGCCCGCACGAGCTGCCGGAACCGCGGCCCCCGCGACAGCCCCTTGCCGCCGATCACGTGCTGCAGGAACGCCTCGCGGATCGCCTTGCGCGCGGGCTCGGGGGCGAGCTTGCCGACGTCCGGCAGCACGTTCGGGCAGGCCACCACGGTGCGCTTCGCCAGCAGTTCCACCGCTTCCGGCTGCGCCTCGACGTTGCCCGCCAGCACGATCGGCACGGCCACGCGGGCGAGCTTCGCGGCGTTGTGCAGCAGGACCTTCTCGTCCCCTCCGTCCGTGCCGCCGACCAGCAGGACGAGGTCCGGGCTGCTCGCCCTGAGCGCCTTCACGTCGACCGGGCCCGCGCTGACATGCACGATCTTGGCGCCCGCGGACAACGCCACGCGATAGCCCGCCTCGGCGCTGACCACCCGCTCCTGACCGACGACCGCGAGCCGGAGGCCCCCGCCGGCCGACGAGCACGCGAGGATCTCGCCGTCGCCGACCTCGGCGCGCAGCGCGTCGATGCCGTGCAGCACCTCGGGCGGCGTGGTCGGGTGCTGTCCGGTCCTGACCAGCTCGCCCTCCTCGGTGAGGAGCGCGGCCTTGGTCCAGGTGGAACCGACGTCGAGGCAGAGGATCACGGGGTTAGCTAACCACCATGAAGCTCACGCCCAAGGTGATCCTCGAAGGCACGCGCCTGACCGGCAAGACGGACCTGGCGTTCGCGTTGAACGAGCACCCCCGTCTGGTCGGTCACCGCAGGTACCGCTACCACTCGCCGTTGATCTCGGGTGAGTGGAGCGGGTTCAGCAACGAACCGTGGGGACGCGGGCTGATCGACTTCGCGCCGGACGAGACCGAGCACGCGATGGAGACCTACGAGACGTGGGTGCGGATGTTCGAACTGCAGCGCTACTACTCGTGGATCGTCGACCGGTTCCACCTGTCCACGCTGGCCTATCAGGCACGGCAGGGCCGCGAGTTCGACTTCGGCTGGCTGGAGGAACGGCTGAAGCCGCTCAACTTCGCGATCGTGCTGTGCACGCGGCCGGAGGACACGTTCGAGGCGGCCCGGGAAGAGCGGCTGAAGATCAGCGCGAACCCGAAGCAGTACGTCTCGCTGGAGCCGTTCGTCGAGGAGCAGCGCCAACTCCGCGAGCTCGCTGCCGAGTCGATCCTGCCCGTGCTGGAGCTGGACGTGACGCGGCAGGGTCCGGACGACGTGGCGGAGTGGCTGGACGAGCGAGGTCTGCTGACGCTCTAGTCGTCCGCCTTCTCGTGCACGATCTGCATGAACGACCCGAGCTGCGCGAGCTGCTCCGGCGTGAAGAGGTCGATCAGGTACTCGCGCACGGTCCCGACGTGGCCGGGAGCGGTGGTGCGCAACAGGTCCTTGCCCGCGTCGGTGAGGACGGCGAGGATGCCGCGTTCGTCGGACTCGTGCGGTTCGCGCCGCACGAGTCCCGTCTTCTCCAGCTTGCCGATCTGGTAGGTCAAAGAACTCTTCGACACCACCACCCTGCGCGCCAGCTCGGTCATGCGCATGCGGTTGCCCGGCTGTCCGGACAGCACGACCAGCACGTTGTACTGCGCGTGCGAGAGGCCCGCGTCGCGCTGCAACTGCTGTTCGATCTGCCTCTCGAGGAGGTGGTACGCCTGGACGAAGTGGTGCCAGGCGCCCGACTCCTCCTCGGAGAGCCACCGCGCGTTTTCCATGGTGCGCAGATTAGTTGGTGAAGAGCTAAAGACCCGGCTCTTCACCTTGCTTGACCACCGGTTCGGACTCGACCTTGCTCTGACCGGTCTTGCCCAGCACCGAGTTCCGGCGGCTGTACACGAAGTACACGACGACACCGAGCGCCATCCAGATGAGGAACCGGATCCACGTGAGCGCGGTCAGGTTCAGCATCAGCCACAGGCAGGCGAGGATCGCGAGGATCGGCACCAGCGGCACGAGCGGCACGCGGAAACCGCGCGACAGGTCGGGCCTCGTCTTGCGCAGCACCATCACACCCGCGGACACGAGGATGAACGCGAACAGCGTGCCGACGTTCACCATCTCTTCGAGCTTGCCCGCCGGGAAGAAGCCCGCGGCGATCGAGACCAGCACACCGATGATGATCGTGATGCGGACCGGGGTGCCGTGGGTGCCGGTCTTCGCGAGGTTGCGCGGCAGCAGGCCGTCGCGCGACATCGCGAACAGCACGCGGCTCTGGCCGAGCATGAGCACCATGACGACGGTGGTCAGACCGGCGAGCGCGCCGACCGAGATCACCGTCGCCGCCCAGTCGACCCCGTTCTCCGCGAACGCACTCGCGAGGGTCGCGCGCGTGCCGTCCGGCTGGGTCGCCAGCTCCTTGTACGGCACCATGCCGGTGATCACCAGGGTCACGGCGACGTACAGCACCGTGACGATCGCGAGCGAGCCGAGGATGCCGCGCGGCACGGCCTTCTGCGGGTTCTTGGTCTCCTCCGCCGTGGTGGCCACGACGTCGAAGCCGATGAACGCGAAGAACACGATCGACGCCGCCGCCAGCATGCCGAGCACGCCGTACGTGCTGCCCGAGTAGCCGGTGATCAACGAGAACAGCGACTGCTCGACGCCGGTGTGCGCGGCCGGTCCGCCCTCGGCGGCCGGCGGGATGAACGGCGTGTAGTTCTCGGCCTTGATGTAGCTGATGCCGAGCACGATCACGAGCAGCACCACCGCGACCTTGATGGCCGTGATGACCGCGCTGACCCGCGACGAGAGCTTCGTGCCGATGACCAGCAGCACCGTGAGCACCGCGACCAGGAGCACCGCGCCCCAGTCGAACTTGATGCCGTCACCGACCTCGGTCTTCACGTCGAGACCCATGAGACCCAACGTGGTCTGCAGGTAGGCCGACCAGCCCTTGGCGACCGCGGCCGAGCCGACCGCGAACTCCAGCACCAGGTCCCACCCGATGATCCACGCGGCGAACTCGCCGAACGTCGCGTAGGAGAAGGTGTACGCGCTGCCCGCGACCGGCACCGTCGAGGCGAACTCGGCGTAGCACAACGCGGCCAGCGCACACGCGATCGCCGCCAGGACGAAGGACAGCGAGACCGACGGCCCCGCGATGTTGCCCGCGGTGCTCGCGGTCAGAGTGAAGATGCCGGCACCGATGACGACCGCGACACCGAAGACCGTGAGGTCCCAGGCCGTCAGATCCTTGCGGAGCTTGGTGCCCGGCTCGTCCGTGTCAGCGATCGACTGCTCGATCGACTTCGTGCGCCACAACCCGTTCCCCGGCACGGTGCATACCTCCTTGATGGATCCGATTCGGCCCACCCTAGAGGTATCCACCAGCTGAGATGCCCATAGCTCTTGTCCGCGGGTTGTCCGGCGTTTTGTCTCGAAACGACGAAGCCGCCCCGGGCGAGGAGCCCGGGGCGGCTTCACAGCGACAGATCAGGAGCTGGCGACCGTCGACCGGTCGAGGTCCGGCTCCAGGTAGATCAGCCGGGCGTGCGGCACCTTGGCCCGCACCCGCTGCTCGGCGTCGTTGATCGCCTGGGCCACCTCGTCGAGCTGGAGTCCCGGGTTGAGCGCGATCTTCGCCGCGACGAGCATCTCCTCCGGCCCGATGTACTGCGTCTTGATGTGGATGACGCGCTGCACCTTGCCGGCGGCCAGCTCGTCGATGATCACGTCGAGGTCCTTGTCCGACGCGCCCTCACCGATCAGCAGCGACTTCATCTCGATGATCAGGATGATCGCGATGACGCCCAGCAGCACACCGATGGCGATGGTGCCCAGGGCGTCGAACACCGGGTTGCCGGTGATCGTCGTGAGGCCGACACCGAGCAGGGCCAGCACCAGGCCGACCAGCGCACCCAGGTCCTCCAGCAGCACGACCGGCAGCTCCGGCGTGCGGGAGTTGCGGATGAACTGCCACCAGGTGGCGTCGCCCTTGATCTTCTTCGACTCGTTGATCGCGGTGATGAAGCTGTAGGTCTCCAGGCCGATGGCGACCACGAGGATGCCGACCGCGACGAGCGGGCTGGAAAGACCCTCCGGCGCCTGCAGCTTGTGGATGCCCTCGTACAGGGCGAACACCGAGCCGAGCGTGAACAGCATCAGCGCCACCACGAACGACCAGAAGTACCGGTCGCGGCCGAAGCCGAACGGGTGCAGCTTGGTCGCCCTGCGCTGGGCCGTCTTCTGGCCGAGCAGCAGCAGGCCCTGGTTCGACGTGTCGGCGACCGAGTGCACCGACTCGGCCAGCATCGACGACGAGCCGGTGATCAAGAATCCGACGAACTTGGCCACCGCGATACCGGCGTTCGCCACCAAAGCCGCGACGATGGCCTTGGTTCCGCCCCCTGCTGACACGCTGTCTCCTTGCTGAGAACCAGTCCGGTTTGTCCGGTGGTGAACCTTAGTCCGTTCCCGCGGTCGCGCGGAAAAGTTCAGCGGATTCAACACCATCCGGGCGCACGAGCACGGCCGGGTCCGAGGCGGGCAGCCAGACCGACTGTCCCCGGGCCAGTGCCAGCTCGTCGCCACGGGCGTTCGTGAGTACCACGGCGCCCTCGGTGCAAATCATGATCTGCGGACCTTCGTGGTTGATCCGCGTCTCCGCTGCCAGGTCCAACCTGGACAGTTCGAACTCCGGCGCGGGCGTCCGGTAGACCCGGACGCCGGGCTGGACCTCCTCGCCCAGCAGCACTTCCATGTCACCGCACGTGAAGTCGAGCACTCGCAGCAGCTCGGGCACGTCGACGTGCTTCGGCGTGAGGCCGCAGCGCAGGACGTTGTCCGAGTTCGCCAGGATCTCGATGCCCGTTCCCCGCAGGTACGCGTGCAGGTTGCCGGCGGGCAGGTGGATGGCCTCGCCCGGCTGCAGCACGATGCGGTTGAGCAGCAACGCCGCGAGCACGCCCGCGTCACCGGGGTAGGACTCCCCCAGCTCCAGGATCGTGCGGCACTCCATGTCGAACTCGCCGTGCTCCTTCACGTGCAGCACGCACGCGTCGAGGACCTGCGGGAGCAACGACGACAACGACGTCTGCGGCAGCGTGATCAGCATCGTGAACAACGCGCGCAGGCCCGACGAGTCCGGCTGCGCGACCAGCATCTCGGTGTACGGCGCCAACGCGGGCGCGTCCAGCGTGCGCAGCAACGAGACCGTGCGCTCGGGCGACCGAAACCCAGCGAGGGCGTGGAACTCGGTCAGCGCGCAGATCAGTTCCGGTTTGGCAGCCGGGTCCTTGTAGTTGCGGATCGGGGAGTCGAGCGGCACGAGCCGCCTCTCCTCCGCCGCGAAGCCCTCGGCGGCCTGCGCGGCCGACGGGTGCGCCTGCAGGCTCAGCGCCTCGTCGGCGGCGAGCACCTTGATCAGGAACGGGAGCCTGCTGCCCCACCTCTCGGCCACGCGCGGGCCGAGCTGGCCTTCCGGGTCGGCGGTCAGCAGGTCGAGCAGCGAACGCTCGACGCCGTCCGATCCGACCACCCGGGACGGGTCGCCGGGATGGGCGCCCATCCACAGCTCGGCCTCGGGATGGGGTGCGGGCACCTCCTTCCCGAGCAGCTCGGCGATGGCCGTGCGTGAACCCCACGCGTACGGCCTTACCGCGTTGTGCAGCAGGTCCACTTCTGAGTCAGCTCCCCATTCAGTACGGGTTGCCGCCGAGCGATCCGGCGGCGAGCCCGAGGTACAGCGCGGCCAGTTCGAAGCGGAGCGCGAGGAGAGCGGCGCTGACCGCGTCGCCTCCCGCCACCTCGACGGCCGGCTCCAGCACGTCGGCTCCGGGCAGGGCGTCCTCGGCCGCGTGCCGCACGGCCTCGGCCGCCGGGCCCTGGCGCACGGCCAGCAACAGCACGCGCACGAGCCCGCTGCCCGGTTCGTCGTCCGGGTCCGCGAAGAGATCCGCACCGGAGGTTCCCGACACCGCGCGGCGGTGCAGGACCGGGCGGGTCAGCGCCTGTGGATATCCGGCGACGTCGCTGGCGACACCGGCGAACGCCGCCAGCACGCTCGCGCCGTACACGCCGACCGACGTGGCGACCTCGTCGAGGCCCCACAGCAGCGGCGTGCGGTCGGCGACGCGCAGCGCGAGCGACTTCGCCGGGTTCACGAACGACTCGTGCATCGGGTGGTCGCGCTCGGCCTCCCGGTCGAGCTCGTCCGCGATCAGGTCGACGTCGGCCTTCAGCAGCCCCAGCGCGTGCAGCACCAGGAGCCACGCGGTGAGCGCGCGCGGGAAGCTGAAGCCCGGCGGTACGTCGATGCGGGGCGGCAGCAGCACGGCGCGTCCGGCGGCGGCAGCGGCGATCGGACCGGAGTCCGGCGCCGTCAGCAGCGTCCGGGCGCCCCGGCGGACGGCCCGGTCGATCGACTCGGCGAGCACCCGGTCACCGGGCTCCTCGGTGTGCGCGAGCACCACGTCGAGGGCGCCGACCCACGGCGGCACCTCGTCGGCCATCACGACCGGCACCGAGCACCCCGGGCCGAGCAACGCCATCACGACGTGGGCGACCGCGAGCGAGTGGCCGGGCCGGGTGATCAGCACGACCGCCCGCGGTCGTTCGGAGAAGATCCGCTCCACCCCCGCCTCGGCCGCGGCCTCGGCGGTGGAACGCACCTGTGCCCCGGCACGGGCGGCGGCGCGCAGCCAACCACCCGTGTCGGCGTCGGCCAGGCGGCTCGAGTCGTCGAGCAGCGTGTCGTCGAGCACCTACGTCACCCAGCCGAAGGCGGCTCGACCGCCTCGTCCAGCAGCAGCACCGGGATGCCGTCGCGCACCGGGAACGAACGACCGCACGCGGTGCACGTGAGGAAGTCGGCTTCCGGGTCGGACGGCGTCCCGACCTGCAACGGCGCGTGCTCGGGGCACGGGCAGGCGAGGATCTCCAGCAACTGCTCTTCGAGCTTGACGGCCACGGTGTCTCTCCTCAGGCCCGCACGATCGCGAGGACCTCGTCGCTGAGCGCGGCGACGGCCTCGGGGGTGGCGGCTTCGACGTTCAGGCGCAGCAACGGCTCGGTGTTCGAGGCCCGGAGGTTGAACCACGACCCGTCCGCGAGCTGCACGGTGAGACCGTCCAGCTCGTCGACCGTGACGCCGTCCTTGGAGCCGTACGCGTCCTTGATCGCGGCGATCCGGCCGGCCTGGTCCTGCACCGTCGAGTTGATCTCACCGGAGGCGGCGTAGCGGTTGTAGACCGAGGTCAGCGCGGACAGCGGGCCGTCCTGCTCACCGAGCGCGGCCAGCACGTGCAGCGCGGCCAGCATGCCGGTGTCGGCACGCCAGAAGTCGCGGAAGTAGTAGTGCGCCGAGTGCTCGCCACCGAAGATGGCGCCGGTCCTGGCCATCTCCTCCTTGATGAACGAGTGGCCGACGCGCGTGCGCACGGGCTTGCCACCGTGCTCGGTGACGATCTCCGGCACGGCGTGCGAGGTGATCAGGTTGTGGATGATCGTGCCGCCGGGGTCCTTGGCGAGCTCGCGCACGGCCACCAGCGCGGTGATCGCGGACGGGCTGACCGGGTCGCCGTTCTCGTCCACGACGAAGCAGCGGTCCGCGTCGCCGTCGAACGCGACACCGGCGTCGGCGCCCTCGGCCTTCGTGCGGGCCTGCAGGTCGACGATGTTCTTCGGGTCGAGCGGGTTCGCCTCGTGGTTCGGGAAGCTGCCGTCGAGCTCGAAGTACATGGGGATCACCTCGATGGGCAGGCCCTCGAAGACCTGCGGCACCGTGTAGCCGCCCATGCCGTTGCCCGCGTCCACGACGATCTTGAGCGGGCGGATGCTCTTCAGGTCGACGAGGTTGTTGAGGTAGGCCGCGTAGTCGACGAGCATGTCGCGCTCCTCGAACGTGCCCGGCTCGACACCCTCGACGTCGGGGACCTGGTTCTCGGCGTCCTCGCGGATCTGGCCGAGACCGGTGTCCTGGCCGACCGGCGAAGCGCCCGCGCGGCACATCTTGATGCCGTTGTACTGCGCCGGGTTGTGGCTGGCGGTGAACATGGCACCCGGCAGGTCGAGCTTGCCGGACGCGAAGTAGAGCATGTCCGTGCTGGCCAGACCGATGCTGATCACGTTGACGCCCTGCGCCTGGGCTCCCGCGGCGAACGCACGCGACAGCTCGGGCGACGAGTCGCGCATGTCGTGACCGATGACGATGGTCGGTCCGCCGACCAGACGCGCGAAGGCGGCGCCGAAGTCGCGGACCAGGCCGGCGTCCAGCTGTTCGCCGACCACCCCGCGGATGTCGTACGCCTTGACGATGCCGGACAGGTCACGCACGCCGCACACTCCCGAAACTCGCTCTTGACGGCCACTGCCTGGGCAGCCTACCGGCGAGAAGATTAGTGGTGCGTGTGGTCGTTCAGTCCTCGTGCGGATCGGGCAGTACCCGCAGGTGGCCACGCCTGTGAGACCCCGCGGGCACGTCGGGGAGCTTCGGGCTCACATCAGCCCGCCCAGCTTCCCTCACGGCCTCGGCCAGGGCCGTCAGGTCGTCCACAGTCGGCTCGGGCGCCGCGAACTCACCCTGATGCCTCACGACCTCCCAGCCACGAGGCGCCGTGAGCCGCAACGCGTGCTCCTCACACAGGTCGTAACTGTGTGGTTCGGAGTACGTGGCAAGCGGCCCGACGACCGCGGTGGAGTCCGCATAGGCGTAGGTGAGCGTGGCGACAGCCGGGTTAGCACACCCGGTTCGCGAGCACCGTCTCACGCTCCGCACGATCGGGGACGATAGCGCGTCCACGGGAGGCTGTGTGTGAGGCACGCTGTGTTTAGTCGTCCGAGGGAACAACTAGGCTGCTGGGTTGTGGTGATGGCACGGGGTTCACAGCGGCAGGATTCGCCGCGCCGACGCAACCGCGACCGGCACGGGCGAGGCCTTCGCGGCCCGCTCTACCCGGCCACGCTCCCCGCGGCCCGTTCCCGCGCTGAACGCTTCGACGCCCTGGTCATCGAGGCGCTGGAGCCCATCGAGACCCGCTGGCGCACCGAGCTCACGCAGCTCGACGTGGCCGTCGACGACGTGCCCGAGGTCCAGGTCGAGGGCGAGGACGGCGTGGTGGAGGACGGCAACGTCCCCCTGGCCCGCCTGCTGCCCGCGGGCTCGGACAACCGTGCCCGGATCGTTCTCTACCGCCGCCCGCTCGAGGCGCGCGCGAAGGACGGCGCCGACCTGTCCGACCTGGTGCACGACGTCCTGGTCGAACAGATCGCGAACTACCTGGGCCTCGACCCGGACGTCGTCGACGAGGGCTGAGACTCCTCTCACACCCCGCGCCTGCGGGTGGGGATGGCGGTCAGCAGCGTGAACAACGCCGCTGCCGCCTGCCCGAGCAACAGGAAGTCCCGCAGCGTCGTCGACATCGACACCCGCACCTCGGCCCCTCCGGACGGCAGCGGCACGCCGACGAGGTGGCCCCAGGCCCGCACGACCGGCACCTGGGCGCCGTCCACCGAGACCTGCCAGCCGGGTTCGTCCTCGGCGGCCAGCACGAGCACCCGTCCCTCCCCGCCGGGCGAGACCTTGACGGCCACGTCGGGCAGCGACACGTTCACCGACGCCATCCCCTCCGCGGCCAGTTCCGACGGCGGCTCACCGCCGGTGCGGGCGCGGCGGGCCAGGTCGGGTGCCAGCAGCAGCCCGGTGTCCGCGGCCAGCCGCACCCGCAGCACCGGCCGTCCGTCCGACGCGCGCGGTGCCTCGGACACCAGCTCCCCGGCAGCCGCCTGGACCTTCTTCGACGCCTCGTCGGTGGGCATCACCACGAACGCGACCCCGGACGAGGCGGCCTGCCCCAGCGTCAGCTTCACGGCCGGAGCGGCCCCGTCCAGCAGCGTCGTGTTCCACCGCCGCAACCGGGCGGGCGACGAGACGGTGGGCACCAGGTCGTCGTCCCCGAACGCGGGCATCCGGCCGGCGACCTGCCGGGCTGGCGTCCCGAGGATCAGCACCGAACGCCCCGTCCGCTCCAGCTCGGCGGTCAGCGACGTGTTCAACGCCACGCCGCCGTCGGCCTTCAGCGGCCCGGACCTCAGGTCCAGGAGCCCGGCGACGCCCACGCTGACCAGCGTCACCACGCCGACGACGTAGACGGCCCGGCGCACCCGCGCCTGCCCGGCGATGCCCGGCGGCACCCCGCGCTGGCACCCGGCGAGCACCACGCAGATGAGCCCCCAGCCGAGGATCACGAGCGGTGTCCCCGGCCAGGCCCCCACCGCGGCCACCGCCGCGAGGGCACCGATGGCCAGCACGATCACCGTCAGGCCCGGCAGCATCGAGGCGTTCGGGCGCAGCACGGCGGCGGCGAACGCGGCGGCCGCGAAGACCGAACACACGATCAGGTTCGGCGGTGGCGACTCGAACGCGGCACCAAGGCCGTTGAGGACCATCTCCGGGTGTTGCAGCAGCACGGCGGGCCACGGCAGAAGCAGGCCCATCGGCAGAAGCACGATCACGAACAGAGCCGCGATCCGGCGCGCACCGCCGGTCACCGCGATGAAACCGCCCAACGCGCCGATGATCACCACGACGTGCGTGAGCGGCGAGAAGGCTCCGAGGACGGCGACACCGATGGCGGTGCCGGAGGCCATGGGCAGCCAGGCGTGCGTGGAGGACGCGCGCAGGACCGCGTACACGCCGGCGAAGACCACGGGCGTGACGATGTGCACGACGACGACGTCCAGACGACCCTCGGCGACGGCGGTCGTGGCGACCGGCAGCAGGCCGTAGAAGGCCGCAGCCACCGCGCGCACGGAACGCCGTACGCGCAGGCCGCGTGACGCGATGTAGGCCGACAACGCGGCGAGAGGGATGTCACCGAGCAACAGCAGGGCGACGGCGAACGACGGTCCGCCGGGGATCAGTCCCAGGACGGCCAGAGCCGCGGGCGCCGGAGCCGCGGTGCCGCCGAAGACCGGGTGCCACGACGCCAGGTAGGTCGACCAGACCTCGCCGAGCGAGGCGACCGGGAGCAGCCGGCCGCCCGCGAGGTCGAGGCCGAGCCGCGACCAGTTCGCGATCACCGCGACGACCGAGAGGCCCAGCAGCAACAGCACCGGTGGCGCCAGCAGGAGCGAGCGCAGCACCCGTGACTGGTCGACCTCGACGAAGACCATGCCGGGGTCGGCTCGCGGCCCCGGTGACGGACGAGGGCGAGGCGACGGGCGCAGGGCACCGGGCAGTGCGGCGTCCACGGACACGACGACGGGCGGGCGGCGCAGACCGGCGACGCGCGGACGGCCGCGGGAGGCACCGGCCGGCAGCGCGGCCGGGCCGACGAGCCGAGAGTCCACTTCGGACGGTTCGAGCCACGTCGAACCGGAATCGGTTGCGGGCAAACGACCCAGCGCGGCATCGGCCTCGACCCGGCGGCGGATCAGGAAGGCCGCGCCGGCCCGCACGGCGTTGCGCAGCCGGGTGAGTCTGCTGGTGAAGAGCCCGCGCACGACGGCGGACCCGCGACGGGCGCGGCGTCCTTCGAGCAGACGGCCGCGCGTCAGGAGGTAACGGGCCGCGCCGACCTCGGCGTGTGCGTCCGCGAAACGCCGGAGCAGCAGGAAGCCCAGGGCCCGCAGGAGCGACAGGAACAGCAGCCGCGGAAGTCCGGCGAGAAAGGAGAAAGTTGAACAATTGACCAAGAAAGTACGCATGCCGTGCGCGCGGTCGACGCCACGAAATGACGGACCCGGTCGTGCCATCGCCGCGTCCAAACGGCGTGCGCCTTTAGTTGCGGCGCGCGCATGTCGCATGCGTGCGACGGGTACGCACAGGACCAAATGACCTGAGCGATTAGCGCGCCACCCGAAGTCGACATCGTCGCGCAGCAGCGGCATCGCTTCGTCGTAACCGCCGAGCGAGTGCCAAACCTCACGTTTGATCAACGAACCCGCGGACGAGACGGCGAGAACCTCGGTGCTCTGCTGAAACGATGCGGAATGTTCGGCGGATGACAGACCAGTCTGTCGATGTCCTGAAGAATCCGTCGAGAGACCTGCCTCGACGACCAGACGAGAATCCACCCAATCGAGGCACAGAGGACCGAGCACGGCGGCCGAAGGAGACACCTCCGCCGCGGTCAGCAGAGCCGCGAGGCAGTCCGGTTCGGGCGCGCTGTCGTCGTGCAGCAGCCACACCCATCTACCTGGGTCACCCCACCGTTCGACGGCGTGCTCGACCGCGATGCGCACAGCGGTGCCGAAGCCCGTGCCCCGCGGCGCTGTCAGCACGCCGTCCAGCAGGTCCTCGGCCTCCGCCAGGACTTTTGCCGTCCCGTCGGTGGAACCGGTGTCGACCGCGATCACGTGCCTGGGGCGAATTCGCTGACGCCGCAAGGCAGACAGCGCCGTGCTGAGCCACTGGTCGCCGTCGTGGCAGACCAGGACGCACAGCACCGGCGCTGTCCTGAGCCTCGGGTGAGGACTTGTCACGTCCCCAAGTTAAGGCAAGAAGATCACGCTTCTAGACAGCTCTCTTCTTCAGCTTGCGGCGCTCTCGTTCACTGAGACCGCCCCAGATGCCGAAGCGTTCGTCGTGCTGGAGTGCGTACTCCAGGCACTCCGAACGCACCTCGCAGCCCAGGCAGATGCGCTTGGCCTCCCGCGTCGACCCTCCCTTTTCGGGGAAGAACGCCTCGGGATCCGTCTGGGCGCAGAGCGCGCGCTCCTGCCAGTCCTGCTCGTCGGCAGGGTCGAACAGGTACGACAGCTCGCCCTGTACGACCGGCTGTGTGACGTGATCTTCTTCGAGCTCTTCGAATTCCTGCATTTCGTCCGCCTCCTCGCCTTCCGCTCTCCCCGGTTGGCGGACGCCAGACGCCGTTCCCACAACGACGAATGACACCGATGTGATTACACCTGCGTCACAGCGGGCGGTCAAGCGGAGTCCACACGTCGGGGGATATTCCCGCAGATGGCCGCAAAAACCTTGACTGACTGCACAGACAGTGATTCAGGTGTCGCAACCCGTCCCCGAACGGCCCACCACGCCGTCCGACACGCCACACTGGTGGGGTGAAGCGATCAGCAGTGCGCCCCAGTCCACTGTTCCTCGGCCTGCTCGCGGCCACCGTCGCCGGAGCTGCTCTCACCCTGCTCGAAGGTGACCTCGCCATCAAGTCGGGCACCATCCTGTTCGTCCTCGCCGGGTGGGCCGTGACGCTGTGCCTGCACGAGTTCGGGCATGCCGCCGTCGCGTACAAGGGCGGCGATTTTTCCGTACGTGACAAGGGTTATCTGACCCTCGACATCCGCCGTTACACCGATCCGGTGCTCAGCATCGTGCTGCCGCTCGTCCTGCTGGTCATGGGCGGAATCCCACTTCCGGGTGGTGCTGTGTGGATCAACCACCACGCCCTGCGGTCCAAGAAGATCGAGTCGTTGGTCTCACTCGCGGGACCGATCTCCAACCTCGTGATCGGCGTGCTGCTCGCTCTGGTCGTCGCGGTCTTCTCGCCGCCGGCCGCGCTCGCCGCCGCGATTTCGTACCTTGCTTTGTTGCAGGTGTTCGCGTTCGTGCTCAACATCCTGCCGATCCCCGGACTGGACGGCTGGGGCGCGATCGAACCGTTCCTGCCCTACGAGGCGCAGAAGTTCGGCGCGAAGGCCCGGCCGTGGGCTCCGCTGGTCCTGTTCGCCGTCCTGATCGGCTTCTCGGCTGTCAGCCAGCTGTTCTTCGAGGCGTCGACCTGGGTGTTCGAGCTCATCGGCGGCGACCCGTTCTCGGCCTTCGACGGCTCGCGGACGTTCTCGTTCTGGCGCTACCTGTAAGCGCGAACCGGCGCTGTGGAAGCATGGGCGGGCGTGAAGGTCGTAGCACTCGTCGGCGGGGTCGGCGGCGCCAAGTTCCTGCAGGGACTCAAAGCTCTCGGAGCAGAGGTCACCGCGGTGGTGAACACCGGCGATGACGTGTGGATGCACGGGCTGCGCATCACGCCCGACCTCGACACCTGCATGTACACGCTGGGCGGTGGCATCGACACCGAACGCGGCTGGGGTCGCGAGAACGAGTCGTGGACCGTCAAGGAGGAGCTCGCGGCGTACGGGGCCGAACCGACGTGGTTCGGCCTGGGCGACCGGGACATCGCGACGCACCTCGTTCGCACCCGCATGCTGCGCGCGGGCTATCCGCTGTCGGCCGTGACGGAGGCGCTGTGCGACCGGTGGAAGCCGGGAGTGAAGCTGCTGCCGATGACCGACGACCGGGTGGAGACCCACGTCGTCGTGGAGCTCGACGGTGAGACGAAGGCCATCCACTTCCAGGAGTGGTGGGTGAAGCACCGGGCCGGTGTCCCCGCGCAGTCGTTCGCGTTCGTCGGCGCCGAGACCGCCACCCCCGGGCCCGGCGTGCTGGACGCGATCGGCGAGGCCGACGCCGTGGTCCTGGCGCCGTCCAACCCCGTGGTGAGCGTCGGCACGATCCTCAACGTCCCCGGCGTGCGCGACGCGCTGCGCAAGACCGAGGCCGGCGTCGTGGGCCTCTCCCCGATCGTCGGCGGGAAACCGTTGCGGGGCATGGCCGACGCCTGTCTGGACGCGATCGGCGTGGAGACCTCGGCCGAGGCGGTCGGGCGGCTCTACGGCTCCCGCAAGTGCTCCGAGGACGGCATCCTCGACGCGTGGCTCGTGCACACCGGCGACCGCGCGGACGTGCCGGGTGTCGCCGTCCGGGCGGTTCCGCTGCTGATGTCCGATGTGGACACCACCGCGCAGATGGCCCGGGACGCGCTGGAACTGGCCGGAGTCGAAGTTGACTGACCACGCCGCCGCGGCGCTGGAGCTGCTGCCGGTCACCGGCCTGCCGGAATTTCGCCCCGGCGACGACCTGGCGTCCGCGATCGCCTCCGCCGCCCCCTGGCTGCGCGACGGCGACGTGCTGGTCGTCACGTCCAAGATCCTGTCCAAAGTAGAGGGACGGCTCGTTCGCGTGCCGGCCGATCCCGCCGAGCGGGACCGCATCCGCCGCGAGCACGTCGACGCGGAGTCGGTGCGCGTGCTCGCCCGCAAGATGCGCACGCTGATCACCGAGAACAAGCTCGGCATCGTGCAGGCCGCGTCCGGTGTGGACGCCTCGAACGTGGCGGGCGACGAGATCGCGCTGCTCCCGGTCGACCCGGACGGTTCGGCGGCGTCGCTGCGGGCGGCGCTGAGGTCGTCGCTCGGCGTCGAGGTCGCCGTGGTGATCACCGACACGATGGGCCGCGCGTGGCGGATGGGCCAGACCGACGCCGCGATCGGCGCGTCCGGCCTCCGCGTGCTGCACGACTACGCGGGCGCGGTGGACGAGCACGGCAACGAGCTCGCGGTGACGATGGTCGCGGTCGCCGACGAGATCGCCGCGGCCGCCGACCTGGTGAAGGGCAAGCTCGGCGCGGTGCCCGTGGCGGTGCTGCGCGGGTTCGACGTGGTGGACGACGGGTCCACGGCCCGCGACCTGAACCGTCCGGTCAAGGAGGACCTCTTCAGCCTCGGCACGGAGGAGGCGCTGGCTCTGGGCCGTGCTCAGGCCGTGCTGATGCGCAGGTCCGTGCGGTTCTACTCGGACGAACCCGTTGATCTCGCCGTGGTCCGGCGTGCGGTCGGTGCGGCGTTGACCGCGCCCGCGCCCCACCACACGAAGCCGCTGCGGTTCGCACTGGTGCGCGAGAAGCGTTCCGAGCTCTTGCAGGCCATGCGCTCCCAGTGGGAAGCCGACCTGCGCGCCGACGGGTTCTCCGACGACCAGGTCGCGCGCCGGGTTCGCCGCGGCGACCTGCTGGTGGAGGCACCGGAGATCGTCGTGCCGTTCCTCGTGCGCGACGGCGCGCACTCGTACCCCGACGACCGCCGCGCGGACGCCGAGAAGACGATGTTCACGGTCGCCGGCGGCGCCGCCGTGCAGGCCCTGCTGGTGGCACTGGCCGCCGAGGGTCTCGGCTCGTGCTGGGTGTCGTCGACGATCTTCTGCGCGGACGTGGTGCGCTCCGTGCTGGGTGTGCCGGACGACTGGGAACCGCTGGGCGCCGTGGCGGTCGGGCACCCGACCGAGCCGCTGACGCCGCGCGAGCCCCTGGAAGGACTGATCGAGCTTTGACTCTGCACGCCGACGCCGTCTCGACGCTGAGCCGGTTCGCGGGCCAGGACGCCCTGCGCGAGGCCTACCTGGGCTTCCTGGCGGCCCGTCCGGACGCCTGCCAGCGCTCTTGCGAGCCCGGGCACCTGACGGCCTCGGCACTGGTCCTGGACGCCACGGCGGAGCACGCGTTGCTGACGCTGCACCCGCGCGTGGGCCGGTGGCTGCAGCTGGGCGGTCACTGCGAGCCCGAGGACTCGACGCTGGCCGCGGCCGCTCTGCGTGAGGCGACCGAGGAGTCCGGCATGCGCGGGCTGCGGATCGAGCCGACGCCGATCCACCTCGACGTGCACCCGATCACGTGCTCTTTGGGCAAGCCGACGCGGCACTTCGACGTGCGGTTCCTGGTGCGTGCGCCCGTCGGGGCTCAGCCGGTGCGGTCGGCGGAGTCCGTCGACCTGCAGTGGTGGCCGCTGGACTCGTTGCCGGACAACGTGGACGACCTGCACCCGTTGATCGAGAGCGCTCTCGCGCGCCTGCGTTAGCGCTTGAGCGCCCGGTACCGCTTCGTCAGCGCGGTGATCCGGGCGGGGTCGGCCTCGGCGTTCAGCTCGGCGAGCAGGTCGTCCGGGCACAGTTCGTAGAGATCGCCCCACCAGCGCCGTGACCTGGTGTTCCAGATCCGGTAGCCGCCCGGCACACCTCGCGCCACGTACTGCAGCTTCGCCAAGGACCTAGAACCTCCGGTAGTCGCGCGGTGAGAACCTCGGGGCTCGCCGCGGCCGTCGCATGCCCGCCGCCTCCAGGTACATGACGGCGCGGTGGCGTTGGGGCTTGTAGGGCGCCAGCAGCTCCATCATCCCGTCGTCGTCACCTGGTTTTCCGGTCAACGCCCACGTGACGTTCTTGGCGACGTGGTAGTCGCCGACACTCACCGCGTCCGGGTCGCCCCAGGCCCGTTGCGCGACCTCGGCCGACGTCCAGACGCCGACGCCGGGCACCTTCTCGAGCAGGCCGCGGCTGCGCATCTCGGCGGCCTTCTCCAGCCGGTGCGCGACCTGCGCGACGTTGATCAGCGTTCTTCTGCGCGCCCCGTCGAGCCCGCACTGGTGCCACTCCCAGTCCTGCAGGCCCAGCAACCGTTGCGGCGTCGGGGGAACCTTCAGGGGCTTCGGTCCGGGAGCGCTCTCACCGAACCTGCGGCCGAGCTCGCGCCACGTCCGGAAGGCCTCCGTGCCGGTGACCTTCTGCTCCAGGATCGAGGCGAACAGCAGGTCCCAGACGCGGTTCGTGGCGCCGAGCCGCAGCCCGGGCCGTTGCCTGCGGGCCTCGGCGATGATCGGGTGGTGGGCGACGAACTCGTCCACCGTGTCCTCCGCGCCGAGCAGGGCGGGCAGGCCGTCGAGCAGCCACGGCCCGCCCTCGCCCCACGCTTCCGCGAGCACCTCACCGTTCGTCCTGGTGATGTGCACCGTGCCGGGACCGCACGGTGTGTTCGCCGCGAACCAGACGCCGCCCTCCGCGCTGAAGGACGGGTCGCCGGGTCCGCGGCGCAGCCTGCCGAGCACCGCGCCCAGGTCGAGTGGGAACGGTGGAGTCCAGGCTCTGCTAGGCATCCGTCGAGAAGCGCACCCCGGCCTCGGGCAACACGACACCCGGCCAGACCCGCGCTCCGCCGATCAGCTCACACCGCGCACCGATCACCGCGGAGTCACCTACTACAGCGTCCTTGAGGACCGCACCGGCCTGCACGAGCGCACCAGCGCCCACGATCGAACGCTCGACCAAGGCACCTTCACCGACAACGGCGCCGTCGAACAGAATCGCGGCATCGAGCACAGCGCCTTCCGCGACCGTGCAGTTCGCACCGACCGTGCTGCCGCCTCGCAGCGTCGCACCTTCGTGCACCGCCGAGCCTTCCAGCACCAAGTAGTCACCTGGCTGTGCAACTGCGGCAGACGGCGCAACGCCGCGCACGAGGTCCGCGGACCCCTGCACGAACGCCTCCGGCTTGCCGAGGTCGAGCCAGTACGTGGCGTCCACGTGCCCCTGCAACCGCTTCCCGGCCTCCAGCAGCCCGGGGAACGTCTCCCGTTCCACCGACACCGGCCGCCCGGCGGGAATCGCGTCGATCACCTCACGCCGGAACACGTAACAGCCGGCGTTGATCTGGTCCGTCGGCGGGTTCTCGGTCTTCTCCAGGAACGCCTGGACGCGCCCCTCGTCGTCCGTCGGCACACACCCGAACGCACGCGGGTCCGCCACCTTGACCAGGTGCAGCGTCACGTCCGCCTCGTGCTTGCGGTGCGTGTCCACGATCCCCGTCAGGTCGACCCCCGACAGGATGTCGCCGTTGAAGACCATGACGTCCCGCTCACGCAGCTTGTCCGCCACGTTGCGAATCGCCCCGGCCGTGTCCAGCGGCACCTCTTCGACCACGTACTCGAGCTCCAGCCCGAGCCTCGATCCGTCCCCGAAGTACTCCTCGAACACCTCGGCCTTGTAACTGGTACCCAGCACCACGTGCGTGATGCCGGCCTCCTTGATCCGCGACAGCAGGTGCGTCAAAAATGGCACCCCCGCGGTGGGGAGCATGGGTTTGGGAGCGGACAGGGTCAGCGGGCGAAGACGGGTGCCCTTGCCCCCGACCAGCACCACAGCTTCGACGCCGTGCACCTTTTTCCTCCTCCGCGTTACAGCGAGCCGTTCGACGGAATACTCTGACACGAAGCAGATCGTCATATGGGATCTGGTCCCGGCAAGGAGCTAAATCCGACATGGACCCCCGCGACCGGGCCGACGCCATGCTCGCCCGCGCCCGCGCACGTGGGCGGAACATCGTGACGCCGGACAACATGACGTCTCCGATGGACTCCTCGGACACGCAGCGCGTCCCTCGTTCGCTGGTCAACGCCGTGGACCCGCGCCGAGACCCGGACTCGACCATGATCCTGCAACCCGCGCAGATGGGCCGCCAACAGCCCCCGCGCCCCCAGCACCAGGGCCAGCCGCAGGCCGCTCCGACGCAGCCGATGCCGCAGCAGCAGGCCCCGGCAGATGACGCGGAGATCACGCAGGTGGTCCGCCCGGGCCTGATCCCGACGGCGACGAACCACCAGCAGAGCCGCAACTCGCTGACGCAACGGCTGAGCGGCGACATGTGAGCGCGCCCGGCGCGATGCGCCGGGCAGGCTGACGCAGGGGTCCCTGCGGATCGGGTCGGGTCGTCAGGGCAAGGCGATCGTCTGCGGAGTCAGCTGGACCGAGTGAGAATCTTCACCCGCAACGCCAGCCCGGCCTTCAACGCCACCCGGAACGGCGCCCACAGCACCCCGGCATGCCGATCGGCCATGTAGCGATAAGCACTCCGATGATGCTCGCGCAACATCCGATCCGAAGACCGGGCAGTCGAGTGCCCACCGATGTGCACGACCTCGGCCTCGGGCACGTAGACGTTCAACCATCCAGCCGCACCAACACGTTCCCCGAGGTCGACGTCCTCGAAGTACATGAAGTACCGCTCGTCGAACCCCCCGACGGAGTCGAAAGCCTCACGCCGCATCAGGAAACAGGACCCGGACAACCACCCGGCGACCCGCTCGACGGGAGCCTTCTCCTGCCGGTAGGCCCGAGTCCAGGGGTTCGACTTCCACACCGCCCCGAACAAGGCGTGCCCGACCCCACGCCCCAGCGAGGGCAGCAGCCGGGCTGACGGGTAGACCTCCCCGGAGGGTTCCCGGATCAGCGGCCCGAACATGCCGCCCCGAGGCCACCGCTCGGCGGCGGCGATCAACGCGTCCACGCTGCCGGGCAGGAACTCGATGTCGGGGTTGGAGATCAACACCCACCCGACGTCGGCCCCCAGCGCGGCGACCCCGCGGTTGGCCCCGCCGCCGTAGCCGAGATTGCCCCCGGTGGGCACGAACTCGACGTGGGGGCGGGAGGCGGCAACGGCCTCCGGCACCCCGTCGGTGGACCCGTTGTCGGCGAGGATCACCTGCACCGGACGGGAGGTGGCCTTCTCGAGGGTGTCCACAAAGGGAGCCAGCGTCTCGCCCGGCGAGTACGTGACCGTCACGACACCAAGTCCGTCGCCGTAGTTCACGCGCGACACACTAGCGCCGCCCCGGATCAACGGCGGCGACGCACCAGCATCGCGCGCTCGTAGGCCAGCCGGTGACGATCAGCGCTCACGGCCCACGAGAAGTCCTTGGCCCGCTGCTGCCCCGACGCCGCAAGTGAAGCCCGGCGCGCCGGATCGTCCAGCAGGTCGCCGATGGCGGCGGCGATGTCCCCGGCGCCGACCCCGCAGTAGGCCACCGCCTCACCCCCGACCTCCGGCAACGACAGCCGCCGCGTGGTGAGCACGCAGGCCCCGCAGGCCATGGCCTCCAGAACGGGCAGCCCGAACCCCTCGCCCAGAGACGGGTAGGCGACCAGCTCGGCCCCGCCCAGAAACCCGGCCAGCTGCTCGAACGGCAGGTAGCCGGCCCGGATCACGCGGATCCGGTGCGGCACGGAGTCCAGCGCGCGCTCGACCTGGCTGTCCCAGCCTGGCTGACCGGCGAGCACGAGGGCCGGCGGCTCGGCACGGCCCACCATCGCCTGCGCGAAGCCGCGGATCAGGGCCGGGACGTTCTTGCGCGGTTCCAGGGCACCCAGGAACGCGACGTAGGGCGCGTCCCCCAGCGACAGCGACTTGCGGACCGACAGGACCTCGTCCGGTGACGGAGGGTGGAAGCGTTCGGTGTCCACGCCGTGCTGGGCTATGTGCAGGGCGCGGCGGTCGGCTCCGGCCACCCGGACCAGCTCGTCGGCGGTCGCCTGGGACGGGACGACGCACAGGTCCGCTCGCTTCAGCGACGCTCTGGTCCAGGCCCGGAAGAAACGGGCCTTCACCGACGAGTGCAGCACCGGGTCGGTGAAGAAGGTGGCGTCGTGCAGCGTCACGACCGAGGCGGCCTTGCCTGCCAGCGGGAGCGTGTAGTGCGGGGAGTGGACCACGTCCACGCCCAGTGCGCGGATCAGGCGCGGCAGCGTCGTCTGTTCCCAGGCCAGGCGGGCCGTCCTGGTGGCCACGGCGTCGGCGGCGCGGATCACGCGGGCGTTCGGCGCGATCTTGCTGAACAGTTCTTCGTCTCGCGGCTGGCACACGACGGAGAGCGTGGCGCCGTCCGCGTCCAGCGCCGCGACGAGCGAATCCACGTAACGGCCGACGCCACCACGGTCTGCGGGGATCGCGGTGGCGTCGATCAGCACGCTGGGTTCGACAGTGGGCACGATCAGCTAGCGTAATGTCAGTTGCGAAAGCGTTTAGCGGGAACGTACTAATCTTGTCGTTCAGCGTGGGCCCGCCAGACACCCTCCGCCGTCTTTTCCCAGGTGAACTCACTCGCGCGAGTGATTCCGGCCTCGACGGTGTGATGAGGATCGGCCAGGACGGCCCTCAGACCTTCCGTCAACGAGGCCAGATCTCCTCGCCGGACGACGGTTCCGGCGCCTCCCGCGACCTCCACCAGAGCCGGGTCGTCCGAGTGCACGACGGGCACCCCGGCCGCCATCGCCTCCAGCACCGGCAGGCCGAACCCCTCCGCCAGGCTGGGCGCGGCGAGCACGGTGGCACCGGCCAGCACCGAGGCCAGCCGTTCGTCCGAGACCCTGCCGAGCAACGTCACGTGCGGCGCGCGCAGGTCGACGTCGCCCCAGCCCTGCGGCCCCACGACGACCAGGGGCACCCGGAGCCGTTCGGTGGCGCGCACCAGCAGCCCGAAGCCCTTGCGGGGCTCCACGGTGCCCACGGCGAGCACGTACGACGACGGAAGGTCGTCCGCCCGTTCACCGGTCAGCCGCGTGACTCCGTTGGGCACCACGTGGACCGGCACGGAGATCCGCACGCACTCCGCCAACTGAGACGCCACAGCGGAAGTCGGCACGACGAGAGCGCGTGCCTCACGTGCGGCACGCTCGATCACCTTGCGGTGCCAGGCCACTCCTCGCGGCGTCAGCGTCTCCGGGTGCGTCCACGGCACCACGTCGTGCACGGTGACGACGGCGCCCGGCAACGGTGCGAGCGGCGTCGGGGCGTGCACGTGCGGGCCGAGCTTCGGCGGCAGGCCACGCTCCCACAACGCCACCAGCACCCGGCGCGGCACCTTGATCACGCGGTCGGCGCGGGCCGTCGCCGCGGAGACCACGGACCAGCCGTCGGGAGCGCTCTTCCCCAACGCCTCGAGCAGCTCCGCCGTGTACCGGCCGGTCCCGCCGGGAACCGGGGCGTTGAGTTGCTCGGTCAGCACTACTAGCTCGGGCACGTCGCGTACCGTCTCACGCCGTGTCGGCAGTCAGCACCGTGGTGGTCGTGACGTGGCGCGGCCGTGACCACGTCACGGCGTGCCTGGACGCCCTCAAGGCCCAGAAGAGTCCACATAGGACGATCATCGTGGACAACGCGTCCGACGACGGCACGGCCGAGCTGATCAGCGGGCACGAGGTCGTGCGGCTGCCCAGGAACCGCGGCTACGCGGGCGGGCTCGCCGCCGTTCTCGGCATGGTCGACACCCCGTACGTCGCGTGGCTCAACGACGACGCGGCACCGGACCCGTCGTGGCTCGCCGAGCTGGAGAGCGCTCTCGACGGCGATCCCGGCGCGGCCGCCGCCACCTCGTCGATCCTGCTCACGGACAGCTCGACGCAGTCCGTCGGCGTGGCACTGACGGCGGACGGCCACGGCAAGGACGTCGTGCTGTCCGGGCGCGAGGTGTTCGGCTTCTGCGGTGGCGCGGCGCTGCTCAGGACCGAGGAGCTCAGGGCCGTGGGCGGCGTCCCGGCGAGCTTCTTCTGCTACTACGAGGACACCGACACGGCCTGGCGGCTGCGGCTGGCAGGCCACCGGGTGATCTCCGTCGGGCCGGCGAGGGTCCGGCACCGGCACGGGGCCAGCACTCGTCCGGGATCGGCGCTCTTCCACCGTTGGAACGAACGCAACCGCCTGCTGATGCTGCTGCGCTGCGCCCCCGCCTCCACGGCACTCACCCAGCTCGCCCGGTTCGTGGCGCTCACGGCACTGCTGCCGTTCCGCAAGAACGTCCCGGACGCCGCCAACTTCCGGTTCGGGCTGCGCGCCAAGGTCCTGGGCGAGGTGCTGCTCAGGCTCCCCGCGACGCTCGTTCAACGACTGGCAGTGAAGACCACGGTCTCGCGCAAGAGCGTCTGGCACGACTGGGCAGGCCGTTGAAGGCAGCCTGGTTGTTGATCGCCGGCGGCCTGACCGCCCTCGCGCTCGGCGTCGGCGTGAGCATCACGCTGACGTACGGACTGGTGTTCATCGGGCTGCTCGGCGGCCTGGCGTACGCGCTGGGCGTCAGCGGCCTCTCCCAGCGCAAGTGGATCGCGCTGCCCGCGTTCGCACTCGGGCTCCTGGCGCCGTTCGTGCTGACCTTCGGCGTGCACAGCGTGCTCCTGCACCGCGGCGGGAACGTCGAGCACTGCACGGTCACCTCGAAGGAAGAGCACCCGTTCACCAAGTACCCGGGAGTCGACTACGTGCTGGCCTGCCCCAGCGGCGAGGTCGAGCTGGACCGCGACTGGACCGACCGGCTGAAGACGTCCGAGGCCGACGTCGTGACGGGTCCGCCGCTGCTGCCGGACTGGGCGGACAGCACACGATGGAACCTCCTCCTGGTCACAAGCGTCCCCGGAGCGATGACTCTCCTCGTTCCGGTCGCCTGGCTGCTCAGGAAGCAGCCGTGAGCCGGCCAGCACCACTCATCGTGATCGGGCTCGCCGCGGTCGCCGCCGCGGTCCTGCTGGGCGCCGTCGTGCCCGAGCAGTACGAGCTCGCGGTCCTGGTGCCCGCCTGCCTGCTGTCGCTCGCGTTCGCGTGGGGCCTCGGCAAGCTCGGACCGGCGTGGCTCGTGCTGCCCGCGTTCATGGTCGTGATCCCCGGCACGGCGGTGCTCGTCGGCGACGGCCATCGCGCGTTGATGGACCTCCTCGCCACGCCCCAGACGTGCGTGATCACCAGCGTCGAGGACGTGCCGGGGCCGGACAACCCGATGTTCGCGCACCACGTCACCTGCCCGGACGGCGCCGAGCTGCGGATCGTCGTGCGGGGTGAGCAGGACAAGAAGGTGCAGCCCGGACCGGCCACCGTCCTGCGGCACCCGCTGATGCGGCCGCTGCTCGCCGACCGCAACGACTGGTCGGGAGAGTGGGTCTTCGGGGTGCCCGTCGCTGTCGCTTTGCTCCTGATCTGTGCAACCACACTGCGGGCGCGCAGAGTGATGAGGCAGGCTTAGCGCGTGGATCGAGCCTCGCTGCCCGTCGTGTCCGTCGTCGTCGTCAACTACCGCGGCGCGGAGGACACCGTCACCTGCGTGCGCGGACTGGCCGAGGTCGACTACCCGGTGGAGCTGCTCCAGGTGATCGTCGTCGACAACGAGGCGCACGACACCGCACGGCTCAAGGCGGAGCTGCCGGACGCCCAGATCATCACCTCCGAGCGGAACCTGGGCTTCGCGGGCGGCTGCAACCTCGGCGTCGAGCACGCCACGGGCGGGGTGCTCGCGTTCCTCAACAACGACGCGCGCGCGGACCGGAACTGGATCAAGGCCGCAATCAGGGTCTTCCACACCGAACCGGCGGTCGCGTCGGTCGCGAGCAAGGTCCTCGACTGGGACGGCGAGAAGATCGACTTCGTCGACGGCGGGCTGACCTGGTTCGGCATGGGCTACAAGCGGCACGCCGGTCAGGACGACGACGGCAGCCACGACGGCCCGAAGGACGTGCTGTTCGGCACCGGCAGCGCGATGTTCGTGCGGACCGAGGTCTACAAGCAGCTCGGCGGGTTCGACGAGCGGTTCTTCATGTTCTACGAGGACGTCGACCTGGGCTGGCGGCTCAACCTGCGCGGCTGGCGGGTCCGCTACGAACCGGCGTCGCTCACGTTCCACCGCCACCACGCGTCGATGAGCTCGATCGACCACAGCCGCGAGCTGTACCTGCTGGAGCGCAACGCGCTCATGTCGCTGTACAAGAACTTCTCCGACGAGACGCTGGCGAAGGTGCTGCCGGCCGCGCTCGCGCTGTGCGTCCGGAGGGCCACGGCACGCGGTGAGATCGACCCCACGCAGCTGGAGATCACCCGCCGCCCGGCCGACCCCGCCCAGGACCGCGAGCCCGTCGGGATGTCCCGCCAGGCGCTCGCCGGGTTCCTCGCGATCGACCAGTTCGTCGAGGCGATGCCGTCACTGGCCGAGTCGCGCAAGAAGGAGCAGGCCGCGCGCCGGATGTCGGACGTCGACCTGGTTCCGTTGATGCGCAAGGCCTTGGAGCCCGCGTATCCCCTGCCGCGCTACCTCGCCGCACACGACATCCTCGTGGACGTGCTGGGCATCGACGAGGTGTTCGGCAAGCCGCGCAAGATCCTGGTGATCACCGGCGACGCGATCTCCGAGCGGATGGCCGGTCCCGCGATCCGCGCCTGGCACATGGCGGACGTGCTGTCCGGCGAGCACCAGGTCCGGCTGGTCACGACGAACCCGATGTGCGCGCCGCCCGAAGCCCCGTTCGCCGTCGAACGCGCCCGCCCCAAGGAACTGCCGCCGCACGTCGACTGGGCGGACGTGGTCGTGCTGCAGGGCCACGCGCTGGAGATGGCGGGCGACGTGAAGAAGCGGTCGTCGACCAAGATCGTGGTCTGCGACATGTACGACCCGATGCATCTGGAGCTGCTCGAACAGGGCAAGGACAAGGCGGACGACAAGCGCGCCCTCGACCTCGCCGCCGTCACCAAGGTGCTGAACACGCAGCTCGAACGCGGCGACTTCTTCCTGTGCGCCTCCGAACGGCAGCGGCACTTCTGGCTCGGCCACCTGGCCGCGCTGGGCAGGCTCACGCCGACGTTGTACGACAACGACCCGACGACGGCGTCGCTGCTCGGGATCGTCCCCTTCGGACTGTCGGGCAAGCCGCCGCAGCGCACCGGCCCGGCGATCAAGGGTGTCGTGCCGGGCGTGACGGACGCGGACAAGGTCGTGATCTGGGCCGGTGGCGTCTACAGCTGGTTCGACCCGCTGTCGCTGATCGAGGCGATGAGCCACCTGCGCAAGCGCCAGCCGTCCGCGAAGCTGTACTTCCTCGGCATGAAGCACCCGAACCCCGAGGTCCCGGACATGGACATCGCCGGCCAGACGCGGGCGCTGTCCGCACAGTTGGGGCTGACCGGCGAGACCGTGTTCTTCAACGACGGGTGGGTGCCCTACACCGAGCGGCAGAACTGGCTGCTCGACGCGAACTGCGGTGTCACCACGCACTACGAGCACGTGGAGACCACGTTCGCGTTCCGCACGCGGGTGCTCGACTACCTGTGGGCGGGTCTGCCGATCGTCACCACGTCCGGCGACTCGTTCGCGGACCTGGTGCTGCGGGAGGGTTTGGGCGTCGTCGTGCCACCGGAGGACCCGGAGGCACTGGCCGACGCGCTGGAGAAGGTGCTCTACGACGAGGAGTTCGCGGCCGCGTGCCGTGAGCGCATCGCCGTCGTACGCGAACGGTTCACCTGGGAGACGGCACTCGCGCCGCTGGCCGAGTTCTGCCGGAACCCCAGGCCCGCCGCGGACCGTCTGCCCGGCTCGGCTCCCCTGGTGCGCACACCGGAGCTGAGCACGGCGGACAAGGTGAAGCGGGACCTGCTCCTGGTGCGCGAGTACCTGGACGCGGGCGGCCCGACCGAGTTGGCCAAGCGGGCGTCGGGGCGTCTGCGCAAGATCGCGCGTGGTGGCAGGTAAATGGCGAGATCCCCGAAACCTCTCAAGGTGCTGCTCGACGGCACCCCTCTGCTCGGACATCGCACCGGCATCGGCCGCTACACAGCGGCTCTGGCCGAAGAGCTGGCGTCGATGGCGGACGACGTCGACGTGCGGGCGGTGGCGTTCACGTTGCGCGGCTGGCGCGCGTTGCGGACGGTGCTGCCGCACGACGTGACGGCGCGCGGCCTGCCCGTCGCGGCACGGGCGCTGCGCCAGATGTGGCTGCGCGCCCCGTTCCCTCCGGTGGAGATGCTGGCCGGGTTCACCGACGTCATGCACGCCACGAACTTCGTGCTGCCACCGACGGTGCGGGCCGGGAAGGTCGTCACGATCCACGACCTGGCGTTCCTGGACGCACCGGGCGACCTGCCGCCGTCGGACCGCCGCCTGCCGGAGCTCGTCCAGCTGTCGGCCAACCGCGCCGACGTGATCTGCACGCCGACCGCGGCCGTGGCCTCCGTCGTCGCGGACCGGTTCTCCGTGCCGCTGGACAAGATCGTGGTGACGCCGCTCGGTGTCGACCCGGCGTGGTTCGCCTCCCGGCCGCCGTCGACGACGTTGCGCGGCAGGCTGGGGCTGGGCTCGGAGTACCTGCTGTTCGTGGGCGCGGACGGGCCGCGCAAGGGCCTGGAGTACCTGATCAAGGCGCACGCGTCGGACCCGTCGCTGCCGCCGCTGGTGATCGTCGGGCCCGGCCGGTCCGGTGTGGACGGTCGGGTGCTGCGGACCGGGTACCTGCCGGACGTGCACCTGCGGTCCGTGGTGGCGGGCGCGACGGCGCTGGTGCTGCCGTCGCGGGACGAGGGCTTCGGGCTGCCGGTGCTGGAGGCGCTGGCCTGCAACGTGCCGGTGGTGTGCTCGGACGTGCCCGCGTTGCGCGAGGTCGCCGGCGGGCACGCATTGCACGTGCCGGTCGGTGACGTCGAGGCGCTGGCGGACGGGCTGGCCCGGGCCGTGGCCGCTCCGACCACCCCCGAGGCCCAGAGCGAGCGGCGGGCGTACGCGTCCGGGTTCACCTGGCGGCGGTGCGCGGAGAAGACGGTCGAGGCCTACCGGCTCAGCAGGGCCTGAGGAAGTTCGTCGCAGGGCGTCAGGAAAGCCTGACGCCCCAACGACCTCACCGAGAGTGCGGCCTCGGCGAACGCTTGTCGAGCTGGCTCATCGACACCTGACGCGAACCCGTGACAACGGCAACACACTTCAGGAAGCGCTGCCGATCGGAATCCTCTGTCGCGGGACGCTGAGGTGTGCGCCCGGAATCGAACATGCCGAAAAGGGTGCCGCACCGGGAACTACCGTGCCAGACCGGTCACTCCAATGGCGCAGCACCGGCACGGGGAGCTACCACCCCTGCCGCGAACGCCGCCGAAAGGGCGCTGCGCCACTGCGGCAAAGGGCGTAGTCCCGCGGCGGCCCACGAGGCCCCCGACAGCACCGAGTAGGCAGGTCGCGGAGCCGGACGCGGGAAGTCCGCCGTCGTGCACGGTCGCACGCGCGACGGGTCCGCGCCGAGCTCCTCGAAGATGGCCTGGGCGAAGCGGAACCAGGTGGTCTCACCGCCGCCGGTCGCGTGCAGCAACCGCGTCTCCGGCAGCACCGAGACCAGTTCCAGCAGCCCCGCCGCGAGGTCGTGCGACCACGTCGGCGCACCGGCCTGATCGTCCACAACGGACAGAGTCGGCCGCGAGGATTCCAGTGCCGCAATGGTCTTCACGAAGTTCGAGCCGTTCACGCCGTACACCCACGAGGTGCGCACGACGTACCCGCCCGCCTCCAGCACGCGACGTTCGCCTTCGAGCTTCGTGCGGCCGTAGGCGGACTTCGGACCGACCGGGTCCGTCGTCTCGTACGGCCGGTCCGCCTCGCCGGAGAACACGTAGTCCGTGGAGACCTGGATCATCGGGATGCCGGCGGACGCGCAGGCCTCGGCGAGCCGGCCGGGACCGACGGCGTTGACCGCGAACGCGCGTTCCTCGTCGGTCTCGGCCGCGTCGACGGCCGTGTACGCGGCGCAGTTGACCACCGCGGTGGCACCGGCCAGGTCAGCGGCCGTCACCTTCGTCACGTCGAGCTCGGAGGAGGACGCCGCGCGGACGTCGGTGGACAGGGCGGCGAGGTCGTGGCCGAGCTGGCCACGACCACCGGGAACGAGGATCAACTCCCTCAGCCCTTCGCCAGCGCAGCGCGCTCCTTGAGCGGTTCCCACCAGGCGCGGTTCTCCCGGTACCACTCGACGGTGTCGGCGAGGCCGACGGTGAAGTCGACCTGCGGCGCGTAGCCCAGCTCGGAGGCGATCTTGGAGATGTCGACGGAGTAGCGGCGGTCGTGACCCAGGCGGTCCTGGACCGGCTCGACGGCGGACCAGTCGCGGCCCGTCGCCTCCAGCAGCTTCTCGGTCAGCTCGCGGTTGGTGAGCTCGGTGCCGCCGCCGATGTTGTAGATCTCACCCGGCCGGCCGCCCTCGGCGACGAGCTGGATGCCGCGGCAGTGGTCGGCCACGTGCAGCCAGTCGCGCACGTTCAGGCCGTCGCCGTAGAGAGGCACCTTCTTGCCGTCGATCAAATTGGTGACGAAGAGCGGAATCACCTTTTCGGGGAACTGATACGGCCCGTAGTTGTTCGAACACCGAGTGATGCTCACGGGCAGACCGTGAGTGCGGTGGAACGCGCGCGCGAGCAGATCCGAGGAGGCCTTGGAGGCCGAGTACGGCGAGTTCGGTTCGAGGATGTGCGTCTCGGTCCAGGAGCCGTCCTCGATCGAGCCGTAGACCTCGTCCGTCGAGACGTGGACGAACTTGCCCACGCCCGCGTTCAGGGCGCCCTGGAGCAGCGTCTGCGTGCCCAGGACGTTCGTGAGCACGAAGTCCGCGGACCCGGTGATGGACCGGTCCACGTGCGACTCGGCCGCGAAGTGCACGACCACGTCGATGCCGCGCATCTGCTCGGCGACCACGGCAGCGTCGCAGATGTCGCCCTGGACGAACTCGAACTTGCCCGCGACCGGCGCGAGGTTGGTCTCGCTCCCCGCGTAGGTGAGCTTGTCGAGCACCACCACTTCGGCACCGGCGAACGCCGGGTAGGACCCGCTCACCAACTCCCGCACGTAGTGCGAGCCGATGAAACCGGCCCCACCTGTCACCAGTACGCGCATGCCATTTCCTCCCGTGGTGTACCCCGACAGCAGTCTGTCACCCACGTAATCGCTGCAACCCACAGCAACGTCACGTCGTGTGACTTATAAACGACTAAACTCAGTGTGGTGGGGGAGGAAACGGCTGTGGAAGGCAGGACTCTGCCGGTCAGGGTGGCGGGCGCCCGGCCGTCCGCGGCATTCCGCGCTTTCCTGGTGACGGGGAAGATCTTCGTGGCCCTCGTCTCGACCGCTGTGCTCCTCGTCACGTCGTACGGCTGGAACAGGCTGCGCACGGCGAACGACGGGATCGTCAAGACCGAGGTCATCTCCGAGGAGCTCGCCAAGCAGGGCCCGAAGCCGCTCGACGGCGCGGTCGACATCCTGCTGGTCGGCATCGACAGCCGCACCGACGCGCAGGGCAACCCGCTGTCGGACGAGGTGCTGGCCATGCTCAACGGCGGCATCCCCGACGGCGAGCAGAACACCGACACGATGATCCTCGTGCACATCCCGGTCGACGGCACGCGCGCGGTCGCGATCTCGTTCCCCCGCGACTCCTACGTCGAGATGGCCGACGGGTTCGGCAAGCACAAGCTCAACTCGGCGTTCGCCCGCCAGCGCAACACCGTCGACCAGGAGCTGCGCGCACAGGGCGTGACGGACGAGGCACGCATCCGCACCGAGTCGATGGCGGCCGGCCGCAAGACGTTGATCAAGACGATCGAGGGCATGTCGGGCAACGCGGTGCGCATCGACCGGTACGCCGAGGTCAACCTCGCCAGCTTCTACGAGGTCACGAAGGCCATCGGTGGCGTCGAGGTGTGCCTGAAGGAGCCGACGCAGGACCGCGACTCGGGCGCGAACTTCCAGGCAGGCCAGCAGACGATCGAGGGCGCGTCGGCGTTGTCGTTCGTGCGGCAGCGCCAGAACCTGCCCGGCGGAGACCTCGACCGGATCGTGCGCCAGCAGGTGTTCATCGGCGCGCTCGCGAAGAAGGTCCTGTCGACCGGCACGCTGACCGACACCACCAAGCTCAACGGGCTCGTCGAGGCCGTGCAGAAGTCGGTGATCCTGAGCTCAGGCTGGGACGTCACGACGTTCGCCGAGCAGATGCAGGGCCTCGTCGGCGGCAACTTCGAGTTCAAGACGATCCCGGTGGGCGACCCGACGGACACCTACAGCGACGGCAACGTGCTGCCGGTGAACCCCGCCGAGGTCCGCAAGTTCCTCACGAGCCTCGCGTCGGACAAGAGCACGTCGAGCGCTCCCCCGACGACCACCGCCACGCTCCCGGCGCCGCCGAACTCCGCGATCACCGTCCAGGTCTTCAACGCGGCCGGCGTGCAGGGTCTCGCGGGACAGGTCATGAACACGTTGACCGCCAAGGGTTTCCAGCGCGGCGGGGTCTCGTCCGCGGCGCAGAACAGCGACACCACGACTGTGCGTTACGCCACCGGCGAGGAGGGCTCGGCGCGCAAGGTCGCCGCGGAGCTCGGCGCGAACGTTCCCGTCGAGGAGGACCCGTCCGTCCGAAAGGGACAGGTCCAGGTCTTCGTCGGTAGCGACTACCAGGCACAGGACGACTCGGAGGACGTCGACCCCCAGGGCGCTCCCGGCACGTCGAGCGCCGCGACCTCGAGCAGCACCCCGCCGATCACGGCGGGCGGACTGGTCTGCGTGAACTGAAACCCCCGGCGTAACGCGCTTGCGATAGTTACGCTGAGCACGCAATTTCAGTCACACGGAGGAGTCGACCGTTGAGCACCGCCGCACGCGCGAAGAAGACCGCACGGGTCATGGGCCGTGTGGTGGTCGCGCTGGTGGCCGTGACGACGCTGGTGTTCTCCGGCTACTTCTGGACCGCGCTGCGGCTGGTGAAGCAGAACACCAACACGACGCAGATCCTCCAGGTGCTGGAGGACATCCCGAACTCGCCACCGGTCGAGGACGGCGCGATCGACATCCTGCTCGTGGGCAGCGACAGCCGGACGGACGCGCAGGGCAGGCCACTTCCCGCGGACGTGCTGCGCAAACTGCGCACCGAGGGCACGGACACCGTGAACACGGACACGATCATCGTGATGCGCGTGCCCCGCAACGGCGGCAAGGCCAGTGCCATCTCGATCCCGCGCGACACGTACCTCCCGATCGCCGGCTTCCGCGAGGACAAGATCAACTCCGCGTACGGCGCCGTGAAGTACCTCACGGCCGAACGGCTGCAGGCCGAGGGCGTGAGCGACCAGGCCGAACGCGAGCGCAAGTCGGACGAGGCAGGACGCAAGGCGCTGGTGCAGGCCGTGCAGGACCTGACGGGCATGCGCGTCGACCACTACGCGGAGATCAACCTCTACGGCTTCTACCTGCTGACCGAGGTGATCGGCGGCGTGCAGGTGTGCCTCAAGGCGGGCACGTCGGACCCGAACTCCGGCGCGAACTTCCGCGCGGGCCCGCAGACGATCTCGGGCGGTGACGCGCTGTCGTTCGTGCGGCAGCGGAACATGCCCGGCGGTGACCTGGGTCGCATCACGCGGCAGCAGGTGTTCATGTCGCAGGCGATGAAGCAGCTGCTGTCCGCGGGCACGTTCACCGACCCGGGCAAGATGAGCGGCCTGCTCGACGCGGTGTCGAAGTCCGTTGTCGTGGACCAGAACCTCGACCTCGCGACGCTGGCGACGCAGGCCCAGGGCCTCGCGTCGGGCAACGTGGAGTTCGCCACGATCCCGGTGACGAGCATCGACGGGCGCAACGACCGAGGGCAGAGCATCGTGACGGTGGACCGCGAGGCGGTGAAGGCCTGGGTGGCGCAGCTGATCGGCGAGACCCCGAAGCCCACGCCGTCGTCGACCGCCCCGTCGACCAGTACCCCGGCCGTGCCGTCGCGGTTCGGTCCTGAAAAGCTGCTCTCGCTGGACGGCGCGCACGCCGTCGCAGCGCAGCAAGATGTGCCCTGCGTCGACTAGGAGTACCGCGTGAGCGTGACCGAGATCCTCTTCACGCCGTTGCTGAAGGCCGATCCGGGTCGTCCGCTGATCACGCACTACGACGACGCGGCGGGCACGCGGATCGAGCTCTCGCGCGCGACCGTGAAGAACTGGGCCGCGAAGACGGCGAACTGGCTGCGCGACGAGCACGACGTCGAGCCGGGTGACGCCGTGGCCGTGCTGCTGCCCGCGCACTGGCAGACCGTCGGCCTGCTGCTCGGCGCCTGGTGGTGCGGTGCCCGCGTGGTCGGCGCGGACTTCTCCGGCGCGAAGGTGGCCGTGGTGCCGCCCGGCGGCACGGCGGACGCGGACGTCGTGGCCGTGGCCTCGTTGCACCCCATGGGGCTGGGCTCGGGCGCGCCGGTCGACTACGCCGACGACGTGCGTGTGCACGGCGACGACTTCATGCCGTGGGAACCGGTCGCGGGCTCGACGCTCGCACTGGGTTCGTCCACTGTGGATGAAGTGGTTGCCCGGGCGCGTGAACTGGGTGCCGGCCTCGGTTCCGAACCGCGCGTTCTGTCCACTCTGGAGTGGGACTCGGATTCCGCTGTGCTGGAAGGCTTCCTGGCGGTGCTCGCGGCCGGCGGTTCACTCGTGCAGGTGAGCAGTCCCGACGCGGGCCGACTGGCCGCGCGCCGGGACAGCGAGAAGGTCACGCAGCAGCTGGGTTGAGCACCTTGTTGTTCTTGAACAGCACGCGGTCCAGCGCGTAGGCGCCACCGTTGAAGCCGAGCGCGAGGGCGGCGGCACCGAGCACGATCACCAGTTCGGCACCGCCCTCGCCGAGCAGGCCGTTCGGCAGGTGGACGAGCAGCCACGCGCCGAGCATGTCGACCGCGAGCAGGATGCCGACGACGGGCAGCGCCACCCCGGCGATCAGCGCGAGGCCACCGGCGAGCTCGACGGACGCGGCGAACCACGCGGACACCGTCGGCAGCGGCACGCCCATCTTCTCGAACGATCCCGCGGTGCCGGCCATGCCGTACTCGGTGAACTTCTGCCAGCCGTGCGCGACGAACACGATGCCGACGGCGATGCGCCCGATGAGTGCGGCGACGTCCTTGACCATGATGCTTGCTCCCCGATCCTGTCGTTCAGCTGTAGGTCGTTCAACCTCGAACCAAAACTAGTACAGGTTTGAACGACCTCACGATTTCGACAGGAAGCCAACAGCGAGTCCACAGGTTCGCAGGTCGGCGCGCGTCCCGAATCAGGGAAGATGCGGCATGGGGGTTTTCAGGAGACGACAGCACGCTCACTTCGCACTTGTGGGCTACCGGGACACGGTGGACGACCCGCACCTCGTAGTGCGCACGGGCGGCGAGCACGACGAGGCCTTCACGACGAGGTTGCGGTGGGAGAAGACCGATCTGCTGAACCGCACCGACTCCGGGCATGGGTACTTCGAAGCCGTGCCGATCACCGCGAAGGAGGCCGAGCGCTTCGAGGCCTTGCAGGCGAAGCGGGTCGAGGACGAGGCGCGCAACTGGAAGAACCGTGCGTACTACGCGATCGTGGGCCGCTCGGACACGGTGGAGCACCCGCACGTCGTCGTGCGCAGGGGCGGGGAACACGACGAGGTCTTCACGGCGAGGTTGCGGTGGGAGTGGACGGATCTGCCGTACCGCATCGACTCCGGGCGCGAGTACTACGACCTCGTGCCGATCAGCGCCGAGGAAGGCAAGCGCTTCGAGCAGACCCAGGCCCGCCGGGTCGCGGAGATCCGCGAGCGCGACGGCAGCTGATCCGTCCGCGGACCGGGCCGGGGATTCCCGCCCGGTCGCCTCGTCCCTACTTCGTGAGCTTCAGGCCCGCACCCGACGCGTTGGTGAGACTCAGCGTGGAGCGGTCGATCTCGTAGATCGCCTCGCTGTTCTCGAACGTCGCGCGGACCGCGTTCTCCACCTCGTCGATCGGACCGCACGACTTCAGCGTGGACGGACCCAGCTTGTGCTTGATCTTCTGGCCGTCGAGCTGGAAGGGCTGCTCGGCGCCGTTCATGTTGCAGCCGGTGTTGATGAGGATGTTGCCGCCCTGGAAGGAGATCGTGGCCTTCACGCCCGCCGGCACGGACGAGACAGCGTCGTTGGTGACGATGCCGTCGACGTTCCAGGTGCCCTCCAGAGTGGCGGGCTGTTCCGGCGCGAGCACGATCTCCGCGTTCGAACCGGTGACGACGAGGTTCGTGCCGTCGAGCCTCCAGGACGGGGTGGCGCCGAGCAGCTTCGAGAGCCACTCGTCCTGTTGGTGCAGCTCGGGTTTCGGGCAGCCCATCGCGGTCATGCCGAGCTCGGTGACGGCGACCTTGCCGCCGTCGAGCTCCACCGGGCCCTGCATCTGGTTGCAGCCGGCGTTGGCGATGAGCCTGTCGTCGTCGGTGAATCTGAGCTCCACCCTCGTGCCCTCGACCATGGTGCGCGGCTTGCCCTGGTCGGTGACGGACGACGAGACGTACACCTTGCCGCGCAGGTCGGCGCCCTGGCCCGCGGACGGGTTGCCGCAGGCCGCGGTGGCGGCCAGGAGCAGGACTGCGACGGCGATTCGAAGGCTCATGTGCGTAGGACGGAACGTCGTGGCGTTGTGGTTGCCCGAAGGCCAGGCCCCGCTCTTCGACTTGAGGGTTGACAGACGAGGTCCGGATCGCTGTACTTAACCCAGAGGTTAGATAACCAAGTGGTTAGGTACGAGATGGACCAGCTGAGCGCCACCTTCGCCGCGCTGGCGGACCCGACCCGCCGGGCGATCCTGGCGCGGCTCACCGAGGGCCCGGCAACGGTGAAGGAGCTCTCCGAGCCGTTCGACATCAGCGGCCCGGCGATCTCCAAACACCTGCGAGTGCTGGAGAAGGCAGGCCTGATCACCCGCGGCAGGGAGGCCCAGTGGCGCCCCTGCCAGCTCGATGCGACACCTCTTCGGGAGGTCACCGTGTGGGCGGAGAACTACCGCCGCTTCTGGGATGCGAGCTACACGCGCCTGGACGCGCTCTTGACCGAGATGAAGGAGAACGAGGAATGACCACCGTCAAGTTCGGCACGACCGTCACCCTGCCGTCCGACAACGAGATCGCGATGTCGCGCACGTTCGACGCGCCCGCTTCGTTGGTGTGGAAGGCTTTCACGACCCCTGAGCTGCTGCGCCGCTGGCTGCTCGGCCCCGACGGCTGGGAGATGCCGATCTGCGAGATCGACCTGCGCGTGGGCGGCAAGTGGCGCTACGGCTGGGCTTTGCCGGACGGCTCTCAGGGGTTCGAGATGCACGGCGAGTACACCGAGGTCACGCCCCACTCGCGGCTGGTGAACACGGAGATCTTCGAGGACAACCCGCCGGCCGTGACCACCGTGACGTTCGTCGAGGAGGGCGGGCAGACGGTCATGACCTCGACGATGACGCTGGTGTCGCAGGAGGCACGTGACGCGGTGCTCGCCACCGGCATGTCGGACGGGGCCGGGCGTTCGTACGAGCGGCTGGGCGAGGTCCTCGCCTCGCTCTAGTCCTTTGTGGTCTGTCTCGCTGCGTAATCACCTTTCGCGGCAACGGTTCCCCCGGTCGAGGCCAGGCTGTGAGGTTACGTTCGAGCGCATGGGACGTTTCCTCGTGGCTCTGGCCCTCGTGCTCGGCTTCGCCGTGCTGTCCGCTCCCGCCGCTCAGGCGTCTGCCACCCGGTGGGAGGTCGCGCCGTGCGCGTCCGGGACGAAGGCGCTCTGGCTACCTCGGGTGACCGGGTTCGGCACCGACATCTCCTGCACGACCGAGGACGCCCGTTCCGCGGCGGTGAAAGCGGCCGTGGACAGCGGTAGCCCCAGCCGGATGATGAACGTGGCCATCGCTTACGCGCAGCAGCTCGCCGACAAGTCGCTCACCGCGTCCTCGCCCTGCGTGCTCGGGGCGAAGGGGGCGGTGGGCGAGGCGATCGGCACGTGCGTGGCGGCTTAGCCGGGCGACCGTGCCGAAGCCCGGCCACCGCGCGCCTGGTCTCGACTGAGAGCGATGCCGGCCGGATCGCTCGACGAACGCTGATGGGCCCGGAGGACGAGTGCCTCCGGGCCCATCGGCAAAACCTGGCTCAGCCGTTGAGAACGGCGCGCGACATCACGACGCGCTGCACCTGGTTCGTGCCCTCGTAGATCTGCGTGATCTTCGCGTCGCGCATCATCCGCTCGACCGGGAAGTCACGGGTGTAGCCGGCGCCGCCGAACAACTGCACCGCGTCGGTGGTGACCTCCATGGCCACGTCGGAGGCGAAGCACTTGGCCGCGGCGGTGATGAAGCCGATGTTCGGCTCGCCCCGTTCCGCCTTGGCGGCGGCGACGTAGACCATGTGGCGGGCCGCCTCGATCTTCATCGCCATGTCGGCCAGCATGAACTGGACGCCCTGGAAGTCCGAAATGGACTTTCCGAACTGCTTGCGGTCCTTGACGTACTCGACCGCTGCTTCGAGGGCACCCTGCGCGATGCCGACGGCCTGGGCCCCGATCGTCGGGCGGGTGTGGTCCAGGGTCCGCAGTGCGGTCTTCAGACCGGTGCCCGGCTCGCCGATGATGCGGGACTCCGGGATCGTGCAGTTCTCGAAGTAGATCTCGCGGGTCGGCGAGCCCTTGATGCCGAGCTTGCGCTCCTTCGGGCCCACCGAGAAGCCCGGGTCGTCCTTGTGCACGACGAACGCCGAGATGCCCTGCGACTTCTTGGGCGCCTGCGGGTCCGTCACGGCCATGACGGTGTACCAGGTGGACTCGCCGGCGTTGGTGATCCAGCACTTGGTGCCGTTGAGCACCCAGTCCGAGCCGTCGCGCACGGCGCGGGTGCGCATCGACGCCGTGTCGGAGCCCGCCTCGCGCTCCGACAGGGCGTAGGACGCCATGGCCTCGCCCGAGGCGATGGACGGCATGACCAGCTGCTTCAGCTCGTCGGAGGCCGAGAGCAGGATCGGCATCGTGCCGAGCTTGTTCACCGCGGGGATCAGGGAGGACGACGCGCAGACGCGGGCCACCTCCTCGATGACGATGCACGTGGCGACGGAGTCGGCGCCCTGGCCGTCGTACTCGTCCGGGACGTGGACGGCCGCGAAGCCCGCCTTGACCAGCGCGTTGTGTGCCTCTACCGGGAAGCGCTCGTTCTCGTCGACCTCGGCCGCGTACGGCTTGATCTCCTTCTCGGCGAGCGAGCGGACGGCCTCTCGCAGCGCCTCGTGCTCCTCGGCGAGCTGATAGGTGCCGAAGCTCGGGTTCACCTTGTTACCTCCCAGTAGCGAGTACTCGGCACGATGTTAGCGCCCGTTCACGTCGGGCGCCGCTGTGCTGTTGAGCACTCAGAGGGACTTCTGCAGGGCCGCGTCCTTGTCTAGTACGAGCTGCTCGAGTTCTGCCTGGAAGCGGGCCATGCGCTCCTGCAGGGCCGGATCGCCCGACGCGAGCATCCGGACGGCCAGCAGGCCCGCGTTGCGCGCGCCGCCGACCGAGACCGTCGCGACCGGGACGCCCGCGGGCATCTGCACGATCGAGAGCAGCGAGTCCATGCCGTCGAGGTACTTCAGCGGCACGGGGACGCCGATCACCGGCAGCACGGTGGCGGAGGCGACCATGCCGGGCAGGTGGGCCGCGCCTCCGGCACCCGCGATGATCACGCGCAGGCCGCGCGAGGCGGCGGACTCGGCGTAGTCGAGCATGCGCTTGGGGGTACGGTGGGCGGAGACGACGCTGACCTCGTACGCCACGTCGAACTCGGCGAGGGCGTCGGCCGCGGCCTTCATCACCGGCCAGTCCGAGTCGCTGCCCATGATCACGCCAACCTGCGTCACTCTGCACTCCCGTGAATGTCGAATCCGTCTGACCAAACGCCCGTGGACAGCCAGTCCGCGGCGAGCCGCGCGCGCTGGCGGACCTCGGTCATGTCGTTGCCGAGGAACGTCACGTGCCCGACCTTGCGGCCCGGCCGTTCCTCCTTGCCGTAGAGGTGCACGTGCGCGTCCGGGAACCGGGCGAACAGGTGGTGCACGCGCTCGTCGGGGCCCATCGCGGGCGTCTCGGAAGCGCCGAGGACGTTCGCCATCACGACGGCCGGCGCCATCAGGTCGGTGCGGCCCAGCGGGTAGTCGAGGACGGCGCGCAGGTGCTGTTCGAACTGCGACGTGCGCGCGCCCTCGATCGACCAGTGGCCCGAGTTGTGGGGGCGCATCGCGAGCTCGTTCACGACCACGCCGTCCGCGGTCTCGAACAGCTCGACGGCCAGCACGCCCACGACACCCAGCGCGTCGGCGACCTTCAGCGCCAGCTCCTGGGCCTCGGCACCGTCCAGGGACGGGGCGGGAGCGAGCACCTCGACGCAGATGCCGTCGGACTGCACGGTCTCGACGACCGGCCACGCCGCACCCTGCCCGAACGGCGAGCGCGCCACGACGGCCGCCAGCTCGCGGCGCATCGGCACGCACTGCTCGACCATCAACGGCGTCCCGGACTCCAGCAGCTCGGGAACTACCCTCTCGGCGCTCTGCGGGGTGTTCAGCATCCACACGCCGCGCCCGTCGTACCCGCCGCGGATCGCCTTCAGCACGCACGGCCAGCCGTTCTCCGCGCCGAAGCGGAGGACGTCGCGCACCTCGTGCACCTCGGCGAACGGCGGCACCGGCAGGCCCAGCTCGGCCAGCCGCACGCGCATCTTCAGCTTGTCCTGCGCGTACTGCAGCGCGTCCGGGCCGGGATGCACCTTCACGCCCTCGGCGACCAGCGCGCGGAGGTGGTCCTGGGGCACCTGCTCGTGGTCGAACGTGACCACCTCGCAGCCCTTCGCGAACGCGCGCAACGCGTCCACGTCGGTGTGCGTGCCGAGCACCACGTCGCGCGCGACGAGCGCGGCCGGGTCGTTCTCGGAGACTGCGAGCACGCGCAGCGACTGCCCGAGGGGGATCGCGGCCTGGTGCGTCATGCGGGCGAGCTGCCCGCCGCCGATCATTCCGACGACGGGGAGACGGGTACGAGAGTCCACGGTTCAGGCATTCTACCTGCGGCTTCACCCGTGCTCGAAGTGCACCGGCCGAACGGCCTCACCCCCAGGGAGGCCGTCCGGCCGGACCTCGGCCTGCGCCGGGCTAGCCCTCGGTGCGGGCGGCGGTCTTCGACGGCACCTGGTCGCCGGAGCCGGACTCGCTCTCGCCGTCGGACTCGGCCTTCGGCTCGGGCTCGGGGTCGGGCTCAGGGTCGGCCTTCGGCTCGGGCTCGGCCTCGGGCTCGGGCTTCGGCTCGGGCTCGGGCTTCGGCTCGGGCTCGGGCTTCGGCTCGGGCTCGGGCTCGGGTGCGGGGTCGGGCTTCGGCTCGGCCTCGGGCTCGGGTGCGGGGTCGGCTTCAGGGTCGGGTGCGGGGTCGGGTGCGACGTCGAACTCGATCTCGGGCGCGACCTCGGGCTCGGCCTCCCGCTCAGGCGCGGCATCCGACGTGGGCTCCGAGCCCTCGGGCAGCGGAGGACCGAGCCGGCGGTGCGAGCGGGACGGCTTCCACCCGCCGCCGTTGCGCAGCAGCCGGAAGATCACCGCGAACAACGCCGCCGCGACCAGCACGCACAGCACGAACTCGATGACCTGGAAGACCAGGAGCCGCTCGATCGGCTGGTAGTCGATGTACGTGCCGATGGCGGCCTTCGTGTTGCGCATGCAGGTGTTCGTGTTGATCGCCTGCGCGCACTTCAGCGGCACTTCCGCCGGCTCGAAGTCGGTTCCGGCGAAGCCCCTGCCGACCTCGAGCGCGCGGTCCGGCAGCTGGGCGGTGTCCTCCCAGCGGGCGATCACACGCTCCGACGGCAGGTAGTGATCGCGCACCATCACGGCCAGGAAGAAGCGCACGACGATGAAGATCACGAGAGTGGACGCCATCGCCGTCACGACGTGCCTGCTCACCAGACCGAGGAGCACGCCGATCGCCAGACCGAGGACGCCGTACCCGACCTGGACGATCGAGTTGGCCTCGAAGCCGCCCCACGACCTCCGCGCGCCGATGAAACCGTCGCCGTTGCCGATCAGCGCGCTCAGCAGCACCGTCAGGGCGCCGATCACGATCAGCTTGCCGCGCAACCACGCCACGGGGGTGACGTCCTGGCCCCAGGCCACGAAGTAGGTGCGTTCCTCCAGTTCGCGGGCGATCAGCGGAGCGCCCCAGAACATGCCGATCACAGCGCCGAACGCGAGCTGCACCATCAGCGCGTAGAAGCCCGCGATCGGCATCGAGTCGTTCAGCGCGCGGTCGCCGGCCTCGGTGGTGACCAGGCCGTACACGGCGAGCATCGCGACGCCGACGACACCGGCGATGGACCAGCGGTGCTGGCGCCAGGTCAGCCAGACGAGTGAGTCCAGTTTCACTGCCCACGCTCCAGGTGCGCCACGACGAGCTCTTCCAGCGTCACGTAGCGGGCGGTCCACGGTTCGTCGATCGGCGTGCCACCCGAACGCACCAGGTACGACGACTGCGACTGGCCGTGCCTCGCCATCACCACGTGCCCTTCCACGGGTGATTCCGACGCGCGCGGGCCGGTGTAGAGGACGTGCTCCTCGAGCAGTTCGTCCGTGTCGCCGTCCACGAGCAACCGGCCGTTCGACATCAGCAGCAACCGGTCGGCCACACCGCCGATCTCCGCCACTACGTGCGTGGAGAAGATCAGCGTCGTGCCGTTGTCGTTGACCTCGGTCAGCAGCTCCCGCATGACCCTGCGGCGCGCGAGAGGGTCCAGTTCGGCCAGAGGCTCGTCCAGGATCAGGACGTCCGGGCGCGAGCCCAGCGCCAGCGCGAGCACCACGTGCGTGCGCTGGCCGCCGGAGAGGTCCTCGACCTGGAGCTTGCGCGGGACCCGGTACCGGTCGAGCCACTGGGAGGCGCGCTCACCGTCCCAGACCTCGTTCATGCGGCGGCCGAACTCCAGCACGTTCGCGACCTTGAACGACTTGTACATCGGCTTGTGCTGGGCCACGTACGCCACCCGGCCCGCGATCGAGGTGTGCCCCGACTCCGGTTCCAGGTGCCCGGCCAGCACGTTGAGCAGCGTCGTCTTGCCGGAGCCGTTGGACCCCACGATGGCCGTGACGCTGCCCCGCGGCAGCTCGAACGAGACGTTCCGCAACGCCCACTTCGACACGTCGGCCGCAACCACGCTCATTGCGCTCCCCCACTCAGCACCTCGCGCAGCAGCGCGTAGATGTCCTCGTCCTCCAACCCGGCGGAGCGTGCCTCCGCGACCCATGCGGCGAGCTTCCCGCGCAACGGGTCCAGGTCCTCGGGGGCGGCGGACCCCAAGGAGGCCTTGACGAAGGTGCCGGAGCCCACGCGGGCCTCGACGAGGCCTGCGAGTTCGAGCTCGCGGTAGGCCTTGAGCACGGTGTTCGCGTTCACGCCGCTCGTCGCGACGACTTCGCGGACCGTCGGCAGCCGATCGCCCGGCTGCAACCAGCCGAGCCTCATGGCCTCCCTGACCTGCTGACCCAGCTGCAGGTACGCGGGAAAACCGCTGCCGCGGTCAACGTGGAACTCGACCACGCACGCTCCCCAGATTGTTCTAGTTGACTAGCACAATAGAACACTTCTGAGCGTGTTGGGAAGCGACCCCGGTGGGGACACGGGGGAGCCGCCGGGCGCGGGACAGGGGGGTCAGCGCCCGAGCGAGGTGAGGAGTGCACGCGCCTCGGCGTGCGTGTCCGGAAGCTGCTCGACCCAGACCTTCGCGGGTCCGACCGGCCGGACGTTCGGGTCGACGGCGAGCCGGTCGGCCGCCAGGACTCTCAGGTTCGAGACTCTTCGTGCAAGGAGTTCGTCTCTTCGAACCAGCACCGCGGCCACGCACGGACCCAGGGACGCCAACGTCTCGCCGCCGTCGAAAACGGTCCGCAACGCGTCGCTCGCGAGCGTCATCGCGACGACCCGCGACCAGCCCGTGGCCCGGTGCACGTCGAGCCGCAGCAGGACGAGGGCGTAGTCGAGGGACGCCACCGGGGTCTCCCGGTACACCTCGCCCAGCCGTGTCCGCAGGTAGGCGGCGGTCGCCAACCCGGTCAGAGGATCCTCGGCCGCGCAGTCGCCGGCCTGCTTCGTCACCACGTCCGCCCATCCCAGCGCCGTCATGCGCACCATCTGGGAAGGGAGCGCGTCGACGTCCGGCGACACGGCGTGCGACACGTCGGTCAGCACGGCGTGCAGCGCGGCGAGGTCCATCAGCGTCTCGCTCAGGCCCGCTCCGGCCTCGGCGCGTGCGCGGCCCAGCCGGACCAGCGCGTCGCCGGGGTCTGCGTCGTCCAGCATCGCCGCGCACACCTCGTCGACCTCGGCGAGCGGCCAGTCTGCGGGGAAAGCCCAGCCGGCAGCCATGGTGGCGGTCCGCCACCTCGACTTCAGCAGGCGTTCCGCTTGTGCGACACCCACCCGGTCTCCCTTCAGTTCGCCCGATTCCAGGTGGGAGACGAGTTCGTCGCTGATTCGTGACGCAACCCGCGCGGGGGATTGAGATGACTCCTCCAGGCGCCGTAAGTCACACTGAGTGCCGCGTGGGAGGGGAACAAAGACTGTGGCGATCGTTCCTGCAGACGTCCAGGGACCGAGCGACGCGGAACTCATCGAGTCCGTGCGCGGCGGGACCATCGACGCCTACGGCCAGTTGTACGAACGCCACGTCTCGGCGGCCTACAACCTCGCCCGCCAGTTGGCGCGTTCCCAGGCGGAGGCCGACGACCTCGTCTCCGAGGCGTTCGCGAAGGTGCTGGACACGCTCCGTGCAGGGCGTGGCCCCGACTCCGCGTTCCGCGCGTACCTCCTGACGGCCCTGCGCCACACCGCCTACGACAAGACGCGGCGCGACAAGAAGGTCGACCTCACCGAGGACATGACCGACGTCGCACCGGCCGTGCAGTTCAGCGACACCGCCGTGGCCGGGCTGGAGCGCTCGCTCGCCGCCCGCGCGTTCGCCGCCCTGCCCGAACGTTGGCAGATGGTGCTCTGGCACACCGAGATCGAGGGCCAGTCGCCCGCCGAGGTCGCCCCGCTGCTCGGGCTGACGGCCAACGGCGTGTCCGCGCTCGCCTACCGCGCCCGTGAGGGCCTCAAGCAGCAGTACCTGCAGATGCACCTGGCCGACACGGAGGCGGAGCGCTGCAAGGCGACCGTCGACCGGCTCGGCGCCTGGACCCGCGCGGGCCTGTCCAAGCGCGAGGCGACCCAGGTCGAGACGCACCTCGACGAGTGCGGCCGGTGCCGCGCGCTGGCCGCCGAGCTCGCGGACGTCAACGGCGCGCTGCGGATCTTCGTCGCCCCGCTGGTGCTGGGCATCGGTGCCACGACGTACCTGCTGGCGGCCGGGACGACGACGGCCGTCGTCGGTGCCGGAGCGGCCGCGGGTGGCGCGGGCGCGGTGGGTGCGGCGATCCCCCGTCAGCTCGTCACGGTCGGTGGTTCCGCCGCCGCCGTGGCCGCGGCCGTGGCGATCGCGCTGGCCGCGGCCGGCGGCGAGCAGCAGACGCCGGTGGTCCAGGCGATCGATCCCCCTCCGGCGCAGACGCAGGTGCAGCCGCCGCGGCAGACCGTGCCGCCGGTGCCGCCCTCCCCGAGCCCCACCACGCAGCCGCCGCCTCCGACGACGACCACCACGACGGAGCCGCCGCCCTCGGTGACCCCGCCGGCGCCTCCCGCGCCGTCCGAACCCCCTGCTCCGGAACCTCCCGCGCCCGCTCCCCCGTCGCTCACGCCGACCACCCCCAGCGGGTACTCGCTGACGCCGGGCGAGGAGCCCAAGGACTTCCCGATCACCGTCCGCAACACCGGCGGCACCGCGGCACCGCCCGCGAGCATGGTGCTGAACCTGCCGCCGGGAGTCGTGTCGACCGGGGGCCCGGCGGGCTTCGCCGGGGCGCGGCTGCTGCAGCCGGACGGCTCGGCCGACCAGACCGTGAACTGCCCCGCCGGCACCGGCACGATCGTGTGCGTGACACCGCTGGGCATCGCGCCCGGCGGGCAGGCGACGTTCCACTTCCGGCTGCGCGCGACCGACTCGGCCGTGCCCGGCACGATCACCGGTGTCATCAGCGCGGGCACGTCGGTCTCGGTCGACATCAGCGTCGAGGTCAACGTGCCTCCGGTGAACGACGACATCGACCTCACCGTGAAGACGTGGCACCAGGTGTGGTGGCACAACCCGCGGGCGGACGTCGCGGTCGTGAACAGGGGCCCGCGCGCCGGCACGCTCAAGCTGGACATCACCTCGACGAAGGACCTCCTGGTCTTCGCGCCGTACCGGCAGTGCCGGCAGGTCGACAAGCGGTCGATCCGCTGCGTCGCCGACCTCGACAAGGGTGACAGGTTCCGGATGTCCTTCTGGGCGTTCGGGCGCTACGGCGGGGACGTCACGGTGACGGCCGCGCTGGGCAACGCGACGAAGTCCGTCACGGTGCCGATGAAGGGCTGGCCGGAGCACCCGCCGGGCGAGGAACCGCCGAACCCGCCGACGACCACCACCACGGTGCCGCCGACGACGACCACGACGACGCAGACCACCGAACCGACCAAGCCGACGCGGCCCACTGACCCGACGAAGCCGACCGAGCCCACGAAACCGACCGGGCCCACCGAGCCGACCGGACCGACGGAACCGACCGGGCCGACGGAGCCCTCGACTCCCGAGACCCCTCCGTCGGACACCTCGCCGCCGTCGACGCCCCCGTCGACCACGCCGCCGCGGACGGAGGAGCCGTGCGAACCGCAGCCCGGCCTCGTTCCCGGACTGCTCGGCCCGATCCTGGGCTGGCCGGACTGCGAACCACCGCGAAGTTGATCAAAAGTTGATCTTTGTTCGTCACGGAACGTGCAGGTCATGCACCTCTGTGTCGCGGTTTGTAACACCCGGAGGCCGGCGCCGTTACCTTGATCCGTAAGCTGGCGCGGTGCTGCCAGTCGTTCGCCGTGCCATGAGCCGGATGCCAGAACCACTTCAGTTCCTGCTGCACAAGCACCGCGAGCTGATCAGGTTCGCCCTGGTAGGCGGCACGACGTTCCTCATCGACAACGGCGTCTGGTACGCGCTGAAGCTCACCGTGCTGACCGACAAGGTCGTCACGGCGAAGGTCATCGGCGTGCTGGTGGCGATCATCGCCTCGTACGTGCTGTCCCGCGAGTGGTCGTTCCACACCCGCGGCGGCCGCGAACGCCACCACGAGGCCGCGCTGTTCTTCCTGGTCAGCGGCCTGGGCGTGGGCATCAACATCCTGCCGCTGTGGCTGTCGCGGCACCTGTTCGGCCTGCAGGCCCCGTTCGTGCCGGTCATGACCGAGGAGATCGCGGACTTCGTCTCGGGCTCGATCATCGGCATGCTGCTCGCCACGGGCTTCAAGTTCTGGGCGATGCGGCGCTGGGTCTTCCCCGACGCGGGCGCTCGCCCGGACCGGCGCGTTCACCCGATCTCCGTAGACTCGCCCCGTGTCCCTAGGCGAAACAGTGATCTCGCGGTTTCCGGAGCCGATCCGGTCGATCGCGCTGAAGCATCGTGAACTAGTCAAGTTCGCCCTGGTAGGGGGCACCTGCTTCGTGATCGACACGGTCCTGTTCTTCGGGATCAAGACCGTGGTCCTGCCGAACAACCCGGTGACGGCGAAGATCATCGCGACGCTGGTCGCCACGATCGTGTCGTACATCCTGAACAGGGAGTGGTCGTTCCGCACCCGTGGCGGCCGTGAGCGTCACCACGAGGCGTTGCTGTTCTTCCTGGTCAACGGCATCGGCATCGTGCTGAACTCGGCGCCGCTCTACGTCGCGCGCTACGCGTTCCACCTGCAGGAGCCGCACGTGTCGAGGCTCACCGAGGAGATCTCGGACTTCCTGAGCGCGCAGATCATCGGCACGCTCATCGCGATGGCCTTCCGCTGGTACGGCTACAAGAACTGGGTCTTCCCCGAGGAGAACGCCCGCGGGGCGCGCTCGATCGAGGACGAGAAGGAGCTCGGCCACTCCTAGGGCGTGTCCCGGAAGTCCCGTCGGGCGGCAGTGGCGGCCGAGGGCCACGGAGACGGCACCGCCGCGACGCCCGAATACGCCCGGTATGAGGACGTCGCGGCGGCACCGTCTCCGGGTCTCTCGCCCGCGCCTGCCACCAGACGAACTTCCGGGACACGCCCTAGCGCGGGGTGACCGGCGCCTTCCACGGGATGCCCACCACGTCCTGGGCCTTCGGCACCGGCAGGAACACGGCGAACGTCGCCGGCCGTGCCGTGGACAGCTCCAACCGGCCGCCGTCCGCGTCGACCAGCGCCCGTGCGAGCGCCAGCCCCACACCGGTGGAGCCGCCGCCGGAGACGCCGCGTTCGAAGATGTGCGCCGCCAGGTCGTCCGGCACACCGGCACCGCCGTCGCTGACCTCGACGACGACCGTGCCGTCCTCACCGCGGGCCGAGACCACGACGGAGCCCTCGCCGTGACGCAGGGCGTTGTCCAGCAGCACGCCGATCGCTTCACGCAGACGCGCCGGGGTGGCCCTGGCCAGCAGGCCTTCGGGGACGCGCACGCGCAACGCCCGGCCCTGGCTCTTGACCTGCTCGCGCCACTCGTCGGCGATCAGGGTCAGCGCGGGCCGCAGCTCCAGCGGTTCGGCGCCGACGGCCCTGGCCGCGCGGGCGGCGGCGAGGAGCTCGTCCAGCACGGCGGCGAGGCGTTCGGCCTGCTCCAGTGCCGCGCGGGCCTCGGCGGCCGTGTCGGGTTCGGGGTGCTCGGCGAGGGCCTCCAGGCGCAGTTGCAGGGCCGTGAGGCGGCTGCGGAGCTGATGGGAGACGTCGCCGACGAGCTCGCGTTCGCGCTGAACCAGGCGGGCCAGGGCGGTCGCGGAGGTGTCGAGGGCGTCGGAGACCGCGTCGAGCTCCTGGATGTTGTAGCGCTGCTCGTCGGCGCGGAAGTCGCCGGCGCCGAGCTTGGACGCGCGGGCGGCCACGTGCCCCAACGGCCGCGCGAGCGTTTGCGCCGTGACCAGGGCGACGATGGTGCCGGTGCCGACGGAGACCGCGAGCAGCAGCAGCACCAGACCCGCCACCTGGTACTGCGTGGTGTGCATCGGGCCGGACGGGATCTCCAGGCGGACGGTGCCCTCCTGGGCGATCGGCAGTTCGACCGTCAGCGGGTCGGCGCCGGGCGACGGGCCGGTGACCTGCGTGGCGCCTCCCGACACGACCGTCAGGCGGCCGTCGGTCGGGATCGCGACCCGGACCTCCTCGATGTCGAGGGGCTGCCGCTTCGCGATCTGGTCGTCGAGCTCCGTCGCGATGCGCTGGGCGCTCTCGTTCAGGTCGCCGCGAGCCGTGTCCTCGACGAGCGTCAGCGCCGAGTACCCGAGCGGCAGGCCCAGCACGAACCCGGTGACGGCGACGGCGAGCAGGATCGCCCGCAGGATCCGGCGGCGCACTAGTCGGCGTTGAAGCGGAATCCGCGGCCGCGCACGGTCGCGATGCGCTTCTCGGCGGAGTTGGGGGTGCCGTCGCTGAGCTTCCGGCGCAACCAGGACATGTGCATGTCGAGCGTCTTGCTGCCCTTCAGGTCCGGGTCGTTCCAGACCTCGGACAGGATCTCGTCGCGGCTCACGACCTGACCGGCGCGCTGGATCAGCACCTTGAGCAGCTCGAACTCCTTGTTCGCGAGCTGGATCTCGCCGCCGTCGACCGTGACGCGGCGGGCGGCCAGGTCGACGCGCACGCCGTTGACCTCCAGCGTCCCCGGCGCACGGCGGCGCAGCAGGGCCCGGATGCGGGCCATCAGCTCGGCCAGGCGGAACGGTTTGGCGACGTAGTCGTCCGCGCCCGCGTCGAGCCCGACCACGAAGTCGACCTCGTCGGCCCGGGCGGTGAGCATCAGCACGGGCACGCCCCGGCCGCTCTGCCGCAGTCGCCGGCACACCTCCAGCCCGTCCATGCCCGGCAGGCCGAGGTCCAGCACCAGGAGGTCGATGCCCCCGGTGATGGCGGCTTCGAAGGCACTGGGCCCGTCCCCGACGACCTGCACCGAATAGCCCTCCCGCGTCAACGCGCGGGAGAGTGGTTCGGCGATGGCCGGGTCGTCCTCGGCCAGCAACACCACGCTCACGGGCCCCAGCGTATTCGTGGAACGATCGCCGCGTGTCACGCCACGATGCTGATCTCGAACTCGCCCTCCGCCTCGCCGACGCCGCCGACGCGATCACCGCGACCCGTTTCCGCGCCCACGACCTCGCCGTGGAGCGCAAGCCGGACCGCACGCCCGTCACCGATGCCGACGTCGCGGTGGAGGACGCGGTGCGTGCCGTGCTGGCCTCCGAACGCCCCGACGACGTCGTCATGGGTGAAGAACGCGGCGGCACGCTCGACGCGTCCCGCGTCTGGGTGCTCGACCCGATCGACGGCACGAAGAACTTCCTGCGCGGCGTGCCGATCTGGGCGACGCTGATCGCCCTGGTCGAGGACGGCGTGCCGGTCGTCGGCGTCGTGTCCGCGCCCGCGCTGAGCCGCCGCTGGTGGGCGGCCGCGGGCGGGGGCGCGTTCGCGTCGGACGCCTCCGGTGAGCGCGCGATCTCCGTGTCCGGAGTGCGTTCTCTCGAAGACGCCTACGTGTCGACGACGGACATCAAGTCGTGGGTCGAGTACCACTCTCGCGAGGCGTACCTGCGCCTGGTGGACGCGACCTGGGAGAGCCGCGCGTTCGGCGACTTCTACCAGCACTGCCTGGTCGCCGAGGGTGCCATCGACCTGGCACCCGAGTGCGTGGCGAACCCGTGGGACATCGCCCCGTTCCAGGTGCTGGTGACCGAGGCGGGTGGCCGCTTCACCTCGCTGGACGGCGAGGAGCGCTACGACGGCGGCAGCGTGCTGACGTCGAACGGCCACCTGCACGAGGCCGCGCTCAAGCTGTTGGCACGGTAAGGCTTCCGCGCGCGACCTGGGCCCAGGCCAGCCGGCCGAAGAGGTAGTGGCACGCCACGCTCTCGTCGTCGAACCGGGCCCAGTCGTAGCGGTTGCCCTGCTCCTGCCAGAACACCTCGTGGCCCTTGCCGTCGTCGTCGGCGAGCAGGCACCAGCGCCCCTCCGCCTCCTCACCGATGCTGACGACGTCGTCCGGCACGCCGATCCTGGTCAGCCACTCGGGCAGCTGTTCGACGTTCATGCGGTGATCTCCGTGAGGTAGCCGAGCGCGACGAGGTCCGCGACGGGGTAGGTGGTGCGGTACCGGCTGCCGCCGCCGGGCTGGCCGAACCAGGGCGCGCTGATCGTGCGGTGCACGGGCAGGTCCTTCTCGACGCGATAGCGCCGGTAGCCCTCGTCCGCTGCCTGGGGCGGCAGCGAGCGCTGGGCGAACGGGGTGCCCGCGGTGCTCAGGACACGGCCTTCCGGGGTGCCGAACCGGTCGAGCTCAGTGCCCGCCGCGACGATCTCCGGCTGGCTGTCCTCGTAGCCGCCCTCGCGTTCGGCCGGCCAGCGCGGAGTGCCGTCCTCGTGCTGGAACAGGCTCTCCCAGTCGCGTTCGTGCATGCCCGCGAGCGGGTCGTGACCTTCGAGGAGGGCCTGCACGATCGGGTGATCCTTGCCGAGGCCGTCGTGCTGCGGGGACGGCTGCGTCGAGGACGTGTCGATCCGCTGCGGGTGGTCGTCCGGGGCGAACCTGGGGACGGCCTGCTCCTCGGTCCGCGGAGGCGGCGGGAGCTGGCGGGCCGGCTTCGGGGCGAGGCGCGGGGCCCTGCCCGCGCTCAGGAAGATCGCCATGAACCAGCTGCCGGCGGCCGCTGCCGTGTAGGTGTGGCCGAGGATCTCACCGGCGAGGCCGGCACCGGCCAGGGTCTGCTCCTGGCGGTTCTCGAGGCGGTCGCTGAGCGCGTGCGACACCGGGTGACCGCCGGTGTCGACGGTGGCGAGCGGGCCCGCCGTGCCGGTGGACCGGTCGCCCAGGTCGACGTCGGCACCCGGTGCGGACGGGCTGGCGATCGTGTCGCCGACCTTCTGCGCACCGGCGGCGTCGCCGTCCTGGTCGCCGAACTCCCAGGCCTGCGCCTGCGCGTCCCTGGCCGCCTGTTCCTTCGCCAGGGCGTCCTTCGCCGCCAGCTGGGCCTGCGGGCTCTGCCCGTGCGAGGCGGTCTGCGTGCCGGACGAGGCCTGGCCCGGCCCCTGCGCCTGGTTCGGCTGGACGCCGGCCTGGCCACCGAACTGCGCGGCCTGGTTGCCGAGCGCCTGACCCGAGCCCGGCATCGCGCCGGGGGCACCGGTCTTGGCCGCGGCGGCCTGCGCACCGGGCTTGGCGTCACCGGACCTGAGCTCGCCGGACTTGGCCTCGCCCGCTTTGGCCTCCGTCGCCTTGGCGGCCTCGGCGGCCTTCGCGTCCACGGCCTTGGCCGCCTGCTGGGACTGCTGCGCGGCCTGACCCTGCTGGCCAGGAGCCTGCGCACCGCTCTGCTGCTGCCCCACGACGCCACCGACCGCGGACGCCGCCGCCGCCGGAGCAGCACCGACAGCGCCACCGATCGGACCGGCGGCCGGAGCGCCACCCATCGGGCTGCCCATCGCCGGACCCGCGGGAGCGGGCTGGGCGGAGGGAGCGGCGGGGGCCGCGGCCTGGGGTGCGGAAGGTCCCTGGCCGGGGACCTCACCGCCGCGGATCAGGGGCTGGTCGAGCACGGCGGCACCGGACGCCTGGGTCGTGCCGTCGGCGATCGGGCCGAGGTGGCCCGCGACGCTCGGGATCGCGTCGGCCACCGGGTGCGCGACGGGCGCGACGACCTGGCCGACGGCCTGGACCGGGTTGGCCACGAGACCGGGAACCGGCCCCTTGCCCTCACCACGGCCTTCGCCGCGACCGTCACCACGGCCGTCGCCATGTCCTTGGCCGGGACCGTCTCCGTCGCCCCGTCCGTCGAACACGGGCCCGGCGACGTCACGGCCGCCCGGTACCGCGTCCACGACCGGCTGCACGACAGCGGCAGCGGGTGCGGTGACGGGAGCGGCGGCGTCGAGGACCGGTGCGGCAGCCTCGGTGACAGCACCGACAACGGGCGCGAGCGGCGCCGTCACGGCACCGACGACAGGAGCGACCGGAGCGGTCACCGCGCCGACAACGGGTGCCACGCCTTCGGCCACAGGAGCGACCACGGCGGTAACGGGCTCGACGACGGGAGCGACGACGGCTGCCACCGGGGCCACCACGCCACCGAGGACGTCCGTGACGGGCGACAGCAGACCGCCGGTTCCGTTGCCGGGGCCGTGGGAGCCGGGAGCGGTGTTGACGGGGTTCGTGCTCTGACTCATGTCGAGGCCGCTGTCGAGGCGGATGGCCGACGTCAGCATGCTCTGGAGGTTCGCGACGTTGGCCGCGGCACCCTTCGTGAGCGTGTCGAGGCCGAGCACCGCCGCGGGGTTGCCGGTACTGGCCGAGGCCGCGGCGGCGTCGTTGTTCTTGGCGAGCGCGACCAGCTCGCGGACGATCTCGACCTTCGCGGCACCGACCTGCTTGGCGGCGTGGTCGAGGCGGTCGGCAGCGGCGTGGCACCCGCGGGAGGCGCGGTGGAAGTCGCCGTCCGGGGCGACGACCTTGGCCCACCGCCCGCGCGCGGCGTCACCGGTACCACCGGTCATGCCGTTCAGCGCGCGGTTGGCGGCACCGTCGGAGGTGGTGCCGAGACTCTTGATCTTGTCGCCCGCCTCGCGCCACGCGGTGGCGCTGGACCGCATGGCGTCCTCGTCGGCCTTGGGCCACGAGACACCGGCCTTGGCGGCGATGGCGGTGAGTTCGGCGGGAAGCTCGATGCCCATGTCAGCCGTCCAACCTTCTCATCGCGGACGAGTTGCTCTCTTCGACGTGCCGGTAGGTCGACGCGGTGGCGGCGAGCTTGTCGCTCACGTCCCCCAACGTCGAGGCGAGTCCCAGCACGGCACCGGTGGCGTCACCGGAGGGCTTCTCGTGCGAGGCGGCGAAACTCCGCCCGACGGCGTCGTCCCCCCAGCAGGCACCGAACGAGGCGAGGGCGCGATCGAGCGTCCCCGCGATCTCGCCCGCCTGCCCCGCGAACCCCTTGAGCTCGCGCGCCCCGGCGTCGAGCCGCTCGAGGTCGGCCGAGTACCCGGTCATCGGACCCTCCTGTCGATGAGCTCGGAGTCGAGCCAGCTCTCCCGTTGCTCGTTGTCCTCGTCGTCGTCCATGCCCCGACGAACGGGTTGGTGCCCCAGGTCCACGGTCTCGGTGTCGTCGGGCGCGTACTCGTCCGGCCGCAGATCGGCAGTGCCCGCGACCAAGGCCGCGGGATCCGTGGCAGTCGGCAGCACTGCGCTCAACGCCTGGTAGGTCTCCTCGGCGGCACCGGCGGCAGCGGCCGCGACTGTGCGCACGATCAACTCGGCCAGCTGCTCGGGCCGATGCCTGCGATAGGCCATCTCGGAGAGCTCCAGCCCCACGAGCCGGCCGCCGGACCCGACGGTCGCCTCGACCGTCCCGTCAGGACTGGCGGCCCGCCCGGACACGGCAGCGAGCTCGCGCTGAACGGAAGCAAGCTGCTCACGGCTGCGCCGGTAGTCGGCGAGCATCTCCTCGACCTGCGCACGGTGGTCGTCCACCGAGTCCCCCTCACACGCATAGCCCTGGGCTCGGGCTCTAGGACGCCGTCGCCCATAGATCGGTTCCCAGCGGTTTCAGTTACTAGGATCAACGAGATGATCGCCTTCGAAGATCTCCCCGCAGGCCGCATCATCCCGCTCGGCGAGCTCACCGTCGACAGGGACGACATGCTGGACTTCGCGAGGAAGTTCGACCCGCAACCGTTCCACCTGGACGAGCAGGCGGGCAAGAACTCGATTTTCGGCGGTTTGTCCGCCTCGGGCTGGTACACCGCGTCCCTGTGGATGCGCCGCTGGGTGGACGAGGTCCTCGCGGACTCGACCTCGCAGGGTTCGCCGGGAGGCCGGGAGCTCTCGTGGCTGGCGCCGGTCTACCCCGGCGACACGCTCACGTTCGCGGCGGAGGTGCTCAGCGCACGGCTGTCGAAGAAGCGCCCGGAGCTGGGCCTGGTGGAGTTCGCGGGAACGGCGAAGCGGGGCGACGAACTGGTCTTCCGGTTCGTCGCCACCGGGATGTTCACCGCACGCGGCTGAGCTACTTCGCCAGCGCGCGCACGACGCGCGACGGGCTGGGCCGCCCCAGCCGCTCGGCCATCCACACCGAGGTCTCGACCAACTTGTCGAGGTCGACGCCGGTCTCGACGCCGAGCCCGTCGAGCATCCACACCAGGTCCTCGGTGGCGAGGTTCCCCGTCGCGGACTCGGCGTACGGACACCCGCCCAGCCCACCGGCCGACGAGTCCACAGTCGTCACGCCGCAACGCAAAGCGGCCAACGTGTTGGACAACGCCTGCCCATAGGTGTCGTGGAAGTGCACGGCCAACCGGGAAACGTCGCGGAAGCCGGCGAGCAACGCCTCGACCTGACCGGGGGTCGCGACGCCGATGGTGTCGCCCAATGACAGCTGCGAACACCCCATGTCCAGCAGGCGTTCGCCGACAGCCACCACCTGGGACCGGTCGACGGCGCCCTCCCACGGGTCGCCGAAGCACATCGACACGTACCCGCGCACGTCCAGACCTGCCGCCAACGCACGGGAAACGGTCGGTTCGAACATCTCGAACTGCGAGTCCAGCGTGCGGTTCAGGTTGCGCGAGGCGAACGTCTCCGTGGCGGAGGCGAAGATCGCGATGTGCGTGACCCCGGCCTCCAGAGCCCGATCCAGCCCTCGCTCGTTGGGCACCAGCACGGGGTAGGTCACGCCGTCCCGTTGCCGAAGACCCGCCAGCAGCTCCGAGGCGTCGGCCAACTGCGGCACCCACTTGGGATGCACGAACGAGGTGGCCTCCAAAACGGACAACCCGGCGGAAGCCAACCGGTCCAGGAACTCCAGCTTCACCGCCACGGGAACGACGACGGACTCGTTCTGCAGCCCGTCCCGAGCCCCGACCTCCCAGATGGTCACCCGCGAGGGCAGGCCCCCACCCGGAACCACGTCGGGCAGTCCGGCCTCACGCGCGCCCATCAGGCGCCCTGCGGGTGGAAGTCGTCAGAAGGGTTGTCGTTGACCTCGCGGTACAACATCATGCGCACCTTCTCCACGGACGGCACGTCGTCGACAACGAGCCGCTCGTCCGACACGGACTCGATGGTCAGGGTGCCGCACCCCAGCACCCTGTCCAGCAAAGAGTGCTCGAACATCACGCTGTTGACACGCGACAAAGGTAGGTCGAGGCCTGTGCGCTTGAACACGCCCTCGCGGTACATCACGCGCTCCGTCGTGATGGTGAAGTGCGTGGTGCGCCACCTCGCCAGCGGCGCGGCGGTCAGCCACAGGACCAGCACCACCCCGATGACCGCCAGCACGATCCACGCGATCGAGGCCCACGACTGGTCCCCGACGAGCCCGGCGAGGTAGGTGCCGAGCGCGACCACCACCAGCAGCCAGAACACCGGGAAGACCAACACCTTCCAGTGGGGGCGCTTGTGGATCACGACGTGCTCGCCGGAGCTCAGCAGGTCGTCGGGGTAGGCCATGGATCCAACCCTAACTACGCCGGACGCAAATGCACCACGTCACCAGCGGACACGCCGTGGTCCTGCCCGTCCTCGCCGCGCACGACCAGCGTGCCGTCGGGCTCGACGCGCTGCGCCGTCCCGGACAGCTGAACGCCACCCGAAAGTTCGACGCGGACCTTCTGCCCCAGGGTCGACGAGTGCTCCTCGTACTCCTCCAGCACTCCGGACTCGACGGCGTCGCCCTCGTTCTTGCGCCACACGCCTTCCAGGCCGGCCAGCTCGACCAGGAGCCGGAACGCCAGCTCGCCGCGGTCCAGCTCCGAGGCGCCCAGGTCCTCGAGCGACGTCGGCGCGAGGCCGCCGGGCGCGGGCTGCACGTCGGACGGCAGCTTCGCCACGTTCAGGCCGATGCCGACGACGACCGCGCCGTCGGCGGTGATCTCGGACAGGATGCCGGCGCCCTTGCCCGGACCGGCGCCGAGCAGCAGGTCGTTCGGCCACTTCAGCGTCGCCTCGACCCCCACCGACTGGGCGACGCGCACGAGCGCCAGGCCGGCGATCAGGTTCAGCCACGGCAGCCGCGCGGCGGGCACTCCGGCCGGACGGAACAGCACGCTGACGTAGAGGCCACCTTCGGGTGACGACCAGCTGCGGCCACGTCGGCCCTGCCCCGCGCTCTGCTCCAGCGCGATCAGCACGGTGCGGTCGGCGGCACCGGAGGAGGCCAGGTCCGCATTGGTGGACGCCGTGGTCTCGACGACGTCGAGAGCGGCGTACGGGCCGTTGGGTGCGACGAGCCGTGAGCGCAGCTCTTCGGCGTCGAGTGCGGTGGTCATCGCGCCAGGCTATTGGAACGGAAGAGAGTACGTGCGATCGAACACGACCAACAGGTTGCCGTGACCTGGACAACTGCACGGGGCAGTTCAGCAATGGTCTCGTTAGGCTGCCAGCCCATGAGCAGTGCGACCGAGCCGATCGGGCACGTCCCCCCAGACGCTTCAGGCGCCCCGGACGTCCACACCACCGCGGGCAAGCTCGTTGACCTCTACCGGCGCAACGACGAGGCGGTTCACGCCGGCTCGGAACGCGCGGTCGAGAAGCAGCACGCGAAGGGCAAGAAGACAGCCCGCGAGCGCATCGACCTCCTGCTCGACCCCGGATCGTTCGTCGAGCTGGACGAGCTCGCCCGTCACCGGTCCACGAACTTCGGCCAGGAGCGCAACCGCCCGTACGGCGACGGCGTCGTGACGGGCTACGGCACCGTCGACGGCCGTCCGGTGTGCGTGTTCTCCCAGGACGTCACGGTGTTCGGCGGCTCGCTCGGCGAGGTCTACGGCGAGAAGATCGTCAAGATCATGGACCTCGCGATCAAGACCGGCCGGCCGATCGTCGGCATCAACGAGGGCGGCGGCGCGCGCATCCAGGAGGGCGTCGTCTCGCTCGGCCTCTACGGCGAGATCTTCTCCCGCAACGTCAAGGCCTCCGGCGTGATCCCGCAGATCTCGCTGATCATGGGCTCGAACGCGGGCGGGCACGTCTACTCCCCCGCGCTGACCGACTTCGTGGTGATGGTCGACCAGACCTCGCACATGTTCATCACCGGCCCGGACGTCATCAAGACGGTCACCGGCGAGGACGTCACGATGGAGGAGCTGGGCGGCGGTCGCACGCACAACACCAAGTCCGGCAACGCGCACTACCTCGGCAACGACGAGGAAGACGCGATCGCGTACGTCAAGGAGCTCCTGAGCTACCTGCCGTCGAACAACCTGAGCGACTCGCCCACGTTCGAGGGCACGCTGGCCGAGGGGTCGATCTCCGACTCGATCACCGACGAGGACCGCGAGCTCGACACGCTCATCCCGGACTCGGCGAACCAGCCGTACGACATGCACGAGGTCATCAACCGCGTGCTCGACGACGGCGACTTCCTGGAAGTGCAGCCGCTGTTCGCGCCGAACATCCTCGTGGGCTTCGGCCGCGTGGACGGCCACAGCGTCGGTGTCGTCGCGAACCAGCCCACGCAGTTCGCCGGCTGTCTCGACATCAACGCCTCCGAGAAGGCCGCACGGTTCGTGCGCACCTGCGACGCGTTCAACATCCCGGTGCTGACGTTCGTCGACGTGCCCGGCTTCCTGCCCGGCACCGACCAGGAGTGGAACGGCATCATCCGCCGCGGCGCCAAGCTGATCTACGCCTACGCCGAGGCCACCGTCCCGCTGGTCACCGTCATCACGCGCAAGGCGTACGGCGGCGCGTACGACGTCATGGGCTCCAAGCACCTCGGCGCCGACATCAACCTCGCGTGGCCCACGGCGCAGATCGCCGTCATGGGCGCCTCGGGCGCGGCGAACATCGTGCACCGCAAGACCCTCGCGGCGGCCGGTCAGAACGGCGAGGACGTCGACGCCCTGCGCGCGAAGCTGCAGCAGGAGTACGAGGACGCGCTGTGCAACCCGTACGTCGCCGCCGAGCGCGGGTACGTCGACTCGGTGATCCCGCCGGCGTACACCCGCGGGTACGTGGCGCGGGCGTTGTCGATGCTGCGGGACAAGCGCGAGACGCTGCCGCCCAAGAAGCACGGGAACATCCCGCTGTGACCGCGCCGGAGGAGAAGCCGCTGCTCAGCGTCGTCAAGGGCACGCCCGACGACTACCAGCTGGCGGCGCTGACCGCCGTCATCGCCGGGCTGGCTTCGGCTCAGCCCGCCGAGGAGAAGCCGGCGCGGCGTCCGGAGTGGGCGAACCACGCCCGGCGCGTGCGCAGGCCGCTCCAGCACGGGCCGGGAGCCTGGCGGGCGTCCGGGTTCCCCGGTTAGGAGCAGTTGACCCGACGACTGGTGACGTTCAGGCCGACGGCGACCTCGCGACAGCGGGTCTCGCCGTCGACCTGCATCTTCAGCGTCCAGAACGCGCTGCCGTAGGCGTTGGTCCGGCGCAGCACCTCGACCCCCGCGTGGTTGAGCGGCAGTCCGCCGCGCACCGCGGGCACGACCGACGAGAGCAACGCGTTCTCCGCGCGATCGGCGGTGTCGGCGAACGGCCAAATGGGCACTCCATAGCCGATCGGGTCACTCGCGAGCACGCTTCCGACTCCAAGTGATCCAATGAGCCCGCCGAGCACGACGAGCAGTGCCGCGATCCGTCTGCGCTTGCCTTCGCGATCGGAGCCGCGTTCGGTGAGGACAAGCACCCAGCGCTTCACTCTTCCGAGAGTGCCGACCGAAGAGGTGATCGCGCATCAGCAGTACTACTCAATCGGACCGTGCGAACTGGCGGACCGTGTACGCGCTGTGCATCGGCTTCTTCATGACGCTGCTGGACACGACCATCGTCAACGTCGCGCTGCCGTCGATGATCACCGACCTGAACGCCTCGCTGAACGACGTCATCTGGGTGGTCAGCGCCTACCTGCTCGCGTTCGCGGTGCCGTTGCTGCTGACGGGGCGGCTCGGTGACCGGTACGGGCCCAAGCGGCTCTACGGGATCGGGCTCGTCCTCTTCCTGCTGGCCTCGCTGGCCTGCGGTCTCGCCACCAACTCCGACGCGCTGATCGCGGCCCGCGTGTTCCAGGGCCTGGGCGCCGCGGCCATGACACCTCAGACGATGGCGTTCATCACGCACCTGTTCCCGGCCGCCAAGCGCGGTGCCGCCCTGGGCATGTGGGGATCGGTGGCCGGACTCGCGACGGTCTCCGGGCCGCTGCTCGGCGGAGTGCTGGTCACGCACCTGGGCTGGGAGTGGATCTTCTTCGTGAACCTCCCGATCGGCGTGCTCGCGCTGGTGCTGCTGTTCCTGTGGGTGCCCGACCTGCGGCCGAACCGGGCGCCGAAGTTCGACGTGCTCGGGGTCGTGCTCTGCTGCCTCGGGCTGGGGCTCGCGGTGTTCGGGATCCAGAACGGCGAGCACTACCAGTGGGGCCGGGTCGCGGGGCCGATCACCGTCGCCGAGATCATCGCGGCCGGGCTGCTGTTCCTCGTGGCGTTCGTGTTCTGGCAGGCGTCCGCGCGCAACCCCGAGCCGCTGATGCCGTTGCGGATCTTCCGCAACCGCAACTTCTCGCTCGGCAACGTCGCGAACGTCGCCATCGGCATCACGGTGACGGGCGTGTTCGTGCCGCTCGCGCTGTTCCTGCAGACCGTGCCGAAGCTGTCGCCGCTGATGACGGGCCTGGTCACGGCGCCCGCGTCGCTGATGTCCGGTGTCGTCGCGGTGTTCGCGGGGCGGCTGTCGAACCGGGCGGACGCGAAGTACCTGCCGATCGCCGGGTTCGTGCTGATGGGCGCGGGCATCGTCGCGATGACGTTCCTGCTCGGCGACGGGTCGCAGTGGGTGCTGCTGCCGTCGATGGTCGCCCTGGGCATCGGCATGGGCCTGGTGTTCTCGCCGCTGACGAACATCTCCACGCGCACGCTCGACCGGTCGCTGCTGGGTGCGGGGTCGGGCATCTACAACACCTCGCGGCAGTTCGGGAACGTGCTGGGCAGCGCCGCGACGGCGGCCGTCCTGCAGGTCGTGCTGGCGGCCACGGGCGACTTCACCGCGGCCGTGCGGGCCTCGTTCTACCTGCTGCTCGCGGTGGTGGCGATCGGCATCGCCGCCGCGTTCGCCTTTCGGCAGGTCGCCGCGCCGGGCGTGACAGACTCGCCCCGTGCGTCTGATCCTGGCCTCCCAGTCACCCGCCCGTCTTAGCGTCCTGCGGTCCGCGGGCGTCGAGCCCGTCGTCCGGGTCTCCGGCGTCGACGAGGACGCGCTGATCGCCTCGCTCGAGGACCCGACGCCCGAGGAGACGGTCGTCGCGCTGTCCGCGGCCAAGGCCGAGGCGATCGAGCACGACGACGACTGCGTGGTCGTCGGCTGCGACTCGATGCTGCTGTTCGAGGGCGAGCTCGTGGGCAAGCCCGGCACGCCCGAGGTCGCGCGCGAGCGGTGGCAGCGGATGGCGGGCAAGAGCGGCGTGCTGATCACCGGCCACACCGTGCTGCGGGTCTCCGGAGGCGCTGTGGTCGACCGCGCCTCGGCAGCCGAGTCGACGACCGTGCGGTTCGGCACGCCGTCGGACGAGGAGCTCGAGGCCTACATCGCGACGGGCGAGCCGCTGCACGTCGCCGGCGGCTTCACGATCGACGGGCTCGGCGGCTGGTTCGTCGACGGCATCGAGGGCGACCACACGTCGGTCATCGGGATCAGCCTCCCCCTCACCCGAAGGCTCCTCGGCCAGGTGGGTGTTTCCGTGTCCACACTCTGGTAGACGCTGGTCACAGTTCACCCGATCGGGGAAGACTTGCCCCCAACGCCGGCGTTGGGGCCTAGCGGTGAACGAGTACTTGACGCGTCGCAGGCACATCGACCTGGCACGCAGGACGAGCACGGGTTGTCGGAGCTAACGCCTCCGCCACCCCTCACTCAGCTCATCCCTGCCCAGGAGATGCTCCGATGTCGTTCGTCCAGACATATCGCAAGCCCAAGGTCTTCGGATTCACAGTTCTCGGCGCGCTCGTACTGGGAGCGCTCGCCGGCTGGCTCGGCAAGAGCACGTGGCTCGCGCCCGTCCTCGCCAAGATCGGCTCCACGTTCACGGCGCTGCTGCAGCTGACCGTCATCCCGCTGGTGTTCACGGCGATCGTCGTCGGCATCGCGTCGCTGCGGAACCTCGGCGGCGGCCGCACCGCCGCGCGCCTCGGCGGCAAGACGTTCCTGTGGTTCGCCATCACGTCGTTCATCGCCGTGCTGATCGGCCTCGCGGTCGCCACGATCCTCAAGCCCGGCAACGGGTTGCAGATCGAGCCCGCCGCCGGAGCGGTCGACAAGCTCGCCAAGCGCGCGTCCGGCTCGTGGCAGGCGCTGCTCGACAACCTGGTGCCCACCAACATCTTCAGCGCGTTCACCGAGGGCGACGTGCTGCAGGTCGTGTTCATCGCCGTGCTGGTCGGCTTCGCCGCCTACGCGCTCGGCGACAAGGCCGCGCCGTTCACGAACCTCGTGAAGTCGTTCTTCGAGATCATCCAGAAGGTCGTCGGCTGGATCATCCTGCTGGCCCCGATCGGCATCTTCGGCCTCATCGGCAACGCCGTCGCGTCCTACGGCAACTCGTTCGTGAAGCCGCTGTTCTCGCTGATCCTCGCCGTGTACCTCGGCTCCGCGCTCGTGCTGTTCGTCGTCTACCCGATCCTGCTGAAGTTCGTCGGCAAGACCTCGCCGGTCGAGTTCTTCCGCAAGGCCGGCACGGCACTGCAGTTCGCGTTCGTGTCGCGCTCGTCGGGCGCCACGCTTCCGTTGTCCCGCAAGGCGGCCACCGACCTCGGCGTGCCGAACGAGTACGCGAACTTCGCCGTCCCGCTGGGCACCACGACCAAGATGGACGGCTGCGCCGCGGTCTACCCGGCCATCGCGACGGTCTTCATCGCCAACCTCTTCGGCATCCAGCTCTCGGTGTGGCAGTACGTCGGCATCGTGGCCGTCGCCGTGTTCGGCGCGCTCGCCACGGCCGGCACCACCGGCTGGTACACGATGCTGACGCTGACCCTGAGCGTCGTCGGCCTGCCGCCGGCCGTGATCGCGACCGGTGTGGCCGTGGTCTACGCGATCGACCCGATCCTCGACATGATGCGCACCGCGACCAACGTCGCCGGCCAGATCACCGTGCCGGTGCTGGTGGCGCGCAGCGAGAACCTGATCGAGGAGCCCGCCGCTCCCGCCGAGAAGGACCTCGTCAACGCCTAGGGGCTGTCCTGCGAGTTCGTTCGGTGAGAGGCGCAGGCGAGAGACCCGGAGGCGGTGCCGTCTCCGGGTCCCTCGCCGCCACTGTCGCCCGACGAGACTTGCAGGACAACGCCTAGTCGGCGCAGGGGCGGAGCTGGGACAACTTCGGCGCCGGTGCGGGCCAGCCCGGGAGCTGGTCCCGCGCCGGCGCCGGCGTCGTACAGCCGAGGTCCGGTCCCAGCACGGAGAACACCTGCACGAACGCGTTGTCGCACTGACCGTCGCACCCGAGCTGGACGGCGACGACCTCCGCGGTGCCGTCCTCGTTGACGTCGTGCAGCCCGAGGAACCCACCGGTCGACAGGTAGGCCTGGGCGCGCGACCACGTGCCGTCCTTGCGGATCAGCACCTCGCCGAGCAGGTCGGTGCCGCGCGCGCCGTGCACCAGGCAGACGCTGACGGTCGCGTCGGCGCACTGCAGCGACTTGTCGGTGACCGTCGCGCCGGACTCGGCGATGGTCATCTCGAAGATGAACGGGCCCGACTCGCCGGTGACCCTGATCCTGCCGCCGCCGGTGCCGGAGAGCAGCTCCACGAGGTCGTCGCCGACCGATTTGCCGATGACGACCTGGCAGACGGTGGTACCGCAGCGCATTCCGGGCTCGGTCCCGGATTGACCTGAATCGGTGTTGTTCGGTCTCTGGAAATAGGCGAACACCAGCCCCGCGATGACGACCACGGCGGCGATGACGGCAGTCACCTGCACGGACCTGATTCCAGCCACGTCGCAGATTGTGCTCGATGGCCTCACGATGGATGTGAAGTGAGCCGTCTCTCCCTCTCGGAGTTCGTCATTCTCCGTAGACTGCGGCACCAGCCAGAGCCGTAATTAACCGGTCCAGCAGGAGGTACGACGCCGTGTCGCTGCGCAAGGTGCTCATCGCGAACCGCGGTGAGATCGCCGTCCGGGTCATCCGAGCGTGCCGTGACGCCGGACTGACGAGCGTCGCCGTCTACGCCGACCCCGACCGCGACGCCCCGTTCGTGCGGCTCGCCGACGAGGCGTTCGCGCTGGGCGGCAACACCCCCGGTGAGAGCTACCTGTCGTTCGAGAAGGTGCTGGCCGCGGCCGCGCAGTCCGGTGCCGACTCGGTGCACCCCGGTTACGGCTTCCTGTCCGAGAACGCCGAGTTCGCGCAGGCCGTGATCGACGCCGGTCTGGTCTGGATCGGCCCGACGCCGCAGGCGATCCGCGACCTGGGTGACAAGGTGACGGCGCGGCACATCGCGATGCGCGCGGGCGCGCCGCTCGTGCCCGGCACCAAGGACCCGGTCAACGGGCCGGACGAGATCATCGCGTTCGCCACCGAGCACGGCCTGCCTGTCGCGATCAAGGCGGCGTTCGGCGGCGGCGGTCGTGGCCTGAAGGTCGCCCGCACGATGGAGGAGATTCCCGAACTGTTCGACTCGGCGGTCCGCGAGGCCGTCACGGCGTTCGGCCGCGGCGAGTGCTTCGTCGAGCGCTACCTGGACAAGCCGCGCCACGTCGAGGCCCAGGTCCTCGCCGACACCCACGGCAACGTGATCGTCGTCGGCACGCGTGACTGCTCTCTGCAGCGCCGACACCAGAAGCTGGTCGAGGAGGCGCCCGCGCCGTTCCTCACCGACGAGCAGCGCGCCACGATCCACTCCTCCGCGAAGGCGATCTGCCTGGAGGCGGGCTACCACGGCGCCGGCACCGTCGAGTACCTCGTCGGCCTCGAAGGGTCGATCTCGTTCCTGGAGGTCAACACGCGCCTGCAGGTCGAACACCCGGTCTCGGAGGAGACGACGGGCCTCGACCTGGTGCGCGAGCAGTTCCGCATCGCCGCGGGCGAGAAGCTGCGGTACACCGAGGACCCGGCGCCGCGCGCGCACTCGATCGAGTTCCGGATCAACGGCGAGGACGCAGGCCGCGGCTTCCTGCCCGCACCGGGCACCGTCACGACGTTCGTCGCGCCGTCCGGTCCCGGTGTGCGCGTCGACGCCGGTGTCGAGAGCGGCTCGGTGATCGGCGGGCAGTTCGACTCGTTGCTGGCCAAGCTGATCGTCACCGGCGAGAACCGCGAGGAGGCACTGGCCCGTGCCCGCCGCGCGCTCGACGAGATGGTCGTCGAGGGCATGGCGACGGTGCTGCCGTTCCACCGGGTGATCGTGCGGGACGCGGCGTTCACGGCCGAGAAGCCCGAGGGCTTCACCGTGCACACGCGGTGGATCGAGACGGAGTTCGACAACCAGATCGCGCCGTTCACGGGCTCGGGCGAGGCCGCCGAGGACGAGACGCCGCGGCAGACCGTGGTGGTCGAGGTCGGCGGGCGCCGCCTGGAGGTGTCGCTGCCGGGTGACCTCGCGATCGGATCCGGCAAGCCCGCGGCCGCCGCCGCGAAGAAGCCGAAGGCCAAGCGCGGCGGTGGTGGCGGCGCGGCCGTGTCCGGGGACGCGGTGGCGGCGCCGATGCAGGGAACGATCGTCAAGGTGGCCGTCGAGGACGGGCAGACCGTCGAGGCCGGCGACCTGATCGTGGTGCTGGAGGCCATGAAGATGGAGAACCCGGTGACGGCGCACAAGGCCGGCACGGTGACGGGTCTCGCGGCGGCTCCCGGCGACCCGATCACGCAGGGCACCGTGATCTGCGAGCTGAAGGACTGACCCGGCGGGTCGCTCACCTACGATTGAGTTCGTGAGCGACCCGAGCAGGGACATCCGCATCGGTGACACCGAGCGTCAGCAGGCGTTGCAGGTGCTCGGTGAGCACATGAGCGCGGGCCGCATCGACATCAACGAGTACGGCGACCGGTCCGCGAAGATCACCACCGCGAAGACCCGCGGCGAGCTGATGGCGTTGTTCTACGACCTGCCGGACCCCCGGCCCCAGTTCGTGGCGCCCGTGCCGATGTTCAACGAGCCCGCCCGCGCACCCGCGCGCCGCTGGGAGGGCGCGCTCATCCCCGTGGTCGGCATCGCCACGGTGATCCTCTTCTTCGCCCTGGTCAGGAACCCGCTGATCTTCCTGCTGGTGCCCGCCGTGGCCATCCTGTGGGGCACGTGGAACGGACGCCGGCGCTGAAACCCTTGCTGCTGCTGGACCTCGACGGCGTGCTGCGGTCGTATCCACCTACTCCCCCGCACATCGCCGAGGTCGCCTTCGAGCCCTCGCTGCTGCACCGCGCCGTCACCGGTGAGATCACCGACGAGCAGTGGCGTGCCGAGATCGCGCTTCAGATCCCCCGCGCCGAGGTCGACGCGTGGGCGGTCGTCGGTTCCGTGATGACCGAGGCGCTGGCGTTGGTCAGGGTGGCGCGACGGCAGTGCTTCGTGGCGTTGCTGTCCAACGCGACCACCCGGATGGAAGAGGATCTCGGACTGCTCGGCCTCGACGCCGAGTTCGACGCGGTCTTCAGCTCGGCCCGGCTCGGCCTCGCGAAGCCCGACGCCGCGATCTACCGGCGGGTGCTCGGCGAGCTCGAGTACGAGACCGGCGTCTTCTGCGACGACAACGCGGAGAACGCGGAGGCGGCGACCGCGGCGGGCCTGGACGGCGTGCACGTGCCGGACACGGCGGCGTTGCGGACGGCGCTGGCCGTGCGGGAGCTGATCCCGCCGACCGTGCTGCTGATCCTGCCGGACCGCGACGAGGCCGAGGAGCTGGCCACCGAACTGCTGGAGGCCGGCTGGGGCCCGTGCCACGTGCACCGGGACATGCTGGCGGGCGAGGACGACGCCGAGGACGTGGACTGGGTCGTCGAGCTGACCACCGCGCCGGACGGCCTGCCGGCGTCGGCGCACCGCCCCGAGCTCGACGAGCTGGCCGAGCGGCACGACGGATTCACGGGCGACGGCTAGCCTCCTGGCCGTGGAGCCAGTTGAGATCAACGCGGGCGAGTACTACCTGCGCGCCTTCCGCAGCGACGACCGCATCGACGACGTGCCGGCGCTGGCCGAGACCTTCGCCGACCCCGAGACCCGGCGGTACATGCCCCGGCTGACCGGGGAGGACGCGCCGTCCGCCGAGACGCTCGTCCTGCTGCTCACCGACGGCTGGGAGAAGGACTACCGGTGGTCGTGGGCGGTGTGCGAGGCCGTCACCGCCGAGGTGATGGCCGGGATCGTCATCCACAACGTCGACCACCACCTCCGGTCGGCCGAGGTCATGTGCTGGAGCCGGCCCGCGCACCGCGGCAAGGGCGTGCTGCCCGCCGCGCTCAACTCCGTGCTCGGCTGGGTCTACGGCGCGATGGACATGCATCGGGTCACGTACCGGCACGCGGTCTCGAACCAGGCGTCACAGAGGGTCGCGGAGAAGTGCGGATTCACTCTGGAGGGTCGACTTCGCGAGGAGGCGATCGTCGATGATCAGCGGGAAGACCAGTTGCTGTGGTCACGGCTGGCCTCGGACCCCTTCCCCGAGCAGCTACGGTGACCGGCCATGCGGACCACGGGGCTCCTCATCGTCGCGATGGCGCTCGCCGGGTGCACGGCGGCGCCCAAGCAGAGCGCGCTGACCACCCCACCGCCCCCGCCCCCACCGGCCACGACGACGCCGTCCCAGCTCGACTTCCCGCAGCGGCCGCGTGCCGTGCCGCTCGACTCGGTCGACCCGTGCGCGGTGCTGACGCGGGACCAGCGCATGTCGCTGAGCCTCGACAACCCGCCCAGCGCGTACGTCGAGCCGAGCTTCGGCGGCGCGCGGGCCTGCACGATCCGCAGCACGACGAGCGGGAACGTGGCGAGGATCGCACTCGTGGTGGTCTCCGGCGCGGACGTGTGGCTCTCGGACAACGCCCAGGTCGACTACACGGTGAGCTCGATCGAGGGATTCGCGGCGATCACTGTCCGCACACCTGACGTGAGCAACGTCTGCAACGTCGAGGTAGACGTGGCGGACGGGCAGTTCCTCGACGTCATGTTCCGCGACGGAGGCAATTCCACTGCGGTGCAACAAGATCATCTTTGCCTCGGCGCCCAGCGTGTGGCAGAGGCCGCGATGGCCAGTTTGCTCCAGAAGCGCTGACCCACACGGGCGGATGTCACTGATCGCACTCCCCAGCGTTACCTTCAGTGGTTAGAGTGACGAAGCGCTTGTAGGCACAACTGCCGGAGGTTTCGCGATGCCGCCAGGGGGACGCAGCGGGGCAGACTCCTCGCCACCCGCCTCGCACCAGCTGAACGTGGAGCCGGAGGCGATCCCCGCGTTGCGCAGCACGTTCTCCGCCGCCCTGATCAAGCTGGACAAGCAGATCGAGATGGCGGTCACGGAGTTCCGCGTGCGCCCGTGGGCAGGTGACCCGGTCAGCGCCGAGGCCGCCGAGAAGTTCAACGACCGGTCGATCGCGGACGGTGACTCCGCGCTGCAGGCGCTGCTGAACTACCAGCGGCAGCTCAAGACCGCGATGGACAACCTCAACCAGATCGAGCGGCAGTACGACGTGGTCGAGGGCGACAACACCGGCATGATGAACAAGAGCGGGTGCTGACGATGGCCGATCACCGCTGGCAGGGCTACAGCCACAAAGAGCTGTACGAACGCATCCACTCGGGTCCGGGCGCCTCGGCGTCGTTCGCGTCGATGGAACGCTGGCAGGGCGTCGCGTCCGCGCTGACCGAGATCAACGAGGACCTGCACAAGGGCATCTCCAACTCGGGTGCGAGGTGGCAGGGCAAGGCCGCCGACATGGCGCAGGCCGGCCTGAACCCCATCGCGGCCTGGGCGGACGGAGCGCGCACCGGCGCGGACGTCATGCGCTACTCGGCCGAACTGCAGGCCGGGTACGTCTCGAAGGCCCGTGCGGACATGCCCGCGCCGGTCACCGTGACGGCCGAGCAGCCGGGCGCGCTCGTCACCGGCATCACGCACCTCTTCGGCGGGCAGACCGACCACGAGAAGCAGGAGGCGGCCCAGGACGCCGCCGAGCGCCGCGCCCGTGAGGTCATGTCCACCTACGCGTCGTCCACGACGGCGAACACCTCGACGCTCGGCCAGTTCTCCCAGCCGCCGCAGCTGCAGATCAGCGGCACCGGCGTCGTGCACGGCGGTGGTGCGCAGGTCGGCACGCCGACCGTCTGGGCGGTCGGCCCGCACGGCACCGGCGGCAACGTCACGCGTGGCCGCACCACGCCCGGCACGCGCGGCGGCGCCGTGGCTCCGCCTCCCCGCGGCGGCACGTCCGGGCCGGGCTCCACGACCAGCACCTCCAACGCCGGCACGTCGACGGTGCCGGGCAAGGGCTCGCACACGTCGACCACGACCGGTCTCACCGGCCCTGGCGGCACGGGCACCGGCACCGCGGGTGTCGGCCTGCCGGGCCAGCGCACGGGCAGCCGTTCGGGCACCTCGGGCTCCGAGCCGAAGCAGATGGAGGACGGCGCGACCGCGGCCTCCAGCGCCGCCGCCATGGGCACGGTCATGAACCAGGGCCACGCCGCCGGCGTCTCGGGCGCGGCGGGCTCCGGCCTGGGCGCGACGGGCACGGTCGGTGCCGCGAACAACGGCGACCAGGTCCACCGCAGGGCCGTGCCGATGCCGCAGTCGTTCGACCCGTTCGGCGGCATGGGCCCGCGCAAGGGCGAGGAAGAGGAGGACTTGGAGCACAAGGCCGCCGACTACCTGCGCGAACGCGACGACATCTACGGCGTGGGCAGCTACTCGCTGCCCGTCATCGGGGAGAGCACGACCGACTGATGACTCTGTTCGGCTTGGACGTCGGGACGAGCGACACGCGCGACCCGATGGTCATCTCCACGCTGGAGTTCGACGTTCTCTGGGACCACCTGGGCCTGGAGACGATGCCTCTCGTCCTGAAGGTGCCCTCACCGGGCAAGACGACCGAGGAACGCCGGGCCATCGAGGACCGCGTCTGGCTCCAGCTGGGCGCCCGCGGTCTCGGTGGCCCCCGCTCCCTGGACCCGACCCTCGAGGACCTGCTGCACGTGCTCGACCGCCCGCAGCAGGAGATCGACGCGCGCATGTGGCTGCACGAACGCAGCCTGCGCGTGCTGGCCGCGGGCAAGGGTCAGTCCGGTGTCCTGGCGGTCCTCGACGGCAGCCAGCTCGTCCTGCGCCCGGCCGAGGCCGACGGCCTGCCCCGCGAGGCCCTCACGGCCCTTCCCAGCGCTCCGGCGGGCGAGGGCCACTCGATCACCCTGCCCTCGTCCGACCTGGACGCGGCGGCGGCCTCAGCGAGCACTCCGGAGGAGCTGGAAGAGGGCCTGCGCACCCGGCTGCGGGCGGACGACGCCCACACGCTGGCCGAGATGGTCCGCGACGCCACGAACCGCGGCCAGTTCGGCGCGGCGGCCCGCGACAAGTGGGGCAAGCGCGTCCGGCCGGACCGGGTCGTCGCCTTCTACGACACGCCCAAGGGCCGCTACCTGCAGATGCGGCGAGCAGCCGACGGGCAGGCGCCTTGGTCGACCATCACGCCGGTCGACTACCGCCGCATGCACCACCACCTGGTGGAACTGCTGGCGGAGGCCACGGGCGCCTGACGAGGCCGGGGCCGGGCGCGAACCCGGCCCTCAGCGCCGTCAGCCCTCGGACGTCAGCCCGCCTGGCCCGATCCCCGAACAGGGCCGGGTGCGCAGATCGTTCACGTAGTCGTCAGGCGCCCCGGCAGCCTCTGCGGCGTCCGCGACCACCCCGATGTACCGGGCGGACGGCAAGCCGCCCTCGTAGGCGTCCAGCACGTAGAGCCAGGCCACGACAGACCCCTCCAGGGTCTGCACCCGCAGCCTGATCTTCTTGTAGAGGCCGAGCGCGCCCTCCCACCGGTCCAGCCGCGACTCATCGCGCGGGGACATGTCGTAGAGCACGCAGAACGTCTGCTGGTCTGGCTCCTCGACGATGGTCGCGAGGGCCCCCTCCCAGCCGAGGTCCTCGCCACCGAACGTCATGCGCCAACCGACGAGCCAGCCGGTCCCCGCGAGCGGGGAGTACGGGGCTCGCTCCATCATCTGGTTCGGATCCATGTTCGACCCGTACGCGGCATAGAGCGGCACGTCCGACAGCGTAGCGACCCGACGATCAGCTTTAGGTACTGACGACACGGTCGATTCGGTCAACGCGTACGGTTGAGCCGCCCAACAAGCACGTGGAAGGGAACTGATCGTGACCCGCATCGTCATCATCGGCGGCGGACCCGCAGGTTACGAAGCAGCCCTGGTCGCGGCGCAGCACGGCGCCGACGTGACCGTGGTCGAGAACGACGGGGCAGGTGGCGCGTGCGTGTTGTACGACTGCGTCCCGTCCAAGACGTTCATCGCTTCGGCGGGGGCCCGCAGTGCCTTCCGCAACGCCGGTGAGCTGGGCATTCAGACTCACAACGAGCTCGCGACGGTCGACCTCCCGGTCGTACACGGTCGGGTGAAGGGGCTGGCGCTCGCGCAGTCCGCGGACGTCCGGGCGCGCCTGCAGCGCGAGGGCGTGCGGCTGATCAACGGCCGCGCGAAGTTCGTCGACGACTCGCGCGGGCTCGCCCAGCACCAGGTCGTCGCGCACGCCGCGGACGGGTCCGAAGAGGTCCTCAACGCCGATGTGGTGCTCATCGCAACCGGTGCGACCCCGCGCGTGTTGCAGGGCGCGGAGCCCGACGGCAAGCGGATCCTCACCTGGCGGCAGATCTACGACCTGCCCGAGCTGCCCGAACACCTCGCGGTGATCGGTTCCGGCGTCACCGGTGTCGAGTTCGCCAGCGCCTACACCGAGATGGGCGTGAAGGTGACGATGGTCTCCAGCCGGGACCGAGTCCTGCCCCACGAGGACGCCGACGCGGCCGTGGTGCTCGAGGACGTGTTCGCCGAGCGCGGCACCGCCGTCGTCAAGCACGCCCGCGCGGACAAGGTCGAGAACACCGGCGACGGTGTGCTGATCCACCTGGAAGACGGTCGCACGATCGAGGCGTCGCACGCCCTGATGACCGTAGGCTCGGTGCCGAACACGGCCGACATCGGACTCGACAAGATCGGTATCGAGCTCGGGCGTGGCGGGTACATCCCCGTCGACCGGGTCAGCCGGACGAACGTCAGCGGCGTCTACGCGGCGGGTGACTGCACCGGCGTGCTGCTGCTCGCGTCCGTCGCCGCCATGCAGGGCCGCATCGCGATGTGGCACGCGCTGGGCGAGGGCGTCAGCCCGATCAAGCTCAAGACCGTCGCCGCGAACGTCTTCACCAACCCGGAGATCGCGAGCGTCGGCATCAGCCAGCAGGCGATCGACTCGGGTGAGGTGCCCGCGCGCACGATCATGCTGCCGCTCGCCACGAACCCCCGCTCCAAGATGGAGGGGCTGCGCCGCGGCTTCGTGAAGCTGTTCTGCCGCCCGGCGACCGGTGTCGTCATCGGCGGCGTGGTCGTCGCCCCCAACGCGAGCGAGCTCATCCTGCCGATCGCGCTGGCCGTGCAGAACCAGCTCACCGTCGAGCACCTCGCGACGACGTTCTCGGTGTACCCGTCGCTCTCGGGCTCCATCACCGAGGCCGGCCGCCAGCTCATGCGGCACGACGATCTCGATTAGGCAACGCACGGCAACCGTGCCCCGGACACCGACGTGTCCGGGGCATGCGTTCGTTCTGGGGGATGTTCGTAGCTCTGGCGCTGCTGACCGGCTGCGCCGCGCCCGCTGACGTCACGCTGCCGACCGCGCCCGCCCCGACCTCCACCTCACCGTCCGTTGTGGACAGAGGCATGCCGCCGTCGGAGCCGACGGAGGTGCGCATCCCGAAGATCGGCGCGAGGTCCTCGCTCGTCCCGCTCGGGCTCAACCCGGACGAGACGGTCGAGGTGCCGCCGGTCGAGCAGCCGATGCAGGCGGGCTGGTACGCGCTCGCGCGCACACCCGGCGAAGCAGGGCCGGCCGTGGTCCTCGGCCACGTCGACGGCAACAGGCAGCCGGGAATCTTCTTCCGCCTCAAGGAACTCACGGCGGGCGACGAGGTCGAGGTGGCCAGGAAGGACGGCACCACGGCCCGGTTCCGCGTGCGCGCGACCGAGCAGATCGCCAAGGACAGCTTCCCCACCGAGGCCGTCTACGGCGAGACGACCGAACCCGAACTGCGGCTGATCACCTGCGGGGGCGGGTACGACCAGGCCGCCCGCAGCTACCGGGACAACATCATCGTCTACGCGACGCTGATCTGAGGGAGGGGAACCGCACCATGACAAGCAGGAGAGCCCTGGCCACCACCGCGGCCGCACTGATGGCGACCACGACCTTCGCACCGCTCGCGACCGCACAGCAGAAGGAACCGTCGTTCGTGATGGAAGGGACCGTGGCGAACGGCCGGCACATCACCGCGACGGTCGGCCCGTGCGAGACGTACTCCGACGTCACGTCACCCGGTCTCCAGGAGCCGATCGCGCTCAGCCCGAACGCGGCCGACCCGGCCATGAAGGGCGGGCTCGGCTGGGTGACGAGCAAGGAGGGCACCTACACGGCGACCGTCCTGTGCGACGGGAAGACGCTGACGGCCCGGTTCACCGTGCTCCCGCTGGTGATCAACTGGTACCTGCTCCCGGCCGAGGTCGAGCCGGGCGGCACCATCACCGCGGGCGGCGACATGCACACCGGCTGCAGCGCGTCGGGACCGCTCACCTCGCCCGGCTTCACCGAACCGCTGAGGTTCACCCGCGGCGGCAACTTCGGCCGCTTCAGCGGTGACACCACCGCGGTCAGCACCCCCGGTACCTACGAGGTCGTGTTCCAGTGCGCGAACCGCCCGGAGAACAGCGTGAAGACGTTCCGGGTCCTCGGCACGCCACCGACCACGCCGTCCACCACGCCGTCGACCACTCGTCCGGCCACGCCGCCGAAACCGGGACCGAAACCGGTCGTCAAGCCGAAGGGCGCGCCGCAGACGGGCGGCGGTGGCACTGCGCCGTAACGATGATCACGGTTCGAAACTGTTCTGATTGGACGCGCAACGAACCCACGAGATGTGCGTCAATGGGTTCGTGGGGACTCGTGTCTTGATCGCGGTGCTGTGCGTGGCGCTCGCCACCACCGCCTGTTCGCAGGGACCGGCACCGAAACCGTCGGCGGCGACGAGCGACAGCGCTCCGCCGCCGGTGGTGTCACCGCTCGGCAAGTCCGACCCGATGGAGCTGAGGATCGAGCGGATCGGCGTGCGCTCGTCCCTGGTGGCGCTGGGCCTCGACCATCTGGGCGCCGTCCAGATGCCACCGGCCAACGAGGGCATGCAGGCCGGCTGGTATCAGACGCAACCGCAGCAGTGGATCATCGTCGGCCGCATCGAGAGCAACAAGGCCAGAGGCGTCTTCTTCCGCCTCAACGACCTGACCGAGGGCGACCTGCTGGAAGTGTCTAAGAAGGACGGTTCGGTTGCCCGCTTCACGGTGTCGCGCACCGAGAGGATCATCCGCGACGACTTCTTCGCGGAGGCCGTCGCACGCGACGAGAACGAGCAGGGCCTGCGACTGATCACCTGCGGCACCCGCGACAACGTGATCGTGCACGCAACCCCCGCCCCCTGAACACTCCCCCGCACCCAGCACGCAACCGAGGGCTCCCCATCCAAGCCCAAGTCAGAAGGCAAGACCGGGGCTTCGCAGCCCGAGCCCGAGACCGAAGGCGAGACCGGGCTTTCACCCCCAGCTCAAGGCCGAGGCCGAAGGCGAGCCCGGGTTTCGCATCCCCAGCCCAAGGCCAAAGGCAAGACCAGGGCTTCGCCCCCCAGCCCGAGGCCGAACGAAAGAGCGGGGTTCGCCCCCCAACCCGAAGCCGAGACCGAAGGCGAGCCCGGGTTCACATCCCGAGCCCGATGCCGAAGGCGAGCCCGGGTTCCGCATCCCGAGCCCGAGACCGAAGGCGAGACCGGGCTTTCACCCCCAGCTCAAGGCCGAGGCCGAAGGCGAGCCCGGGTTCCGCATCCCCAGCCCAAGTCCGAAAGCAAGACCAGGGCTCCGTACCCCAGCCTGAGGCCGAGGCCGAACGAAAGAGCGGGGTTCGCCCCCCAACCCGAAGCCGAGACCGAAGGCGAGCCCGGGTTCGCATCCCGAGCCCGATGCCGAAGGCGAGACCAGGTTTTCGCGAGTTCGCGCTGGTCGTCCGTTCGCCTCTTCGTCTCGATTCGACGAAGTCCAATCGGGGCGAAGCGGCGGACGGACGACCAGCTCCCCGGCGAACTCGCGCGGAGTCTGCGGAGCAGCGACCAAAAGATCAGTCCTCCACCCAGTCGAAAGTCTTCGACACCGCCTTCTTCCAGTTCGCGTACTCCGACGCGCGGCGGGAGTCGTCCATCTGCGGCTCCCACTGCTTGTCCTGCGCCCAGTTCTCGCGGATGTCGTCCTCGGTCTTCCAGAACCCGACCGCGAGCCCGGCCGCGTAGGCGGCACCCAGTGCGGTGGTCTCCGCGACCACCGGCCGGATGACCGGCACGCCGAGGATGTCCGCCTGGAACTGCATCAGCAGCTCGTTCACGACCATGCCGCCGTCGACCTTCAGCGCGGTCAGGTCGACGCCCGAGTCGGCGTTCATCGCGTCGAGCACCTCGCGGGTCTGGAAGGCCGTCGCCTCCAGCACGGCCCGCGCGAGGTGGCCCTTGTTGACGAACCGGGTGAGGCCCACGATCGCGCCGCGGGCGTCGGAACGCCAGTACGGGGCGAAGAGGCCGGAGAACGCGGGCACGAAGTACGCGCCGCCGTTGTCCTCCACGGAACGCGCGTGCTCCTCGATCTCGGCCGCGGAGCCGATCATGCCGAGGTTGTCGCGCAGCCACTGAACCAGCGACCCGGTGACGGCGATCGAGCCTTCCAGGGCGTAGACCTGGGGTGCCTCACCGATCTTGTAGCAGACGGTGGTGAGCAGGCCGTTCTCGCTCATCACCTTCTCGGTGCCGGTGTTGAGCAGCATGAAGTTGCCGGTGCCGTAGGTGTTCTTGGCCTCGCCGGGCGAAAGGCAGGCCTGGCCGAACGTGGCGGCCTGCTGGTCGCCGAGGATGCCGGCGATCGGCACCCCGGCCAGCGCGCCGCGTTCGCGCACCTGGCCGTAGACCTCCGACGAGGAACGGATCTCCGGCAGCATCGACATGGGAATCCCCATGTCCGAAGCGATCGAGGAGTCCCACTGCAGCGTGTCGAGGTCCATGAGCATGGTGCGCGAGGCGTTCGTCGGGTCGGTGACGTGCACGCCGCCGTCCACCCCGCCGGTCATGTTCCACAGCACCCACGTGTCCATGTTGCCGAACAGCAGGTCGCCGGCCTCGGCCCTCTCCCGCGCGCCCTCGACGTTGTCGAGGATCCAGCGGACCTTCGGGCCGGAGAAGTAGGTCGCGAGCGGCAGGCCGACCTTGGCGCGGTACCGCTCCTGGCCACCGCCCAGCGCGCCGAGCTCCTGGACGATCTTGTCGGTGCGCGTGTCCTGCCACACGATGGCGTTGTAGACGGGTTCGCCGGTGTTCTTGTCCCACACCAACGCCGTCTCGCGCTGGTTGGTGATGCCGACCGCGGCGATGTCCGAAGTGGACAGATCGGCCTTCGCCAGAGCCCCGGCGGCGACCTGGCGGGTGTTCTGCCAGATCTCCTTCGGGTCGTGCTCGACCCACCCGGCCTTCGGGAAGATCTGCTCGTGCTCCTTCTGGTCGACCGAGACCACCCGCCCGGAGTGGTCGAAGATCATGCACCGGGTCGACGTGGTGCCCTGGTCGATCGCGGCCACGTACTGCGTCATGGGGGGAAGTCCTTTCAGACCGGGAGAACCAGGAAGAGCAACGCGGCGAGCGCGCCACCCACGAGCGGGCCGACGACGGGGACCCACGAGTAGCCCCAGTTGGCGTTGCCCTTGTTGCGGATCGGCATCATGAAGGCGTAGGCGATGCGCGGTCCGAGGTCACGTGCCGGGTTGATGGCGTATCCGGTCGGGCCACCGAGCGACGTGCCGATCACCAGCACGACGAACGCGACACCCGCGTACCCGAGCGCCGAGTTGCCGAACTGCGGCACCCCGTCGACCGTCTCCTTCGCCCCCGGCGACAGGAGGATCCACGCGACCAGCACGAACGTGCCGATGATCTCGGAGACGAGGTTCCACGGCGCGTTCGGCACGGTCGGGCCGGTGGAGAAGATGCCGAGCGTGTTCTGCGGTTCGTCGTGCGTGTCGAACTGCAGTTTGTAGGTCGCCCAGCAGAGCATCGCGCCGAGGATCGCGCCGACCATCTGTCCGAGGAAGTAGAAGGGAACGTCGCCCCACGGGGTCTTGTCCGCGATGGCGAGTCCGAGGGTGACGGCGGGGTTGAGGTGCGCCCCACTGGGGTTGGCGATGCTCGCGCCGGCGAAGACCGCGAAGGCCCAGCCGACGTTGACGAACAGGAAGCCCGTGCTGTTTCCGAGGGTGTTCTTGAGCACCTGGTTCGCGACGACACCGGTGCCCAGGAGGATGAGGACCGCGGTCCCCAGCGTCTCCCAGACGAAGATCGAGCCTGCGCTCATCGTCGACCTCCACTCGTTTGCGGCCGGACAGGACGCGCAAACCTGAGGTCAGGGCCGCGCTGCCCGCCTTCTACGTGCTCGGACGCTATTACCGCGCTGATCGGTTGTCCACGCGAGCACCTGTGGTCAGGCCATATCGGGGCCATTGGGTTCTGGGCAGCGCGCCCGTGGGCGGGAGGCGGTCGCTGAAGGTAGCGTGAGACGAAGTCGTCGCAGGGAGGCATCTGTCGTGGCCACGCGCAAGAACGCAGCTGCACCACCGCGAACCCATGCCGAACCTCCGATCACCGGCAGGCTCGGTCCCGCCGAGCGCGAGGAGTCGTGGCACCGGCTGGGCGCGGAGACGTTCGACGTCGTCGTGGTCGGCGGTGGTGTGGTCGGCGTCGGTGCGGCGCTCGACGCGGCCACCCGAGGCCTGAGGGTCGCCCTCGTGGAGGCCCGTGACCTGGCGTCCGGCACGTCGAGCCGCTCCTCCAAGCTCTTCCACGGCGGGCTGCGCTACCTGGAGCAGCTCGAGTTCGGTCTGGTCCGCGAGGCACTGCGCGAACGGGAGCTGATGCTCACGCGCATCGCCCCGCACCTGGTGAAGCCCGTCGCGCTGCTCTACCCGCTGAGCAACAGGGTCTGGGAGCGCCCGTACACGGCGGCCGGCCTGTTCCTCTACGACACGATGGGCGGCGCCCGGTCCGTGCCGGGGCAGAAGCACCTCACCCGAGCGGGTGCGCAACGGCTCGTGCCCGCGTTGAAGCGCGACGCGTTGATCGGCGGCATCCGCTACTACGACGCGCAGGCCGACGACGCGCGGCACACGATGATGGTCGGCCGCACCGCCGCCCACTACGGCGCCGTCGTGCGCACGTCGACGCAGGTGATCGGGTTCCTGCGCGAGGCGGACCGGGTGTCCGGTGTGCGGGTGCGCGACGTCGAGGACGGGCGCGAGGTCGACGTCCGGGCGCACGCGGTGATCAACGCGACCGGTGTCTGGACGGACGAGCTGCAGCGGCTTTCGGGCTCGCGCGGGCGGTTCCGGGTGCGGGCGTCGAAGGGCGTGCACATCGTCGTTCCGCGTGACCGGATCGTCGCCGAGGCCGGGATGATCCTGCGCACCGAGAAGTCCGTGCTGTTCGTGATCCCGTGGCGCAACCACTGGATCGTCGGCACCACCGACACGGACTGGAACCTCGACCTGGCGCACCCCGCGGCCACCAAGAACGACATCGACTACATCCTCGAGCACGTGAACTCGGTGCTCGCGACGCCGTTGACGCACGACGACATCGAGGGCGTCTACGCGGGCCTGAGGCCGTTGCTCGCGGGCGAGTCGGACTCGACGTCGAAGCTCTCCCGCGAACACGCGGTGGCACGCGTGGCGCCCGGCCTGGTCGCGATCGCGGGCGGCAAGTACACGACGTACCGGGTGATGGGCGCGGACGCCGTGGACGCGGCGCACGTCGACCTGCCCGGCCGGATCCAGCCGTCGATCACGGACAAGGTGCCGCTGGTCGGCGCCGACGGCTACCACGCGCTGGTCAACCAGGCCGATCAACTGGCGGCCAAGCACGGCCTGCACCCGTACCGCGTCCGGCACCTGCTGGACCGCTACGGCTCGCTGGTGCACGAGGTGCTGTCGCTGGCCGCGGACAACCCCGAGCTGCTCAAGCCCATCCCGGCGTCACCGGACTACCTGCAGGTCGAGGCGGTGTACGCGGTCTCGCACGAGGGCGCGATGCACCTGGAGGACGTGCTGACCCGGCGCACCCGCATCTCCATCGAGTACGCCCACCGCGGCGTCGACTCGTCGGAGGCGGTGGCGAGGCTCGTCGCGCCGATCCTCGGGTGGGACGAGGACGCGATCAAACGCGAGGTCGAGGTCTACAACGCGCGCGTCGAGGCCGAGCGCACGTCCCAGACCAAGCCGGACGACCAGGCGGCGGACGCGGTCAGGGCCGCGGCGCCGGAGGCACGTCCGCAGTTGACGGAGCCCGTGAGCTGACCTTCGGCATGCTGGAGGCATGACTGGGGTCGGTAGAAGGACTTTTCTGCTGGGTGCGGCCGTGGGCGGTGCGGTGTCGACCGGTACCGCCCACGCCGCTTCCGCGCTGTTCGAGCACGGTGTCGCGTCCGGCGACCCGGTGCCCGACGGCGTGCTGCTGTGGACGCGCGTGGTGACACCGGCGGCGGTCCGCTGGGAGGTCGCCGCGGACCAGCGTTTCCTCCACGTCGTGAAGCGCGGCGTCACGCGCACCTCGGCGGCGCGCGACCACACGGTGAAGGTCGAGGTCCACGGCCTGCGCCCGAACACCCGCTACTGGTACCGCTTCCGCGTCGGCAACGTCGTGTCGCCGGTCGGCCGCACGAAGACCGCCGGCTGCGGGTCCGAGCTGAACTTCGGTGTCGTGTCCTGCGCGAACTGGTCGGCCGGGCACTTCGCGGGCTACGGCTTCCTAGCCCGGCAGGACCTCGACGCCGTGATCCACCTCGGTGACTACATCTACGAGGGGTACTCGACCGAGGTCCGCGTGCCCGATCCGCCGCACAAGTGCGTGACGCTGGAGGACTACCGGCGCCGGCACGCGCACTACAAGACGGATCGGCACGTGCAGGCGGTCCACGCGGCTCATCCCTTCATCGCGACCTGGGACGACCACGAGAGCGCCGACAACTCGTCCAGCATCGGCTCACCGGTGCACGATCCCGCCACCGACGGCCCGTGGGGCACGCGCCTGGCCGCCGCGACGCAGGCCTACTACGAGTGGATGCCGGTCCGCGAGGGCAGGCTCGACCGGACGTTCCACTTCGGCGACCTGGCCTCGCTGACCATGCTCGACCTGCGCTCCTACCGCACCGACACGACGATCCTCGGTGCCGCGCAACGCGACTGGCTGATCGGCACCCTCACCACGGACGGCGCGCGCTGGCAGCTCGTCGGCAACTCGGTGATGATCAGCCCGTTCAAGATCCCTGCTCTGCCGGGCCTGCCGCCGTCGAACCCCGACCAGTGGGACGGCTTCCCCGCCGACCGCGAACGGGTGCTGAAGGCGTTGGGCGACCGGAGGAACACGGTGTTCCTGACCGGTGACATCCACAGCTCGTGGGCCTGCGAGGTGCCGCTGGACGGCGCCTCGGTCGCCGCCGAGTACGTCGTCACGTCGCTGACGTCGGACAACTTCGACGAGCTGCTGAACATGCCGCCGCGCACCGGGTCGCTGCAGCTGGAGGCGCAGATCATGGCGCTGAACCCGCACGCCAGGTTCGTCGAACTGGACTCGCACGGCGTCTCGACGCTGCGCGTGACGGCCGACGAGGTGCGGATGGACTGGCACTACGTGGCGGACAAACGTGACCCGGACAGCACTGTGGCGCGTGCGCATTCGTTCCGCACGCGCCACAACACCGCTCTGACCGAGAGGGTTCCGCTCTAAGCCAGAGCAGCCAACGCCGTGTGCACCATGACCCGAACCCCGACGAGGAGCGCGCGCTCGTCGAGATCGAATGTCGGCTGGTGCAGATCGCGCTGCTTCTCCTGACCATTCCACACGCCGAGGCGGGCGAACGAACCAGGCACGTGCTCCAGGTACCAGCCGAAGTCCTCACCACCGGAGGACTGCTCGGTACCTGCGAGTGCGTCGTCACCCAGTGCGGCCTCGATGCCGGCACGCAGGATCTGGGTGGACTCGCGCTCGTTGACCACCGGCGGCACGCCGCGGCGGTGGTGCAGGTCGAAACCGACGCCCGTGGGCGCCAGCAGGCCGGTCACCAGGTCCTTGACCAACGGCTCCAGCTCGGCCCAGATGTCCCGGTCGCCGGTGCGCAGCGTGCCGCGCACCAGGCCGTCCTGCGGGACCGCGTTGGGCGCCTCACCCGCGTGCACCGCGCCCCACACCAGGACGGTGCCGGAGCGGGGGTCGACGCGGCGCGACAGCATCGTCGGCAGGCCGGTGATGAGCGTGCCGAGCGCGTGCACCAGGTCCGCGGTGAGGTGCGGGCGCGAGGTGTGCCCGCCCGGCGAGGACAGCCGCACCTCCAGCAGGTCGGAGGCCGACGTGATGGCGCCGATGCGCGTGCCGATGCGGCCGACCTGCAGACGCGGGTCGCAGTGCAGGCCGAAGATCCGCTCCACGCCGTCGAGACCACCCGCGGCGAGCACGTCGAGCGCCCCGCCCGGCATGACCTCCTCCGCCGGCTGGAACACCAGCCGGACGCGGCCGGGCAGCTCCGTCGCCGAGGCGAGCGCCAGCGCGGTGCCGAGCAGGACCGTGGTGTGGGCGTCGTGACCGCACGCGTGCGACACACCGTCCACAGTGGACCCGAACGGCAGGCCGGTGTTCTCGTGCAGCGGCAGGGCGTCCATGTCCGCGCGGAGGGCCACGCAGCGGGGGCCGTGGCCGATGTCGCAGATCAGGCCCGTGCCGCCGGGGAGGATGCGCGGCTTGAGGCCGACCTCGCGCAGCAGCTTCGCCACGAGCTCGGTGGTGTTGTACTCGCGCCGGGAGAGCTCCGGGTTGGCATGGATGTGGCGCCGCCAGGCGACGACGTCGGAGGCGTTCGCCTTCAGCCAGTCGTCGAGCCAGGCCGGGCCACGGCCTTCTCCGAGATCATCCACAGGAGACATGCTCACCCCGGTGGGGTCCACAAGCATCTCAGGGGACGTCTTCACAGTTGAGGAGCCCGAGGGCCGGGAGTCCAGAACCGTCATGCCGCACCTCCGCGGGCCAGCAGCCGTGCGCGCTGCTGGGAATCGGTGGCTGTCGCGATCGTCGTCCAGGCCATGGCAAGTGCTCCGTCGAGGAGCGCACGGTCGGCCGACGCCGAGGCACAGGCGGTCGCGAACTCTAGTTGGTGGTTCACCGCGTCTCCGCAGTCGATGGCGATGGTCGGGTGGATGGCGGGCAACACTCTGGTGACGTTGCCCATGTCGGTGCTCCCGATCTTCTCCCGCTGTTCCTGTTCCTGCGAGAGCGGTCGTCTTCCCAGCTCGGTGGCCGCACGCCGGTAGGCGTCGGCGAGCCACGGGTCGGGAGTCAACTCGGCGTAGATCGGCGAGACCTGCACCACCTCATGGGTGCAGCCGGTCGCGAGCGCACCGGCTGAGAAGCAGTCCCGAATTCGGTTCTCCAGGCGCTGCAACGATTCCAGGTTCTCCGCCCTCACATCGAACATCGCCGATGCGCGGGCGGGTATTACGTTCGGCACGGTGCCGCCGTTGGTGACGATGCCGCTCACCATCTGGCCGGGCTCGAAGTGCTGCCGCAGCAGGCTGATCGACATCTGCGCGATCGTGACCGCGTCCGCGGCGTTGACGCCCAGGTGGGGCGCGGCGGCCGCGTGCGACGGCTTGCCCTTGTAGTGCACCTCGAGGTCGGTGATGGCGAGCGATTTGGCGGCACACGACTCGTACGGGGCCGGGTGCACCATCATCGAGAGCGAGACGTCGTCGAACACGCCTCGTTCCAGCATGAGCACCTTGCCGCCGCCGACCTCCTCGGCCGGCGTCCCGATCACCTTCACGGTGACACCCAGCTGGTCGGCGACATCACGCAGAGCGAGTGCCGTACCGACGGAGGCCGCCGCGATGACGTTGTGCCCGCACGCGTGTCCGACTTCGGGCAGAGCGTCGTATTCGGCACAAAGGCCCAGAACGAGCTCGCCGTCGCCGAACGTCGCGACGAACGCGGTGTCGAGGTCAGCCACACCGCGGTCGACCTCGAAACCCTCCTCGACCAGCAAAGAGGTGATCTTCTCGACGCTGCGGTGCTCCTCGAAGGCCAGTTCGGGCTCGGCGTGGATCGAGTGCGACAGGTCCAGCAGCGCGTCCGAGTACCGCTCGACGGTCGAGCGTGTGCTGATCTTCAAGTCGGTACCCATTTGCCACCATCCTGCATCACCACTTGACGGACACGGCGCACTGATGATGATCAACCGGACGGCCGGTCGCAGCGCTGCGCCGAGCGGCGAGCGAGTTTCGGTCTGACCGATCAACGATGACGCAAATGGTCGGGAGACACGCTTAACTTTCGCTATCACGTCCCACCATGCGGGACGAACGGTCTCAGCCGGTCGACAGGCGGACTAGCCCTTCTTGGCCGCCCGCTCCTTGCGCCACTTCGCCCACCGCTTCTTGTTGCGGAGGTAGACCAGCGCGAACAGCACCACCGCGATGCCGCCCATCCACAGCTTGCGCTTGGTCTCCTCGCGGACTTCGGGCGACGGCTCCTGCGGCGCGTTCACGTCGGGAGCCGGGTTCACGGTCGTCTGCTGCGCAACCGGCACAGGCGCGTTCTCCGCCTCTTGCGCGGACGCCACACCGGCGATCCCGAGAACGCTCATCAGCGAGAACACGCAGGCCAGCAGCAACCTCGACATGGCCTGAACTGTACCTCGAATACCACGATCGAAGGTCACCCAAACTAGTTAAGCGCCTACCGAGAGTCCGATTGGAACGCCTGCAGGATCTGCTCCGCCGCAAGGGTGGCGGTGAGCTCTCCGAGGCGCACCTTCTCCTCCAGGGAGGGGGCCAGGGAGCGGACCGCCTCGTTCTCGCGCACCTGACGCCACAGTTCGTCGTGGACCATCATCCAGGTCCAGTCGATCTGCTGACGGCGGCGGCGTTCGTCCAGCTCGCCCGCGTCGGTCAGGGTCCGGCGGTGTTCCAGAACGCGGGACCACAGCTCGTCGAGACCGGTTCCGGTGAGACCCGAGCACGTGAGCACCGGCGGGTGCCACAGCGCGTCCGGCGGGCGCAGCAGCTTGAGGGCGCCGGCCAGTTCGCGCGCGGCCTTGCGGGCGTCCAGCTCGTGCTCGCCGTCGGCCTTGTTGACCGCGATGACGTCCGCGAGCTCCAGGATGCCCTTCTTGATGCCCTGCAGCTGGTCGCCGGTGCGCGCGAGAGTGAGGAACAGCGAGCAGTCCGTCATGTTGGCGACGGCCACCTCGGACTGCCCGACGCCGACGGTCTCGACCAGCACCACGTCGAAGCCCGCGGCCTCGACGAGCACGATCGTCTCGCGGGTCGCCTTCGCCACGCCGCCGAGCGTGCCCGAGGTCGGCGAGGGCCGGATGAACGCGTTCTGGTTCACCGACAGCCGTTGCATCCGCGTCTTGTCGCCCAGGATGCTGCCGCCCGTGCGCGTCGAGGACGGGTCGACGGCGAGCACCGCGACCCGGTGGCCCTGCTCGGTCAGCGAGGTGCCGAGGGCGTCGATGAACGTCGACTTGCCCACGCCGGGCACACCGGTGATGCCGACGCGGATGGCGTCCCCCGACTTCGGCAACAGCTCGACCAGCAACTCCTGAGCCTTGGCCCGGTGCTCGGCCCGAGTCGACTCGACGAGCGTGATGGCCTTCGCGAGCACGCCGCGATCGCCGTCGAGGACGCCTTTCGTGTACTCGGCGACGTCGATGACCCTAGCCATGGTGCCCGAGCAGGTCCGCGAGCTTCACCAGCAGGTCCTTGGCCGCGTCCGCGATGACGGTGCCGGGCGGGAAGATCGCCGCCGCGCCGGCCGCGTAGAGCTCGTCGAAGTCCTGTGGTGGGATGACGCCGCCGACGACGATCATGATGTCCTCGCGGCCGAGTTTGGTGAGTTCTTCCTTGAGCGCTGGGACGAGGGTGAGGTGGCCTGCGGCGAGTGAGGAGACGCCGACGATGTGCACGTCGGCTTCGACTGCTTGGCGGGCGACTTCGTCGGGTGTCTGGAAGAGCGGGCCGACGTCGACGTCGAAGCCGAGGTCGGCGAACGCGGTGGCGATGACCTTCTGGCCGCGGTCGTGGCCGTCCTGGCCCATCTTCGCGACGAGGATGCGGGGGCGGCGGCCTTCTTCTTCGGCGAAGGCTTCGACGACCTCGCGGCAGGCGTCCACGTTGGACACTGAGCCGACCTCCTGCCGGTAGACGCCGGAGATGGTGCGGATCTGGGCGCTGTGGCGGCCCCAGACCTTGCCGAGCGACTCGGAGATCTCACCGACGGTGGCCTTGGCCCGCGCCGCGTTGATCGCCAGCTCCAGCAGGTTGCCCTCGCCGCTCGTCGCCGCGTTCGTCAGGGCGTCGAGCGCACCGTCCACCGCGGACTGGTCGCGTTCCTCCCTGAGCCTGCGCAGCTTCTCCAGCTGCTGGGCGCGGACGCCGGCGTTGTCGACCTTGAGCACGTCGATCTGCTCGTCGTTGGCGACGAGGTATTTGTTGACGCCGATGACGGGCTGCCGTCCGGAGTCGATGCGCGCCTGGGTTCGCGCGGCGGCTTCTTCGATGCGGAGTTTTGGGATGCCCTCGTCGATGGCGCGGGCCATGCCACCGGCCTTCTCGACCTCGGTGATGTGTTCCCAGGCCTTGGCGGCGAGTTCGGCGGTGAGGCGTTCGACGTAGGCGCTGCCGCCCCACGGGTCGATCACACGCGTCGTGCCGGACTCCTGCTGCAGCAGCAGCTGCGTGTTGCGGGCGATGCGCGCGGAGAAGTCAGTCGGGAGCGCGAGCGCTTCGTCGAGTGCGTTGGTGTGCAACGACTGCGTGTGCCCTTGCGTCGCCGCCATGGCCTCGACGCACGTGCGCGCGACGTTGTTGAACACGTCCTGCGCCGTGAGAGACCAGCCGGACGTCTGGCAGTGCGTGCGCAGGCTCAGGGACTTCTGCGACTGGGGCTCGAAGTCGTTGACCAGCTTCGCCCACAGCAGGCGCGCGGCCCGCATCTTCGCGATCTCCATGAAGTAGTTCATGCCGATCGCCCAGAAGAAGCTCAGCCGTGGCGCGAACTTGTCGACGTCCAGCCCGGCTTCCTTGCCGGCGCGGATGTACTCGACGCCGTCGGCGAGGGTGTACGCCAGCTCCAGGTCGGCGGTCGCTCCGGCTTCCTGCATGTGGTAGCCGGAGATGGAGATGGAGTTGTACTTGGGCATGTGCTGCGAGGTGTAGGAGAAGATGTCGGAGATGATCCGCATCGACTGCTTGGGCGGGTAGATGTAGGTGTTGCGGACCATGAACTCCTTGAGGATGTCGTTCTGGATGGTCCCCATGAGCTGTTCCGGCTTCACCCCCTGCTCCTCCGCCGCGACCACGAACAGCGCCAGGATCGGCAGCACCGCGCCGTTCATCGTCATCGACACGGACATCTTGTCCAGCGGGATGCCGTCGAACAGGGTGCGCATGTCGTAGATCGAGTCGATCGCCACCCCGGCCATGCCGACGTCCCCCGCGACGCGCGGGTGGTCGGAGTCGTAACCGCGGTGGGTGGCCAGGTCGAACGCCACGCTCAGGCCCTTCTGCCCGGCCGCGAGGTTGCGGCGGTAGAAGGCGTTGGACTCCTCGGCGGTGGAGAAGCCCGCGTACTGACGGACGGTCCACGGCTGGTTGACGTACATCGTCGGGTACGGGCCACGCAGGAACGGCGCCACACCGGGATAGGTCTGCAGGAAGTCGAGACCGTCCACATCGGACGGACCGTAGACCGGCTTGACCGCGATGCCCTCCGGCGTCTCCCACGGCGGCAGGTCGGTCTGGTACTTGGCCTGCGGGGTGGGACCGAGGTCGATGTCCGCGAAGTTGGGGATCATCGCTCCACTCCCAGGAACTCGTAGGTGTCGGTGAGGATCTCCAGCGCGGGACACCCCATGAAGACGAAGCCGTCGACTTCCGCCTCGGACTTCTTGCCCGCGAGGAGTACACGCTCGGCGCCGGCCTGACGCAGCGCCTCGACGGTGGCGACGGCCTGGTCGGCGTAGCTGGTGTCGCTGCCGCAGACGACCGCGACCCGCGCGCCGGACTCCGTGAACTTCCGGGCCACCTCGTCTGCGGACTTGGTCGGGCCCGCGTTGGGGGTGGCGAAGCCGCCGGCGTTGAACAGGTTGGCGGCGAAGGTGGCACGCGCGGTGTGGGCGGCGACCGGACCGAGGGTGGCCAGGAAGACCTGCGGGCGTTCGGGCTGGGCATCGGCCAGATCGCGCAGCTCCTCGAAAGCCTGTGCGTAACGCACCCGCGGCAGCCCGAAACTGTCAGACCCGCCTGAGAAACTTGGGATGGGGGGTGGATCCCCCCAGGGGGCCTGCGAGTCGGAATCGATTCCGGGCGCGAGTTCGGAATCACGAACGGGCTCGGCAGCGGGTGCGGGTTCGCGGACCACCGGCTTCTCGCCGAGGTCCGGGAACTCGCTCACCCCCGTGATCGGGTCACTGCGATCCGCCAGCCGAGCCGACCGCGCAGCCCAGGTGGCGGCGATCCGCGACGCCACCAACTCCCCGGCCTCGGCAATCCCCCCGGCCCGCTCGATCTCCTGGAACCACGCCCACGCCGACACCGCCAGCGAGTCGGTCAACTGCTCCACGTACCAGGACCCGGCGGCCGGATCGATCACCTCACCGAGGTGCGACTCCTCCAGCAACAGGTTCTGCGTGTTGCGCGCGATCCGCCGGGCGAACTCGTCCGGCAGCCCGATGGCCGCGTCGAAGGGCTGCACCGTCACGGAGTCGGCCCCGCCGAGACCGGCGGCCAAGGTCGCGATCGTCGTCCGCAGCATGTTCACCCACGGGTCGCGGCGGGTCATCATCGCCGATGACGTCACCGCGTGCTGCACCTGCACCGCGTCGACACCGGACACCTCCGCCACCCGCGCCCACAACCGGCGGGCCGCACGCAGCTTCGCGATCGTCATGAACTGGTCGGCCGTCGCGGCGTAGCGGAACTCCAGCTGCGCAAAGGCATCCGCGGCAGGCAGCCCCGCGTCCGTCAAAGCGCGCAGGTACGAGACCGCCAGCGCGAGAGAGGCGCCCAGCTCCTCGGAGTCGGAGCCGCCGGCGTCGTGGAACGGCAGCGCGTCCACCACGACGGTCCGCAGCCCCGGGAAAGCCGAACGGGCCTGCTTGATGACGTCCAAGGACTCGCCGAACGGCGTCAGCGCCAGGTTGCCGCGCACCTCGGACGCCAGCACCGGCGCCTGGTCGTAGATCTTCAACATCGCGCGCGCCGCGTCCACCGAACCGTCGAGCACGATCGGTGCGAGGTCGAGGTAGACGCCCTCCAGCAACTGTTCGAGCGACGCGGCCGGCACGGCGAGCCACAGCGAGGTGACGCCGCCTTCCAGGTCGTTCATCAGGGCGACCGGGTCGGGAACGGCGTGGCGCTGACGGACGTCCCAGCCCTGCTTCACCGGGGCGAGCGCGTACGGCTCGAGGGCGTCGTCGAGGGTGTAGAGCGGCTGCAGCTCGATGCCGTCGTACGTCTTCGTGACCAGCGAGTCGAAGCTCGCCCCTGTCTTGCGGAGGACGGCGTCGACCAGCTCACGCCACTGTTCCCTCGACGCCGAGGGGAACTCGTTCGGGCGGAATTCGGCGGTCAATGCCAACTCCATCATGCGTTGCAGTGTTACCGACCGGTACCGACTCGGCTATGTGAGGTTCACCGCCGTTAACGATGCAGTCGAGGTCCGACGCGGAGAGTCTCCCCGATCGCGACCGGCGGGACCAAAGAATCGAACCCCAGTCTGTCAGGAAGAATGGAAACGTGGAGAACGTTGGCCAGGACCGCTTGATCGCGGCTCGGTACCGGCTGCTGCACCTGCTGGGTCAGGGCTCGATGGGCACGGTCTGGGCCGCGCACGACGAGGTGCTCCGCCGGCAGGTCGCGGTGAAGGGGATCCTGCGGCCCCCCGGCATGCCCGACGCCGAGGCCGAGCAGCTGAGGGAACGGACCATGCGCGAGGCGCGTGCCGTCGCCGCGCTCTCCCACCCGAACCTGGTGACGCTCTACGACGTCGTGCAGCACGAAGGCGACCCGTACGTCGTGATGGAGATCGTGCCGTCGCGCAGCCTCGGCGAGGTGCTGCAGGAGCAGGGCTGCCTCACCGAGAAGCAGGGCGCGGCGGTGCTGGACGCGATCGCGGCGGCGCTGGCGTCGGCGCACCGGGCCGGCATCACGCACCGGGACGTGAAACCCGGCAACGTGCTCATCGCGGACGACGGCCGCGTGAAGCTCACCGACTTCGGCATCGCGCGCAACGTCGCCGAGGCCACCATGACCGCGCGCGGCATCACGCTCGGCACGCCCGCCTACATCGCTCCCGAGGTGGCGCAGGGCGGGGACGTGTCGGCGGCCGCGGACAGGTGGTCGCTCGGCGCGACGATGTGGGCCGCGATGGCCGGCGAACCGCCGTACGTGGGCAAGAACGTCATGCAGACGATCAACGCGGTGATCAACGGCGACGTCCCCGTGCCCGCGGGCGCCGGGCGGCTCGCGCCGGTGATCAGCGGGTTGATGCGCAAGGAGCCGACCGAGCGGCTGTCGCTCGTCGACGTGCGCAAGCAGGTCTACCAACTGCTGCCCGAGCCCGGCACGGACGCGTTCGAGATCCGCGAGTCGGTGCCGCCGCCGCTCGTCGTGCGACCCAAGCCGAAGATCCAGCCGGACGCGCCGCTGGCCGACGACCCGGGCCCGCTGCCGTTCCTCGTGACGAAGCCGGCGGCGGCCCCAACCCGGCGAGGCCGGGTGGCCTCGGTGCTGGTGGTGGTCGCGGCCGTGCTGCTGTTCGTCGTGGGGTCGGGCGGCGGGTTCGCGCTGACCAGGTACGCCGCGGGAGCGTCGCTGCTGCCGCCGACCGAGCAGACGCTGCCGACCCTGCCGACGCTGCCCACCTCGCCGACGTTGCAGCCGCGCACCGCGTCGGCCGTGCTGGCGAACGGCGACCAGGGCGGCAAGTTCACGCTGCACGTCGAGCAGAGCTGGTCGACCTACGCCGAGCAACGCGCCGGTGACCTGCGGCTGCCCGCCTCGGCGGTGGTGCACTTCGTGTCCGGCAGCGGCGCGTACGAGGCGACGGTGCAGCGGTTCCCCGAGTACTACCCGAAGCGCGACATCAAGCTGTACACCGCGGGCGTGCAGGGGCGCTGGCCCGGCAGGTTCTTCGGTGGCGAGATGGTGCCGACGCCGGACCTGGCGGGACCGCGCAACGAGGCCAGCGTCCAGTTCATCTACCGCACGGTCGAGGGTGACGAGTCCACGGCGCTGAGGAGGTCGCACTTCTCTCGCGTGCTGCCCTACGGCAACGACCTGTGGGTGGTGGAAGTGGTCGTCCCCACAGAGCAGGAGGACGAGGCACGCGCTCGCCTCTTCGACGCGATCGCCTCGACGTTCGCCCCGGTGTGAGCCGTGTCCTGAGGGTCCGTCCGCGACAGCCGCGCCCGACAGGGTTTCTGACGTGACTCTCATCGAACAGACCCTCAGGACACGGCTTAAGCTCTCGCGGTGACTCCAGAAGAGCTGGCCGGCAAGGCCGCGGAAGAGATCCAGAGCCGCACCGGCAACGAGAAGCACGACATCGCCATCGTGCTCGGCTCCGGCTGGCGACCCGCCGCCGACGTGATCGGCGAGCCGGTCACCGAGATTCCGGTAGGCGAGCTGACGGGCTTCGAGGCGCCGACCGCGCTCGGCCACGGCGGCACCATCCGTTCCGTCGAGGTCGGCGGCAAGAAGGTCCTCGTCGTCCTCGGCCGCACCCACGGCTACGAGGGCAAGGGCGTCCAGAAGGTCGTGCACGGCGTGCGCACCGTCGCCGCCGCGGGCGTGTCCACGGTCGTGCTGACCAACGCGGCCGGCGGCCTGCGGCAGGGCATGTCCGTCGGCCAGCCGGTGCTGATCTCCGACCACCTCAACCTGACCGCGGTGTCGCCGCTGGTCGGCGCGCGGTTCGTGGACCTCACGGACCTGTACTCACCGCGGCTGCGCAAGGTCGCGCAGGAGATCGACTCCTCGCTGGAGGAGGGCGTGTACGCGGGTCTGCCGGGGCCGCACTTCGAGACGCCCGCCGAGATCCGGATGCTGCGCACGATGGGCGCGGACCTGGTCGGCATGTCGACGGTGCACGAGGCGATCGCCGCGCGGGCCGAGGGCGTCGAGGTGTTCGGGCTGTCGCTCGTCACGAACCTCGCGGCGGGCATCACCGGTGAGCCGCTGAACCACCAGGAGGTGCTGGAGGCCGGTGCCGCCGCCGCCCAGCGCATGGGCACGCTGCTGCGCGAGCTGGTGGACCGCGCATGAGCCTGACGCCGGCACTGCGTGACGCGACGTTCCGGTGGATCGCCGACGACCCGTCCGACGCCACGCGCGCCGAGCTGCAGGGCGTGCTGGCGCGGGCGATGGGCGGCGACGCCGCGGCGGTGGAGGACCTCCAGGACCGCATGGCCGGTCCGCTGACGTTCGGCACCGCCGGGCTGCGCGGGCCGGTGCGGGCGGGCACGAACGGCATGAACGTCGCCACGGTGGTCCGCGCGACCGCCGGGCTGGCGGCGTGGCTCGGCTCCCCCGGCCTGGTGTTCGTCGGGCGCGACGCGCGGCACGGCTCGGAGGACTTCGCCACCGCGGCGGCCGAGGTGATGGCGGCCGCGGGCTTCGACGTGCGGGTGCTGCCCGGGCCGTTGCCGACGCCGGTGCTGGCGTACCTCGTGCGCGCACATGGTGCTGTGGCGGGGATCCAGATCACCGCGTCGCACAACCCGCCCGCGGACAACGGTTACAAGCTCTACCTGACCGGTGGTTCGCAGATCGTGCCGCCCTCGGACGGCGAGATCGAGCAAGCGATCGAGGCCGTTCCGGCCGCGGTGTCGGTGCCTCGCAACGTCACCTACACCACGGTGTCCGACGCCGAGGTGGACGCCTACCTGGAGCAGGTGGCGTCGCTGCCGCGCGGGAACTCGCGGGAGCTGAAGATCGCGCTGACGCCGATGCACGGCGTGGGCGGCGCGTTCGCCGTGGAAGCGTTGCGGCGCGCGGGTTTCACCGACGTGCACGTGGTGCGGTCGCAGGCGGTGCCTGACCCGGACTTCCCGACCGTGGTGTTCCCGAACCCGGAGGAGCCCGGCGCGTCCGACGAGCTGCTTTCCCTTGCGGCGTCGGTGAACGCGGACCTGGCCATCGCACTGGACCCGGACGCCGACCGGTGCGCGCTCGGCGTCAAGGACGGCGACACGTGGCGGATGCTGCGCGGCGACGAGACGGGTGTGCTGCTCGGCTCGCTCGTGCTGTCGACCACGGAGTCCACGGATCCGTTGGTGGCGACGACGATCGTCTCGTCGTCGCTGCTGAAGTCGATCGCGGCCGCGCACGGCGCCCGCTACGCCGAGACCCTCACGGGCTTCAAGTGGCTGGCGCGCGCGGGCGAGGGCCTGGTGTTCGCCTACGAGGAGGCGCTCGGCAACTGCGTCGACCCGGAGCACGTGGCGGACAAGGACGGCATCTCGGCCGCCGTCGTCGCCGCTGACCTGGCCGCGGGCTTGAAGGCGTCCGGACGCACGCTGCTGGACGCGCTGGACCAGCTCGCGGCGGACCACGGCCTGCACCTGACGGACCAGGTCTCCTTGCGGTACACCGATCTCAGCCTGATCGGCGCCACGATGGCCCGCCTGCGCGCCGAGCCGCCCTCGGAGTTCGCCTCCGAGGACCTGATGCCCGGCGCGGACGTGCTGCGCTGGACGGCGGACGGGGTGCGCGTGATCGTGCGCCCGTCCGGCACCGAACCGAAGCTCAAGGCGTACCTGGAGGTCGTCGAGCCGGTCACGGACGGACTGGAGTCCGCCCGTGCGTCAGGGAGGGCCCGGCTGGCTGAACTGCGGGAACGGGTGACCGCGCTCGTCAGCTAGACAGAGCGATCGCCAGGCACAGCGCGGCGACGACAAAACCCCCGCCGGCCACGAAGTAGGCCCTTCTGGTCGGCGGGGCCACCGCGTTGCGGCGACCCTCGGTGACCGCCGCGACGGCGATCCGGCCGAAGATGTACGCGATCGTGCAGAGCCCCACACCGAGTCCGAGCAGCATCGTGTTGACGTCCCACGGGCTGTGGTCGAACCCCGGCCACAAGGACGCGAACAGGGGGCCGAACCCGATCATGCCGATGCCGACGGCAAGGCCGAAACCCCAGGTGATGCGGCGCTGACGAGGACTGGTGTGCATTAGGGCGGTGGTCTTCATGGTCCCTCCTGTGTACACCCTTCAGGACGCGCTTCCGGCTGCGGGGTTCCGTTTGCTCATCAACAGGAACGCCTGCGGCCCGCCTTCGTCCACACCTCTCTGACGTTGCAGCCGTGCCACTTCGTTGAACCCGGCTTCGGTCGCGTTGGTCACGACCTCGTCGATGTCGTGCCAGTGGACGTGAAGGTCGACGTCGTGGCCGTACGCGTGGGTGAGGGCCTTCTTCTGGTCACCCAGTTTGAACGCGTGCAGCAGGTGTCCGCCAGGCCGGAGGACCCGGTGGAACTCCCGCCACGGGACTTCGGCGGCGGTCATGTGGACCGTGGAGTACCAGACGACGGCGCCGCCGAGGCTCTCGTCCTCCAGGTCCAGCCTCGTCATGTCGCCCTGGGTGAACGTGAGGTGCGGGTACAGCTTTCTCGCCTGGTCGAGCATGCCGTCGGAGAGGTCGACGCCCGAGGCGTCGAGGCCCAGTTCGTGCAGGTGCTGGGTGATGCGGCCAGTGCCGCAGCCGATGTCCGCGACCGGGCCCTCGGCGAGCTCCGCGAACGCCCGCATGAACGCGGCGTCGAGCGGGCGGCCGTCGTGCGCGTCCGGGATGAGCCGGGCGTAGCTGGCGGCGACGATGTCGTAGGAGGCGCGGGTCATGGTCATCTATGTTGCCGCTCATGGACTACACGCGGCGTGATCTGGCGCAGGCGGTGCTCGACGCACACCCGGACAGCAAGCGCGGGCTGAACATGTTCTACGGCAAGTTCAGCGACGACATGAAGAAGCATCAGGTCCAGCTGCGCGACGGCCTGCTGAAGGCGTTCGGCGTCGACCTGGGGACCAACATGGCGATGAAGATGATGCTGAACGCCACGGTGGAGTCGAACGCGGCCATCACCGGCCCGATGAGCCGCTTCGGCGAGGCCGGCCTGCTCATCAAGCGGCTGGAGGGCAGCGGCGTCCTCGACAAGGTCGACGAGATCTACGCGCTGAACAAGATGTCGGCCAAGGCGCACCTGGACATCGTCGAGGAGGTGCTCGGTCTCGTGGACTCGTCGGTCCAGAGCGTGACCACGCAGGACCTGAGGGCTGTCGGCGTGGACGACACCCCGCCGGACTGGAACGACTACGAGATGGACTACTGATGGCGCGGCTGCTGCTCGTCCACCACACGCCGTCGCCCGCCCTCCAGGCGATGTTCGAGGCCGTGGTCGCGGGCGCCTCCACCCCCGAGATCGAGGGCGTCGAACTCGTGCGCCGGGCCGCGTTGTCCACAACCGCTGTGGATGTCCTGGAAGCCGACGGCTACCTGCTGGGAACGCCCGCGAACCTCGGTTACATGAGCGGTGCGCTGAAGCACTTCTTCGACACCGTCTACTACCCGTGTCTCGATTCCACGCGTGGGCGGTCGTTCGGGCTTTACGTGCACGGCAACAATGACACGACCGGGGCGGTGCGCAGCGTGGAGACCGCCACTACCGGGTTGGGCTGGGAGAAGGCGTCCCAGCACGTGGTCGTCACCGGCGAACCGGCGAAGGCCGATCTGCAGGCGTGCTGGGAGCTCGGGGCCACCGTCGCAGCCCAGTTGTCCACATGAGTCCCAGAGTTGTCCACAGCCTGTTGTCCCCAACCTGTGGACAACTCTGGGGATAGATTCGAACGTATGTTCTATCGCCCGATCGAGCTCATGTCGGGGTACCGGTCACCGGCCACGGCCGACGCGGGCACCGCGGCCTCGATCGCCGCGAGGTCGGCCTCCGACAGCTCCAGCGAGGCCGCCGCGACGTTCTCCTCCAGGTACTTGATCCGCTTGGTGCCCGGGATCGGCACGACGTCGGACCCGCGGTGCTGCACCCACGCCAGCGCCAGCTGACCCGCGGTGACGCCGCGGGCCTCGGCCAGGGCGCGCAGCTCGGCGACCATCTTCAGGTTCGCGTCGAGGTTGTCCCCGGAGAACCGCGGGTTCACGGCCCGGAAGTCGCCCTTGCCGAAGTCTGCGGACGACGCGAAGCGGCCGGTCAGGACGCCGCGGCCCAACGGCGAGTACGGCACGAGGCCGATGCCCAGCTCACGGGCGGTCGGCACGATCTCGGTCTCGATGTCGCGCGACCACAGCGACCACTCGCTCTGCAGCGCCGTGATCGGGTGCACGGCGTGCGCGCGGCGCAGGGTCTCCGCGCCCGCCTCGGACAGGCCGAGGTGGCGCACCTTGCCCTCGGTGACCAGCTCGGCCATCGCGCCGACCGTCTCCTCGATGGGCGTGTCCGCCGGCACCCGGTGCAGGTAGTACAGGTCGATCACGTCGGTGCCGAGCCTCTTCAGCGACCCCTCGACCGAGGACCGCACGTACTCGCGGTCGCCGCGGATGGAACGGCCTCCGCCCTCGCGCACGATGCCGAACTTCGTGGCCAGCACGACGTCGGAACGGCGGCCGGCGATCGCGCGGCCGACCAGCTCCTCGTTCACGTGCGGCCCGTACATGTCCGCGGTGTCGAGCAGCGTGACGCCGAGCTCCAGGGCGCGGTGGATCACCGCGACCGACTCCGCCTCGTCGCCTTCGCCGTAGAACTCCGACATCCCCATGCAGCCGAGGCCCTGCGGCCCGACCTGCAACGATCCCAATGAACGGCTCACGCCGTCGCCTCCAAGTCCCGCTCGACCACCGCGTAGTGATCGATCTTGTAGTCGAGCACTTCCAGGGACGTCTGCAGCTCCGCGATGCGGGCGCGGACGTCGTTGCGGTGCTCGACGAGGATCTGCTTGCGGCGCCCTGCGGTCAGGTCGCCGCGGTGTCGCAGCTGCGCGAACTCGCGCATCATGCGGATCGGCATGCCGGTCGTGCGCAGGCGCGTCACGAAGCCCAGCCAGCCGAGATCTTCCTCCGAGTAGCTGCGGCGGCCGCCCGAGTCGCGTGCGGGCGGGTCGACGAGCCCGATTCGTTCGTAGTAGCGCAAGGTGTCGATGGACAACCCACTGCGCTGCGCGGCTTGGGCTATCGAGTAACTCACGGACTCGACGCTAAGACCTGGAGTGCACTCTAGGTCAAGCGGAATCCTTCGAGATTCCCCACGCTTCGAGATGGCCTGCCATCTCCGGCAGGTCGATCTTGTCGCGGCCGAGGGAGCGCACGAGGTCCAGCGCGTCGTCCTCGGCGGCGTCGATCCAGTAGCCGTTGATGTCGCACATCGTGACGGCGGCGACCCAGGCCAGCCGCCAGTTGCCCTCGACCAGAGGGCGGGTTCGGACGATCGAGTCGAGCAGGGCGGAGGACTTCAGCCACAGCGTGTCGTAGGCCTCCACGCCGAGCACGGTGGCCCGGGGACGGTAGGCCGCCGTGTCCAGCAGGCCGATGTCCCTGACGAGGAGATCACCACCGGTCACGGCTGTGGCCAGCACTAAGAGGTCCCCGGCGTCGAGGTAGGAGATCACGGCACCCAGTTGATCACAGAGGTCTGACAGTTTCAGGAAGAACCGAGCCTATCCAAAAGACCTCGGTACTTGGGCAGGACTCGCCCAAGTACCTCGCCGAGCTTCTCCTCCTGCTGCATGCGCTGGTAACGGTCCGCAATCGCCAGCCGCACGACCTCCTGCTTGGAGCGCCCCTCGGACTGCGCCAGTTCAGCGAGCCGCAGGTTCTCCTCCTCGGTCAACCGCAAGGTCATCGCCATGCCGGTGACGGTATCAACCTGATACCACTGCGGCCAGCGGCCGTTAGGATTGCGTGATGCCCAGGCCCAAGACCCACGACGACGCTCTGCGACGACGTCTGCTCGAGCGAGCGGGCGAGCTGCTGAGCACCGAGGGCCCGGCCGCGGTCAGCCTGCGCAAGATCGCCACCGACGTCAACACCTCGACGACGGCGGTCTATTCCCTCTTCGGCGGAAAACCAGCGCTGCTCGAGGCGCTCTACGACGAGGCGTTCACGCAGTTCGGCACGAGCCTCGCGGCGGTCCCGGTCACCGGCGACCCGGCGGAGGACCTCCTGAAGATCGGGCTCGCGTACCGGCGCAGCGCGCTGCGGGACCCGCAGTTCTACTCGGTGCTCTACTCGAAGGTCGTCGAACCGACGAAGGAGATGAGCCGCGCGGCGGGCAGGACGTTCGCGCCGGTGATCAACGCGGTGCGGCGCGCGGTGGAGCAGGGCGTGTACGTCGACGAGGACCCCGAGCAGATCGCGATGTCGATGTGGGGCGTCGCGCACGGCCTGGTGAGCCTGGAGCTCAACGGGAACCTGCCGCCCGGCGTCGACGCGGAGGCCACCTACGAACTGGCGTTGCGCGCGCACGGCAGGGGCTGGCGAACGGAGCCCGGGAAAACTCTGTGAGCACCACGGAATCCGGGGAGGCGGCCGCCGCGAAACCTCCCCGGACCCGCTGAACTGTCCGATTAGGACAGTCCGTCTCGGTGGTGCGGCCTTACTTCAGGGCCCCGTCGAGCGCCTTGATCAGTTCGCCGTCGGCGGTGTCGCCGTCGAGCGACCAGATCATCGCGCCGCCGAGCCTGCGGTCGTTGATGTAGCGGGCCTTGCGCTTCATCTCGGTCGCGTCGTCGTAGGTCCACCAGGTCTTGCCGTCGTAGATCCACGCGAAGCCGGCCTTCTCGTCGCGGTAGATCTTGTACGCGTTGCCGGGCTCGGAGAGCTTCGCCTTGATGCGGTGGAAGTCCTCGTAGCCGGCCTCGTACTTGGCGGGCGCCGGCACACCGGTGCCGAACAGGCCGTTGCGCGTGCCGGCGGCGACGCCGTCCCAGCCGCGGCCGTAGAACGGAACGCCGAGCACGGCCTTGGACCTCGGGGCACCGCGCGAGAGCCACGCGTTGACCGTCACCTCGCTGCTGAACTCGAACTCCGACGGGTCGCCCTTGGGCACCCGCAGCGCGGACTGCTGGTTCGCCGGGGCGTCCCAGGCACCGTGGTAGTCGTAGCCCTGCAACGTGCCGAAGGTGAGGTAGCAGAACACCTTCGAGACCTCGAAGCCCCGGTCGATCTGCCTGGGGTCGGCCGGCAGGAACGCGGTCAGGTCGCGGTTCCAGCCCATCTGCTTGCGGTACTCGGCGAGCAGCTTGGTGAAGTTCTGCTTGTCCTCGGGGCGCACGACGTTCGGCGGGGTCGGGTTGCCCTCGCTCGACGGCCACTCCCAGTCGAGGTCGACGCCGTCGAAGACGCCCTTGGCGGCACCCTCGGGCAGGCCGGGCAGGTTGCCCTTGATCCACATGTCGGTGCACGACTTGACGTGCGCGGCACGCGACTCCGCGGTCAGCGCGGCGTTCGAGAAGTAGCGCGAGCCCGTCCAGCCACCCAGCGAGATGTTGATCTTCAACTTGGGGTACTTGGCCTTGAGCTGCTTGAGCTGGTTCAGGTTGCCCGCGAGCACCTGGCCGGCCTCGTCGGCCTTGCCGCTCACGGACTGCTCCGCGGTGTGCGGCATCTGCCAGTCGGCCCACGGGTCGGCGCTGACGCACTTGCCGGCCTCGTCGAGGAAACCGAAGGCGTAGTTCAGGTGCGTGAGCCGCGCGGCGGCCCCGCTGTCCACGAGGTTCTTGACCCGGAAGTTCCGGTCGTACACGCCCCACTGGATGAAGTACCCGACGGTGCGGGTCTTCGAGTAACCGTGGTGCCCGTTGGTCTCGACGTCGGCATTCGCGGGCGCAGAGGCCAGCGACGCTGACAGGGCGCCGACCGCGAGCGCGGCGACACCCCATCTCCGTCTGGACATGTGACTCCTCATTCGGATCGCGGCAGCGGCGATGTGGTCCAGAGCACGTTAGCCCGGAGGTCTAGACCACTGCTACGTCCGATCGGAGGTATGTCCTAAACCGCCCCGTACAGCCTGTCACCGGCATCGCCCAGGCCGGGCACGATGAAGCCGGAGTCGTTGAGGCGCTCGTCGACCGACGCCGTGATGAGACGGCACGGGAGCTTCGAGTCCTCGAGGTGGTTGATCCCCTCGGGCGCCGCGAGCACGCAGATCGCCGTCACGTCCGTCGCGCCGCGCTGGGTCAGCAGCCGGATCGTGTACGCCATCGACCCGCCCGTGGCGAGCATCGGGTCGAGCACGAACACCGGGCGTCCGGCGAGGTTCTCCGGCAGCGACTCCATGTACGGCGTCGGCTGCAACGTCTCCTCGTCGCGCGCCAGGCCCACGAACCCCATCTGGGCGTCCGGGATCAGCTTGTGCGCCTGGTCCGCCATGCCCAGACCGGCCCGCAGCACGGGCACGAGCAACGGCGGGTTTGCGAGCTTGTAGCCGGTGGTACGAGCTACCGGGGTGTGCGTGCGGTCCTCCTTCAGCGGCGCCTCGCGCATCGCCTCGTAGACCAGCATCACGGTCAGTTCCTGCAGCGCGGCACGGAATGCGGCATTGTCCGTGCGCGCGTCACGCATCGTTGTGAGTCTCGCCTTGGCGAGTGGATGATCGACGACCAGGACGTCCATGCTCGACACCGTAACCCGCTGGGAGGAGCAAGGGGTGTTCGAAGAGATCTACCGCGAGGCACGTCAGCGCATCGTCGGCCTGACCATGGGCCTGAGCGCCGAGGAGCTCGCACGAACCGTGCCCGCCTGTCCTGAGTGGACCGTGCATCAGGTGGTCGCGCACCTGTCCGGCGAGGCCTCCGATCTGGTCAGCGGCCGCATGGAGGGCGCGCCGTCGGACGAGTGGACGGCCCGGCACGTCGCCGAGCGCGCGGACGTGCCCGTGGAGGACCTGCTGGAGCAGTGGAACGTCTTCGGCGACAAGATCGCCGAGATGCCGCGCATCCCGTTCCAGCTGGCGCTGGACGCCATCACGCACGAGGCCGACCTGCGTGCCGCGCTCGGCCGCGAACGCCTGCCGGACACCGCGTGGCAGCCGACGCTGGTGTGGATGGCGCCGCGCAGGCTGACCGACGTGACGGTGAAGACCGAGTTCGGCGACCTCGGCGACGGCCCGATCACGGTCGAGGTCGAGGGCTACGAACTGTGGCGCGCGTTCTTCGGCAGGCGCTCGCGGAGGCAGATGGAGTCGTGGAACTGGTCCGGCCCCGCGCCGATCGAGAAGATCCCGTTCTTCCCGGCGCGCGAGACCGACCTGATGGAGTAAACACCGTTAACCAACGAGGTGTAGGGTCGGCCGCGTGACAGACCACGTGCGCATCGGAGTGCTAGGCGCGGCCACCATCGCGCCGACCGCGGTCATCCGCCCGGCCCGTTCCTCGACGGTCGCCGAGGTGGTCGCGGTCGCCGCCCGGTCAGCCGACCGCGCCCAGGCCTTCGCCGACAAGCACGGCATCGCGCGGGTGCACGGGTCGTACGAGGAACTGCTGGCCGACCCGGCGGTCGACGCCGTCTACAACCCGTTGCCCAACGGCTTGCACGGCAAGTGGACGCTCGCCGCGCTCGAAGCCGGCAAGCACGTGCTGTGCGAGAAGCCGTTCACCGCGAACGCCGCGGAAGCGGCCGAGGTCGCCAAGGCGGCGGAGGCCTCCGGCCTGGTGATGATGGAGGCGTTCCACTACCGCTACCACCCGCTGGCCGTGCGCGTCGCCGAGATCATGGGCTCCGGCGTGCTCGGCCCGCTGCGGCACGTCGAGGCCACCGTCGCGTTCCCGTTGCCGCGGTTTTCCGACATCCGGTACGACTACTCGCTCGCGGGCGGAGCGATGATGGACGCGGGCTGCTACGCCGTGCACATGACACGGCTGCTGGGCGGCGAGGAGCCCGAGGTGAAGTCGGCCAAAGCGTTGCTGCGCGGGCCTTCCATCGACCGCGCGATGCGTGCGGCGTTGCGCTTCCCCTCCGGCCACACGGGTTCCGTGCACGCCTCGCTGTGGTCGTCGACGGTGCTCAAGCTGTCGATGAAGGCGATCGGCGAGAACGGCACGCTGAAGGTCCTCAACCCGCTCGGCCCGCAGGTCGCCCACCGGTTGTCGTTGCGGCTCAAGGACAAGAAGTCGGTCGAGACCTTCGGCAAGCGCCCGACCTACGCCTACCAGCTCGACGCGTTCACCGACGCCGTGCTGCACGGCAAGCCGTTCCCGACCACGGCGGACGACGCGGTGCGCACCATGACGGTGATCGACTCGATCTACCGCGCGGCCGGACTGCCGCTGCGCCAGCCGACTCCGTGACGTTGGTCAGGTCGGCGCAACGAGCGGATCCCGGCGGTCACGAACCCATTCCGATGACCACCTGATCAGGGGGCCGCACAACCCGATCCGGGCGTCAAGAATCGACGAAGCGACTCCGAAAAGTCTCGTAACCAGTTGAGACGCGGAGGTGCGAACGGTGACGATCGAACAGAAGCCCGTCCAGCAGTGGTGTGAATCCCCCCTGGTCATCCTGGGTGTCTCGGGGTCACTCGCCGTGTTGATCAGCGTGCTGCCGCTGATGTGGGGCTACAACCCGGCCCTCGCGGCAGCCCTCGCGGCACTCCTGGCGGTGGCCTTCGCGATCACCGTCAAGTTCGCACCGAACCGCAGGTGAGCGTTCTAGACTCGATCGGGTGAGCGACGAGCTGGTACCCGCCGACCAGAGTCATATGCGCGCCTCGGACGCGGACCGGGAACGGATCGCGCAGGTGCTGCACCAGGCAACCGCCGAGGGCCGCCTGGACATCCACGAGCTGGACGAGAGGCTCGTGGCGGTCTACGCCGCGAAGACGTACGGCGAGCTCGTCCCCATCACCGCGGACCTGGTCCTGAGCGGCCTGCCGCAGACCCCCGCCGTGCCGCAGTACCAGCCCGCGGTGACGAACCGCATCGGCGGCGAGCCGGGCAGCGCGGTGTCGGTGGCCTTCTGGTCCGGCGTGAACCGCAAGGGCGGCTGGGTCGTCCCGCGCATGCACAACGCCGTCGCGATCATGGGCGGCATCGAGATCGACCTGACCCACGCGAACTTCGCCGAGCGCGAGGTGACGATCAGCTGCTTCGCGTTCTGGGGCGGCGTGGAGATCCGGGTGCCCGACGACATCAACGTGAAGGTCGACGGGTTCGGGTTCATGGGCGCCTTCGAGGAACAGCTCGCGAGCCGCCGGCACATCCCGGGCGCGCCGACCGTGCGGATCACCGGTCTCGCGATCATGGGTGCCGTGGAGGTGAAGGGGCCCAAGAAAAAGAAGAAGGGCATCCTGCGCGAGCTGCTCGACTGATGAAGGTCGCCGACCTCGTCGAGCTCGCGGGGTTCGCCGGGGTGACCGTGTGGCTGAAGATGGACGGGGAGCGCGCCACGCACCGGTGGACCGTGCTTCTCTCCTGCCCCGACGCGGACTTCCACCACCGGCGCGACGTCAACCGCTTCGACCAGGTGCTCAAGATCGTGCGGGACGAACTGACGGCGTTGCCGGGTGACTGGTCGTGGCTGGAAGACGAGATCGAGGATCTCGACGAGTTCGCCGAGCACTACGAGCAGCTCGGCCGCGAGGGCGCGATCATCGTCGTCGACAGCACTGGCGAACGAACCCTCAGAGCAGCCTCACCTACGCCCTGATCAGCGCAAACGTCCTCACTTAGGACGGGCGTCCCATTCCGCTTAGACTCCCAGCCATGGCTGCTCCAACGACACTGCCGTCGGCCCTGGCTGACGCCACGCGCGACGAATCGTCGCTGCGGCGTTTCCTGCACGGGCTCCCCGGCGTCGACCAGGTCGGCGTCGAGCAACGAGCCGCGGGCCTCGGCACGCGGAGCATCAAGAAGGCCTCCAAGCTGCACGCCATCGACCTGGCGATCAGCATGGTGGACCTCACCACGCTCGAAGGCGCGGACACGCACGGCAAGGTGCGCAGTCTCGCGGCCAAGGCGAAGCGTCCCGACCCCGAACGGCCCGACGTGCCGCAGGTCGCGGCGGTCTGCGTCTACCCGGACATGGTGAAGACGGCGGCCGACGACCTCGAAGGCACCGGCATCAACGTCGCCAGCGTCGCGACGGCGTTCCCCAGCGGCCGCAGCACGATGGACATCAAGCTCGCCGACACCCGGTTCGCCGTCGAGCAGGGCGCGTCCGAGGTCGACATGGTGATCGACCGCGGCGCGTTCCTGAGTGGCCGCTACGGGCAGGTGTTCGAGGAGATCGTCAAGATCAAGGAGGCGTGCGGGGACGCGCACCTCAAGGTCATCCTCGAGACCGGTGAGCTCGTGACGTACGACAACGTGCGCCGCGCGTCGTGGCTCGCGCTGCTGGCCGGTGGTGACTTCATCAAGACGTCGACCGGCAAGGTGCAGCCCGCCGCGACGCTCCCGGTGACGCACGTGATGCTGCAGGCCGTGCGGGACTGGAAGGACCAGACCGGTGAGCTGCGCGGGGTGAAGCCCGCCGGAGGCATCCGGACGACCAAGGACGCGATCAAGTACCTGGTGGCCGTGCACGAGGTGGCCGGGCGTGAGTGGCTCGATCCGCACCTCTTCCGGTTCGGCGCGTCGACGTTGCTCAACGACCTGCTCATGCAGCGTCGGACCCAGTTGGACGGCCACTACAGCGGCCCGGACTACGTGACGGTGGACTGAAGACATGTGGGAATACGCCCCCGCGCCCGAGTCGCGGGACATCGCGAACCTCAAGCCGAACTACAAGATGTTCGTCGACGGCAAGTTCGTCGAGGGCACCGGCGAACCGCTCAAGACCGTCAACCCGGCCACCGAAGAGGTGCTCGCCGAGGTCTCGACGGCCAGCGAGTCCGATGTGGACACCGCGGTCAAGGCCGCGCGCAAGGCCTACGACCGCGTGTGGTCGAAGATGCCCGGCTCCGAGCGGGCCAAGTACATCTACCGGATCGCGCGGCAGATCCAGGAACGCGGCCGTGAGCTCGCGGTGCTGGAGTCGCTCGACAACGGCAAGCCGATCAAGGAGTCGCGCGACACCGACATCCCGACGGCCGCCTCGCACTTCTTCTACCACGCGGGCTGGGCGGACAAGCTCGGGTACGCGGGCTACGGGCCGGACCCGAAGCCGCTCGGCGTCGCGGGCCAGGTGATCCCGTGGAACTTCCCGCTGCTGATGGCCGCGTGGAAGATCGCGCCGGCGCTGGCGTGCGGCAACACCGTCGTGCTCAAGCCGGCCGAGACGACGCCGCTGACGGCGTTGGTGCTGGCGGACATCATCCAGCAGTGCGACCTGCCGCCGGGCGTCGTCAACATCATCCCGGGCGCTGGTGACGTCGGTGCGGCGCTCGTCGGCCACGAGGACGTCGACAAGGTCGCCTTCACCGGCTCGACCGACGTCGGCAAGATCATCCAGGGCCAGCTCGCGGGCACCTCGAAGAAGCTCACCCTGGAGCTGGGCGGCAAGGCCGCGAACATCGTGTTCGACGACGCCCCGCTCGACCAGGCCGTCGAGGGCATCGTCAACGGCATCTTCTTCAACCAGGGCCACGTCTGCTGCGCCGGGTCGCGCCTCCTCGTCCAGGAGTCGATCGCGGAAGAGCTGATCGAGAAGCTGCACGCACGGGTGAGCACCCTGCGCGTCGGCGACCCGCTGGACAAGAACACCGACGTCGGCGCGATCAACTCCCGCGAGCAGCTCACCAAGATCCAGGAGCTGACCGCGGCCGGTGACGCCGAGGGCGCCACCCGCTGGACGTCATCGTGCCCGTTGCCGGACAAGGGTTTCTTCTTCGCCCCGACCGTGTTCTCCGGGGTGTCGCAGGCGATGCGCATCGCCCGTGAGGAGATCTTCGGCCCGGTGCTGTCGGTGCTGACGTTCCGCACGCCGGAGGAGGCCGTGGCCAAGGCGAACAACACGCCGTACGGCCTGTCCGCCGGCATCTGGACCGAGAAGGGCTCGCGCATCCTCTGGATGGCACAACGGATGCGCGCCGGCGTCGTCTGGTCCAACACGTTCAACCGCTTCGACCCGACCGCCCCGTTCGGCGGGTACCAGGAGTCGGGCTTCGGCCGTGAGGGCGGCCGCACCGGTCTGGAGGCCTACCTCGATGTCTGATCGCATCACGGTCGCGAAGACCTACAAGCTCTACATCGGCGGCAAGTTCCCGCGCTCCGAGTCGGGCCGCAGCTATCCCGTCTCCGACGCCAAGGGCACGTTCCTCGCGAACGCCGCCCAGGGCTCCCGCAAGGACGCGCGTGACGCGGTTTCGGCTGCCCGCAAGGCTTTCGGCGGCTGGTCGGGCACGACGGCCTACAACCGCGGCCAGGTCCTGTACCGGGTGGCCGAGGTGCTGGAAGGTCGCCGCGAGCAGTTCATCACCGAGGTCGCGAGCTCCGAGGGCGTCGCGCTGAAGAAGGCGCAGTCCCTCGTGGACACCGCGATCGACCGCTGGGTCTGGTACGCGGGCTGGACCGACAAGATCGCGGCCGTGCTGGGTTCCTCGAACCCGGTGGCGGGCCCGTACTTCTCGTTCTCCACCCCGGAACCGACGGGCGTGGTCGCCGTGCTGGCGCCGCAGCAGTCGTCGTTGCTGGGCCTGATCTCGGTGATCGCACCGGTGATCGCGTCGGGCAACACCTGCGTGGTCATCACCTCGCAGGACCGCCCGCTGCCCGCGATCACGCTGTCGGAGGTGCTGGCCACCTCGGACGTCCCCGGTGGTGTCGTCAACATCATCACCGGCCGCACCGCGGAGATCGCGCCGTGGCTCGCCTCGCACGGTGACGTGAACGCGCTGGACCTCACCGGTGCGCCGGAGTCGATCCGCGCGGACCTGGAACGGTCGGCCGCGGGCACCGTGAAGCGCGTGCTGCGCAACAAGACCGGCGAGGACTTCACGGCCATGCCGGACATGTCCCGCCTGCGCGCGTACCTGGAGACGAAGACGGTCTGGCACCCGATGGGTGTGTGAGACCTAGTCGGCGGCGTAGGCCTTGCCCTGCGCCGCCAGCTCCTCCCCCAGGATCCTGATGGCCTTCGGGCCCACGCCGTGGATCTCGAGCAGTTCCTTCGCGGACACCTTCGTCAGCGAGTCGAACGTCGTGTAGCCGTGCGCGCCCAGCTCGCGAGCGGCGACCTTGCCGATGGTGCGCGGGAACTCGGTGCTCACGAGTTCACCAGCCCGGCCCGCCACGCCCACGAGGCGATCCCGACGCGGTTCTTCACGTTCAGCTTCGTCTGCACCGACGCCAGGTGCGTCTTCACCGTCGAAAGCGACAGGAACAGCGACGACGCGATCTCCTGGTTGGACAGGCCGCGCGCCACCTCCCGCACCACGTCCTGCTCCCGCGCCGTCAGCAACGACAGGTCGGGCCGCTGAGCAGGCCGCGCGAAGTGCTCCAGCATCCGCACGGTCACCTGCGGCGAGATCAGCGCGTTGCCCGCGGCGGCGGCCCGGACGGCCTCGACGAGCAGCGCCGGACCGGCGTCCTTGGTGAGGAACCCGGACGCGCCGTTCTCCAGTGCCGTGTGCACGTACTCGTCCAGGTCGAACGTCGTCACCACCACGACCTTCGTCGTGGGCGACAGCTTCTTGGTCACCTCGAGCCCGTCCATGCCGGGCATGCGGATGTCCAGCAGGGCCACGTCCGGGTTGTGCTCGCGGGCCGCGGTGACGGCCGAGATCCCGTCCGCGACATCCGCGACGACCGTGATGTCCTGCTGCTTCTCCAGGATCATCCGGAAACCGACGCGGACCATCTCCTGGTCGTCGGCGATGAGAACCGAGATCACTTGGTTCCTTCCAGGGGTAGCTCGGCGAGCACCTGCCAGCCGTTCTCACGCGGACCCGCGGAGAACAGGCCGCCCAGCAGGTCGACCCTCTCACGCATGCCCACGAGACCGTAGCCACCCTGGTTCAGCTCGTGCAGCTGCCCGTCGTCGGCCACGATCACGCGCAACGCCCCGCCGGACGTCCGCGAGATCTCCACGTCGATCATGGTGGGCCGTACCGCGTGTTTGTGCACGTTGGTGAGCGACTCCTGGACCAGGCGCAACACCGACCGGCCGAGCTCCGGCGGCACCACGTCGGGCAGGTCGATGCGCAGCCTGGTCTCGAAGCCGAGCTCGCGGGTGCGTTCGACGGTCTCGATGACGTCGGCGGCGAGGTCGGTGGTGGCGGCCTCGTTCTCGCCCTGGCGCAACGTGCCGACGAGGCGGCGCATGGCTCCCAGCGCTTCCGTGCCCGAACGGACGATGCCCGGCAGCAGGCGGTGAGCGGCGCGCGGGTCGTCGTCGGAGACCTCCAACGCCGCCTGGGCCTGCACGAGCATGCCCGTCACGTGGTGGGCGACGACGTCGTGCAGCTCGCGGGCCAGAGCGATGCGCTCTTCCTTCTGCGCGTCGGTGACGGCGGCGGCGATCAGGCGGCCGCTCTCGGTGTCGCGGGCGCGGAAGTACAGGCCGGTGCCGACGGCGGTGAAGCCGAGGACGACCGAGCCGAGCATCTCGTTGTAGTTGCTGGACGAGAGCCAGTTGTCGCGGACGATGGCGGCGAAGAAGCTCACGGCCATCAGCGAGCCGACCGACCACGTGGCGGCGCGGCGGGGTTCCTCGCGCACGACCACGGCCGTGATGACCAGGAACGCGGCGGTCTCGGCGACGGTCAGCGGGCTGAGCAACGTCGGCAGGTCCACGTGGAAGAGCCGGATGACGAACGACGACACGAAGGCCGACGCGACCGCGATCGGGATGGTGAAGGCACGCGACTTGAACGACGTCACGGCCGCGATGCACACCGGCACGGTCAGCAGCCACACGAGTGCCTCGGCGCTGCCGGGCCCGCTCATCAGAAGTAGCTCGCCCACCATCAGCAAGGCGAGAACGGCGGCGATCGGCCATTGGCCCCGATGACTGTCCACGGGAGACAACGGTAGGACCACCACACCTCTCCGGCCTCGGTCATCCGGCTGATCCGGTGTGTCGTCAAGGCTGAGGTTTTCGGGCCGCGCGCACGGCACCTTGAGGAACATGAATTCGGTTCTGGCCGCTCGTGGCCTGGTCAAGACCTACGGCGACGTGCACGCGCTCGCCGGGGTGGACATCGACATCAAGGCCGGGGACGTGCTGGCGGTCGTGGGCCCGTCCGGCTCCGGCAAGACGACGCTGCTGCACGTGCTGTCCGGCATCCTGCGTTCCGACGGCGGCGACGTGTTCCTCGACGGGCGCGCGATCGGCGAGCTGAACGAGACGGGCCGCAGCGCACTGCGGCGCACCGCGTTCGGGTTCGTCTTCCAGTCGGGGATGCTCGTGGCCGAGCTCACCGCCGAGGAGAACGCGGCCCTGCCGATGCTGCTCGCCGGTGGCTCGCGGGAGGAAGCGCTCGGCGCGGCCAGGCTGTGGCTTTCCCGGCTCGGCCTGCAGGGCCTGGAGAAGCGGCTGCCGAGCCAGCTCTCCGGCGGGCAGGCACAACGGGTCGCGATCGCGCGGGCGCTGGCCCACAAGCCGCGGGTGATCTTCGCCGACGAACCGACCGGGGCCCTCGACACCCGCACCGGCCAGGAGATGATGACGGCCCTGCTGCAGGCCGCGGAGGAGACGGGCGCCGCCGTCGTGATCGTCACGCACGACAAGGCGATCGCGGACCGGGCGTTGCGCGTCGTCGAGATCCAGGACGGCAAGATCGTCCAGAAGACCGCCGCGGGGGTGTCCGCGTGAGGATCGCCCTCGCGGTGCTGCGCAGGGACCGCCGCAGCCAGGTCGCGACCGTGCTGGTCGCGCTCGGCGTGATGATCGCGGTGTCGCTGGTCCTGTGGCTGCTCGCCGCACCGAACGGCCTGCAGGCGCGAGCCGACCGCACGGCGTGGCGCGACGGGATCGGCCAGCCCGGCAAGAGCACCATCTCCGTTGCCGTGAACCGGGACTCCTACGACGGCAGGCTCATCGAACGGTTCGACGTCGCCCGGACCGAGCAGGGTGCGGTCCCGATCGCGGCCGGCATCGCCAAGTTCCCCGAACCGGGCGAGGTGCTGCTGTCCCCCGCGCTCGCGGACCTCGTGCGCGCCACCCCGGCGGAGAAGCTCGGCAACCGCTTCCCCGGCACGGTGGTCGCGGAACTGGGGCCGGAGGCGCTCAAGTTCCCCGGCGAGCTCGTCGCGATCGTCGGCCACGACGAGGTCGGGAACGGCTATCCCGCGGACGGTCTGCGGGGCGGCGCCGGCTCGTACCGCGACGACTACCACGGCATGCTCTACCTGCTCACCCGCGTCGGGCTCGTGGTGCTGGTCGTGCCTTGCCTCGTCCTGGTCGCCTCGGCCGCGCGGCTGACGGCGGCGAAGCGGGAACGGCGTCTCGCCGCGCTCCGGCTCGCCGGTGCCAGTCCCCGGCAGGTCGTGGTCATGACGGCCGTGGAGACCGCGCTCGGAGCCGTCGTCGGCAGCGTGCTGGGGGTGGTGCTGGCGCAGCCGTTCAGCCACATCACGGCGAAGGTCCCGTGGGAGGGCGGTACCTGGTTCCCCGGCGACTTCGTGCCGGAACCGGCGGTCGTGGCGGCGGTGGCCGTGCTCGCGCCGTTGCTGGTCATCGGGGCCGCTGTGCTGGGACTGCGGCGCGTGGTGAACCAGCCGCTCGCTGCGGAGGCGAAGCGGAAGGTCCGGTCGTGGCGGCTGCTGACCATCGCCGGCGCGCTGGGCGTGTTCTTCCTCGGGATCATGTACGCGCAGGAGGCCGGTGGCGACGGCCAGTTCACCGTCGTGCTCCTCGGTCTCGGCGCGGTGGCGCTCGCGCTCGTGCTGGCGGGGCCCGTGCTGACCGCGTGGGTCGGCCGGTTCTTCGTCGGGCGGTGGCGCAGGCCGTCGACGTTGCTCGCGGGACGCAGGCTCGCCGGTGACCCGGTGGCGGCGTTCCGCGGGTCGGCGGGCGTGGTGATCGCCGTGTTCACCGGGTCGATGGCGCTCACGATGCTGCCGGGGCTCGAGAGCCAGGTCCCGTACCGCGACTCGACGTGGCTCGAGAACGCGATCGTGGCGGAGCAGGTGACGCACGACGTCACGCCGGTGCGCCTGGCGACCTCGGCGCCGATCGTCACGATGCTCGACGGCACGATCAGGAGCGGCGACTACGGCACGTACGTCATCGTCGGTGACTGCGCCGACGTCGCGAAGGTGCTGACCGGCCTGCGCTGCCAGGACGGGCCCGCCGTCTACTCGTCAGGACCGTTGCAGGGCACCGAGTTCAAGTCGAGCGGCGGGAAGGAGGAGCTGACCGCGCAGCTGCCGGCGCGGTACGAGACGCGGCCCTTCGAGGGCGGCGGCCGGGTGAGCGCCGTCATCGACCGGGGCCTGCTGCCGTCGGTCGCGGGCGCGGTGTCGATGGTCGGGGTGCCGACGACGGCGGAGAACCGCGACGCCGTGCACACCGCGCTGGTCGGCACGCTGCCGGGCGTGCGGCTCGTGGACGGCGAGCAGCGGGACATCTACGGCGACACCCTGATGGCGGACCTGCAGCGGGCCACGATCATCGGCCTCTCGATCGCGGCGGTGCTCGGCGGCATCGGCGCGGCGGTGGCCGCGGCAGGGTCGGTGATCGACCGCAGGCGCACTTTCGGCGCGTTGATCGCGGCCGGAACGCCGATTCGTGTGCTGGGTCACGCATTGCGCCGCGAGGTAATGCTTCCGGTGTTCGCGGTCACAATTGCCGCGTGCGCGGCGGGAATTGTCGTGGGCCTCGGACTGCTCACTCTGGCGCGCGGACTGGTGGGTCACGGTGAAATGCCGATCACGCCGTGGGTCGTCGCACCGGTGGGCGTCGGCGTCGTGGTCGCGCTGGTAGCGGCCCTGGCGTGCGGTCCGGTACTACGCGGCATCAGCCCGAGGGATTACGCGGCGGAGTAGTACTCGGCCGGAAGTACGAGAGTGGAACTGGCCCTCAGCGCGATGTGCGCGGAGGGCCATTTTCCTACCTTTGATTCATGACGAATGCACAGCTCGCGAGCATCCAGTGGGGCGTTTTCCTCTCGGTCGTCTTCCTGCTCCCGCACTGCTGTTCCGTCAGCTGACCTTCCGCAGCGCCACCATCACCGTCTACGCGAGCATGCTGTTCTCGGCGACGTTCCTGCCCATGCAGACCGTGGCGCCGCGTCAGTCCGTGCAGCTGGTCCCGTTCCAGTGGGTCGCCGACACTTTCCGTGACGGGCAGATCGCGTTCGACCAGATGACGCTGAACGTGCTGCTGTTCGTGCCGCTCGGCGCGATGCTGATGTTCTGGGGCAGGCGCGGCATCGGTCAGGCCGCGCTGATCGGCTACGGCGTCTCGCTGCTGATCGAGGGCTCGCAGCTGCTGTGGGCCAACCGGATCTTCGACGTCGACGACCTGATCACCAACACCACCGGCACCGCGCTGGGCTGGCTCGGCGCGCTGGCCGCCGTGAAGGTCCACGCCCGCGTGACGGCCGCCGCCGCGCCGCGGTCGCAGGCCCGGCGTTCACTCGCCGGCGTGAGGTAGCGCGCGGGGTCCGCGTCCCGGCTCGATCATGGCCGCCATGAAGTTCGTGGAGGCGTTCAGCATCCTGGTCGCCGTGGTCGGCCCTCCGAAGATCCTCCTGGCGTTCCTGATGGACACCGAGGGCGCCGACTCGAAGACGCGCTGGCGGGTGGCGCTCACCTCCACCGCGATCGCGCTGGGCGTCGGCCTGTTCGTGGTCGTGGCCGGGCGGGTGCTGCTCTCGATCTTCCACATCAGCGAGGGCGCGCTGTACCTCGCGAGCGGCGTGATCCTGTTCGTGCACGCGCTGGACCTCGTGCTGGGCCGCAAGCAGGACCCGCTGCACGACGAGACCCGCGGCACCCACGAGCTCGCGACCGCCTACTACGCGAACCCCGTGGCGCTGGCCTACCTGTTCCTGCTCTCGGACACGAAGTCGGTCGAGACGACGTTCGTGCTGGCCGGCGGGTTCGCGGCGGTGATCGCGCTCGACCTGGCCGCCATCGCGGTGCTCGGCATCGCGCTGCGCTGGGTCAAGATGACCTACGCGTGGGTGCTCGTGCGGGTGCTCGGCGTGCTTCTCGCGGCGCTCGGCGTGGACCAGATCGTCGAGGGCCTGATCACGCTCGGCATCCTCGAACGGGTCTAGCTCGTGCGCCAGCCCAGCTCACCCGCGGTGTTGACCTCGGGGAAGCAGTGCCCGACGCTGCTGCGCGCCTCCAGGGCCGTCGCGACCTGGTCGAACATCTCCACGATCGACGTGTACTCCGGCTTGACCATCTCGTTGCGCTCCTGGTCCCACTCGACCACGCAGCCGCGCAGCACGCCGGGGCGCAGGTCCACCGCGAGGACGTCACCGGTGCCGTCGAACGCGATCGGGAGCCACTCGGGGTGAAATCCCGAGGTCGGCGCGCCCGCCTCGGAGGCGTCCACGGGCTTGCTCACGTGGGTCTCCCGCAGCACGAACGCGCGGTCGGCACCCAGCGGCGTGTAGAAGGGCGGCAGGATCTCGGCGAAGAAGCCCTCGTCGGTGCCGCCGTAGACGCTCCACCACAGCTGGAGATCGATCGGAACCCGAAGATCCGGTAGCGCGTCATACCTCGGACGCAACACCGCACGGGTGGCCGGAGCGTGCTCCGCCAGCCATGCCAGGATCCGGTTCCAGTGCTCGATCACACCCACCGGTCCATGATCTTGGCGGAACGTCGGGCGAGGTACCGCCCATCGGGGCAGGATCAAGGCGAACACGTCACTACCGGGGGAAGAGCTTTCAGATGGCGGAACAAGGCCTCAAGGTCGACGTCGACGCCTTGGCCGGATACGCGTCGGCCGTGAGCGGCCTCGCGAGCGAGGTCGGAACCGTGGGCACCGGCACGTTGAACGGCACCACGAGCCTGCCGGGCGACTGCTTCGGCAAGATCGGCAACGAGGTGGGCCTCAACGCGGCCTTCCAGGCGGCCGCGCAGGCGCAGCTCGACGCGCTCAAGGCCGCGTCGACGGGTCTCGCGGGCCTCGGCACCGCGGTCTCGAAGGCCGGCGAGGCCTACCTCGCCCAGGAAGACGCCCACAGGGCGGCGATCACCAAGGCGGCGCAGGCATGAGCGTCGAGGGACTGCTGAGCCAGTTCATCGCGCCCATGAAGGAGGACCTCGCGAAGCTCGACGGCGACACCGGCGGCGCGACGCGGGCGGGGGACGCGTTCGGCCGCGCCCAGACCGCGGTGGCCGAGCTCGGCACGCGGCACGCCTCGGCCTCGACCGCCGTGCTGGACACGTGGAGCGGTGACAGGGCGAACGCCTTCACGGCCCGCGTCTCCGCGTTCGCCTCGGCCACGACCCTGTTGTCCTCCAACGCTTCCGCACTCAAGAACGCCGCCTCGACCGGTGTGAGCGCGGTGACCGGCGGTCGCACCGCGATCCAGGGCCTCATCGACGAGTTCACGTCGAAGGCGACCCCGAAGCTCGCCGCCGCGATCGCCCTGTCCCTCGTGGCGGGACCCGGCGTGGTGCTGGCGGCTGTCGCCGACCTCGCCGGCATGGCCTCCGGCTACCAGGGCAGGACCGCGGCCGAGCTGCAGAAGGTGCGCGACCAGCTCACCCAGCTCGTCGGCCAGCTCAACGGCCTGCAGAAGCCGGACGCGGGCGCGCTGGGCAGGCTCGGCGACCCGCTCGGCGGTGACGAGGGCACGACCTCCGCGTCGAGCGCCACCGACACCAAGAAGCAGCAGGAGTCCGGTCCCAGTTCCAACTCCGGCAGCTCGGGTTCGGGTGGTGGCGGCGGTTCCGGCGGTGGCGGTTCGGGCGGCGGTGGCGGTGGCTCAGGCGGCGGTGGAGGTGGCGGCGGTGGCTCGGGCCCGCGCCTGCCCGTCGCGATCCCGCCGCAGCCCGGTGAGGGCGTCGGCGTGAACCTGCCGGACGGCAGCAGCGCCGAGGCACCGAACGAGACCGCGGCCAAGGCCGTGCGCAACGCGTTGTCGGCGCTGGGCACCCCGTATGTCTGGGGCGGCGCGAACCCGCCCCAGGGCACCGACTGCTCGGGCCTCACGCAGTGGGCGTACGGCGGCGCCGGGTTCGACATCCCGCGGCCGGCCTCGTCCCAGGCGATGGGCGCTTCGGTGCCCGCGGACCAGGTGCTGCCCGGCGACCTGGTGGTGTGGGACGGGCACGTGGCGATGATCATCGGCAACGGCCAGATGGTCGAGGCCGGCGACCCGGTGCAGGTGCAGCCGATCCGCACGTCGAACAGCGGCATGTCGTTCTACGGCTTCTACCGGCCGACGGGCTGACTTCACACCGAGGAACACGGCATGCGGCACACTGTCCCCGGCAGGGGGTGATCGGGAGTGGACGACGACGTCCAGCGCGCCGCGCGGAAGGTGCGCGATGTCGAGCAGGCCGTGTCGGAGCACGTCACGCGCAGTGGTCCCATCACGGGACGTGCCTCCTCTCCGGACGGTGCGGTGACGGTGGTCGCGACGCCTGGCGGTCCGCCGCAGCAGATCGCGGTGAGCGCGGCGGCGTTGCGGATGGGCCCGCACGGCCTGGCCGCCGAGATCATGCGCGTCGCCGAGAAGGCCCGGCGCACCGCGAACACCCGCCTGCACCAGTCGCTGGAACGAGTGGTCGACCCGCGCGAGCTGACGGCGCTGGGCGTCGAGCGCGGCCAGGACGAGGACGACTTCGGGTGGCAGCGGTGAACGAGGAACGGCTGCAGGCCACCGAGCGGCTCCAGCGCGAGCTCGGCACCCTCACCGCCACGATCGAGCACCCGAACGGGATGTGCATGGTCACGGCGACGCCGAAGGGCGAGATCAAGGCCCTGCACCTGCACCCCGCGCTGCTGACGCAGGGTGCGCAGGCCGTCGGCCAGGTCGTCACGGAGACCGTCGGGCTCGCCACGAACGCGGCCGTGCAGGTCAGCTTCAACAAGATGGCGCTGGCGCTCGGTGACGGAATGGCGATCGACGTCGAGTCCATCGCCGGCGACTCACCCTTCCGGTCGACGTGGAACCCCGTCGTGCCGCCCAAACCCCCAGCTGAAGAGGCACCGCCGGAGCGCAGGCAGAGGGCTCCGCGCGTCGAGGACGCGGACGACGACGCGTTCTTCGACAACCCCTCGTGGCTCCGGTGATCAGCACCGTTAGGCTCGTCGACGGCATCAGGCAGGCGTGACCGGGAGGTCAGGATGGCGCAGGACATCGTCCCCATCGAGCTGGGGCTGACGCAGGGTGACGTCGTCACGCTGTGGGCACCCCGCTGGCGCGAGAAGGGCGAGGAGTGGGAGGCGTTCCTCGGTGACGAGGAGGACCTGTTCGTCTTCCCCGACGCCGCGCACCTCGCCGCGTTCGTGCGCACCGCCGAGGAGCACGACCTGACCGATCACCCCGCGTGGCCGGTCGTGCCATCGCTGGGCGTGGCGGACCTCTCGCCGGACGACAACCACCAGTTCGACCTCGTCGGCGTGCCCGAGCTCGTCGCGGAGGACCCGGACACCTGGACGATCGGTGAGCTCGCCGACGTCATCGCGATCGTGCGCGCCCTCGCGGACGTCTGCGACCTGGAGAAGGTCCACGAGGTGCTCGACAGCGCCGAGGGCTTCTCGCTGCTGCCGCAGGGCACGCTGCCGTTCAGCGGCCGTGACGGCGGCAAGCTGTGGGGCGAGCTGTCCGAGGTCGTCTCCGAGAAGTGGGACGAGGTCCTCGACGCGATCGACAGCGTGGTGAACACGCCGGAGGTCCCCGAGAAGGAGCTCGCGGTCGCCCAGGAGGAGCTCGCCGCGCTGGAGGCCGCGACGGCCGCCGCCGCCGTCGACTCCCCCGCGGACGAGGACTCCGACGAGGAGAAGGCCGAGCCCACGGGCTTCTGGGCCGAGGTCGGCGTCGACCCCATCAAGATCATCACGTCGGCCGGCGAGTTCTACACGCTGCGCTGCTACCTCGGCGACGACCCGGTGTTCCTGGGCCGCCGCGGCAAGATCGAGGTCTTCACCTCGCAGCGCGCGCTGAGCCGCTTCGTCGCCGAGAACGACGAGCACGACCTGGCCGAGGTCGAGACCTGGAACGACATCAAGGTCAAGGCCACCGCCGGCGAGCTCGACGTCGAGGTGGACGACGACAACGTCTACGTGCTGACCGGCATCGCCGAGGACATGGAGGAGGGCCCCGACTCCCTCGACCCGCAGCAGCTCGACCTCGCCGTCGAACTGTTCGAGGACGCGGCCGAGTGGGCCGACGACGAGTCCGTGAAGGACGCGCTCGCCTCGTCCGAGTCGCTGGGCTGGCTCGTGTCGTTCGTCGTGTCGCCCGACCCGACGCGCCTCGCGCCGTCCGCCCCGTACGACGCCGAGGTGGCCGCGTTCCGCACGCTGCAGGCCTCGTTCGAGGACCGGCTCAACACCAACTGATCCCTGCTGTCGAAAGGGCCGCTCGCTGTGCGCGAGCGGCCCTTTTCGTTTGCCTGCGGCGCCAGGCCTTGCGGCGCCTGTATGATACAGGTTTATGACAGGTTCTCGGTCGCAGCGCCTCGCCGCCGAACTGCGTGAGCGCATCACTCTCGGCGACTACGGCCCGGCGGGGTCGATCGAGAGCGAGGCCGAGCTGGGCCGTCGTCACGAGGTCAGCCGCGTCACCGTGCGCCGGGCGTTGGAACAGCTCCGCGACGAAGGCCTTCTGGCGTCACGGAAAGGCGCCGGCTGGTACGTCGTGTCGTTCGCGCAGCCGTTGGCGCTCGGCACGTTCCAGCACGCGCAGTCGGCCGTCGCCGAAGCCGGGATCTCGCTCGTGCGGATGGTTCTCGAGTACGGCTACCGCGAGGCACCTTCGACTGTCGCCTCGACGCTGGGCCCTGGCGAGATGCTGCGCGTGCGTTCGTTGCGCCGCACGGGAGAAACGCCGCTGGACGTCGTGACGGAGTGGGTGCCGCTGGCGCTCGCCGCACCGGTCAGCCGGGCCGACGCCGAGTCGCCCGGCACGTGGGAGACGTTGCGGCGCAAAGGAAACCAGATCGCCGTCGTCCGCCAGAGCATCGCGGCCGTCGCGGCGGGCGACCTCGGCGCACTGCTCGGCGTTGCGGCCAGCACACCCGTGCTTCTGGTGCGCCGCATCGCTTTCGACGGCGCCGGGCAGCCGATCGCCCTGTCCGAGCACCACTACCTGGGCCACCGGTTCCAGCTGGAGGTCGAGTTCCGCGGCTGGCCCGGCGCGGAACCTCCCGGCGTCGCGGCGATTCCCTCGGAGGACTGACCATGCGCGTGCTCGTCACCGGTGCGGCCGGGTTCATCGGCTCGCACTTCACCCGATACTGGCTGCGCGAACACCCGGCGGACGAGGTGATCGCGCTCGACGCGCTGACCTACCGCGGCATCCGCGCGAACCTGCCCGCCGACGTGCAGTTCGTGCGCGCGGACATCGGCGAGGCCGACGTCGAGGGCGTCGACGTGGTGGTGAACTTCGCGGCAGAGTCGCACAACAGCCTCGCGGTGCTCGATCCCGGCCGCTTCTTCCGCACGAACGTCCTGAGCACTCAGGCGTTGCTGGAGTCCTGCCGCCGCGCGGGCGTCCAGCGGTTCCACCACGTGTCGACGTGCGAGGTGTACGGAGATCTCGCGCTGGACGCGACCGAGGCGTTCCACGAGGAGTCGCCCTATCGGCCGCGCACGCCCTACAACGCGTCGAAGGCCGGCTCGGACCACGCCGTGCGGTCGTACTTCGAGACGTTCGACCTGCCGGTGACGATCACCAACTGCGCCAACAACTACGGGCCGAACCAGTTCCCCGAGAACGTGCTTCCGCTGTTCACCGTCAAGGCCCTGCGGGGCGAGCAGCTGCCCGTCTACGCGTCGAGCGACAACCGCCGCGAGTGGATCCACGTGCTGGACCACTGCCGTGCGATCGACGCGGTGCTGCACGACGGCGTCGTCGGCCGGACGTACCACGTGGGCACGGGCGTCGAGGCGAGCGTCGACCAGATCGCCGACCTGGTGCTGGACGAACTGGGGCTGCCCCGGTCGCGGAAGTCGGTCGTCGCCGACCGCCCCGGCCACGACCGGCGCTACCTGCTCGACTCCGGCAGGATCGGCCGCGAGCTCGGATGGCGCCCGGAGATCGGTTTCGAGGCCGGAGTCCGGGACACCATCCGCTGGTACGCCGCCAACCGCGCGTGGTGGGAGCCGCTGCTGGGGCTCAGCGCGATCGACGAGAGCGCGTGGGCCCAGCCGGTGGCTACGCGGTGAGGGCCGCGTACCCCGGCTTGACCAGCTCGTTGATGATCGCCAGCCGCTCGTCGAACCCGAGGAACGCCGACTTCATGGCGTTGATCGTGAACCACTGCAGGTCGGCCCAGCCGTAGCCGAAGGTCTCGGCCAGCGCGGCGAACTCGCTGGAGAGCGAGCAGTCGCTCATCAGGCGGTTGTCGGTGTTGACGGTGACGCGGAACCGCAGCTTCGCGAGCAGGCCGATCGGGTGGTCGGCGAGCGTCGGGGCGGCACCGGTCTGCAGGTTCGACGTCGGGCACATCTCCAGCGGGATGCGGCGGTCGCGGACGTACGCGGCCAGCCGTCCCAGCTGGACGGTGCCGTCGCCGGAGACCTTGATGTCGTCGACGATCCGCACGCCGTGGCCGAGCCGTTCGGCGCCGCAGTGCTGGATCGCCTCCCAGATGGACGGCAGGCCGAACGCCTCACCGGCGTGGATGGTGAAGTGCGCGTTCTGCTGGCGCAGGTACTCGAACGTGTCGAGGCCCCTGGTGGGAGGGAACCCGGCCTCGGGGCCCGCGATGTCGAACCCGACGACGCCGAGGTCGCGGTAGCGGACGGCCAGCTCGGCGATGCGCAGCCAGCCCTCGTTCTGACGCATGGCGCAGAGCAGGGTGCCGACGCGGATCTTGCGGCCGGTCGCGGCGACGCGCTGCTCGCCGATGCGGAAGCCCTCCTGGACGGCCTCGACGACCTGCTCCAGCGAGAGGCCCTTCTCGGTGTTCAGCTCGGGCGCGTAGCGGATCTCGGCGTAGACGACACCGTCCGCGGCCAGGTCCTCCACGGCTTCGGCGGCGACGCGGACGAGAGAAGGCTCGTCCTGCATGACACCGCACGTGTGGGCGAAGCCCTCGAGGTAGCGCACGAGCGAACCGGAGTTGGCGTTGTCGCGGAACCAGCCGCCGAGGACGCCCGCGTCTGTGGTGGGCAGGCCCTGGTAGCCGGAGGCATCGGCGAGTTCGATCACCGTCTGCGGGCGGAGGCCACCGTCGAGGTGGTCGTGCAGCAGGACCTTCGGCGCGCTGCGGATGGTCTCCAAGGTAAGCGGCGTGGACATTGCTACACGTTACTCCAGGCGGCGGGTCCGACTGAGGGGCCGCGCGTGCCTGCCGGGAGCCTTTCCGAGGCGACACACCGCCGCGGTGCTGGCCTAGATGATCTTGCCGACGATATGATCATTTGCTGGGTCAACGTCGTTGCAGATCCGTGATCAGCAACTTTCTGCAACCAACGCGAGGCTTGAGTCACCCCAAGGTAGGAACATCATCGGTGGCTACTGCCTGCTTCCAGGCGGTTACTTGGCGTTCAGAGTAGTCAGGTAGCCTGATCGGGTTAGTTGCCCGTCCGCACCCGGCCATTTTCTGGCGGGGGTGGTACAGCGACGTCCCGTGACGCGGATAGGCTCCCGTGGTCTCCCCCTCCCCTGGACGAAGGCACTCAGCCGTGACAGAGAACAACAACTCCACGATGTCCTTCGATCGGATGCGCAACATGCTCACGCGCGCCGCGGAGATCCGTGAGAGCGAGCAGCAGCAGATCTTCGACGCGCTGGACGAGATCCACGCCCGGATGTCGCCTCTGGAGTCGCTGGGTTCGGTTCGCAAGCGCCTGTCGGAGCTGCCGGACCGCACCGAGGTCAGCGTTCTCGCTGAGCGCCTGGACGAGGCCCTCGCCAAGCTGGAGGCCCAGGACACCGCCGTCGCCGACATCGGTCGCGCGGTCGACGCCCTGGTGGACAAGCTCGCCAAGCCCTTCGCCCAGCTGGACGGCCGCCTCGACGGCGTCGCCGGCCGCTTCGAGGGCGTCGCGGGCCGCATGGACGGCCTGGAGGACAAGCTCTCCAGCATCCACAAGCGCATCGACGACCTCGACGGCCACATGGACAAGCAGGACGGCAAGGTCGACGCCATCCCCGCCGCCGTCACCAACCCGCTGCGCGAGCGCGTCGAAGCCCTCGAGGCCGCGCTGCGCGGCCGTCTCGACGAGGTCGACGAGGGCGTGCACGAGCACCTCGACGGCACCCGCGAGGCGCTGCAGAAGATCCTCGCCGAGTCGTTCTCGAGCGTCCACGGCCGCGCCGACGAGCAGCGTGACGCCCTCGCCGCTGCCCGCGCCGAGCTGACGACCGCCGTCGCCGAGAGCCGTGCCGCCCTGGCGTCCGCCGTGACCGACAGCCAGAACCAGGTCGTGGCCGCCGTGACCGAGCGCGGCAACCAGCTGGCCTCGACGCTGGGCGAGACCCGCACCGAACTGGCCGGCGCCGTGGCGGAGACCCGCGAGTCGCTGGCCGGCACCATCGCCGAGTCCCGCGCCGAGCTGACCACGTCCCTGACCGAGACGCGCGACTCGCTCGCCGGCTCGCTCAACGAGACCCGCGACTCGCTCGCCGGCTCCCTCACCGAGACCCGCGACTCCCTCGCGACCTCGCTCGCCGAGACCCGCACCGAGCTCGCGACCGCCGTCACCGACACGCAGAACGTCGTCAACGGCAAGCTCGACGAGGCCCGCACCGCCCTGTACGCGGCGATCGAGCAGTCCCGCGACCAGGTCGACGCGGCCGACCGCCTCGAGTCCCTGGCCCGCCGCCTGGAGCTCGTCACCTCGCAGCTCGACAACATGACCAACCGCCTCGACAAGGTCGAGGACGGCTTCGCCGCCCGGATCTCCGAGCTCGGCGGCACGGTCGACGCGAGCCTCACGAAGGTCGCCGAGACCGTCGGCGCCCGCCCCGACGCCGACTCGCTGCAGTCCCTGGTCCGCAAGTCGAACCAGGAGTCGGAACTGCGCATCGGCGGCCAGCTGGACGAGGCCATGGCCACCTTCGCCGAGCTCATCCTCGGCGGCGGCTCGCCCACCCCGCCCCCGCCGCCCACCGCCCTGCCGCGCCCGCAGCGCCGCACCCGCAAGAACGGCGGCCCGAAGCCGGCGAACGGCGGCAAGGACGTGGACGACGACGACCTGGCGGCCGAGGGCGCCTGATCGCTCTCCTCGCTTGATCACAGTGAACGGCCCCGGAGCTGCTGCTCCGGGGCCGTTTCGCGTCCCGGGGTGAACCGGCGACCCGCCGGACACGTGACCATGAGGAGAGCGCTCACACGTCCCGTAGGTAGGCTCGCCGGAATCTGGGGGCGTCCAGAAGGGATAGTCCGTGCAGCAACAGCGAGTTGTCGCGAACCGCTACTCACTGCTCGCCGAGCTCGGCCGCGGTGCGATGGGCGTCGTGTGGCGTGCGCAGGACCAGGTGCTCGGCCGGGCCGTCGCGCTCAAGGAGCTGCACCCGCCACAGGGCATCGCCGCCGAGGAACGCAACGTCCTCGAGGAGCGCATGCTCCGGGAGGCACGGACCGCGGGCAGGCTCAACCACCCCGCGGTGGTGACCGTCTACGACATCGTCCGCGAGAACGACCGCACCTACCTCGCGATGGAGCTGGTCGACGCGCTCGACCTCGCCACCATCGTGCAGCGGCACGGGCCGCGGGACTCCACCTGGATGGCGAACGTCGCGTTGCAGGTGCTGGGCGCGCTGGAGACCGCGCACCAGGCCGGCATCGTGCACCGGGACGTCAAGCCCAGCAACATCATGGTGCGGCCGGACGGTGCCGTGAAGCTGACGGACTTCGGCATCGCCCAGGCCATGGACGACCCGCGCCTCACGCACAACGGCGGCATCGTCGGCTCGCCCGCGTACATGTCGCCGGACCGTCTGCACGGCTTCGAGGCCTCGCCCGCGTCCGACGTGTGGGCGCTCGGCGTCACGATGGCGCACGCGGTGGAGGGTGTCAGTCCGTTCGAGCGCACGTCCACGGCGTCGACGTTGCACGCGGTCATGAACGAGCCGCCCGTGCTGCGGCGGGCCTCGCCCGGGCTGGCCGAGGTGATCCGCGGGTTCCTGACCGTCGATCCCGCACGCCGGCTGACGGCACCGCAGGCGCGGCAGATGCTGACCGCGATCGTCCAGGGCGCCACGCAGGTTTCCCTGCCGCACAACAACAACGGCGGCAAGAAGACGGGCACGGCGGTCAAGGTCGCCGCCGTGGTCGTGGGCATCGCCGTGCTCGCGGGTGCCGCGTTCGCCGGGTACCAGGTCCTCAAGCCCGGGGAAACGACGAACGCCGGGCCGAACACCAGCACGAACCAGACGCAGGAGAACTCCACCGAGTGGACCGACCCCGCGTCGTTGCCCGTGGGCGCGCCGCTGCCGTCACGGCGCATCGCGACGTTCGGACGCGGCGGTGACGTGCCGGAGTGGAACCTCTCGGGCACGCAGTGCGCCAAGGACTTCCTCACGCAGGGCTCGCCGGTGCGGCAGGACGTGCCGTGCAACGGCCCGCACGGCATCCAGCTCTTCTCGGCCGCGACCCCGTTGTGGGACAAGCCGAAGGACATCGCCTACCCCGGCACCCAGTGGCTGGCCGACTTCACCAAGAACTACTGCACCGAGCAGTTCAAGGTGATCGAGCCGAAGATCAAGGAGCCGATCGGCTTCACCGGGCTGGTGCCCACCCAGAAGGAGTGGGAGGCGTACAACGACACCGCCGCGCCGGGCCGCCAGGAGGTCCTGTGCGTGCTGTGGAAGCAGGACAGGTCGCCCCTGGCGGGCTCGCTCGTGAACTAGCCGCGGATGGTGTCGATCACCAGCGGCGAACGCTCCGGCGCGGAGTCCGCGACGCTGTAGGCGCCTTCCAGCGCCTGCAGTGCTCCGGTCACCGCGTCCGGGGTGTCGGTGTAGAGCTCCAGCAACGGTTGCCCGGCCTCGACGACGTCGCCGGGCTTGGCCAGGCAGAGCACGCCGGCACCGAACTGCACCGGGTCCTCCTTGCGGGCCCGGCCGGCACCGAGACGCCACGCCGCCACCCCGACGCCGTAAGCGTCCAAAGTGGACAGCACGCCGGACGCGGGCGCCTCCACCACGTGCTTGTGCGACGCGACCGGAAGCGAGGCATCCGGGTCGCCGCCCTGGGCCCGGATCATCCGCGCCCAGACCTCGAAGGCCTCACCGGACGCCAGCACGGCGGCCGGATCGGCCGAGATCCCGGCCAGCGACAGCATCTCCGACGCCAGCGCCACGGTCAGCTCGACCACGTCGGCAGGACCGCCGCCGCGCAGCACGTCCACGGACTCGGCCACCTCGACCGCGTTGCCGACAGCGCGGCCCAGCGGCACGGACATGTCGGTCAGCAGCGCCGAGATCCGCACGCCGTGCTCGACGCCGATGGCCACCAGGGCCTCGGCCAGCGCACGCGCGGAACCGAGGTCCTTCATGAACGCCCCGGAGCCGACCTTCACGTCCAGCACCAGGGACTCGGCGCCCTCGGCGATCTTCTTCGACATGATCGAGGACGCGATCAGGGGGATCGCCTCGACGGTCCCCGTGACGTCCCGCAACGCGTAGAGCTTGCGGTCGGCCGGAGCAAGTCCTTCGGTGGCAGCACACACGACGGCACCGACCGACGACAGCTGCGAGAGAATCTCCGAAGTGGACAGTGCGGCCCGCCACCCCGGGATCGACTCCAGCTTGTCCAACGTCCCGCCGGTGTGGCCCAGGCCGCGGCCCGAAAGCTGCGGCACGGCGGCACCACAGGCGGCGACGAGGGGCGCCAGCGGCAGCGTGATCTTGTCGCCGACACCACCCGTCGAGTGCTTGTCGACCGTCGGGCAGTCGACGTGCAACGCCAACCGCTCGCCGGACGAGATCATCGCCTGCGTCCAGCGCGCGGTCTCGGACGCCGTCATGCCGTTGAAGAAGATCGCCATCGCCAGCGCGGACATCTGCTCGTCCGCGACGGCACCGCGCGTGTACGCGTCGATGACCCAGTCGATCTGCTCGTCGGACAGCACGGCACCGTCGCGCTTGGCGCGGATGACGTCCACCGCGGAAAAGCTCATGGCAGGTCCTCCGGTCCGAACGCGTCCGGCAACACCGACGACATCGGCAGCACGCCGGAAGGCGTGTCCACCAGGCAGTCCCGGCCGCCCAGCTCGTAGAGAACCTGACGGCAGCGGCCGCACGGCATCAGCAGGTCACCGGCACCGGAACGACAGGCCACCGCGACGAACCGGCCGCCGCCCGTGAGCTGCAGCTGACCGGCCATCGCGCACTCGGCGCACAGACCCACGCCGTACGAGGCGTTCTCGACGTTGCAGCCCGTCACGATCCGGCCGTCGTCGCACAACGCCGCGGAGCCGACCTGCAGCCCCGAGTACGGGCAGTGGGCGAACGACGCCGCCTCCACCGCCCGTGCCCGCAGCAGGTCCCAGTCGACGTCAGCCACGGCGGTAGACCACACCGTCGGCCGCCGGCATTCGCAGGCGTTGCGAGGCGACGGCGAGCACGGCCAACGTCACCATGTGCGGCGCGTAGGACACGAACTCGCTGGGGATCTCGTCGAGGCTGATGTACAGCAGGTACATCAGCACGGCCACGACGATCGCCGCCGCCGCGGAGAACCACTTCCGGCGGATGAGCTGCCACACCACGATCACGCCGAGCAGCAGCACCACGCCGTAGACCAGCGCCAGCACCGTCTCGCCGCCCGACCGCAGCTGCAGGCCGTCGGCGTAGCCGAACAGCGCCGCACCACCGAGCAGCCCACCGGGCCGCCAGTTGCCGAAGATCATCGCGGCGAGGCCGATGTACCCGCGGCCGCCGGTCTGGCCCTCGAGGTAGGACAGCTGACCGGGGTTGAGCACCAGCGCGGCGCCACCCAGGCCGGCGAGACCACCGGAGACGATGACGGCGACGTACTTGTGGAAGTACACCTTCACGCCCAGCGAGTCCGCGGCGTGCGGGTTCTCGCCGACCGAGCGCAGGCGCAGGCCGAAGCGGGTGCGCCAGAGCAGGTAGTACGACAGCGGCAGCAGCAGGATCGCCAGCATCGTCAGCGGCGAGACCCCGGTGACGAGGCCGCGCAGGATGCCCGCGACGTCCGAGATGAACAGGCGCTGCCCGGCTTCGAGCTCACCGAGCCAGTCCCCGAGGCCACCCGCCGAGTACGTGTCGAACGGCTGCACCGGCGGCGACTGGCGCGGGTTGTTCGACAGCGGGAAGAACACCAGCGTCGACAGGTACTTCGTCAGACCGGCGCCGAGCAGGTTGATCGCCACACCGGAGACGATGTGGTTGACGCCGAACGTGACCGTCGCGATCGCGTGCAGCAGACCGCCGAGCGAGCCGAACACGACCGCCGCCACGACAGCGGCCCACGGACCCCACTGGTAGCCGGCCCACGCCGCGCCCCAGGTGCCCATGATCATCATGCCTTCGAGGCCGATGTTGACCACGCCGGCGCGTTCCGCCCACAGGCCGCCGAGACCGGCGAGCAGGATCGGCAGGCCGAGCCGGACCGCGGTCTGGGTCGTGCCGGACGACGTGAGCTGCGGGAAGCCGGTCTGCATGGACGTGATCGACAGCAACGCGATCGCGCCCGCGACACCGAGCATGCCGACGGCCCAGCCGGGGATCTTGCGCTTGCGAGGCGCCGCCGGAACGTGCGGCTTCTCCTCCATCGTCGTGATCACGCGGCACCTCCGACAGTTCCGAGCTCACGGCCGACGCGACGCTGTTCCGAGGCCAGCTCGAAGCGACGCACCACCTCGTAGGCGACGACGACCGACAGGACGATCGAGCCCTGCATGATGGTGACGATCTCCCTGGGCACACCGACGTTGTCGAGCGCGAGACCCGACTTGTCGAGGAACGCCCAGAGCAGCGCGCCGAACGCGATGCCACCGGGGTGGTTGCGGCCGAGCAGCGCGATCGCGATGCCCGAGAAGCCGATGCCCGCGGTGAAGTTCAGGCTGAACGTGTGGTCGCGGCCGAGCAGCTCCGGCAGCGAGATCAGGCCGGCGATGGCGCCCGAGAGCAGCATCGACACCAGGATCATCTTCTTGGCGTTGACACCACCGGCGGACGCGGCGGTGGACGACTCGCCCGACGCGCGCAGCTCGAAGCCGAACCGGGTCTTGTTCATCATCACCCAGTAGCCGATGCCGAGGGCGATGGCCACGAAGATGAAGCCGAACATCGTGCCGCCGCCACCGAACGAGATGCCGGGCATCCAGCCGCTCTCCGGGATCTCGGCGGTGCGGATGTTGTTGCCCCGCAGCTCACCGAAGACGTCGCGGCGGATCAGGTAGGCCGACAGGCCGATGGCCAGGCCGTTCATCATGATCGTCGAGATGACCTCGTTGACGCCCCGGGTCACCTTGAGGATCGCGGGGATCGCGGCCCAGGCGGCACCGGCGAGCGCGGCCACGATGATGATCACCAGCGTGTGGATGCCGGTGGGCAGCGCGATGGAGCCGCCGACGACCGCCGCGATGACGGCCGCGACGCGGTACTGGCCCTCGACACCGATGTTGAACAGATTCATCTGGAACCCGATCGCCACCGCGAGCGCCGCGATGTAGTAGATGCCCGTCGAGTTGATGATGTCGACGAGCGTCGAGCCCTTGCCGACCTGCGTCACCATCGCGCCGAACGCGCTGAGCGGGTTCGCGCCGGAGATGACGAGCGCCACGCCGCACAACAGCAACGAGAAGACGATCGCCAACGCGGGCGGCAGGAGTTTGCCGCGCAGGTGTCCCATCAGTGCTCGCCTTCCTCGACGACAGCGGTCTCCTGGACCGCTGCGCTCGTGCTGCCCGCACCGGTCATCGCGCTGCCGAGGTCCTCGGGCGTGACCGTGTTCGGGTCGGCGTCGGCCACCAGGCGTCCGCGCAACATGACCTTGATGGTGTCCGACAGGCCGATCAGCTCGTCCAGGTCGGCCGAGATCAGCAGCACGGCGAGACCGGCGGCACGGGCCTGCTTGATCTCGTCCCAGATCAGCGCCTGCGCGCCGACGTCCACACCGCGGGTCGGGTGCGACGCGATCAGCAGCACCGGGTCGCCGGACAGTTCGCGGCCGACGACGAGCTTCTGCTGGTTGCCGCCGGAGAGAGCGGCCGCGGGCACGTCGATGCCGGGCGTGCGGACGTCGAAGTCCGCGACGATCCGCTCGGTGTCCTTCTTCGCGCCGTCGGTGTCGAGCCAGATGCCCTTGGCCGTGGGCTTGCGGGTCTGGTAGCCGAGGATCCGGTTGTACCAGAGAGGTTGCGTGAGCAGCAGGCCGTGGCGGTGGCGGTCCTCCGGCACGTAGCCGATGCCCGCCTCGCGCCGGGCGAGCGTGCCGAGCTTGGTGATGTCCTTGGCCTGCAACGTGATCGTGCCGCTGCCGGCCTTGCGCATGCCCATGATCGTCTCGACGAGCTCGGTCTGGCCGTTGCCCTCGACCCCCGCGATGCCGACGACCTCGCCGGACCGCACGACCATGTCGACGTCGTCGAGGATCGGTCGCGAGCCGTCCGGCGTCATGAGCTTCAGGCCCTTGACGTCCAGAACGACCGTGTCGGTGACGGTGGACTCGCGGGTCTCCGGGCTGGGGAGCTCGCTGCCGACCATCATCTCGGCGAGCTGCCGGGAGCTCACGGTCTTCGGGTCGGCGCTGCCCACGGTCGTGCCGCGGCGGATCACCGTGACGGAGTCCGCGATCGCGCGGACCTCGTCGAGCTTGTGCGAGATGAACAGGAACGTGTAGCCCTGCTCCTGCATGCCGCGGACGGTGTCGAAGAGCTCGTTGACCTCCTGCGGCACGAGCACGGCGGTGGGCTCGTCCAGGATGATCACCTTGGCGCCGCGGTAGAGCACCTTGAGGATCTCGACGCGCTGGCGGTCGGCGACGCCGAGCTGCTCGACGAGCACGCCGGGGTCGACGTTCAGCCCGGTCTTGCCGGAGAGCTCGATGATGCGCGCGCGGGCCTTCTTGCCGATGCCGTACATCGCCTCGGCACCCAGGACGACGTTCTCCTGGACGGTGAGGTTGTCGGCGAGCATGAAGTGCTGGTGCACCATGCCGATACCGGCCTTGATGGCGTCCGACGGGGTGCGGAACCGCACCTGCTCGCCGTTCACCTCGATGGTGCCCTCGTCCGGCGGCTGCATGCCGTAGAGGATCTTCATCAGGGTGGACTTGCCCGCGCCGTTCTCACCGCACAGGGCGTGGACCTCGCCGCGACGGACGGTCAGGTGGACGTCGCTGTTGGCGACCACACCGGGGAATCGCTTGGTGATGCCTGTGAGCACCACCGCGGGGTGTTCGTCCGTCCCTATGGACGTGGAACTGCTCATCGTCGAGTGCTCCTCCTACCACGCACCAGGCCCTGTGAGGGGCAATTCCTCACAGGGCCCGGCACGTGCGAACGACTAGCGGACTGACGGACTACGGCTTGTCCGCGACCTTGATCTTGCCCTCGATGATCTGGGCCTTGTAGCCCTCGAGGATGCCCTGCAGCTTCGCGTCGATCTTGCCACCCGACGTGGAGTAGCCGACACCGTTGACCTTCAGGTCGAAGACCTTCGGCAGCGAGGCGATGTCGTTCTTGGCGACGGCCTTGACGAAGTCGTAGACCGCGACGTCGACGCGCTTGAGCATGGACGACACGATGACGTCCTTGGTGTCGGCGACGGTCGCCTGGTTGTACTGGTCGGAGTCGACGCCGATGGCGAGCACGCCACCCTGCTTGGCGGCCGAGAAGATGCCCTTACCGGACGCACCCGCGGCCTGGTAGATGACGTCGGCGCCCTTGTCGATCTGGCCCTTCGCCGCTTCCTGACCCTTCGGGGCGTCCTGGAAGCCCGTGAAGTCACCGGCCGGGGTGATGTACTTCTTCTCGACCTGGATCTTCGGCGCGGCGGCCTTGGCACCCTGGAAGTAGCCGGCCTCGAACTTCTGGATCAGCGGGATCTCGACACCGCCGACGAAGCCCACGTGGCACTTCTTGCTCTGGTACGCGGCGATGACGCCGGCCAGGAAGGAGCCCTCCTGCTCGGCGAACAGCAGCGGGGTGACGTTCGCGGCACCCTCGACGGCCGAGTCGACCAGGCCGAACTTGACGTTCGGGAACTCCGCGGCGACGAGCTTCATCGACTCGGCGTAGGCGAAGCCGACACCGATGATCGGGCTGAAGCCCTCGGACGCCAGCTGACGCAGACGGGTCTGCTTGGCCGACTCGTCCTCGTTCGGGGCGGCGGACAGCTCGCGCGTGTTCTCCTTCTTCACGCCCATGTCCGCGATGGCCTTGTCGAGACCGGCGGCGGCGGAGTCGTTGAACGACGCGTCGCCACGGCCACCGATGTCGTAGGCCAGACCGATCTTCAGCGTGCTCGCGTCCACCTTGTCGCCGTTGGCGGCGCTGGTGTTCGAGGTAGCAGGCGCGCTCGGGGCCTCGGCGAACTCGCAGGCGGCACCCGTTCCGGTACCCGCGTTGTTGCTCCCGCCACCCGAGTCCTTCGCGCAGGCGGCCATAGTCATCACGCTGGTCAACGCGATCGCGGCGACCGCGACACCACGCATACGACGACGCACGGCTCGTCTCCTCCCTGAGGTTCCTCCCCAACGACGTTGGGTCCTAGAGGCGGCACCGTACCTCTTAGTAACCAACCCCGTTGCCGCCAGCACCTACAAAGACCCCTATCGGTTACGCATTCGACGCTTTGGCCGTACGAGTGGTGATCAATCGTGTTCGGGGCGTGGCGAAACGTCCCCTTCTGCCGCTTCCTCGCCCTGATCTTCCTCCGGATGGAGCAGTTCCGCTCTCCAAGCCCACCGCTCCAGCGCACCTGACATCCCCGAGACCGGGCCGCCCGCAGGCGGACGCGGTGGGTTCTCCCTCCCCATGGCGCCAGGATGGGCCGACGCTCTGCCGCACGGCTGACACGGGAATGTCACCGCCGTTGAACCGTTCGGGCTCCGGCGTCGTGTACCTGGTGGCAAGTGCCCTTGCCGACGACGGCGGCCCGGACCAAGGCGGAGGTCCGGGCCGCCGTCCGCCTTTCGCCCGTTTTTGTGGCGTGGGACGCATTTCGGTATCGATCAAGACCGCTTGGCCGATCGACAGCGTGTCTCATCGATCACAGAGCGGGTGCGCCTGCTGGGAGTGTTCCAACGTGCGGGACTAGGATTTTCCGGTCATGGTCGGGCAGAACTGTTCGCCGACCACCACCACTGACGTTGGAGGCCGCGGCGCATGACCAGCGCAGGCGCACCCGAACGGCCGGGCACCACCCGAGGGGGTGGGACGCTCTACCGCGGTGATCTGGGCATGTGGTCCTGGGTCGCCCACCGGATCACCGGTGTCCTCACGTTCTTCTTCCTCTTCACCCACGTGCTCGACACCGCCCTCGTGCGGGTGTCCCCGAACGCGTACGACGCGGTGATCGAGACTTACAAGAACCCGATCGTCAACCTCTTCGAGGTCGGCCTCGTCGGCGCGGTGCTCTACCACGCGCTGAACGGGATCCGGGTCATGCTGGTCGACTTCTGGGAGAAGGGCGCCAAGTACCAGCGGGTCATGCTCTGGACCGTGCTGGCCGTCTGGGTCGTCGTGATGATCCCCGGCTTCTACTTCATGATGGAGCGCACGATCTCCGACCTGGTTGGGGGTCACTGACCATGTCACTCTCTCTCGACAAGCCCCGCCAGCCGCGCCGCCCGGCGGCCCGCCGCGGCAACGGCGAGCTCTACAGCTGGCTGTTCATGCGCCTCTCCGGCCTGCTGCTCGTGGTCCTGGTCCTGGGCCACCTGTTCATCATGAACATCCTCGACGGCGGCGTCCACAAGATCAACTTCGGCTTCGTCGCCGGCCGCTGGGCCTCGCCGTTCTGGCAGTTCTGGGACCTCGCGATGCTCTGGCTCGCGCAGATCCACGGCGGCAACGGCGTGCGGACGGTCATCAACGACTACGCCCGCAAGGACTCCACCCGGTTCTGGTTGAAGATGCTGCTCTACGTGTCGATGGTCCTGATCATCTCGCTCGGCACGTTCGTGATCTTCACCTTCGACCCGAACATCTCGAACTGACCCGCGCGGGGAGCCCACCACAATGCAGTTCCACAAGTACGACGTGATCATCATCGGCGCTGGTGGTGCCGGAATGCGCGCGGCGATCGAGTCCGGCCAGCGCGCCCGCACCGCGGTGCTCACCAAGCTCTACCCCACGCGTTCCCACACCGGCGCGGCCCAGGGCGGCATGTGCGCCGCCCTCGCCAACGTCGAGGAGGACAACTGGGAGTGGCACACCTTCGACACGATCAAGGGCGGCGACTACCTGGTCGACCAGGACGCCGCCGAGATCATGGCGAAGGAGGCCATCGACGCCGTTCTCGACCTCGAGAAGATGGGCCTGCCGTTCAACCGCACGCCCGAGGGCAAGATCGACCAGCGCCGGTTCGGCGGCCACACGCGCAACCACGGTGAAGCCGCCGTGCGCCGCGCCTGCTACGCCGCGGACCGCACCGGTCACATGATCCTGCAGACGCTCTACCAGAACTGCGTCAAGCACGGCATCGAGTTCTTCAACGAGTTCTACGTGCTCGACATCTGCCTGACCGAGACGGAGAACGGCCCGGTCTGCACCGGCGCCGTCGCCTACGAGCTCGCGACCGGCGAGATCCACGTCTTCCAGGCCAAGTCCGTCGTGTTCGCGACCGGTGGTTTCGGCAAGGTCTTCAAGACCACGTCGAACGCCCACACGCTGACCGGCGACGGCATGGGCATCGTCTTCCGCAAGGGCCTGCCCCTGGAGGACATGGAGTTCTACCAGTTCCACCCGACCGGCCTCGCCGGTCTCGGCATCCTGCTGACCGAGGGTGCGCGAGGCGAGGGCGCGATCCTGCGCAACGCCTCGGGTGAGCGGTTCATGGAGCGCTACGCCCCGACCATCAAGGACCTGGCGCCGCGCGACATCGTGGCCCGTTCGATGGCCCTCGAGGTGCTGGAAGGCCGCGGCGCCGGTCCGAACAAGGACTACGTGCTGCTGGACTGCACGCACCTCGGTGCCGAGGTCCTCGAGACCAAGCTGCCGGACATCACCGAGTTCGCGCGGACCTACCTGGCCGTCGACCCGGTCGTCGAGCCCGTCCCGGTCTACCCGACCGCGCACTACGCGATGGGTGGCATCCCGACGAACATCCACGGCGAAGTGCTGCGGGACAACGACAACATCGTCCCGGGCCTCTACGCCGCCGGCGAGTGCGCCTGCGTCTCCGTGCACGGCGCGAACCGCCTCGGCACGAACTCGCTGCTGGACATCAACGTCTTCGGCCGCCGCGCCGGCATCGCCGCCGCGGAGTACGCCAACTCCCGCGAGTCGCACGTCGAGCTGCCGGAGAACCCGGCCGCCTCGGTCGAGGCCCAGGTGGCGCTGGCCCTGTCGGAGCACGGCCAGGAGCGCGTCGCGGACATCCGCACCGAGCTGCAGGCCACCATGGACGCCAACGCGTCCGTGTACCGCACCGAGGACACGCTGAAGACGGCACTGCACGACGTGCAGGCGCTGAAGGAGCGTTACGCCCACATCTCCGTGCAGGACAAGGGCAAGCGCTTCAACACGGACCTGCTCGAGGCCGTCGAGCTCGGCTTCCTGCTCGAGCTGGCCGAGGTGCTCGTCCACGGCGCGCTGGCGCGCAAGGAGTCCCGCGGCGGCCACGCCCGCGAGGACTACCCGAACCGCGACGACACGAACTTCATGCGCCACAGCATGTTCTACAAGCAGGGCGACGGTCTCTCCGCGGACATCCGCATGGACTTCAAGCCCGTGACCTTTACCCGGTACAAGCCGATGGAGCGCAAGTACTGATGACCGCCACCGCTGAAACTGCCACCGGCTCGCGCGGCTCGCAGCCCCCGGTTCCGGACGGCGCCGTCACAGTCACCGTGAAGATCCGCCGGTTCAACCCGGAGGTCGACGACGAGCCGCGCTGGGACTCGTTCGACATCCCGGCGCTGCCGTCGGACCGCGTGCTGAACCTGCTGCACCACATCAAGTGGTACGTGGACGGGACGCTGACTTTCAGGCGTTCGTGCGCACATGGCATCTGTGGTTCGGACGCCATGCGCATCAACGGTGTCAACCGGCTTGCCTGCAAGGTTCTGCTGAAGGACCTGCTGGAGAAGGGTGACAAGCACACCACGATCACCATCGAGCCCATCAAGGGCCTGCCGGTGAACAAGGACCTGCTTGTCGACATGGAGCCGTTCTTCGAGGCTTTCCGGGCGGTCAAGCCCTACCTCGTGACGTACGGCAACGAGCCGACGCGCGAGCGGATCCAGTCTGTTGCCGACCGCGAGCGGTTCGACGACACGACCAAGTGCATCCTGTGTGCTTGCTGCACCACGTCCTGCCCGGTCTACTGGACCGAGGGCTCGTACTTCGGACCTGCCGCGATCGTCAACGCGCACCGGTTCATCTTCGACTCTCGGGACGAGGGTGCCGAGGAGCGGTTGGACATCCTCAACGACATCGATGGCGTGTGGCGGTGCCGTACCACGTTCAACTGCACTGACGCCTGTCCTCGCGGGATTCAGGTCACGAAGGCCATTCAGGAAGTGAAGCGCGCGCTGCTGTTCAAGCGCGTCTGATCGTTCTGGGGTTTCTAAGCGCCGCGTTCCCTTTGGGGGGCGCGGCGTTTTGGTTTGGCGGGTCTGGTTGCGTGCGGGTCCTGTTGCGTTGGTTGGTTCCTGTTTCAGCGGAGGGGTCGCCTTGCTGTGGTGGCGAGTCGCTTTGCGTGGGTGGTCCGTCAGGCAGTGACGAATCGAAGGCGTGGCGATTGGGGCTTGACCTCGAGCCTCTGGCGGGATGCTTGACGGCCGGAAAAGGCCGGGCTGAAAAGCGCCCGGCCGTGCCCGCGAGGGTGGCATCCCGCCCCTCGAGGTAAAGCCCCAATCGCCAGTCGAGGGGCCTACCGCTTTACATGCAGGCAGCAGGTTCGGACGGCTCGCTCCGCATCGCCACTGCTCGGGCTGACCATGCCCTTTGGCTCGTCCGAGCTCGCTTCGCCTACGAGCTCGCTCGCTTCGCATCGCCATCGCTTACCAAGCCGCACAGACCCGCTTCACGGTGCCATCGCCGCCTCCGTCCTCCACCGGTCAACGCCACGGCTCCTCCATCGCCGCCCGCCAAGCCACGCGAGCCCGCTCCCCCGCCAGGGACTGCGCCGCCTCGCCCTCGCCTTTCGTTCCCAGGCCCCGACTGCCCGCTGCCCCTCAGCTCACCTCCACCACGTGCACTGGTGGCCGGGGTCTGGCCGCTGCTGCCCTGTGCGCGGCCTTCAGCTCGCGGGCCACCGCCTCCGGGTGGTCGCGCAGGCGGGTCGGCAACGTCTGCACCACAAGGATTCCCGCTGCCGCATAACGACTGTTGCGCGCGAGGGTGCGTTCGTAGTCGCGCGGGCCGTAGTGGAACGCTCGTGAGTCGATCTCCCAGGCCAGGCCCACGTCGTCGTACCAGGCGTCCGGCCTGCCGATGATCAGGCTGTCGGCGCCGGCGATCGTGGTGTTCCAGTGCGGTGTCGTGAGGCGGATCTTGCGAGAGAGGCGGCGGGCGTCTCGTTCTGCCACCGACTCCGCTCTGCCCAGTTCGCGGAGGACGGTGCGGGCCAGCTTCGTGCCGAAGCGGTTCGTGCGGGCCTCTGTCTGGATTTCTGCGGGGGTGCAGCGGCCTCGTTGGATCGCGACGGCGACCAAGGCCGTGGCCTCGTCGGCTGTGCGCAGGAAGCGGCAGGCGTCCACGACGGCGCGGGCTGCGGACACCACGGGGAAGCCGCCCACGTCCGAGGCGGGAGGGACGGGGGTGGCTCGTTCGAGGATCAGGGTGCCGGTGCCTCGGGCCGAGCCCGGCACCAGGAGGTGGATCTCCTCGCCTCGGGCGGGGAGGCCGTGGCGGCGGCAGGCCCAGGCACCGGTTACCACGGCTCCCGGGCCTGCTCGCAGGAGTGCCGCCGTCAGTTGTTGGTCCGGGGTGGGCGGGCCGTTGTGCAGCAGCACCACGCCTGGGTACATGCGTTGCCACGGCCCGCCCGACGCGCATCTTCGCCACGGGTTGGTGACACCCAGTGACTTCAGGGTGCCGGCACTGATGACGCCGAGATCGCTGCGTTCGCGCAGGTGTTCGATTCGCACGTCATCAGTGTGACGAGGACCACCGACAGAATTCGGCGATCAGCGCCTGGGCTGACGCCTGGCGCGGTCCAGCAGCATCAGGATCGAGCCGCCGACGAGCATCAGCACGCCGAGCAGCAGGGTCCACACGGGCGAGGTGCCGGTGTTGGCGAGGCGGTTGTCCTGGTGGACCGGGACCGCGTGCGTGGTGGTGGTCACCGGCGGCGTCGTGAGCCGCGGCTTCGTGGTGGTCGTCGTCACCGGCGGCGTGGTGGTGCCGGACGTCGTCGTCGAGGTCGGCGGCGTGGTGGTGGACGAGGACGTCGAGGTCGTGGTCGACGACGTCGGCGTGGTCGTGGTGGTGGAGGACGTGGTGGACGACGTCGTGGTCGTCGACTCCGTCGTGGTGGTCGTGGACTCCGTGGTGGTGGTCACCGGCGTCGTCGTGGTCGTGGACTCCGTCGTGGTGGTGGTCACCGGTGGCGTAGTCGTGGTGGTCGAGGTCGTCGTGTACGGGGTGGTGGTGGTCGTCGGGGTGGTCGTGGTCGACGACGGAGGCTCTTCACCTCTCGGCGACGGCGCGCGCCATCCCGGCTGTTCCTTCGGGCACCACGCAGCGGCGCACACCTGGCCATCCCCGGTGGCCGAAGCCTCCGGGGCGGCACCGTGCAGTGAGACGACCGTCAACACTGCCCCGGCGGTGAGCACACCGATATAGGCGATACGTGACATGCCACGGATGGTTGCGTGCAGGTACAGCAGGTTGGGCCAAAAGCACGCCCGCATCACCCGCGAGTGATCGAAACTCCCCCGATCAGGTCCAGAAGACGGCGATGCCCACGTTCAGGACGACCAGCGACGCGGCCGTCGGCATCAGCCACGACGGGGCCTTCGGCTTGTTGACGTTGATCGCCACGACGGCGGCGATGGCGACGACCACCAGCAGCTTGACGCCGATCTTGATGTGGTCGTACTTCACGGTGTCGACCAGCGGGTCGATGGCGACCAGCGCGATGCCGGTCAGCAGCTGCAGGGCCGCACCGTGCAGCCAGCCCTTGTTGACCGGCGCGTCCTTGCCGGCCCGGGCCTGCAACATGATCATCGCGACGAGCATGCCCATGCCGAGCAGGTGCAGGAACACCAGCAGCAGGCGTACGAACTCCACAGCGTTTTCCTATCGACGTCGAGTGGCGAGGAAACCCCGCGCGCCCAGCACGCCGATGACGGTGCCGAACACGAGCGAGGCGATCACGAGCACCAGGTGCACCGTGAAGAAGGCCGTAGGTCCGTCGCTGAACGAACGCGGGTCCTTCCAGATGTTCTTCAGGAACGTGGGCCAGATCACCCACGACCACACCCCGAAAGCCACCAGGAAGAGTGACATCGGGCGCGAGAGCTTCACGTTCACCAGTATCAGACGTGGTGCGTGCAAGCGGCTAAACGGGGGTGGATAGCCTGAACGTGTGCCCTTCCCAAAACGGCTCATCGTCGCCCTGGTCCTAGCAACGGCCACCGCCGCGTTCGCCGCACCGACGAGCACCGCACAGCAGGCCGCCGGCTCGGCGCAGTGCGCTAACCGCGAGACCCCTCCGCCGCCGGTGGACACGTCGGAGCAGCCCGCGCCCGGCCAGAAGGCCCCGACCGCGCTCGAGGTGCCCGAGAAGCCCATCGGCGGTGACCGACTGGGTGAGTGCGGCCTGATCCTGCCGCCGAACTCGGCCCCACCGCCCAGCGGCATCACCGCGGCCTCGTGGTTGCTCGCGGACATGGACAGCGGCGCCGTCATCGCCGCATACGACCCGCACGGCCGTCAGCGCCCCGCGAGCATCATGAAGGTGCTCCTCGCGATGGTCGTCGCCAAGGAACTGCGTGGCGACCTGGTCGTCACCGCCAGCGCCGAGGACACGCAGCAGGAATGCACCTGCGTCGGCCTCAAGGACGGTGGCCAGTACACGGTCCGCCAGCTGCTGCACGGCCTGCTGCTCACCTCGGGCAACGACGTGGCGCACACCCTGGCCCGTCAGCTCGGTGGCGTCCCGAACGCCCTGCGCAAGATGAACGCCATGGCCAAGGAGCTCGGCGCCCTCGACACCCGCGCCGTGACCCCGTCGGGCCTCGACGCCCCCGGCACCAGCACCTCGGCCTACGACGTCGGCCTGATCTTCCGCGGCGCGATGAAGTACGACGAGTTCGCGCAGGCCATCAAGTTGCAGCAGTCGCAGTTCCCGGGCCGCAACGGCGGCACGATCATGCTGCAGAACGACAACCGCCTGCTGGCGAACTACGACGGCGCGCTGGGCGGCAAGACCGGCTTCACGGACGACTCGCAGCACACCTACGTGGGCGCGGCCGAACGCAACGGCCGCCGCCTCGTCGTGGTGCTGCTGCGCGGCCAGCAGACGCCGACCCGCATCGACAACCAGGCGGGCAAGCTCCTCGACTACGGCTTCGCCATGGGCCCCGGCGGCGTCGGCAAGCTCGTCGACGGCGCCCCGCAGCCCAAGCCGAAGGTCGTGCCCACCCAGGACACGAACACCTCCGAGGAGGTCGCGGCGACCGACCCGGCCACCGGACGGCAGACGCCGACCGCGTTCGGCACCGTCGGCCTGCCGATCACGGCGGTCGCGGGCCTGGGCCTCCTGGCCGGTCTCGTGCTCTTCATCCGCAACAAGCGGGCCAAGGCGGCCAGGGCACGCCGCCAGGCCGCGCAGGCGGCACAGGGCTTCTGAGGCCCCCAAGACAACGGCCCCAGCGCGCACGCGCTGGGGCCGTTCTCGTTCGTGCCGCCTTCTGCCGCCGGGTCGCCGTCGACCCTGCCCGCAGCACGGCTCGTCACGCCAGCGAGCCGCACCCGCCACAGTTGCGACCCGTGACGGGGCTCGCCAACGGAGCTACTTGCGGCGCCACCGAAGCCCGAGGACCGCACCGAGCACCGCGCCGGCACCGATCATCAGCGACGGCGAGGGGCCCTGCCGCACCGACACCACGGGCTGGATCACCGCGGGCGGCGGCGCCTTCACCACCTCGGGCTCGCGGTTCTCGCGGGCCGTGGCCGTCCAGGCCGTGATGAACAGGATGAACTGCGCCACGAGGTTCGCGAACACCAGCACACCGATCACCGACCCGAACGCCGCCGACGTCGGTGACTTGGTCGTGAACGACAGGAAGATCGTGGCGGCCTGCTTGAGCACCTCGAAGCCGATCGCGCCCGCCAGGGCACCGCGCACCGCGCTCTTCCAGCCCACGGGCTTGCGCGGCAGCCGCGACAGGACCCACAGGAAGACCATCCAGTTCGCGAGCAGCGACAGCAGGATCGTGCCGATGCGCAGCAGGACGTGGGCCCAGCCTGCCTCGGCCAGCCCCATCCACTCCAGCACCTGCTCGGCGAAGCCGGTGCCCAGCGCCGTGATGCCGAACGACAGCACAATCGCGAGGCCCAGGCCGAGCAACGACAGCAGGTCGCGCCACAGCGTGCCGAGGAACGGCAGCTCACCCTTGGCCTGACCCCACTGCGCGGTGAGGGCGTCGCGGAGGTTGCTCATCCAGCCGAGACCGGAGTAGGCGGCACCGAGCAGGCCGATGATGCCGACGGTGCCCTTGGACTCCAGGGCGGTGTCCACGGCCTCGTTGATCTGGTCGCGCAACTGCGGGTCGGGCACCGCCTCGGCGATGCTGTTCCGCAGTGACGCCAGCAGGTCGGGCTGCGACTGCAGCACGAAACCGGCGACCGCGAAGCCGATCATCAGGATGGGTACGAGCGAGAGCACGCTGAAGTACGTGACCGCAGCTGCGTGCTGGGTTCCGTATCTCTGGTCGAACCGCTCGTAAGCACGCATGATGTGGTCGAGCCACGCGTACTTCTGCCGCCACTTGTCCACGAGCAAGACGCTAGTGCACTTGCACTAGCCGGGCAGGTTACGGGAGCACGAAGCCGAGCTTGTCGTACGTGCGGCGCAACGTGCCCGATGCGACCTCGCGGGCGCGCTCGGCACCCGCGGCGAGGATCTTGTCCAAGGTCGCCACGTCGTCGAGGTACATCTTCACGCGTTCCTGCACGGGCGTGACCCACTCGGTGAAGACCTCGCCGAGGTCCTTCTTCAGGTCGCCGTAGCCCTTGCCGTCGTAGTCGGCGACCAGCGACTCCACGGAACGCCCGGTCAGCGCCGAGTAGATCGTCAGCAGGTTCGAGACGCCCGGCTTGTTCTCGACGTCGAAGAGGACCTCGCGGCCCGTGTCGGTGACCGCGGAGCGGATCTTCTTGGCCGACCGCTTCGGGTCCTCCAGCAGCTCGACGACACCGCCGGGCACCGACTTGCTCATCTTCGCCGTCGGTTCCTGCAGGTCGAAGATCTTGGCCGTGTCCTTGACGATGTACGCCTCGGGCAGGCGGAACGTCTTGCCGTAGCGCGAGTTGAAGCGCGTCGCGAGGTCGCGGGTCAGCTCCAGGTGCTGGCGCTGGTCCTCGCCGACCGGCACGTAGTGCGCCTGGTACAGCAGGATGTCCGCGGCCTGCAGGATCGGGTACGTGAACAGGCCGACGCCGACGGACTGCTCCTGACGTGCGGACTTGTCCTTGAACTGCGTCATCCGCGCCGCCTCGCCGAAACCGGTCATGCACTGCATGACCCAGCCGAGCTGGGCGTGTTCCGGGACGTGCGACTGCACGAACAGGGTCGCCCGATCCGGGTCGATCCCCAGCGCGAGCAGCTGCGCGGCCGAGACGCGCGTGTTCTGGCGCAGTTCCTTCGGGTTCTGCTCCACGGTGATCGCGTGCAGGTCGACGACGCAGTAGAACGCGTCGTGGGCCTCCTGCAGGGCCACCCACTGCCGCACCGCACCCAGGTAGTTGCCGAGGTGGAACGACCCGGCCGTCGGCTGGATGCCGGACAGGACGCGGGGGCGCTTTACGGGCTCTGCAGGCGCGTTCTCCGTGGACACGAGCGAAATCTTCTCAGACCAGGCAGATCAGTTCTGCGCGGTGTCCTGCTGAACCAGGTCGATGCGCTGGTTGGCCGCCACGACGGGGGCCGGCTTGCGCCGCTTCACCAGGCCGTACACCATGCCGCCGACGCCCGCGGTGACCGCGATCAGGCCGACGGGACCCGCGGCGGTGCCGGTCATGCTGCTTTCGACCGCCGCGCTCAGTACCAGACTCATGCCGTGCACTTGCCGAGCCTCCCCAAGGCACAGATCCACCCCGGAACGGGTGAACCTTGCTGACTGAATGGCCGCCAAGCTACCGATGGCCGGTAGCGTCGATGCGCCGAATCAGACTATCGGTCACGGATGATCGGATCGCACTCGCCCATATGTCGTAGTCCGCTGACGCGCGTTACGCCCTGCTAGTGATGCCAGGGTCTCGAGCTCACTCACAGTGCGCGCCGATCCGTGCTCGGACCCGGCCATGCGACTGATGGTCTCCTCCATCAACGTGCCGCCGATGTCGTTCGCACCGCCGTTGAGGATCTCCGCGGTGCCCTCGTCGCCGAGCTTCACCCACGAGCACTGGATGTTGTCCACGCGTCCGTGCAGCGCCAGCCGTGCGAACGCGTGCACGGCGCGGTTGTCGCGGCGGCCGGGGCCCGGACGGGCCACTCCCGCCAGGTAGATCGGGGCGTTGCGGTGCACGAACGGCAGCGCGACGAACTCGGTCAGCCCGCCGGTCCGGTCCTGCAGGTTCGCGAGGACGCGGAAGTGCGTGAGCCAGTGGCCGGGGTGGTCGACGTGGCCGTACATCATCGTCGACGACGAGCGAATGCCCAGCTCATGGGCCGTGCCGACGACGTCGAGCCAGGTCGCGGTCGGCAGCTTGCCCTTGGTCAGCACCCAGCGGACGTCGTCGTCGAGGATCTCCGCCGCCGTGCCGGGGATCGTGTCGAGGCCGGCTTCCTTGAGTTCCGTGAGCCACTCGCGGACGCTCACTCCCGCCTTCGCCGCGGCGGAGACGATCTCCATCGGGCTGAACGCGTGGACGTGCATCCCGGGCACGCGCTTCTTGATCGCGCGCACCACGTCGGCGTAGTAGGTCACCGGCAGCTTCGGGTCGATGCCGCCCTGCATGCAGACCTCGGTGGCGCCGTCGTCCCACGCCTCCTGCGCTCGGTCGGCGACGTCCTCGGTCGACAACCGGAACGCGTCCGCGTCGCGCTCGCGCTGGGCGAAGGCGCAGAAGCGGCAACCGACGTAGCAGACGTTGGAGAAGTTGATGTTCCGGTTGACCACGTACGTGACGTCGTCACCGACCACCTCGCGCCGGAGATCGTCGGCGAGGCGGACCATCTCCTCCAGCGCGTCGCCGTCGGCCGTCAGCAGCGCCATCGCGGCGTCGGTGTCGCCGAGCAACGACGCCGGGTCGTTCGCGGCGATCTTCAGTCCACGTTGGACGTCTTCGGAGAGTCGTTGCGGCGCAACGGGGATCTTCAGCTCGTCCCAGTCGCCGTAGACCTCGTCGAAGTCTCCGCGGCGGTCGCTCGTGCGGCCCTCGGTGTCGATCGCGGTGTTGAGGTCCGCGCGTCCGAACGTGTCGAGCCCGCCGTCGGGCTCCTGCCACTCGCGGCCGGCCACGGGGGCGTCCGGGTTCGCGAGGCCGTTCTCCTGTGCCAGCGCGGAAACGTGCGCGGTGAGCCGGGTGTCGATCCACTGCCCCGCTGCCGCGCGGACGTAGCGCGGGTAGACGTTCAGCCGCTCCCGCAAGGAGAAACCGGCCTGAGCGGTGATCTCCGCGAGCTGGTCGACCTGGGGCCACGGCTTCTCGGGGTTCACGTGGTCGGGCGTGACCGGGGAGACGCCGCCCCAGTCGTCGACGCCCGCGCGCAGCATGAGGTCGAACTCGCCGCCGACGAGATTCGGCGGTGCCTGCACGCTCACCGTGGACGGCATCACAAGGCGCGCAACGGCGATCGTCGCCGCGAGCTCGGTCAGGTCGGCGTCGGGCATGCCGCGCATCGCCGTGTCCGGCTTGGCGCGGAAGTTCTGGATGATGACTTCCTGGATGTGCCCGTACTGCTTCGCGACTTGACGCATCGCGAGCAACGACTCGGCGCGCTCGGCGATCGTCTCCCCGATGCCGATGAGGATGCCGGTGGTGAACGGGACGTTCACGCGGCCGGCGTCGGTCAGGACCCGCAGGCGCACGGCGGGATCCTTGTCGGGGCTGCCGTAGTGCGGGCCGCCCTTCTCGCTCCAGAGCCGTTCCGCGGTGGTCTCGAGCATCATGCCCATGCTGGACGCGACGGGCCGCAGCCGCGTCAGCTCCTCCCAGCTCAGCACGCCGGGGTTGAGGTGCGGCAGCAGCCCGGTCTCCTCCAGCACCGCGATGGCACTGGCCCGCACGTAGTCCAAAGTGGACTCGTAGCCGCGCGCCTCCAGCCACTCCTTCGCGGCGGGCCAGCGCTCCTCGGGCCGGTCGCCGAGCGTGAAGAGCGCTTCCTTGCAGCCCTGCGCGGCACCGGCGCGGGCGATCGCCAGCACCTCGTCGCGTTCGAGGAACGCGGCGGGCAGCTTGTGCGGCACCGTCGCGAACGTGCAGTAGTGGCACCGGTCCCGGCACAGCCTCGTCAGCGGGATGAACACCGACCGGCTGTACGTGACGATCCCGGCACGCCCCTCGGCGAGCAGGTGCGCGTCCCGGACCTTGCCCGCCGCTGTCAGCAACGAGTCCAGGTCGTCCTCGCGCGCGTGCAGCAACACGGCGGCCTCGGTCGCGTCGAGCACGGCACCGTCGGCGGCCCTGCGCAGCGCACGCCGCATGGCCGCCGCACTCGGACGGGACTGCGGTGGGGTTAGCGAGATGTCCACTGCCACGTCAACGACCTTAGGCCGCTGAAATTCCTGATCACCCAGCACCGGCTGTGGGACATCCCACTCAGCGGACGGCCACGAGCAGCTCCGTGTTCCGGTCGAGCGGTGTCCCGAGGGGGTTCGTCCGCGAGTGGATGTCGTTGTAGGTGAACTCCCGGCAAAGGCTCGCGAGGGCGCTGTCCGACCTGTCGTCGTAGTCGGCCTGGTACGGCGCGTCGGCTTCGAGCAACGTCGTGAACAGCGACAACGTGCCGTCGCCGTTGTCCGCAACCTCGATCACGCGGGCGTGCTGCGGGTAGTCGACGTGCGCGGCGGTGTTGATCTCCCAGAAGCTCCGTGACGGCGTCTCGTGCCGGTGCGGGGTGATGACGTTGCGGTGCGTGTGGCCGTTGACCCACGCCACCACGTTCGGGAAGCGGTGCAGGAGGTTGAGCAGCGCGTCGCCGTTCATGCGCGGGTCCAACGGGCGGCGCTTGTCCGGCAGGACGTTGCCCATCGTCGAGCTCGTGTGGTGACTGAAGAGCACGAACAGCTCGTCGGTGACGTTCTGCCGTTGCGGCAGACCGAGCCAGTCGTAGTAGAGCGAACTGTTGCGCCTGAGGGTCTTCTCGATCCAGTTGAGCTGATGGAGCCCAATCGAGCCCGTGGAGAACCCCGCGAGGTTAGTGGTGTCCATGCTGATGCCGGTGACACCAGGCGCCATCCGGAACGTGTAGAAGACGTCCACACCATCCGCGTTGGCGTCCGTGTAGCCGTGACCGCCCGTCGGCAGATGCTTGCGCACGAACTCACCGGTGGTGAACAGCCTGCGCCTCGAATCAGGCGTCACGGTGCGGACGACGCCGCTGTTGCTCGCGAGGATCGCGAGGGCCTCAGGGATCGCCGCAGGGTCGTTGAACGCCCGCGCGACCTTCGCGTTCTGCACGGGGTCGCCGAACCCGACGATCTTCTTGCGGCCGGTGTACCAGCCGTCGAGCAGCCCGTCCGGCAGCGCGCCGACGACGCTGTCGTCGTGGTTGCCGATGGTCGAGTACCAGGGGATGTTCAGCCCGGGGCTGGTGAACTCGCGGACCGCCGCGTCCAGCAGCCCCGGCAGGTGCGGGAAGCCGGCGGCCTTGTAGTCGTCGCCGCCGCTCAGGTCGGGCTGCCAGAACGTGCTGATGCCCGCGTTCTGCACGCCCTCGTACCTGCTGTCGCCGGTGTTGGGCGTGATGCGGCCGCCGTTGAGGACCGTGAGATACCAGTCGAGCTCGACGTTCTCGTGGTTGTCGGTGTTGTCGCCGGTCGTCATGAGGAAGTCGAACGGCCTGCCGGTCAACGGCCCGTTGCGCACGGCGTTGACGCGCTTCACCAGGCTCGTCGACCCCTGCGTCGTGAGCGCCTCCTGCGGCCGGTGCGCGCTGGAGCCCATGATCGGGTGCAGGTACTCGAAGCGCAGCGGGCTCTGGGCGTCGCAGATGTGCATGTCGCTGAATTGCACGAAGCTGGTCAGCGCCTTCCTGCGAGCCTCCCGGCCGGGCTTGGCCGCGACGAGGTCACCGCGCACGACCGTCGGCCAGCCCGGGCCCGCCGCGAGACGGCGATAACCGCTGGTGCCGACCGGTGTGGCCGTGACGTCGAGCGTCGTGCCCGCCGTGGACGCAAACGCTTGGCGGTCGAGCAGCGGCACGCCCGCCGCACCCACACCCATCGCCAGGAGGAAAGACCGCCGGTTGAACCCTGTCATGCCGCCCCCGATTCATCGATGGTGAATCGTGTTCATGTTCGGGGGACGACGGGGTTGAATCGAGCCGTCAGCCGGGTGACAAGAGCGATAAAGGCTGTTCGGGCTGGGTCAACCGGAGTACTCGCGGCAGGCACCTGCCCGTTCGCGGAGAAGCATGGTCGCCTAGTTGTAGTGATCACGGACGTTGTTGACGGTGTGTCCGGCATGTCGCCTTGATCATGAGGAAGACCTCCGTGTGTGGTGGAGGTGTCTAGGTCTTCACCGCACACGGAGG